>JACQFX010000026.1 GCA_016199835.1 Nitrosomonadales bacterium | reverse complement strand
ACTGCGCGCATTCCTTCTCCGGGGTAAATGCAGTGAAATTGAGCTACACTTATCCGCAGCCGCCACCCAAACGGCGGTTTAAAGTGCCTGGGTAAAATTCAACGCGCAGGACTGGGTAATTTTAAACGCGCACCAACAAACTAACGTTCTAAGTAGTTAAAAACGTCTATTTTTGGGAAAATAGCATGTAATACCATGAAAACATTTCAATAAACACTGTTTTCATATGCTGAGAAAGTTTTCACCTATTTTGAGAACCTACATGTATTTTGAGAACCTACACTGACTCAGCCACACGCCCCTATCGCGCCGCAACTGGTGCAGAACTCGCAGCCGTCCTTTTTGATTAGCGTGGCGTTGCCGCATTCCTTGCACACTTTCCCGACGATTGGGCGGATGCCGTTGCCTTTGCTGTGCCCTTCCGGAATTTCCATCACGCCCATGTGCTGCACCGGGTAGCCGTGCTCGTCGAGGAGGCCGAGCATGGCGTAGCGGTGGATGATGAGCTTGGCAACATAGGAGACGGTGGAAGGATAGCTTTCCATTTTTGTGCCGCCCGGCACGCGCGCCATGAAGTCACCCAGTGGCTCGCCGAAGTTGAGCAGCTTGCGCAGCTTCATGCCTATCCATGCGGGATCGATGACGCGCATGTCCAGACTCAGCACCTTGCACAGTCCATCGAGTGCGCGCGGATAAACGCCGGACAACCACATCGAATAAGGGCGGCGCTGTCCGTCAGGCAAAACCAGTTCTTTCAGGCCCAATACGAAGTCGTCGCCCGCGCCGGCATTGGCGATGTCCACCGTCCAGCTCATGGTTCCGTCGGTGCCGGTCTTCGGTTCCTTCCTGGCAAACAGCGCATCCATCATGGGCGTGGTCATGTCTTCGCCGACTTCGAGCGCGCCCAATTGTTCGATACGGAACTTGAGCAGGTGCGCAAAAGCGGCCACCAGACTGGGCATGCGTTTCATTTCGCCATCGGGCGGCATCGGCATGTCGAACGCATCATCACCCGCCGTCTTCGTCAGCATTTCCAGCTTCATGCGCAACCACACCGGGTCGCGAGCGCGCATATCCATGGACAAGGTCTTGGCCAATGCACCGAGGCCGCGCGGCTGTTCCGAGCCATTCACCCAGACTTCGAACGGATGGTTATGTCCATTCTCGGTATGCGACACGAAAGCGACGAAGCTGCCCAGAGGATGCTCCACCACTTGCGAAGTCCAGCCCGCGCTGCCACCTGGCAATGCGGGGCGCCCGGGCCAGCGCAGGGATGCGAGCGCAGGCTGCGGAGCCGCTTCGAGCACGATGCGCCGGTCCTGGTCGAACACCAGATCCTGCGGCTGCTCATCCTTGTTGCTCGAGGTGACCGACAATACCGAGCCCAACACACTATTGGGGCGATACGTCGCCAGGCCTTTCAGGCCTGCCTGCCACGCATCGCGATAGAGGTTCCTGAAATTCTCATAGGGATAGTCGGCGGGCACGTTGACGGTCTTGCTGATCGAGGTATCGATATAGGGTGCGACGGCGGCCACCATCTGCATATGATCGACGGCAGAAATCTCCAGCGCGGTGACAAAGGCCGGGGGCAATTTAGCCACATCGCCGCCTGCTTTCCTGTATTCGCGCCAGGCGTGATCTTCTACCTGATAGTCTTTGGTGCTGCCGTCCGGCATGCGCTTCTTGCGCGTGTAGAACCACGAGTAAGCCGGCTCGATGCCATTCGAGGCATTGTCGGCGAAAGCCAGCGAGATGGTGCCGGTGGGCGCGATCGACAGCAGGTGGCTATTGCGGATGCCGTGTGAGCGTATCTTGTTCTTGAGTTCGTCGGGCAGGCGCGAAGCGAAGCGTGGCGCGTCGAGATATTGCTCCGCATCGAGCAGCGGAAATGCACCGCGTTCCTGCGCCAGTTCCACCGAGGCGAGATAGGCTTCGTCACGCATGATGCGCGTAATGTCGGCGGCGAAGGCGCGCGCCTGCCCGGTATCGTAACGCAGCCCCAGCATCGCCAGCGCATCACCGAGTCCGGTGTAACCCAGCCCGATGCGGCGCTTGTTCTGCGCTTCCTGTTGTTGCTCCGGCAGCGGCCAGGCCGTGACTTCGAGCACATTGTCCAGCATGCGCACCGCCGTGCGCACGACCTGTTTGAACGGTTCGTAATCGAAACCCGCATGCAGCGTGAACGCATTCTTTACCATGCACGTGAGGTTGATCGAGCCGAGGCAGCAACAGCCGTAGGGTGGGAGCGGTTCTTCGGCGCAAGGGTTGGTCGCCTCGATCAGTTCGCAATAAGACAAATTGTTATCGCGGTTTATCAGGTCGATGAATAACACACCCGGCTCGGCGTGGTCGTAGGTGCTTTCCATGATCTGTTTCCACAAATCGGCGGCGCGCACCCGGCGATAGATCCACTTGCCGTCGGCGCGTTGTGTTGCGCCTTGTTCCTTGAGTGATTCTGCTGGCTCTGCGTTATGTACCAGCTCGAACTCCTGATCATGTTCCACCGCTTGCATCAGCGCGTCAGTCACGCCGACGGAGATATTGAAGTTGCGCAGATCGCCCTGATCCTTGGCATGGATAAAATGTTCGATGTCGGGATGATCGCAGCGCAGCACGCCCATCTGCGCCCCACGCCGCGCCCCTGCCGACTCAACGGTTTCGCAGGAACGATCAAACACGCGCATATAGGAGATGGGGCCACTCGCACGCGAATTCGTGCCTTTGACCAATGCCCCCATGGGACGGATGGGCGAGAAGTCGTAGCCCACGCCGCCGCCGCGCCGCATGGTTTCTGCCGCTTGCTGTAACGCGTCATAGATGCCGGGCTTGCCATCGCTGGTACCGGAGATCGCATCGCCCACGGGCTGCACGAAACAATTGATCAGGGTCGCCTGACTGGGAAGCCCGGCCGCAGAATTGATGCGACCGGCAGGGATGAATCCGTTCTCCTGCGCACGAAAAAACTCTTCTTCATACCGGGCACGCTGCTCGGGCCGCTCGGCCTGCGCAAGGCCACGAGCCACGCGGCGGCGCACATCGGCCAGAGAAGTTTCGCCGGGCTCGGCGTACTTCTCCAGCAATACTTCAGTGCTGATCTTTTGTGTCATTTGATGTCGTAACCCAAGGTGGCCAGCAGCGCAAGCTGCCCGGCCAGATTACACCTGCGGATGCGCCCGCTCCGCTCCTGTGTCCAGCTTGTTCAATGCATTCAGGTAAGCCCTGGCCGAGGCCACCACGATGTCGGTATCCGCACCCTGGCCGTTGACCACGCGTCCGCCCCTGGATAAACGCACGGTGACTTCACCCTGCGCATCGGTGCCGCTCGTAATGTTGTTCACCGAATACAACAACAACTCGGTGCCGCTGCGTGCGATCTGTTCGATAGCCTTGAACGTCGCATCCACCGGCCCGCCGCCCTGTGCATCGGCTTGCTGTTCCTTGCCGCCGACGCTCATGATCACGCGCGCCACGGGCAGCTTGCCGGTCTCGGAATGCGCGCCCATCGCCACCAGACGATAATGCTCGCTGATATGGGTGACCACTTCTTCGTTGACCAGCGCCTGCAAATCCTCATCGAAAATATCGTGCTTCTTGTCGGCCAGATCCTTGAAGCGCGCGAAGGCAGCATTCAGGGCTTCTTCCCCTTCCAGCACTATATTCAATTCCCGCAAGCGCGCACGGAACGCGGCTCGCCCGGAATGCTTGCCCATCACCATCTTGTTCGCCCCCCAGCCCACGTCCTCGGCGCGCATGATCTCGTAGGTCTCGCGGTGCTTGAGCACGCCATCCTGATGGATGCCGGATTCATGCGCGAAAGCATTCGCGCCAACGATGGCCTTGTTCGGCTGCACCGGGTAGCCGGTGATGCTGGAGACCAGCTTGGAAGTCGGCACAATCTGCGTGGTGTCGATGCGCGTGTCGCAGGTGAAGATGTCGCGGCGGGTCTTGATACTCATCACCACTTCTTCGAGCGCGGCATTGCCCGCGCGCTCGCCCAAACCGTTGATGGTGCACTCCACCTGACGCGCGCCGTTCATCACGGCTGCCAGCGAATTGGCGGAAGCCATGCCGAGATCGTTGTGGCAATGCGTGGACCAGATCACCTGGTCGCTGTTCGGCACGCGCGCGATCAATTGCTTGAAGCGCTCGCCCCACAACAGCGGGATGCTGTAACCCACGGTATCCGGCACATTCAAGGTCTTCGCACCGGCCTTGATCACGGCGTCGAACACGCGCACGAGAAAATCCATCTCCGAGCGCACGGCATCTTCCGCCGAGAATTCCACATCGTCGGTGTATTCACGCGCGAGCTTCACGGCAGCCACGGCACGCTCCACGACTTCGTCCGGCGTCATGCGCAATTTCTTTTCCATGTGTATGGGCGAGGTGGCGATGAAGGTGTGGATGCGACCGGATTTCGCAGGCTTGATTGCCTCACCTGCCGCGCGCACATCTTTCTCGTTGGCGCGCGCCAGCGAACACACGGTGGAATGCTCGATGATTTTCGCGATGCTGTGTATCGCATCGGCATCGCCGGGGCTGGCGGCGGCGAAGCCCGCCTCGATCACGTCCACGCCGAGCTTTTCCAGCTGGCGCGCGATGCGGATTTTTTCTTCCTTGGTCATGGATGCGCCGGGGCTTTGTTCGCCATCGCGCAAAGTGGTATCGAATATTATTAATTTTTCGCTCATGTCAGACTCCATTGCATATACTTGTACACAGCCATCACATGGATTGCCGCCTGTTTTGAAACTATAGGGGGAAATTATTTAGCGCGCGGGGCGCAGCTTCAGCGCCGCCAGCAGGCTGAAGGTGGAGTGCAATTGCGAGATGTGGCGTGAGAAGTGCATGGGCGGCAATATAACGGCTTTTGTTTCAGTGCGCAACCGGACAGAAAAACCGCGAAGCGGCACACTGGGTAGAGCCACACTCCCCCACTCGATCCATGCTATCGGCACATTGGGAATGTTAGTTCAGGGAAAAGGAAAAACTGCCCTAATTCAATTTTCCATATAAACGATGCCGGGAATCATGAATTCACGCAACAACCCGCCCTGGAGACAGTCATCAAAATAATTCGGCCTTGTCATGTGTGTATGTCTACTGTGTATCAAGATGGATGCACACAGGAAACCATCCCGAAGTCAGGCAAGATTGCGCCCGAACGCTGAGCATGCATTTCCACCGCCCACTGCTCCAGCGCAACGATTACTTCGGCAACGACGGCGGCCCAGTCTCCCATTTCCGCCTGGCGGAAGAGCCTCATGATTTCAGGATACCAGGGCGAGTCCGTTCGATCCGCAAGCCAGCGCCAGTCTGCCTTGTATGCAGGCAACAATACCCAGCACCTTTTTCCGAGTGCGCCGGCCAGATGGGCTATAGCCGTATCGACGCAAATGACCAGATCGAGATTCGTCACGATAGCAGCGGTATCGGAAAAATCTTCCGGCCGCCTTCCAAGATCGATGAGCGGCAACTCGCTGCGTGCCGCTTCGTCTTCCCCGGCACCTTTTTGCAAGCTGATGAAGCGCACGCCTTTGACACCCCACAGCGGAGCCAGCACACTTAGCGATGGCAAGGAGCGGTCTGCGTCATTTTCGTGCAACGGATTTCCTTTCCACACCAAACCGACACGCAGTTCATGTTCAGGCAGTAGCGCTGCCCATTTCGCGATACGCTCCGGCGCAGCATGCAGATAGGGAAGACTTGCCGGTATGCAGTCGAGGCGCGTCCCGCAATGGTACGGAATGCTCAGTGGTGGAGTCCAGAAATCCCAGCCTGATGTCGGGATAGTCTCATCGAATGAGATGACCGTATCTACATCTTCCTGCACCGAGAAAAGAGTTTTCAGGGCCGGATGACAGATCATGGAAACCGAGGCCGCACCCTGCGCCTTCAGCACTTTGGCATAACGAAAAAACTGGATCATGTCGCCATGCCCGACCTCGTAAGCGATCAAGATGGATTTGCCGTTCAACGCATCGCCCTGCCAGCGAGGACAGACAAAATGCGCCGCCAGGGGCGCATAAAAATTGCGCGCTTCGAGGCACTCCCAGCCTTCCTCGAACCTGCCCTGACGCAACAGCAAATAGCTGAAATTGAAACGCACAGTTGCATAACTAGCGTCCATGCTCATGGCCATGCGATAACACTGCTCGGCCTCCTCTTCGCGTTTCATGCAGGCATAGAGCACGCCGAGATTTGACCAGGCCACAGGGGAATTTTTATCGAGTGCGATCGCTTGCTTATAGGCCGCCTCAGACTCGTCGAATCGTTTCTCGTTTGCCAGCAACGCCCCCAGATTAAGGTGGACTTCCGCATAGGCCTGGTTAAACTTTATAGATAAACGGTAGCAAACCTCGGCAGTTTTTTTATCGCCCCGCCGATCCAGGAGCAGGCCCCAATTGGCATAGGCCTCCGCGAAGTCCGGAGCGATCTGCACTGCCTTGCTGAAACACGCCCCGGCTCGAATTGTTTCGCCTGCTTCCATGTGGCGATTCCCCGCAAAAAATAGCGCCTCAGCCTCTGTACGTTGCTGTTCGGGCAATGGTTTGTGTGAACTTTGCATAAATCATCATACCAGCCAGTTAAAGAGCTGCGAAATGCTTAGCTTCCCGCTTCGTACCATTCCTTGCTGCGTTTCACCAGAGATACCACCGACAACATCACCGGCACTTCAATCAACACGCCGACCACGGTAGCCAGCGCCGCGCCGGATTCAAACCCGAACAAACTGATGGCAGCAGCGACGGCCAACTCGAAAAAATTGGAAGCGCCGATCAAGGCAGACGGCCCAGCCACACAATGCGCCTCGCCGCAGCGGCGATTCAGCCAGTAGGCAAAGCCCGAGGTGAAATAAACCTGGATGGTAATCGGCACAGCAAGCATGGCGATGACGAACGGTTGCTCGACGATGGCTTTGCCCTGAAATGCGAACAACAATACCAGCGTCAACAGCAACGCCGAGATGGAAATCGGGCCTAGCATGGACAAGGTGCGCTCCAGCGCTTCCGCGCCCCGCGCCAACAACAGCTTGCGCCACACCTGCGCCAGCAGCACCGGCAACACGATGTACAGCACCACCGACACCAGCAGCGTATTCCACGGTACGACGATGGCAGATAGGCCGAGCAGCAAGGCCACCAGCGGGGCGAAGGCGACCACCATGATGGCATCGTTGAGCGCGACTTGGCTCAAGGTGAATAACGGCTCGCCGTTCACCAGGCGGCTCCACACGAACACCATCGCGGTGCAGGGCGCGGCGGCCAGCAAGATCAGCCCGGCGATGTAGCTGTCGAGCTGTTCTGCGGGAAGATAAGGCGCGAACAGGTGGCGGATGAACAGCCAGCCCAGCAGCGCCATGGAGAACGGTTTAACCGCCCAGTTGATGAACAGGGTGACGCCGATGCCGCGCCAGTGCTTGCGCACTTCGTGCAACGCACCGAAGTCTATGCGCAGCAGCATGGGAATAATCATCACCCAGATCAGCAGGCCGACCGGCAGGTTGACATGGGCAATCTCCAGCTTGCCCAGCCACTGAAATGGCGCGGGCATAAATTGCCCCAGCACCACGCCAACGACGATGCACAGGAACACCCACAGGGTCAGATAGCGTTCGAAGATACTCATAACATCAATTCTCGATGCGCCCGATCTCGGCCAGTTTCTCTTTCAGGGCGAGCTTATCCAGTTTCTCGATGGGCAAGCTCATGAACAACTGGATGCGGCGCGCCAACTGATCAGCGGCCTTCCTGAACGCAGCACGCCGCGCTTCATCGCCCTCTACATGCGCCGGATCAGGAATCCCCCAGTGCGCAGTGGCAGGCTTGCCGGGCCAGAGCGGGCAGGCTTCTCCGGCAGCGTTGTCGCACACGGTGAAGATAAAATCAAACTCCGGCGCGCCGGGTACGGCAAACTCGTCCCAGCTTTTGCTGCGCAATCCTTCGCTGCTGTAGCCTTGCTGTTGCAACCATTCCAGCGCTCCGGGATTAACGCGCCCGGCTGGCTTGCTGCCTGCGCTGTAAGCCTTGAACTTGCCTTTCCCAAGTTTATTGAACAGTGCTTCGCCCAGAATGCTGCGTGCCGAATTGCCGGTGCATAGCACCAGTACGTTGTAGGTTTTTTCACTCTGCATTTCATACTCCGTTTTGGTAGGGCGGGCTGCGCCCGCCATGGCGGGTGTAACCCGCCCTACATTTGTTTTAACATTTCTTGCGTGGGGCGCACTGTGCGCTATCGCCCGCGCAGCAGTGTTCGGTCAGATAAGCAATGAGCTTATCCATCTCGGCGTAGCTGGCGGTGTAAATCACGTAGCGCCCTTCAGTGCGCGACTTGACCAGCTTGGCGTGCGTCAGCCCCTTGAGATGAAACGACAACGTGGCAGGCGGAATGCCCAGCTTTTCGCCCAGCACGCCTGCCGCCAAGCCTTCCTTGCCCGCCTGCACCAGCAGGCGAAAAACCGACAGGCGCGATTCCTGCGCCAACGCCGCCAAGGCATCCACAGCCGTTTTTATTTTCATGCACACGCCCGCTATATATATTTTATATTTCCAATAATATGGAAATATAAAATATAACGCAAGCACAATTGCGGAAGCGCGGTGATTAGTCTGGCAGACTATTGTTAACGGCGTATTTCACCGGCATGCGGATATGCCTCACCATAATTTATCCGATTTTTCATGTCTATCGCTCCAGTCCGATAAAAACAAACCCATACACTCCCGCAGACAATTCGAGAATGTCATTCGTGCTAGCATAAGACCAACCTATCAACGAGCACTCACCATGCCGATACAACCCACATCCTGGCTGGGCATTGCTGTTTTGCTGATTTTCTGCGCCTGCATGCTGCTCATCGTTTTTGAAGCCAGGCTGCACATTGATAAATTCAAGCCTGCGCTGTTCATGCTATCTGCCTACCTGCTGATCGGCCTGCATTACTGGCTGGCCGGGGACGACCCGCAGCGCTTCGAGCATTTTGCCGAGATGCAAAAAGAGAACGGGGGCGAGCTGTTTTCGCTGATCGCCTTCATGGCCTTCATGTGGATGATCGTGGAACTGCTCGGCGAGCGCGGCGTGTTCAGCGCACTGAACGGTTACCTCATCAACAAGGGGCTCGGCGCGAAGCAGATGTTCTGGGCCACCGGCGCACTAGCCGCTGTGCTATCGCCCTTCCTCAACAACATCACCACCGCAATGATCTTCGGCAAGTCGATCAAAGAAATTTCGCGCGACCGAAATTACCGGCATGCCGCGCTATGCAACCTGATCATCGCCTCGAATTCCGGCGTGTGGTTTCTCGGTACCGCCACCAGCCTGATGATCGTACTGGCGGGCAAGATTTCCGTCCCGGGACTGCTGGCATTACTGCCCGCCGGATTTATCGGCTGGGTAGCCAGCGCCACTGTGCTGCAACTGTTCTACCTCAACCGGCTGCAAGGCGAGTTGATTGATGTCGCGCCGGGCGAAGCCAACATCAAGACCGGCGGCATCGGGCTGGTTTTCTTCAGCATCGCAGCCATCGCCGCCGCCGTAATAATGAACATCGCGCTGCACATACACATCGAGTATGCCATCGGCATGGGCCTGGCGTTCATCGGCCTGTACACCTGGCACCTGAAGAAACGCAGGGACACCGACATCGCGCTGCTGGAGCAACTGCAAAAAGTGGAATGGAACACGCTGCTGTTTTTCATCGGCATCATCAGCGGCGTGGCGGCGCTCAACCATGTCGGCTGGCTGGCTTACATTTCGCGGCTGTTCGAAGTTCTGTCACCCACTGCTGTGAACGTGGTGCTGGGAATACTTTCCGGCATGCTGGACAATGTGCCGGTGGAAGCCGCCGCGCTGATGTCCAATCCACCACTAAGCGATGCGCAATGGGCGCTCAACGCGCTGATGGTGGGCATAGGCGGCAGCCTCACGGTAATCGGCTCCGCCGCCGGTGTGATGGTGATGTCCCTGGATAAAAGCTACAGCTTCGGCACGCACCTGAAATTCCTTCCCGCGATCCTCGTCAATTTCTTCGTGTCACTGGGCGTGTGGTATTTACAGTTTGGAATCACAGGAACGCACACATGATTGAATTTACCCTCGTCGTCACAGCCATCGTATTGATGATCGTTTTCCTGCGCGTCGGCGAGACCAAGGCTCTGCCCAGCCCGCTGGTCATCAACCGCGTGGGCCAGTACCACGCCGTGCTCGCCCCCATGCTCAATCTCGCCCAGCCGCTGCTGGAAAGCATCTCGTGCCGCCTCGGCGAACAGGATCGGCAAAGCGGCAATACCCCTCCTTTGTATTTCAAGGTAAGCGACAGCGAAGTAAGAGCGCACGGCGAGGAGTCCTATCTGCTGGCAGTGACGCTGCGCGATGGCATGTTGTATTTTCAGGCCACAGCACCGCAAGGCAAGGAGCAGCATCTCGCCACCATTCAGACTTTTTCCGAGGCGGAACTATCGCATCACCCGGACAGCCGCCCGTATTCAGATGCCGCACAAGCAGCACTTGTCGCCGCGACTCATGCTGCCGCCAACCAGCGTGGTGCCACATTCATTTCGCTTGAGCCATAAAAAACGGGCGCCTGATGGCACCCGCAAAGTGGTCCGGGGGAGACCGTTGGAGACCTGGTATTTCAGAATGCGTACTTCACGCCCAGCGACATGGCAGAGGGGTCCGCACCGTTGCCCAGCAACACGACACCGCCTGCCGTTGAACCGGCCGTGGTCAATGTGTAGGCTGCATCTGCGGCATTCGTCAGCTTGGTATACAGCACATAGAGCGTAGTGCTCTTGTTGATGTTGCGGTCATATCCCAGGGAAAGCTGCCTTGCGCTGGTGTCGGTGCCAGCCGCCGCGCCGGCCTGCTTGCCTGTTGAGGTATAGGCCACTTTCACGGCGTCATTGCCCAGACTGTACTTGGCGGCCAGATACCAGGTGCTGCGGCCATACTTGTCAGCCTTGGTGCTGGCCGTCAGGTTATCGCTGGTTTTCTCATAAACCGCATTGAGTTGCAGCGCGTCCATCTTGTAGCCACCGCCCAGCTTCCAGGCCGTCGTCTGAGTATCGCGAGTACCGGCGAGTTGGCCTGTGCCTGTGCTGCCAAAATTGAAAACCTGGTATCCCAGTGCGGCATACAGCGGGCCCGCCTCATACATGCCGGCCATCGACCATGCGTCACCTTTTACCTGAGTGGAATTCGTGGCCGATTCCGCACCGGCGACATAAGCCACTGCCACCGTAGTGGAGTCGGCGATCTTCGGGCTGATATACGCCATCACATCGGTCGGGCGCGCATCATGATAGCCAGCACCGGTCGCCGTTGTTCCTCCGCCCATCAGGCTGCGATTATCGGCAAGCTGATCACCGAATACGTCCAACTTGCGGGTGGCGGTCTTGTAAGGGGTATCGTAACGCCCCAGCAGCACGGTACCCGCGCTGTCGCTCTTCAAGCCGGCATAAGTATTGCGGGTGGCAAAGGTGTTTTTGGCGCCTGTCGCACCGCTGTTGTCGACATCGATCTGCTGTTCGATTTGCCAGATCGCGCTCAATCCGTCGCCCATATCACCAGCACCTTTCAAGCCGACTTTGGAAACCTGGCTCGAAACTTGAGCATTGCTGATTCCGGAACATGCGCCGCCAAGGGTGGGGCAACCGGCCGTAACCGCAGCGGCATTAGCCGAAGTGGTATCGCCATTGCTCACCATATCGATGGCTAAATCCACAGCACCATATACAGTCACGTTGGCGGTATCCGCGAACGCTGCCGGAGCGGCAAGCACCGCAGTCACTGCCAATACAAGAATCTTCTTTTGCATCTTCAACTCTCCCAGTCATTTTTGAAAGCCGCCCTATGCGACAGCAGCATCCTAAACATCGAATATTAAAAATCCGTGAAGGAAAAATGACGGGGGTGTGACTTCATCTTGTTGCGTTATAGTATGGCCTCAGCCGGGGAAATCAACACTATGCAAAAAACCAAAAAACGCATCCTGCTCGTCGTGGCAAATTACCCACAAATTTCGGAAACCTATATCAAGAATGAAATAGATACGCTGTGGGACTCGTATAACATCGAGATTCTGGCCCTCACCCCAGGCAACCACCCTTATCGGACGCGCCGTCCGCATCTGGTGCTGACCGATGACAACCGGTATGAGGTCACCCGGTATCTGCGCAGCTTCGCCCCGGATGTGATCCATGGCCATTACTACACCATGGTCGAGCGGGTACACCAGATATCCCAGGTGCTCAACGCACCCTACACAATCCGCAACCACTCGTTCGACGTCACGGGTACTCCTCCCGACAGGATGCGCAACATCACCAGTCTCGTTAATCAGGATGCCTGTCTTGGGGTGCTTACCTATCCCTATACCTGCTCCATGCTGGAACAATACGGGGTACAACACCACAAGATCGTTTCCTGTTACCCGGTGTTGCACTACAAGCGCTTCCACGACACCCGCCCGAACGGGAAAGAAATCATGAATCTTGGGGCAGCCATCCCCAAGAAAAACATGGAAGATTATTTAAGGCTGTCCACCCTCGTGCCGGAGCGCGCATTCAATCTCTACGCCATGGGCTACGATACCTCCAGTCTGGTGGCAGCAAATAAAAGATGCGGCGGGAGAGTCAACTTCATACCTCCGGTCGAGCCGGAAGATATGCCGGCCGAATACAAACGCCACGAATGGCTGGTTTACACGGCATCACGCCAGCACAATACCGTGGGCTGGCCGATGGCAGTAGCCGAAGCGCAGGCTGCTGGAGTCGGCGTATGCGTGCAAAATATCCGCCCGGACATCAGGCGCCTGGTAGGTGATGCGGGCTTTGTATTCGACACACCTGCGGAAGCAGCGGGGATCATCCGCCAGCCTTTTCCGGACGATCTGCGCCACAAGGGTTTTGACCTGGCGAAACGATGCGACATAGCGGATCACATACGCCTGCTCACCGGCCTCTGGGAAAATCGCGCCTGATTCGCGGGCGCAAAAAAGGGGGCTTGCGCCCCCTCTTGAAAGACTCCAGTCCGCAGAAGAATCAGCTACGACGCACGCGAGTAGTCAGCGAGCCCTCTATCCACTTCTTGACGCGATTGGCATCGCCGACGCGAGTGCGCTTGCCCCAGGAATCAAGCAACACGATCACCATCGGGCGCTGGTTGATGTTGACCTGCATCACCAGGCAACGGCCCGCCTCGCTGATATAACCGGTTTTGCTCACGCCGATATCCCAGGAGGCGCTCTTCACCAGGGGATTGGTATTATTGAAACGCAACGGACGATGTCCGGCTCGCTCCACCAGATGCGAGGAAGACGTGGTCGCCTCATGGATAGCAGCATATCCACGCGCCGCCTGCACCATCTTCACCAGATCCTGCGCTGTGGAAACATTGCCGCTGTTCAGACCGGTTGGATCAAGGAAATGCGTATCCTTCATGCCCAGCTCGCGCGCCTTGGCGTTCATTTTCGCCACGGCGGCCTCGGTGCCGCCCGGATAGGTGCGCGCCAGCGCGGCGGCGGCACGATTCTCGGAAGCCATCAATGCGAGCTTGAGCAATTCGCCACGCGACAGTGTAATGCCGGGATTCATGCGCGAACGGGTGCCCTTGAGTGTATCCATGTCCAGTTTGCTGATGCTGATTTCCTCATCCAGCGGCAACTGTGCATCCAGCACTACCATGGCAGTCATCAGCTTGCTGATCGAGGCGATGGGGGCAACGGTTTCTGCATTCTTGGTATACAAGGGACGCTGCGACTGCTCATCGTAGATCAGCGCGATGGATGAACGCAGCTTGGGCGCGGAAGTGCGCTTGAGCACCGTGCTGGCCAGTTCGGTATCCTGCTTCAGCGTCATCGCATCGCCGGATACGGCCTGAGCCACCAGCGCATGCACAGACAACAGCAGCAATATCAGAAATTTTTTGTGCATATTTATCCCGCCGACTGGTCGATAGCGCGAAGGATACCGCAAAACCGGGATAAATCAAGACGCAACAAAGCCGCCCTCTTCCTGTTGTTGCAATGCCCACATGTGCGCATAGACACCTTTTTGCGCCAGCAGTTCACGGTGCGTGCCGCGTTCGACGATACTTCCGTGATCCATCACCAGTATCTGCTGTGCATCCACAACCGTGGACAAACGATGCGCGATAACCAGCGTGGTACGGTTGCGCGCGATATGGCGCAGTTCGTCCTGTATCGCTTTCTCCGATTTCGAGTCCAGCGCTGAAGTCGCCTCATCGAAAATCAGGATGGCGGGATTCTTGAGTATGGCGCGCGCGATCGCCACGCGCTGCTTCTCGCCGCCGGACAACTTCAGCCCGCGCTCACCCACCATGGAGTCGTAGCCTTGCGGCAGCGATTCGATGAAAGCATGGATATGCGCCGACTGCGCTGCGCGCAACACCTCTTCACGCGCGACACCCGGATGGCCATAAGCGATGTTGTAATAGATCGTATCGTTGAACAGCACGGTATCCTGTGGCACGATGCCTATGGCCGCGCGCAGGCTGGCCTGCGTCAAGCTGCGGATGTCCTGGCCGTCTATCAGGATGCGTCCCGCACTCACGTCGTAAAAACGGAACAATAATCTCGACAGGGTGGATTTGCCCGCCCCGCTCGCCCCCACGACGGCGACGGTATGTCCGGCGGGAATATGGAAGTCGACCTCGCGCAATATCTGCCGCTCGGGATTATAAGCGAAGCCGACGCCCTCGAAGCGCACCTCGCCGCACACCAGATTCAAAGGTTCCGCATCCGGTGCATCCGCGATCTCGCGGTTCTCATTGAGCAGGCGGAACATGCGCTCCATATCCGCCAGCGAATTCCGTATCTCGCGATAAACGAAACCGAGAAAATGCAGCGGCATGTAGAGTTGCAGCATGAACACGTTGACCAGCACCAGGTCGCCCAGCGTCATGCGCCCGTCCAGCACCTGCTGTGCAGCCAGCAACATCAGCGCGGTGACGCCGATGGCGATGATGGTGCTCTGCCCCGCATTCAGCGCGGCCAGCGAAGTCTGGTTCTGCACGGCGGCCGTTTCCCATTGCACCAGATGCTCGTCGTAGCGCCTTGCCTCGTATTGCTCGTTACCGAAATATTTCACCGTTTCATAATTCAGCAGACTGTCTATGGCGCGCGTGTTGGCCCTGGAATCCAGGTCGTTCATATTGCGCCGCACCACCATGCGCCACTCGGTGATGAACAGCGTGAAACCGATGTAGACCAGCAGCGTAATGAAAGTGATGATGGCAAACCACGGGCTGTATTTGACCAGCAGGATGGCTGCGACCAGACCGATCTCGAACAAGGTCGGCAGAATGTTGAACAGGATGAAAGTAAGCAAAAAGCTGATGCCGCGCGTGCCACGCTCGATATCACGCGATACGCCGCCAGTCTGACGGTCGAGATGGAAACGCAGGCTCAGGTTGTGCAGGTGGACGAACACCCGCAGCGCTACGCGGCGGATGGCGCGCTGCGTGACCTTGGCGAACACCGCGTCGCGCAGCTCACCGAACAACGTACTGAACAAACGCAGCAGGCCATAACCGACAATAAGGAACACCGGGATTGTCAGCATCGCCTGCGGCTTGCCCATCGCATCCACGATCTCCTTGAGCACCAGCGGCACCGCCACATTGGCCAGCTTGGCCAGCACCAGCAATGCCAGCGCGATACCCACACGCCACTTGAATTCCAGCAGATAAGGCAACAGCGTGCGCACGGTTTTCCAATCGCCGCGCAGGTCGGATTCAGTTACGGGAGAAGCGGAAGAGGGGCGCATCGTGGCAAGGAGGAAACGAACGGCCACATTATAGCCGTTCGGGAAAACGAGAGTTGCAGCTAGTCTTCAGGTGGGGCGGCGGGACGTCCATAGTAATAGCCCTGCGCATAATCCACACCGATCTCAGCCAGCATCTTCGATGTCGCTTCATCCTCGACGAATTCGGCCACGGTCTTGAGACCGAACTCATGCGCCATCTCGTGGATATGCTGCACCATGATGCGGTCGCGGTCATCCACGGCGATCTGGCGCACGAAACTGCCTTCGATCTTGACGTAATCAACTGCCAGATATTTCAGGTACAGGAAAGAAGAGAAACCGCTGCCGAAATCATCCAGTGCAAACGCGATGTTGCTCTGGCGCAATTCATCTATGGTCACCTTGACCTGGGTCAGGTGCGGCAACGCCTCGCGTTCAGTCAGTTCCAGCACGATCTTGTCGCAAGTTATCCCACGTTGTTGCACCATGGCCGGAATGGAGCGCATCCATTCGATGTCATTGAAGCTGCGCGCAGACAGATTGAAGAACATTTTCGCCTCGGAATGCTCGCGCACCAGTTTCCCCAGGTGCTCCAGTGCCTTCCTGAACACGACCTGATCCAATTCCTTGGCCATACCCAATTCTTCCGCCACCTCGATGAATTCCCCGGCCGCATACACCCTCTCGCCATCGCGTATGCGCGCCAACGACTCGAAGGCCACCACCTTGCCGCTGCGCACATCTACAATAGGTTGCAGGAATGACTCGATGCGCCCCTCGTGCATGGCGTTGCGCAGGAAATCGCCCTGGCGGAATATTTCCATCATGGAACGATCCTGATCGGTCTCCGCCGTCATCACCTGATCCTTGCCGTGGCGCTTGGCCTTGTACAGCACCACATCCATGGATGAATAGATGCTCTCTCTGGTCTGGCCGTCTTCCGGGTAGCTGACCATGCTGAAACTCGCGGTCACGCGTATCCTGCCCACCGGCAATTCAAACTCTCTGCCCTTTAGCGCCTGATGCAATTTGTTCGCGGCCTGCAAACCCATGGCCGCAGGTGTTTCCGGCAGGATCAGCGCGAACTCATCTCCCCCCAGTCGCGCCAGCACGTCGCCCCGGCGCAGGTTTGAGGTCAACAGTATGGCCAGTTCCTTGATCACCATGTCGCCTATCGGGTGACCGTAAGTGTCATTGATATATTTAAAATTATCGATGTCTATCATGATGACCGAGAACGGGCGCGTATGTCGTGCGGCGCGTAATATCTCATAGTCGAGGAATTCCTCGAATTTGCGCCGGTTGTACAAATTCGTCAGCGGATCGCGCACCGACAATTCCTGCAGGCGGTTGTTGTAGTCCTGCACTGTTCCCAGCAGACGGTTGAAATAGTCGGACAGATGATGCAGTTCCGCAATCCAGTGCCTCTTGTCCACGCGCAGACTGAAATCCATGCCGTGCGTGATCTTCTGCATCAACCTGACCAGATCGGCGATCGGCAGCGCCACCAGATAGCGCAACTTGAAAAACAGGATAAGGAACACCAGCGTCATGATAAGCAAGGTATAGCCGACTATGGAGTTGATCACATAGCCGAATGACACCTTGAGATCGTCTATAGGGTACGTGATGTCTATCACGCCATGCACCGCACCGACATGAGACTGCGTGTGGCATACCAGGCATTCCGTCTGTGCCTGCACCGGATACAGATAGCGTATGGATTTCCCGCCCTCCGCCACCATCAACTCATCCTTGCCTTCGCGCAAAGCCTTAGACAACTCGGGGTCGGCGGCAATCACCGCGCGCTCGCCCGCCATCGCACCGAACTGATTCTCGACTATTTCACCACGGTAAACATTGATAGCCAAGCCGGGCATGGTCTGATTCAGACGCTCGACGACTTCCTTGATCTCTTCCTTGTTCCAGCCCTTGCGCATGGCCGAATACAGGCTCTCGAATACCAGTTTTGAAGTTTGTCGCGCATCATTGCGCGCCAGGTCGTGCACGGCACGGTCGCGCACCACACCGGACAGCACCAGAATCAGCAGGGCAGCGATGGCGATAGAAAAGATGGACAACAACACCAGCAGCTTGGCCAGTGTGATCTGTCTGAGAAATCCGGAAACTTTGCTCACATCACGCCTTTAAACAGAATCCACACAAAAAAGCGGGAAGCCAGCCCGCGCGAACAAGGCAGGGATCATACCTGCCGACTCGCCACGCATCAACTGGAAGCCGCATCTCAACACCATCTAAACATCATCGCGCCCGCGCGCAAAACCGATCACGCTGGTCAACAGACGCATCATGGCATAACTGGCTCGCGTCAGCAGGCGCATCCAGGCGCTGCGTTTGCTCCAGGTCGCATGCTCGACAAAGTGCGCACCCTGCACAATCTCATGCATCAGGCTCGTGCGCAACGAGCCGGCAAACCCCGCATCGCGCACCACCAGATTGGCTTCGCGCGCCAGCCACAAACTGAACGGCTCGATATTGGACGAACCCACAGTCGCCCACTGCCCATCCACCACCGCCACTTTGGCATGCAGATAACTGGTGTGGTATTCGTATATCTCCATACCCGCACGCATCAACTCGTCATATAGCGCAAGGGTAGCGTAATGCTGCAAACGGTATTCCACCCTGCCCTGTAACAGCAGCACCACTTTCACCCCGCGTTGCGCCGCATCCTGCAATGCAAGGCGCAGACGCTGCGCGGGCAGGAAATAGGCATTGGCGATGATGATCTCGTGCTGCGCCCCGGCGATGGCCCTGATGTAGGCCAGCTCGATATCGCGCCGGTGGCGCAGGTTGTCGCGCAGCAGGAACAGCACCTTGTGATGCGCGTTATGGGGATGAGCGGGCAGCCACCCTATGCGCTCGCGCTGCCGCCGGAAACTCATCCAGGACACCATGGTCCATAGCCGCCGCATCGCCGCATGGATGCGCACCACCGTATCGCCGCGCACTTCCACCGCATAATCCAGGCGCGGCGCCAACACCTCGCCGCCAGGTATATCGGAGATGATATTGATGCCACCGACGAAGGCCACGCGCCCATCCACCACCGCCAGCTTGCGGTGCAAACGACGCAGGCGTTGCCTGCGCAGTGTGAGCCAGGATATTTCCGGGCGGAACTTCAATACATCTACGCCAGCCGCGCGCAATTCCTCCATCCACGCGCGCGGAAATTCCGCGCCGCCATAGCCATCGAACAACAGGCGCGTCCTCACCCCGCGTGCCGCCGCGCGCCGCAAGGCATCCGCGACCATGCGCCCGACCACATCGGTGGCATAGATGTAGGTTTCCAGATAGACCGTCTCCGTCGCGCCATCTATCGCCGCAACCAGGCGCGGAAAATATTCCTCGCCATTGCGCAGCAACGTAAGTGTATGACCATCGACGATATGCTTGCTGCTCACGGCAACACCAAATCCGCTGACAGCGCCGCATGATCCGATATCTTCCTCCAGGCATGCACCTCGCCATGCCGGATCTCCAGCCCGCGCACATAGATGCGATCCATGCGCAACAGCGGCAAGCCTGCCGGATAGCTGCGCGCCAGCCTGCCGAGGCTGGCATCGAACACTTCATGCAGATGCAGCTCATGTGCCAGCAGATGGCTGGCATGGTTGTTCCAGTCGTTGAAATCGCCTGCGATGATCAGCGGCGCATCTGCCGGAACCAGATGCTTGATGCGCTCGATCAGCGCATTAAACTGCACCCCGCGCCCTCGCTTGAACAGCCCGAAATGCACGCACAGGCAATGCAGTTGCGGCAAACCATCCGACAGCGCGATCTCGCAATGCAGCAAACCGCGACTCTCGAACTGATGCGCGGACACATCCTGATTGTCCCAGCGCATGATCGGATAGCGGCTCAATATCGCGTTGCCATGGTGCCCTTCGTCGTATATCGCATTCTTGCCGTAGATGCTGTGCGGCCAGATCTCCTGCGCGATGAACTCGTGTTGCGGCTGCGATGGACAGGTTGCATGTCGCGGCATGACCCGGCGGCGCCCGCCTTCTCCCTGCACTTCCTGCAAGAACACAATATCCGCATTCAATTCATGCAGGCGATCGCGCAGCTCAGGCATCACCAGCCGGCGGTTGAACTGGGCTTGATCTGCTTGGCGAAATCCAGCATGCGCTGGATGGAGACTTTCGCGCGCTTGCCGATTTCCGCATCAACGTGAATTTCGTTGCCGCCCTTTTCCAGCACCTCAGCCACGCCAAACAATCCGTTCATCGCCATCCACGGACAATGGCTGCAACTCTGGCAGTTGGCGCCTTGCCCGGCGGTTGGGGCTTCAAGGAATAGCTTGTCCGGACACAGCGTGCGCATCTTGTGCAGGATGCCGTTGTCGGTGGCGACGATGAATTCTTGCGCATCGGAATTCTGTGCGGCCTTGATGAGTTGCGTGGTGGAGCCGACCACGTCCGCCAGCTTGACCACGGCGCGCGGCGATTCCGGATGCACCAGCACTTTTGCACCAGGATGTGCGGCCTTGAGCTCCAGCAATTCTTGCGCCTTGTACTCGTCGTGCACGATGCACGAGCCCTGCCATAACAGCATGTCCGCACCGGTCTGCTCCTGCACGTAAGCACCCAGATGCCGGTCTGGCGCCCACAGGATTTTTTCGCCGCGCTCATGCAAGCGCTTGACGATGGGCAACGCGATGGAGCTGGTCACCATCCAGTCGGCCCCGGCCTTCACTGCCGCGCTGGTGTTGGCATACACCACCACAGTGCGGTCGGGATGCGCGGCGCAGAATGCGGTGAACTCGTCCGCCCGGCAAGCCAGATCGAGCGAACATTCCGCTTCCAGGTCGGGCATCAGCACGCGCTTCTCGGGATTGAGTATCTTCGCCGTCTCGCCCATGAAGCGCACGCCGGCCACAACAATGGTCTTCGCCGGATGCTGGTAGCCGAAGTTGGCCATATCCAGCGAATCGGAAACGATGCCGCCGGTCGCTTCCGCGAGGTCTTGCAGGTCGGGATGCACATAATAATGCGCCACCAGCACCGCATCCTGCTCTTTCAGCAGGCGCTTGATGCGCGCGATCAATTCGGCTTTTTCGCCCGCTTCGGGTTCGCGCGGCTTCTTCGCCCATGCATGCGCCGTGCTGCAACTGGTCTGTGCCGTGTCGGGATAATCGTAGTCTATGAAAATCACATTTTCGGACATGAAGTTCTTTCCGGTAATTGCAAGATCGCCGCGCGGTTGCTCGGCGAAAACACTTTATCTGCCGCCGCCTGCCAGGATAGCCACTGGTAACTCAGGTGCTCGCGAGGCGAGAGTTTGACCGGCAAACGTTGCGGTAATTCCAGCCCAAACACATGCTCGGTATTGTGCGTGGTACCGGGCGGATAGCGGTGTTGCCACTTGGGATAGATGTCGTACACGTTCTGTATCTTCCAGTCGGTCAGTTTATACAGGCCGGCATCCAGCCCGGTCTCCTCGCCCGCTTCGCGGATCGCGGTTTCGCGCAGCGACTCTACACCATCGCGGCTGCCCGTCACCGACTGCCAGTAACCGGGATAGTCGGCACGCTCCAGCAACAGAACTTCCAGTGCGGCCGTGTAGATAACCACCAGCGCGGAGACAGGTTGCTTGTAGGGCATCAGAAGAGAAATATCCAGAATGGCTTACCCTGCGACTTCCAGAAAGTCACCGTATCGGCAAATATCCCCATGGCGATCCCACGTTCCGCTTCGCTCAATCCCAAGGTATCTGCGCCGTTGCACAACACGAGCGCATAGCCGGGAGCGGGACGCCAGGAAACATCGCACAGAGAATCCGCCAATGCATCAAAATTGTGGCCGAACCAATCCGGCGCCGCGATAGCACGCGCGATGGCAGCAAGAAACTCCCCCTTGCCCTGCACCTGTGCCAGATCGGCCTCAAACACAGCGAAACCTGCCTGAGCGGCATAACCATGCAATTCTTCCAGACTGCACGCCAGCTGATAGACACCCGCTTCGTTCACGTCTTTCAAGCGCTCGCACACCTCACTCATGGCTACTCCTTGATGCGTTGAAAAGTCCGGTAATGGTCTGCCGTGTAATAGCATTCCGGCAAGGCACCACAGATGATGCGCCGCGCGCCGCGATTGCGCGCGCCCAGCGTCTGCACCGTATACTCATGATAATAAGCGCGCGGCTGTTGCGGCAGACGATGTTCGTAGTTGCCGAACACCACACCGTCGCGCACAAAAGGAAAGGGGCCGCCTTGTTTGATGAGGTGCAAGGTATCGCGCGCTTCGGGCGGCAGTTCGGCCACGCCGACGAAAGCCGATGCAGCGGGATTACCCTCGGCATGATGATGCTTGTGCGCCTGCGCCGCGAACGGCAGGCACAACAGCAACAAGACAAACAAAAAGCGTAGTGCGCTTGCCGTTCTCATGCAGCCTTCCTTACGGGAACGGATTTATCGTAAAGCGTTTCCGGCGCGATATCCAGATCGCCCGGCCAGCAAACCGTATCGAACGCAACGTGCGCTTGTTTGAACAGCTTGATGTCCTGCAAGCACTTAAACACGCCCTTATCCAGATAAGGGCGCACATCGAAAATGCGCGCTTCTCCGGTACTGAATTCCAGTTCGAGGTGAAAGTCATCGCGGGGAATCACATGCGTCACTGCCTCCATGACGGTCTCCTAGCGATGGCGCAATCGGACGGATTGATTCTCAAAATGAACTTCACAAAAAAAGGGAAGGGGCTAAAGCCGAAGGTTCTATATCTAAACATGACGCTGTGCCAGTTTGTATGTTCCGCGCCCCATAAACTCCAAGAAACCCTTGTCCCGCAGGACTTGTAACTGTTGTCGGATTTTGTCCTTTACAAAATTATTGCCAGGGTGGCGCAGGGATAGTTCTGATTCAAATTTGTAGATTTCGTCTAGCGAAAACTCGTTCTGTTTGATTTTCTCTATGCAGGCTAATACATCCAACATCCAGCCTCTTGATTCAATAGAGCCTGCCTTTCCTATAAAGGCCGTTTTTCTCCAAGCGCTTAATACGGATTCAGCTTTAACCTTGCAGCCATTACTAACGTAATGAATCTTACCGGCGTCTGGAATTTGATCAAGCAGAATATTGCAACCTGTCCAACCCGCCCGGCGGGCTGTCAGCGCAAGCGGTTTCCTCTTCTCGATTACCGATGCCTGAAAGAAGTAGCTGGGGACTACAAAGAAATTCTTTACGGAGTAACTTGCTTGATCATAACCAAGGAAGAAGAAGTGCGGGCTGTTCGGCACGGCAATACGCGACATCATGGAATCGAACGCGCCATCAGTCACTTTGCGCGCGAATTTTCCTGCCTTGCTTTTCAGTTCATATTCTTCAGGGCAGTTTTTGCAGAGAAAATCTAGAACCTTGGAGTTGTTCTGGCTCTGTTGAAGTTGCCCCCCGCAAACGGGGCAGAAGCCTTCTGATGTAACCCAGCTTTCAGAGATGGCGCGAATTTTTTGGCTGTTGCTGAAGTATCGGTTGCCGAGCGCTTGGTTCATTAACAGATTCATATTGTTGCTCTCCAGCGAAAGGGCGTACTTTCGTACGCCCCGTTCCAGCATTACTCCTTGGCCACTTCCACCGTAGTCTGCACCTGCTTGCGCAGATGGATGTGCAGTTCGCGTAATTGCTTCTCGTCCACCGGGCTCGGTGCTTGCGTCAACAAGCATTGCGCGCGCTGAGTCTTGGGGAAGGCGATCACATCGCGGATGGATTCGGCGCCGGTCATCATGGTGACGATGCGATCGAGGCCGAAGGCCAGGCCGCCGTGCGGAGGCGCACCGTATTGCAGCGCATCGAGCAAGAAGCCGAATTTCTGCTGCGCTTCTTCCGCGCCGATGTTGAGCGCGCGGAACACTTTGCTCTGCACTTCTTCCTTGTGGATACGCACCGAGCCGCCGCCGATTTCCCAGCCGTTGAGCGCGAGGTCGTAGGCCTTGGCCAAGCACTTGCCGGGATCGGTCTCCAGAAATTCCAGATGCTCGTCCTTGGGCGAAGTGAACGGATGATGGCAGGCGTTCCAGCGCTTGGCTTCGTCATCGTATTCGAACATGGGGAAATCCACCACCCACAGCGGCTCCCAGGCCTTGCCGTTGACATAGCCTTTTTCGTGGCCGATCTTGCTGCGCAATGCGCCGAGCGCATCGTTGACGATCTTGGCCTTGTCGGCGCCGAAGAAGATGATGTCGCCGTTTTGCGCACCCGTGCGCTGCATGATGGTCTTCAACGCGGCTGCGTGGATATTCTTCACGATGGGCGATTGCAAACCGGTTTCATTCAACTGGGTCACGTCGTTGACCTTGATGTAGGCCAGCCCTTTCGCGCCGTAGATGCCGACGAACCTGGTGTACTCGTCGATCTCGCCGCGCGTGAACGCGCCACCGTTCGGTACGCGCAATGCCGCCACGCGACCGTTCTCGGAATTTGCCACTCCGGCGAACACCTTGAACGCCACGTCCTTCACCGCATCGGTGACTTCGGTGAGTTCCAGCGTCACGCGCATATCCGGTTTGTCCGAACCGTAACGACCCATCGCTTCGGCATAGCACATGCGCGGGAACGGGTTGGGCAGCATGACATTCAGCACTTCCTTGAACACGGTGCGTATCATCTCTTCCATCATCACCATGATCTGCTCTTCGGTCATGAACGATGTCTCAACGTCCACCTGGGTGAATTCGGGCTGGCGGTCAGCGCGCAGGTCTTCGTCGCGGAAGCATTTGGTGAGCTGGTAGTAGCGGTCGTAGCCCGCCACCATCAGCAATTGCTTGAACAACTGCGGCGATTGCGGCAGCGCAAAAAACTCCCCCGCATGCACGCGCGACGGCACCAGATAGTCGCGTGCACCTTCCGGCGTACTCTTGGTCAGCATGGGCGTCTCGATGTCGATGAAGCCCTTGTCGTCGAGGAAACGGCGGAAGGCGCGAGACGTTTTATAACGCAGCATCATGTTCTTCTGCATCTGCGGGCGGCGCAGGTCTATTACGCGATGTGTCAGGCGCACGTTTTCCGACAGGTTCTCGTCGTCGAGCTGGAACGGCGGCGTGACCGAAGTGTTCAGCACTTCGATTTCGTGGCACAGGATCTCGACTTCGCCGCTCGGGATGTTGGGATTGTCGGTGCCTTCCGGGCGACGGCGCACGCGACCCGTGATCTTCAACACGAATTCGTTGCGCACCGATTCGGCAATGGCGAACATCTCGGCGCGGTCGGGATCGCACACCACTTGCGCCAGACCTTCGCGGTCGCGCAGGTCGATGAAGATCACCCCGCCGTGATCGCGGCGGCGATGCGCCCAGCCGCACAGGGTGACGGTCTGGCCGAGGTTGGTAACGTTAAGTTGTCCGCAATAATGAGTTCGCATGATTCAGTCAGTCAGATAAAAAACAAAAAAGAAAACTACTTGGGATCGCTGTTGAGCGCGGCTGGCGAATTGGGCGCCACTACGCCCATCGAGATGATGGATTTCAATGCCACGTCCACGCTGATGTCGAGTTCTATGGTGTCAGCCTTGCGCACGTAAAAATAAAAACCGTTCACCGGACTGGGCGTGGTCGGGATGAACACGCCCACGTATTCGCCATCCATGTGCGATGCGATCTCGCCCGCCGCCACACTGGTCTGGAATGCCAGCGACCACGCTTCCGGATGCGGATAACGCACCAGCAACACCTTGCGGAAAGAATTGCCATCGCTGGACAACAACGTGTCGCTCACCTGCTTCACGCTCTTGTAGATCGAGTTCACAAACGGGATGCGTTGCAACAGGCTGTCCCAATAACCCAGCAGGCGCTGGCCGAACACGTTGCGCGTCAACAAGCCGGTGCCGAGCACAATGGCCACGGTAAGTATCACGCCCAGACCGTGAATGCGCCAGGCTTCCGGCAGCAGCAGCAGGGACTGGTCCATCGTGGAGATGGTCAGCTTCAATACCCAGATGGTGATGCCCAGCGGCACCCACACCAGCAGACCGGTCAGCAGGTATTTTTTCACGCGTTACCGCTCGCGGCCGGACAGCCTGCGCACGGTGCGGTCTCACACTTACTGGCAGGCTTGTCTTTAAAATCGGTAGCATAATAGCCGCTGCCCTTGAGCTGGAACCCGGCGGCGGAAAGCTGCTTGCTGAATGTTTCCTGGCCGCATTCCGGGCAAGTCGTCAGCAGCGCATCGCTGATCTTTTGCATGACATCTTTCTGTACACCACAACTGCTGCAACGATATTCGTAAATAGGCATAAGCCCCTCCATGCGCAAAGCCAGACGGGCATGGCAGCCCGCCTCCCTCTCCCCAGCCCTCTCCCGTATAGCGGGCGAGGGGGACAGGGACTCGCTACGCGAGTTTTATGATTAAATCAAAGGCGGGCATTATACCCTATCCGACCCGCTCTTCGCGCCACGCGCCGGATACCAGCCCATCCAGCGTCCATCCGCCTATCGCATAACGGATCAGGCGCAAGGTGGGATAGCCTGCCACCGCCGTCATGCGCCGCACCTGGCGGTTCCTGCCCTCGCGAATAGTGAGCTCCAGCCAACTCGTTGGTATGGCCTTGCGAGCGCGGACAGGCGGATCGCGCGGCCACAAGCTGGCAGGCTCCTCCATCAAACGCGCCTCGGCTGGGCGCGTCATGCCGTCGTTGAGCGAGACACCATCCCGCAGCCGTTGCAACGCAACCGTGTCCGGCACGCCTTCCACCTGCACCCAATAGGTCTTGGGCAGCTTGTGCCCGGGATCGGTAATGCGATGTTGCAGCTTGCCGTCATCGGTGAGCAACAGTAAACCTTCACTGTCGGTATCCAGCCTGCCTGCCGCATAAACACCGGGATGCGCGATATAGTCCGCCAGCGTCGGATGCAGACCATCGCGGCTGAACTGACAGATCACGCCATAGGGTTTATTGAACAGCAGGACACGGGACATTTCACTCGGTAGGAAAACAAGACACTACAGAAACAAAAAGCCCGCTTGCGCGGGCTTTTTTGCTATCCAACACAGCCCCGATTTAAGGAGCCTGGATGTTGGAAGCTTGTTTGCCCTTGGGACCTTGAACCACGTCGAAGGTGACCTTCTGGCCTTCCTTCAGGGTCTTGAAACCGCTCATGTTGATCGCGGAGAAGTGCGCGAACAGGTCTTCGCTGCCGTCATCCGGAGTGATGAAACCGAAACCCTTTGCATCATTGAACCACTTTACTGTACCGTTTGCCATGTCTTGCTTCCTTCTTGAAAGAACCGGGTGGATTCCCGTTAAACTGTTTGAAATCCAAGACCGCACATGGCAAAACCAGTGATGCATGTAACTTGATTCAAACACCCGAGCGCTTTTTACTACTGTATTACCAGCACCGTCAAGTGGTTATCCAACTTTTTTTCAGAATACGCTTGAAAAAGCCGCTCTAATCATCAAATATACAACCCGAGAGGGTGCAACAATGGGCACAAGTTAAATGGCAACCAAACAGGAAAGCACCAGCCTGCTGGAACGCAGCAAGAGCAAGCCACCCAAGCTGTACAAGGTGGTGGTGTACAACGACGATTACACGACGATGGATTTCGTCATCGAAGTTTTGCAGACGTTTTTTGCGATGAACCGTGAACGCGCCACGCAGGTGATGCTCAAAGTACATCAGGAAGGTTCCGCAATATGCGGCATCTATCCGAAAGATATCGCGGAAACCAAGGTGGCGCAGGTATCGGAATTTGCAAAGCAGCACGGGCATCCACTACGATGCGAACTGGAGGAGTCATAGATCATGATCGCGCAAGAACTTGAAGTTAGCCTGCACCTGGCCTTTGTCGAGGCCCGCCAGAAACGGCATGAATTCATCACGGTCGAACACCTGCTGCTCGCCATGCTGGATAACGCCTCGGCGGCACACGTGCTGCGTGCCTGTGGCGCAGACATCGAAGAACTGCGCGCAGTGTTGACCGACTTCATCACCACCCATACGCCAGTATTGCCCGGCATCGGCGAAGTGGACACACAGCCCACGGTGGGTTTCCAGCGCGTGATCCAGCGCGCCATCCTGCATGTGCAATCCACCAACAAGAAAGAAGTCACTGGCGCCAATATTCTGGTCGCGTTGTTCAGCGAGAAAGATTCCCATGCGGTGTTCTTCCTCAATCAGCGCGCCATCACGCGGCTCGATGTAGTGAACTACATTTCGCACGGCATCAACAAGATGCCGCAGGCCATCCCGCAAAAACAGGACGCCGATACGGAACAGGAATCCGGCAGCGATGGCGCATTGCACGAATACACGCTGGATCTCAATGCCCAGGCGCAAGCTGGCAAGATAGACCCGCTGATCGGGCGCGAACTCGAATTGGAGCGCGTGATCCAGACGCTGTGCCGCCGCCGCAAGAACAACCCGCTGCTGGTCGGCGAAGCCGGCGTGGGCAAGACCGCCATCGCCGAAGGCCTCGCGCGCCGTATCGTGGAAAACGATGTGCCGGAGATCCTCAAGGATGCGCATGTGTATTCGCTCGATATGGGTTCGCTGCTGGCTGGAACAAAATATCGCGGTGATTTCGAGCAGCGCCTGAAAGCCGTGCTCAAGGAGTTGTCCGAAGCCAAACACGCTATCCTGTTCATCGACGAGATCCATACGTTGATCGGCGCGGGCGCCGCCTCCGGTGGCACCATGGATGCGTCCAACCTGCTCAAGCCTGCGCTGTCGAGCGGTGCGCTCAAGTGTATAGGCGCGACCACCTATCAGGAATATCGCGGCATCTTCGAGAAGGACCACGCGCTGTCGCGCCGTTTCCAGAAAGTGGACGTGACCGAGCCGTCGGTCGAACAGACCATAGAAATATTGAAAGGATTGAAGCAACGCTTCGAGACCCATCACGGCATCAAGTACAGTGCCGCCGCGCTGACCTCTGCCGCAGAATTGTCCGCACGCTTCATCAACGACCGTCACTTGCCGGATAAAGCGATAGATGTGATCGACGAAGCCGGCGCGGCACAGCGCGTGCTGCCAAAATCCAAGCAGAAAAAACTCGTGGGCAAACACGAGATCGAGGAAATCATCGCCAAGATCGCGCGCATCCCTGCACGCACCGTGTCGCACGATGACCGCAATACGCTGAGGAATCTCGATCGCGACTTGAAGGCCACCGTGTTCGGTCAGGACAAAGCTATAGACGCACTGTCGCGCGCCATCAAGATGTCGCGCAGCGGCCTGGGTAATCCGCAGAAACCTATAGGCAGCTTCCTGTTCTCCGGGCCTACCGGAGTAGGCAAGACAGAAGTAGCCAGACAGCTCGCCTA
This sequence comes from Nitrosomonadales bacterium, assembly GCA_016199835.1. Taxonomy (GTDB): domain Bacteria; phylum Pseudomonadota; class Gammaproteobacteria; order Burkholderiales; family Gallionellaceae; genus JACQFX01. The sequence continues at coordinate 171,711 of JACQFX010000026.1, read as the reverse complement.
CAGCATGGGCATGCCGCTGCATCGCTTCGATATGTCTGAATACATGGAGCGCCATGCCGTGTCGCGCCTGATCGGCGCACCTCCCGGCTACGTCGGTTTCGACCAGGGCGGCCTGCTCACCGAAGCGATCAGCAAGCAGCCGCATTGCGTGCTGCTGCTGGATGAAATCGAAAAAGCGCATCCGGATATTTTTAACATCCTGCTGCAAGTAATGGATCATGGCACGCTCACCGACAACAACGGACGCAAGGCCGACTTCCGCAACGTGGTCATCATCATGACCACCAACGCGGGCGCCGAAACCCTGAACAAGACACAGATCGGTTTCTCCAAGACCTCTTCTGCCGGCGACGAAATGGCCGAAATCAAGCGCATGTTCACGCCTGAATTCCGCAACCGTCTGGATGCCATCGTCTCCTTCGCCGCACTGGACAAGGAAGTCATCCTGCGCGTGGTGGACAAATTCCTCATGCAGCTCGAAGAACAACTGCACGAGAAGAAGGTGGAAGCGGTATTCACCGACGCACTCAAGGATCACCTCGCCGAAAATGGATTCGACCCGCTGATGGGCGCACGCCCGATGGCGCGGCTGATTCAGGACACCATCCGTAGCGCACTGGCCGATGAACTGTTGTTCGGCAAGCTGGCGAGCGGTGGCAAGGTTACGGTGAATGTGGATGCGAACGATAAGGTAACACTGGAATTCGAGGAAGAGGCTGTCCCTGCCTGAACCAACTTATAGGGGGCGCTTCGCCCCCTCCCCCACCGGCCCGCTGCATTTCGGCTCACTCGTCGCAGCAGTCGGCAGCTATCTCGACGCAAAACATCACCACGGCATCTGGCTGGTGCGCATGGAAGATCTCGATGCGCCGCGTTGCATAGCGGGTGCGGCGGACAATATTTTGCGCACACTGGAAGTTTATGGCCTGCATTGGGATGACGTAAGGCGGGCTCTGCCCGCCGAATTGTCGGGCGAAGCCCGACCTACAGTGATGTATCAAAGCCAGCGCACCGCTGCATATGAAGAAGCATTGCAAAAATTGCAGTCCATTGATGCGGTGTATCCCTGCTGCTGCACGCGTAAGGAAATAGCTGACTCGGCGTTGCATGGTATCGAAGGGCCGGTTTATCCGGGAACATGCAGAAACGGCATTCCACAAGGCAAGGAAGCGCGGGCCTGGCGGGTGCGTACGAATAACATCTTCCGTCATTCCCGCGCAGGCGGGAATCCGGCAATTCAAAATGCATTTTATTTAAACCCACTGGATTCCCGCTTTCGCGGGAATGACGAGGTATCGAGTGCAGAAGGAATTATCCGATTCAACGATGCCATCCAGGGCTCCGTCAGCCAGCGCCTTGAAACCGACATCGGCGATTTCGTGGTGAAGCGCGCCGATGGATTGTTCGCTTACCAGCTCGCCGTGGTGGTCGATGACGCGTTCCAGGGCATCACACACATCGTGCGCGGCGCCGACCTGCTCGCCTCCACGCCGCGCCAGATATGGCTGCAACGATTGCTGGGGTTAAACACCCCAGCCTATATGCATTTGCCAGTTGCGATAAATGAAGCGGGAGAGAAGCTCAGCAAACAGACGCTGGCCGCACCTGTGAACAGCAACGATCCATCAGGCACACTGTGGCGCGCGCTCACCTTCCTGCGCCAGGAGCCACCTGCGGAATTGATTTCATGCAGACCCGAAGAGATACTGGAATGGGCGGTCGTACATTGGGATGGAGATAATCTAAAGGGAATTGCGGCGGCAGCCTGTTGAGCGCTGCACGATGTGCTTAGCTTGCCACCGTGCAATTGCGTCCGGCCTGCTTCGCGGCATACAGGCGTTTGTCGGCAAGTTGCAGCAACGCTTCCACATTCTGCAGTGCCGGGTCTTTGCTCGCCACGCCGATGCTGACGGTGAGGTGGAAATCCCTGGCTGTCGTATGAATGTTGCTGGCAGCGATGTTCTGGCGCAACCTCTCCGCATAGGGGTACGCCTGTTCCGTTTTTGTATCCGGACAGACCAGCAGGAATTCCTCGCCGCCCAAGCGACACACCACGTCCTGTTTGCGCATGGATTTACGCAACACATCGGCCACCTGCTTCAGCACATCGTCACCCATCTTGTGCCCATAGGTATCGTTGATCTGTTTGAAGCGATCCACGTCCACCATCATGCACGACAAGGACTGATTGTTGCGCCCGGCCAGTGCCCATTGCCGCTCGAGATATTCGTTGGCGTAGCGGCGGTTGTACAACCCCGTGAGCACATCGGTAAGCGCCATCTGTTGCAGGCGCTGGTTCGAGGCAGCGAGCTCGTCGGCGAATCGGCGCAATTGCTGGCGGTCGGATTCCAGCTCATCCTGCAATTGCACCACGCGCTGCGCCGCACATAACCTTGCACCCAGCACCTTGAAATTGATCGGCTTGGTCAGATAGTCATTTGCCCCGGCATGGAACGCCTCGACCAGACGGTCTATGCTTTCCTGCGCCGTGACGATGAACACGTAGATGTTGCGCCATTGCGGATTCTGCCTGAGCGCCTTGCAGAACTCTATGCCGTCCATCTCGGGCATGACCCAATCGGTAATGATGAGCTGCGGCATGGATACTGCGACCTGGCGTAACGCCTCTGCGCCGTTGCGTGCGGTGGTCACTGCATGTCCGGCCTGGGTCAGCAAGGTTTGCAGCATCATTAAAATAGCGCGGTCATCATCCACCAGCAGGATGCGCAATTTGTATTGCGCTGCGGCGCCATCGTGCAAGGCCTCGACATCCACCATTTCCGGAGCCAGCGGCACCGCCTCCAGCAACTGCGCGAAAGGTGGCACTACTTCCGTTGGCATATCGAATAACCGGCCCCAATCGTGCCACTCCTTGACCACCTTGTCGCCCAGTTCGGTAAGCTCATTCGCTTCCACCCCCAACCGGGTGGCAAGCAACATCAGCCGGGGCGCCATCTTGCGGCGGCTTTGCTCTGGAGCAAAACACAGCATGCTCAGGTAATTCGCCACATGCAGCACATGCAGCAAGCGCCAGTCGCGGCTGCCATCCACGAATCCCGCTTGATCTGGCTCCTCGTGGTACAGGACCAGCTTCTGAAATATCAGCGGCATGCCCCAATCGGCGATCAGTTCTTTGCTTAACTGGTTGTGATCCAGCCCCAGTTCAGCACGCTCCAGTTCAACCAGGCTGGAACTACCCGCTGCCGCCCGTTCCAGGATGGAGGCATATTCCTGAGGATGCGTCGTCGCCAGCGCAAGGCAGCCGATCTGCGCCATCAGGCCCAGTATGAATATCTCCTCCGGGGATCCCAGATTGCCGCGCAACATCAAGTTCTGTGCAGCGATCGCAGTCAGCAGTGAGCGTGCCCAGAAACCCGGGTAATCGAACCCCCGGCACGTCCCGTCGAGACTCCCCTCCAGCAGCGACACGCCCAGCACCAATTGCCGCACCGAATTCAAACCCAGCACCGTAACCGCGTCCGCCACCGAAGCGATGGGGCGCGACTGGTATGCCACCAGGGCATTGGCGATCTTGATGACACGCCCTGACAACCCAGGATCAGCCTTGATCGTTTGCACGATCTCCTGGCTGGAAACATCTTCCTTTTGTGTGAGCCGGATGACTTGCAGAGCTGTACCCTTGGGCGAGGGCAGGCGCCCGCTCGCCTTGATTGCTTCGTATTTGAGGTTGCCGCTCATATCCTGATAGATACCTTACACCCGACCTTGGGAGCCGCAACTATACCACCGCGTATAACGCTATGCGGCGTATAGCCCTTTATCCAGCCTGCTTGCGATGGCGGAAGAATTCACGGATCGCGGGCAGGAAAGAAACAACGATGATGCCGACGATCATCAGCGTGAGATTGTTCTTGATCACCGGAATGTTGCCAAAGAAATAGCCCGCCAGAGTCAAGCTGCCTATCCAGGCCAGACTGCCCAGCGCGCTGAACGCAAGGAACATGCGATAGCTCATCAGGCCTATGCCCGCCACGAACGGCGCGAAGGTACGCACGATGGGAAGAAAGCGCGCAAAGATGATGGTCTTGCCGCCATGTTTTTCGTAGTAGGCGTGAGTCTTGTCCAGATGCTCGCGCCTGAAGAAACGCGAGTCGGCGCGCTGCACCAGCCTGTTGCCGACCAGCCGTCCGATCCAGTAATTGGTATTGTCGCCGCAGAATGCCGCCAGCATCAGCAGCGGCATCAGGATATGCATCTCCATCGAACCCATGCCGCACAGCGCCCCTGCCACGAACAGCAGCGAATCGCCCGGCAGGAACGGCACGATCACGAGCCCGGTCTCGGCGAAGATGATAAGAAACAGGATGGCGTAGACCCACACACCGTATTCCTGTATCAGCGCCAGCAGATGCGTGTCGAGATGCAGTGCGATATCGAGGAGCATGAGTGACATGGTGAATTCCAGAAGTTGGCAAGGGATGTGGGAGCGGCCTCCCACATGATCCCGCTACGGCAGCACTTCTTCCGCCTCGGTCTTTTCCGGCTTGATGAAGTCCTCGCGCGATACGCCGAACATCATCAGCAGCGGACTCGCCACCAGCACCGAGGAATAGATACTGAACAAGATGCCTATGGTCAGCGCCAATGCGAAGTAGTGCAACGTCTCGCCGCCGAGGAACAGCATGGCCGTCACCATCATCTGCGTGCAGGCGTGGGTGATGATGGTGCGCGACATGGTGCGCGTGATGGCGTTGTCTATGATGCCGGCCACTTCGGTCTTGCGCAGCTTGCGGAAGTTTTCGCGTATCCGGTCGAACACCACCACCGATTCGTTCACAGAGTAACCCAACACCGCCAGCACCGCCGCCAGCACCGAGAGCGAAAACTCCCACTGGAAGAAAGCGAAGAAGCCGAGAATAATCACCACGTCATGCAGGTTGGCGATAATGGCGGCGAGGCCGAATTTCCATTCGAAGCGCAGCCACAGATAGCACACGATACCCAGGCTCACCAGCAACAGCGCGAGCGAACCGTTGTCCACCAGCTCCTTGCCCACCTGCGGCCCCACGAATTCGACGCGGCGCATTTCCGCGCTGGCATCCTGCGCGCGCAAGGTGTCGCGCACCTGCTCGGAGAGCTTCGCACCCGAAGCATTCTGCTTGAGCGGCACCTGGATCAGCACGTCGTGGCTGGTACCGAAGTTCTGCACCTGCGCGTCTTTCAATCCGATGCTGCCCAATTGATCGCGCACCTTGTTCAGGTCGGCGGGCTGGACGTAGTGCATCTCGATCACCGTGCCGCCGGTGAAATCCACGCCGAAATTCAGTCCGCGCGTGGCGAGGAAAATGACGGCGACGATGAACGTCACCAGCGAGATGCTGGTGGTGATCTTCCCGTAGCTCATGAACGGGATGTCTTGCTTGATGCGGAAAAATTCCATTTCTTATTTATCCTCAGAACCAAATGTAGGTCGGGCTTCGCCCGACATGGCGGGCAGAGCCCGCCCTACGGATCAACCTATCGCCACTTTCGACAACCTCGCCTTGCGGCCGTATATCAGATTCACCAGCGAACGCGACACCAGCACTGCGCTGAACATCGAGGTCAGGATGCCCAGGCATAACACCACGGCGAAGCCGCGTATCGGGCCGGAGCCGAACATGAACAGTGCGATACCCGCGATCAAGGTGGTGATGTTGGAGTCGAGGATGGTGCCAAATGCCTGCTCATAACCCGCATGGATGGAGGCCTGCGGCGTGTTGCCGTTGCGCAGCTCCTCGCGGATGCGCTCATTGATCAGCACGTTGGCGTCAATCGCCATACCCAGCGTCAGCGCGATGCCCGCCATACCGGGCAAAGTCAGCGTGGCCTGCATCATGGACAACAGCGCCACCAGCAGCAGCAGGTTAGCGCCCAGCGCCAGCATGGAAACCATACCGAACATCAGGTAATAGGCCATCATGAAAATCGCGATTGCGGTGAAACCGATCTTGGTGGAATTGAAGCCGCGCGCGATGTTGTCCGCACCCAGGCTGGGGCCGACCGTGCGTTCCTCGACGATCTCCATCGGCGCGGCCAGCGCGCCGGCGCGCAACAGCAGGGCCGTGTTCTGCGCTTCCTCGGTGCTCATCCTGCCGGTGATCTGCACGCGCCCGCCGCCAATTTCCTCGCGTATCGTGGGTGCGGTGACGATCTCCCCCTTACCCTTCTCGAACAGGATGATGGCCATGCGCTTGCCGACGTTTTCGCGCGTCGTTTCCTTGAACTTGCGCGCGCCTACGCCATCCAGATTGAGATGCACCGCCGGTTCGTTGTCGCGGCTGTCGAAGCCGGGTTGCGCATCGCTGATGCGTTCGCCGGTAAAGATCACCGCCTTCTTCACCAGTATCGGCGTGCCTTCCCGATCCTTGAACATCTCGGTGCCGAACGGCACGGCCGTACCCTCGACGTAATGATGTTCCTCGTCCACCATGCGCACTTCCAGCGTCGCGGTACGCCCAAGAATATCTTTCGCGCGCGCCGTGTCCTGCACGCCGGGCAGTTGCACCACGATGCGATCCGCTCCCTGTTGCTGGATCACCGGCTCGGCCACGCCGAGCTCGTTGACGCGGTTGCGCAGCGTGACCAGATTCTGCTGTATCGCCGAGTCCTGGATGCGTTTATCTTCTTCCGGCTTGAGTGAGGCGAGCAGCAGGTATTCGCTGCCTTCTTCCTTGTTGCTGAACAGCAGCCCATTAAAGTGCTGCCGCAATTCGGCCTCGCCTTTGCCGCGCGCATCCGCATCGCGGAAGCGAACCGTCAACTGCCTGCCATCGCGAGTCACGCCGGAATAGGCGATGTTCTTGTCGCGCAAGGTGCTGCGTATATCGCTGGCCGAAGATTCCATCGCCTTGTCCAGCGCGCCCCGCATGTCCACTTGCATCATGAAATGTACGCCGCCGCGCAGATCCAGACCCAGATACATGGGCAGCGCGCTGATGGAAGCCAGCCATTGCGGCGAACGCGACAGCAGGTTCAGCGCCACGACATAATCTTCGCCCAGTTGCGTTTGCAGGGTGTCCTTGGCCTTCAACTGGCTGTCGGTATCGCCGAAGCGCGCCTTGACGCTGGTTGCATCCAGCGAGACCGCTTCCGAATTCAGGTTCGCAGCTTTAAGCGCGGCTTCCACTCGCCCCATGAGCGCGGCATCCGCCTTAATGCCGGAACGCAGCGGCGACACCTGCACGGCCGGGGACTCGCCGTAAAAATTGGGCATGGTGTAAACCAATCCCAACGCTAACGCGCTCAGGATCAGCAGGTATTTCCACAGCGGGTAATGGTTCATTGCGATGCCTTAGATAGACTTGATAGTGCCTTTGGGCAGCACGGTCTGCACCGCGCTCTTCTGCACCAGGACGGTTACGCCGTCGGAGATTTCGACGCTGACGTAATTATCGTCTACCTTGCCCACGCGCCCCAACATGCCGCCGCTCACCACGACCTCGTCGCCCTTTTGCAGTGCGGAGATCATGTTCTTCTGCTCCTTCACGCGCTTTTGCTGCGGGCGCAGGATCAGGAAATAAAACACCACGACCAGCACGAACAGCGGCACGAATTGCACGAAGCCAGCGTCTTGTGCAGGCACAGCAGTTTGGGCATAGGCATTGCTAATAAACAAATTGCTCAGGGACATTTCAAACTCCGGTCTTAAAACAAGGCGCGCATTCTATCACGGATAGCCTTTCACACGCTGCCGCGCGCCTGACGGAATGCAGTGGCGAACTCATCGAACCGCCCCGCCGCTATGGCCGCGCGAATATCGCCCATGAGTTCCTGGTAGTAATGCAGGTTATGGATGGTATTGAGACGCGCGCCGAGTATCTCACCCAGACGATGCAGGTGATGCAGATAGGCGCGGGTGAAATTGCGGCAGGTATAACAGGTGCATTGCGGATCGAGCGGGCCGGTGTCCATGCGGTATTGCGCGTTCTTGATGCGCACGTCGCCGAAGCGGGTGAACAGGTGACCGTTGCGCGCGTTGCGCGTCGGCATCACGCAGTCGAACATGTCTATGCCTTGCGATACCGCAGCCACGAGATCTTCCGGTGTGCCGACGCCCATCAAATAGCGCGGCTTGTCCTGCGGCATTTGCGGCGCGGTGTGTTTGAGGATGCGCAGCATGTCTTCCTTGGGCTCGCCCACCGACAATCCGCCGATGGCGAATCCATCGAAATCTATGTTCACCAACTCGCGCAAAGATTCGTCGCGCAGATGCTCATGCATACCGCCCTGCACGATGCCGAACAGCGCGTTGGTATTGCCCTCGTGCGCCTTCTTGCTGCGCTCGGCCCAACCCAGCGACAAACGCATGGACACGCCAGCCACTTGCTCGTCTGCCGGGTACGGCGTGCATTCGTCGAAGATCATCACGATGTCAGAATTCAGCACCTTCTGGATACGCATGGATTCCTCCGGCGAGAGGAAACACTTGTCGCCGTTCACGGGCGAGCGGAATTCCACACCGCCGCCGGTGATCTTGCGCAACTCGCCCAGGCTGAACACCTGGAAACCGCCCGAATCGGTGAGTATCGGCCCGTCCCAGTTCATGAAACGATGCAGGCCGCCGTGGGCTGCGATCACTTCGAGGCCGGGGCGTAGCCACAAGTGGAAGGTGTTGCCGAGCACGATGTGTGCGCCGATGTCTTTGAGTTCCTGCGGCGACATCGCCTTCACCGTGCCATAGGTGCCGACGGGCATGAAGGCGGGTGTTTCGACGTTGCCGTGGGCTAATTCGACGGTGCCGCGACGGGCGAGGCCGTCGGTTTTGTGTAGAGTGAATTTCATGATTTCCCGTAGGTCGGGCTCCGCCCGACATGATTGTTCATTGATGATCGCGAGATTGGATGACGGCTACCGATCCACGTTGCAGCCACTCAAGGCGTGTCAGGTGTCATGCCACCTGGCTTCGTAGAGCCAATAACTGAATTCGCTGCTTCAACTATCTTTGCCGCTCGTTCCACAGCATCCTTGTCATCCTCTTCCCCTGCCATCATTTTCCGAAACTCATCCAGGAGATTTGTCTCAAGAGTATCAAGCAATAAGTGATAGGCACTATCTCCATGCTCTTCGATATACGCTTCCAAATAGGGAAGGGTCACATTGATACCAAAATCCACTTAGCAGGTCCAAGAGCTATGAATGCAGACCAGAGCTGGTCAATTGCCTCTAATCGGCGTTTATCAAACGCAACTTGTCTGCTTGCCATCGCCGTCATTGCACCGCTTCGAAGAACGGCAATTTCGGCTTCTTTTGCGCGTAAATCAGCCCTGAACAGTTCTTCGTTCTTGCGAAGCTCAGTCCGAAGTGATTCCAACTTAGTGTCGAACTCATGCTGAACACTTTTTGTTAATCGCGTTGCTATTAGGTTGCGACCAAGCCACAGGACTAAGCCAAAAATCGCGGTCGTTGAAATAGGTGGCAGCCATTCCATTGTTACACCTCGCTGTTCAATTGTTCGTTGGTAAAAATGGTGACAGATTTATTTTTCTGACCAAGCAACCAAAACAAATAAATCCCCGTTTTTGTTCTACGCCAACTCTTTCATCAACTCAGGATGCTTATCCAGCAACTTGAATAAATTGATGACCGCCGCCACCGGCTTGGCTTGTCCGCGTTCATAGCGGGAGAAGGCATTTTTACCGCCGCCGGCCAGTTTGGCCGCTTGGGCCTGGGTGAGTTTCAAGCGCTTGCGTATTCCTTCCAGTTCGCTGGCCGCCTGACGATCTACCTGATCGCGGAACGCCAGCCATGCCGCCTCTTCCGAAGCGCTGTAAACCAGAATCGCTTCGTCGCATTTGTCGCAAAACGCCCCATGCAATTTGGCCTGATAGGGATGGCCTTTATAGTCTTGCGTCACGACCTTGCTGCCATCATGCAACACGCCCGCCGCGCAGACCGGACATGCCTGTCCGTTCCATTTACTTTTTTTCATTTCATCGCTCCTTGAATGAAATAACAAAATATTCGCCCGCCTGCTGAAACTTGATATAGAGCGCAACTTCTTGCCATTCGGCGTGATACACGTCTTGCCATACTCGATGATCCGAATGGGTCGTCATGCTCTTATAAAAATCTGCTGCGGTTAAGCCCCGTATCACAGCCCAAGCATCCGCCTGCGCCATTCCTGCCGAACGAATTCCTGCAAGCGCCGACAGCGTCAGATTCATCGCTTCCGGCGTGGTCATCTGAGCCTGGATCGCTTTGAGCAGGTAATGCGGCTTGTGTTTTTCCATGGGCATTATTCCCCTAATAGGGGAGTGTGTCAAAATCCGTTGTCGGTCGTTGTTATTAGCGGCGGGTAGAACCCGCCCTACATACCCATCAGCCGTAGGTCGGGCTCTGCCCGACATGTTTTTAAACGGCGGGCAGAGCCCGACCTACTCGCCAAAATTTCCGTTACCGGGCTCGCCCTCTGCGATTCCCCAATTTTCGGGATACATCCCAGCCGCCACAAAACGATGAAAGGTCGAATAAGGCCAATCCGCCGCACATCTTACCAAACCGTGTTTCACCGGGTTCCAGTGGATGTAATCAGCGTGCCGTGCGAAATCGTTTTCGTCGCGGATGCAATGTTCCCAATAGCGCGGCTGCCACAACTTCTCTCCGCCAGATAAACCCAGATGATGCCGGGTGAGGCGCTTGATCTTCGCCCAACGCAAGGAGTAATCGGCGTCACCCTCCGGTAACTGCCAGAGGCAATGCAGGTGATCGGGGAGCAGCACCCAGGCCTTCACAAGGAACGGATGTTCTTCGCGTACTGTTTGTACAGCCACACGTAAAGCAGCCCGGACATTTTCGTTGGTCAACACCGGGCGACGATCATGCGCCACCAGCGTGAAGAAATAACAACCGCCGGGTATGCGGGTACGGCGATAATTGGGCATCGGGCCACCTGCCTGATTTCCGGCGGGCACAGCCCGCCCTACGTGTATTACCCTCCCTGCGTAGGTCGGGCTTAACCAGCGACTTATGTCACCGTATTGGGGTGACTTAGTCGAATGGCTATGCAAAGCTCGCCCGACAGTTTATTCAAGCGGTGGGCAGAGCCCGCCCTACCTGTTCTATCAGCATCGCATCGCCATAACTGAAAAAGCGATAGCCCTGCTCCACCGCATGACGATAAGCGGCAAGCATCTCCTTCATGCCGCCGAACGCGCACACCAGCATCAGCAAGGTCGAGCGCGGCAGGTGGAAGTTGGTGAGCAGCACGTCCACCACCCTGAAGCGGTAGCCCGGTGTGATGAAGATATTGGTCTCGCCTTCTCCTGCTGCTAACTCGCCGCTCGCCGCTGCGCTTTCCAGCGCACGCAGGCTGGTGGTGCCCACCGCGATGACGCGCCCGCCGCGCGCCCTGGCCTCGCGTATGGCATCCACCGTGGCTTGCGGGATGGCGTAACATTCGCTGTGCATGGTGTGCTCTTGGATGTTTTCCGCGCGCACCGGCTGGAAGGTGCCCGCGCCTACATGCAGCGTCACATAAGCCGAACGCACACCCTTCATTTGCAAGCTCGCGAGCATGGCATCGTCAAAATGCAGCCCGGCCGTGGGGGCGGCCACGGCACCGGGTTCGCGCGCATAGACAGTCTGGTAGCGCTCTTCGTCGTCGGCTTCGGCAGCATGGGTGATATAGGGCGGCAGCGGCAGTTTGCCGTAGCGTTCCAGCAAAGCCGTTGCGCTCTCCGTGCTATTGAAGCGCAGGCGGAAGAACTCCCCTTCACGCCCCAGCACGTCGACGGCCAGTTCCCCAGCCAGCAGCAAACGGCTCCCGGGCTTGGGCGACTTGCTGGAGCGCATCTGCGCCAGCACCTCATGTTCGCCGACCACGCGCTCGACCATCACCTCGACCTTGCCGCCGCTCTCTTTCGCCCCGAACAAACGCGCCTTGAGTACGCGGGTATCGTTCAGCACCAGCAGGTCATGCTCGCGTATCAGGCCGGGCAGATCGGCGAAGCGGCGGTCATGCAGCACCTCGCCGCACACATGCAACAAACGGCTGGCGCCGCGCCGCTCGGGCGGGTGCTGGGCGATCAGCCGTTCCGGGAGCCAGAAATCGAACAGTTCGGTACGCAAAGCAACAACTCCATGAAAATGCGCGATTGTAGCTTGATGCGGCTGGTCGTTTCATGGATAATTCGCGCCTTCCCGAACCTGACCGGTCGCGGGAAGGCCAATAGTTATGCCGGGGTGATGGAACTGGTAGACGTGCCGGACTCAAAATCCGGTGCCAGCGATGGCGTGAGGGTTCGAGTCCCTCTCCCGGCACCATAATGAAATAACGTGTCAACCGAATGTTGGAGTGGCGCGTTATTGGCGGTGACACAAGGTAGTGTCATAAACGTTTACTAACCTACTGAAACTGGAGTTTACAATGAGCAAACTGATTTCCGCACTGATCGCCGCTGCTTTCGCAGCAACTACATTCACCGCTGTTGCTGCTGACAAGATGGAAAAGGCTGCTGCTCCTGCTGCCGCTCCTGCCAAGGCAGAAGCCGCTCCTGCTGCTGAAGCAAAGCCAGCCAAGAAGCACAAGCATGCCAAGAAGGCCAAGAAGGCTGCTGAAGCTGCTCCTGCTGCTGACGCAAAGAAGTAATCAGGCTGTAATCTGAAAAGGCAGGGGCGACCCTGCCTTTTTTTATTTGTACAATACGAACATGATCTGGAAACCCAACGTCACCGTCGCGGCCGTCCTCGAACAGGATGGCAAGTTTTTATTGGTCGAAGAGCATACCGAACGCGGCCTGCTGTTCAATCAGCCCGCCGGACACTGGGAGCCAGGCGAGACCCTGACCGCCGGGGCTGTGCGCGAAGCGCTGGAAGAATCGGCCTACGATTTCGAGCCGCAACACCTGATCGGCATCTACCGCTGGCATGCGCCCGGATCCGACACCACCTATCTGCGTTTCGCTTTTAGCGGACGCATCCTCGCCCACCATCCGGAACGCGCGCTGGATAAGGGCATCGTCCGCGCCGTGTGGATGACGCTGGACGAAATCCGCGCCACACAGGAACGTCACCGTAGCCCACTGATCCTGCGCTGCGTGGAAGACTACCTTGCGGGCAAACGCTATCCGCTGGATTTGATCACGCACTATGACTAATCGCGTCCGGCATTCCCGCGCAGGCTGGAATCCAGTCCATCAAAAGAAATCCCGCGTAGCGGGGCAGCGTTGTCCGCTTTGCGGAGTATTTAATTGCTGGATTCCCGCCTGCGCGGGAATGACGGTAACATCTCATGGCTGTTAAGCGCGTCGTCGTCGGCATGTCGGGCGGCGTGGATTCCTCCGTCAGCGCGCTGCTGCTGAAACAGCAGGGCTATGACGTCATCGGCCTGTTCATGAAAAACTGGGAAGACGACGATGACGAAGAACACTGCTCCTCGCGCGAAGACCTGATAGATGCGGTGTCGGTCGCCGACGTGATCGGCATTCCCATCGAAGCGGTGAATTTCGCCAAAGAGTATAAAGACCGCGTGTTCAGCTATTTCCTGCGCGAATACGAAGCCGGGCGCACGCCCAACCCGGACATCCTGTGCAACTCCGAGATCAAGTTCAAGGCTTTCCTCGACCACGCCATGCGTTTGGGCGCGGACTTTATCGCCATGGGACATTACGCGCAGGTGCGCGAAGCGGACGGCCTGTTCCAGTTGCTCAAGGCGCAGGACGCAAGCAAGGATCAAAGCTATTTCCTGCACAGATTGAATCAGGCGCAATTATCCAAAGCGCTGTTCCCGATTGGCAAGCTGCTCAAAACCGAGGTGCGCGAGATCGCGCGCAAACATCATCTGGCCAATCACGCCAAGCGCGACAGCACCGGCATCTGTTTCATTGGCGAGCGCCCGTTCCGCGAATTTCTCAACCGCTATCTGCCCACTCAGCCGGGCGACATGATCACGCCCGAAGGCAAAGTGGTCGGACAGCATCAGGGACTGTCGTTCTACACGCTGGGCCAGCGTCAGGGACTGGGCATAGGCGGCGGGAAGGAATCCACGGGCGAGCCATGGTTCGTGGCGAACAAGGACATGGCGAACAATCGTCTGATCGTGGTGCAGGGACACGACCACCCTGCCCTGCTCACGCCGCATCTGGATGCGATGGAGATGCACTGGATCAGCGGCCACGCGCCCGACATCACACGCGGCTATGCGGCCAAGACGCGCTACCGCCAGCACGATGCGGCTTGTCGCATCAGCACATCACCCGGCGGCACCGCAGCATTCGATTTCAGCGAACCTCAATGGGCGGTCACGCCGGGCCAATCCGTGGTGGTCTATGACGGGGAAATTTGTTTGGGCGGTGGCATCATCACGTAATTCCATTCAAATAAAACCATCGTAGGTCGGGCTACGCCCGACGCGGCGGGGCACAGCCCGCCCTACAATATTTCATTATTGATCAGGGATGGAATCACGCCTGCCACAACGGCGGCTCCTGCATCAGCGCGATCTGCTCGCGCAATTCGAGAACCCTGTCCTGCCAATAGCGTTGCGTATTGAACCACGGGAAAGCCTGTTTGAACGCGGGATCATCCCAGCGTTGCGCGAGCCACGCGGAATAGTGGATCAGGCGCAGCGTGCGCAACGCTTCAACCAGATGCAGTTCGCGCTCGTCAAATTTGCAGAAGTCTTCATAGCCCGCGAGCACGTCTCCCATCTGCCGCACCATGTCCGCACGCTCGCCCGACAGCAGCATCCACAAATCCTGCACCGCAGGCCCCATGCGGCTGTCGTCGAAATCCACGAAGTGCGGGCCGTCGTCCGTCCACAGCACATTGCCCGCGTGGCAATCGCCGTGCAGGCGCAGATTCTTTACGTCGCCCGCACGCGCATAACAATGGCGCACATGCTCCAGCGCCTGTTGCGCCACGCTGCGATAGGCAGCATCGAGATCAGCGGGAATGAAATCTTGCGCCAGCAGATAATCGCGCGGCGCCACTCCGAAAGTCTCGATGTTCAGCGCAGGCCTATGCCTGAATGGCTCTAGTGCGCCGACGGCGTGGATGCGCCCGAGAAAACGTCCCATCCATTCCAGCGTGTCGCGGTTTTCCAGTTCGGGCGCACGTCCGCCATGCCGGGAAAAAACCGCGAAACGGAATCCGTCGAATTCGTGCAGCGTCTTGCCATCAAGCGTCAACGCGGGCACGACAGGTATCTCGCGCCCGGCCAGCTCCTGCACGAAGGCATGCTCTTCCAGTATGGCGTCATCCGTCCAGCGCGCCGGACGGTAGAACTTTGCCACCAGCGGTGCGCCTTCTTCCATGCCGATCTGATACACACGATTCTCGTAACTGTTGAGCGCCAGCAAACGGCCATCGCAACGCAGGCCGAGGCTCTCCAGCGCATTCAGTACGCAATCGGGCGTGAGGGATGAGTAGGACTGATCCGTTTTTGTATCCATGGCTTAACAACTTCATCGTCATTCCCGCGCAGGCGGGAATGACGTGGCTAAAACCCGACTCGGATTATTTCTCCGACTGCGGTGCATCCACTCCCAGCGCTTCCCAGCCCTCATGTCCGATACGGCGCAAGGTCTCGATGTTTCTATCGAAGATGTCTTCCGCCTCGGGATACGCGGCCACCGCCTGCACGATGCTGGCTTCGCGCAGCAGGTGCAGCATCGGGTACGGCGAACGGTTGGTGTAATTCTCGATGTCGTCCGGCTCGGTGTCGGCGAATTGATAGTACGGATGCATGCTGGCGACCTGCAATATGCCGTCCAGCTCCATCTCTTCCAGCGTGTCATCCACCACACCCAGAAAATCGTTGTAGTCGAGAAAGTCGCTGAGCACATAAGGATGAATGAGCAGCGTCGTATCTATCTTGCTGCTCGGCGCTTCCGCGATCACTTCCAGTTCGCGCATCAATTCGTCCAGCAGTTCCTCGGGCGTGGTGGCGCTGCTCACCACATAACGTATCTGTTTCTTGACATGCACTGCCTTGGCGAACGGGCACAGATTCAACCCGATCACTGCGCGCTCCAGCCAGAGTTGCGTCAGGGCGATAATATCGTCGTCAGAGAGAGCCGCACTCATTAGCGCCCCCGTCCACCGGAACGATGCAGCACGGGCGCCGCGCCACGGCCCGCGCCATGACCGCTCGCAGGTTTGGGCCCGCCGCTACGCGCTTGTCCGCCACCTGTGCGAGCCTGCCCGCCCATGCGCGGCGCCGATTGGCCGCGCCCGCCCTGTCCGCGATTCTGGCCGTTCAGGATAGGCTCGGCCTTGATGCGCGGATCAGGCTCGAATCCGGGTATCTGCACCACCGGAATCTCGCGCTTGATCAGGCGCTCGATGTCGCGCAGCAATTTATGTTCATCTATACACACCAGCGAACTCGCTTCGCCTTCGCTGCCCGCGCGCCCGGTGCGGCCGATGCGGTGCACGTAATCCTCCGCCACGTTGGGCAGCTCGTAGTTCACCACATGCGGCAACTCGCTGATGTCGATGCCGCGCGCGGCGATGTCGGTGGCGCACAACACTTGCAGCTTGCCGCTTTTGAATTCGGCCAAGGCACGCATGCGCGCGGCCTGACTCTTGTTGCCGTGTATGGCCATTGCCGAAATGTCTTGCTTGATGAGGAATTCGGCAAGATTGTTCGCGCCATGTTTAGTGCGCGTGAATACCAGTACCTGAAACCAGTTATTGTCTTTGATGAGTTTGGTGAGCAATTCTTTTTTGCGCTCGCGATCCACCGGATATATTTTCTGCGTGATGAGTTCGGCGGTGGCATTGCGGCGCGCGACTTCGACCAGCGCCGGATTGTTCAACAAGCCGTCAGCGAGCAACTTGATCTCATCGGAAAATGTCGCGGAGAACAACAGGTTCTGGCGCTGCTTCGGCAACAGCGCAAGTATTTTTTTGATGTCGCGGATGAAGCCCATGTCCAGCATGCGATCGGCCTCGTCCAGCACGAGTATCTCCACATGCGACAGATCGACCGTCTTCTGCTGCACGTGATCGAGCAAACGCCCGGGCGTGGCCACCAGAATATCCACGCGCGCTTTCAGGCGTGCGATCTGCGGATTGATGTTGACCCCGCCTATCATCGTCATCGAACTCAGTTTTAAGTATTTGCCGTAGTCGCGCACGCTCTCTTCCACCTGCGCTGCGAGTTCGCGCGTGGGGATGAGCACCAGCACGCGGGGTGCCTTGGCGGCGGCAGGCCTGGGCGCAGCGGAAAGCAGTTGCAGTATGGGCAAAGTGAAACCGGCAGTCTTGCCGGTGCCGGTCTGTGCGCCACCCATCAGGTCGCGGCCGGACAACACGACAGGGATCGCCTGCGCCTGGATAGGCGTGGGTTCGGTGTAACCGCGCTCGGTGACAGCGCGGAGGATTTCTTCGGACAAGCCGAGAGTGGCAAATGACATATAAACCTTCATGAATTACATCGGCCTGTCGCCCTGGAAGGCGCCAGTCTTAGGCAGACGGAGGGGAAACGAACCGGGATCGGCGGCGACACCAGGACTGAAGCGATGTCGCGGCGCGCATTGTAGCAGAGTCAGCTCCGGCTTGTATCTTTCCTGAACATGGCTGAACTCAAGGAAGTCCGATACACTCTTGATACATGCGGAAAATCAGAAGGACACGCCATGACCGCTTCCGGCCGCAAATCCCTGATATCCAGTCTTAGCGCTGGCGGCATTGCGCTGGCTTATGCGCTGTTCGCCGTGTTGTGGGTCATTTCCTCCCATTTTCTGATGACGTCCACCGTCGCCGACCCGCTCCTCCAGAGCAACATCGAAATAGCCAAAGGCCTGCTGTTCGTCTCCATCACCAGCGTACTGCTTTATCTGTTACTCAAGGGATGGCGCACATCCATGAGCAATGCGATTTGCACGCCGTTAGAAGATATTCGCCCGCTCCAAAATTCCCGGCTGGTGCTGTTGTTTGTCGCCTTTGCGCTGGTTGTGCCCCTCATCGGGCTGGGGGTCCTCAAGCTGTATGGCCCGCAGATCGAGCGTGACGCTTATGCCAACTTGCAGACTATCGCCGATCTCAAGGCCAAACAAATCGAAAACTGGCTGGACGAGCGCAACGGGGATGCCATGATGCTGTCCACCTACAAGACTTTCGCCGCACAGGTTGAAAAATTCGTACAGCGGCAACACGAGGCCGGCCTTTCCCAGCCTATTCTGGAGCGCTTCGCCAATCTGCGTAATGCCTACAACTATGACAGCATCCTGCTATTCGACAGCAGCGGCAAGTTATTGCTTCTGCTCGGCCTGGAGGCGGACAATACGCCCGCCTTGCAACAACAGATACATCAAGCCATAAGCAGCAAACAGATACAGCGCGGCGACCTCTATCGCGACGAAAGCGGGCATGTCCACCAGGACTGGACCGTGCCTATCATTAACACGAATTCGCCGCAGGCACACCCTTCGGGAGCGGTGGTATTACGCGTCACGGCTCAGCAATTCATTTTCCCGCTGATCCAGACCTGGCCGACTGCCAGCATCAGCGCCGAAACCATGCTGGTGCGCCGCGATGGAGACACCGTTTCCTATCTCAACGAATTGCGTCAGCGCCAGAACTCTGCCCTGACCCTGAAATTGCCGCTGACTTCTACGCAATTACCTGCTGCCATTGCCGTCACCGCAGCCAGGCCCGGCACCGTGCGCGGCATAGACTATCGCGGCACGGAAGTGCTGGCCGCTTACCGCCCGGTGACAGGAACAAGTTGGCATTTGATCGCCAAGATAGATCGCGATGAAGTTCTGGCGCCGCTGCGGCTCATGGCTTTTCTCATCAGCGTGGTCGTTTCTTTCGCTGTCGCCGTAGTCAGCGCGACGGTGATGATGCTCTGGCGCCAGCAGCAACGCACACACACGCTGGAACTGAAAAACAGGTCAATGGCGGCTATCGAGGAAAGCGAGCGGCGCTTCCGTTCGGTAACAGAATCTGCCGGCGACGCCATTATCAGCGTGGATAGCCTCGGCAACATCGTGAACTGGAACCCGTGCGCCGAGCGCATGTTCGGTTACACCGGAGCAGAAATCATCGGCCAGCAGGTAATCCGGTTGGTGCCGGAACATTTCCGCCAACGGCACCAGTCCGGGCTGGCAAAACTGGCTGCCGGCGGGGAACCGCGCATACTGGGAAGAACCATGGAACTTACCGGTCTGCACAAAAATGGCGGCGAGTTCCCATTGGAGCTTTCCCTGGCGCAATGGGAAACTTCTGGCGGAAAATTCTTCACGGCGATCATCCGCAACATAAGTGAACGCAAATGGGCCGAGCAGAAACTCGCGGATAGTGAGAGACATTTCCGCTCCCTGTTCGAGAACATGCTGGAAGGTTATGCCTATTGCCGCATGATATTCGAGCACGGAGAACCGCGAGACTTCATCTATCTGGACGTCAACCAGGCATTCACCACACTGACCGGGCTGAAAGATGTGATCGGAAAAACCATCAGTACCGTCATTCCCGGCATACGCGAATCCGATCCCGCGCTGCTTGAGGTATATGGGCAGGTCGTCCAGACTGGCCGTCCGGAGCGTTTCGAAATCCATGTGCACGCCCTGAAGATATGGCTCTCCATCTCGGTTTACTGCCCGCAGCCGGAACATTTTGTCGCCGTATTCGACAACATCACCCAGCGCAAGGAATACGAGGCGAAAATCCAGCGCCTGGCCCAGCTTTACTCCGCGCTGAGCCAGTGCAACCAGGCCATCGTGCGCTGCACCGACGAAGCGGAATTGTTCCCGCAAATCTGCCTCGACGCGGTACAGTTCGGCGGCATGAAGATGGCGTGGGTGGGATTGCTGGATGAAGCGAGCCGGCGGGTCAGACCGGTTGCCTCCTATGGCGAAGGGCTGGCCTATCTGGAAGGCATCGAGATTTCGGTAGATGGCAATGATCCTGCCGGGCGCGGCCCGATCGGTATTGCAATACGCGAGGGCCGGTTGTTCTGGAGCCAGGACTTCCTGAATGACCCGCTCACTGCCCCATGGCATGAAAGTGGCTCGCACTTCGGCTGGGGTTCCTCAGCTTCGCTGCCGCTATACCGCGACAACGTCGTTATCGGCGCATTCTCGCTCTACTCAAGCGAGATGAATGCTTTCGACGCAGACGCGCAAAAACTGCTGACTGAAATGTCCATGGATATCAGCTACGCGCTGAACAACTTTGCCCGCGAAGCGCAGCGCAAACAAATAGCGCAAGCCTTGAACGAGAAAGAAACCCGTTTGCGCACGCTGGTGGAAACCATCCCCGACCTGATCTGGCTGAAAGACATGGATGGCGTTTACCTGAGCTGCAATCAGATGTTCGAGCGTTTCGTGGGCAAGAAGGAAGCGGATATCCTGGGCAAGACCGATTACGATTTTGTTGACCGGGAGCTGGCAGATTTTTCCCGCGAGCATGACCGCAAAGCCATGGCGGCAGGCAAGCCTTGCATCAACGAGGAATGGGTTACCTTCGCCGACGACGGCCACCGCGCACTGCTGGAAACCATCAAGACGCCGATGCGCGATGCCGGAGGCAAACTGATCGGCGTGCTGGGCATCGCGCGCGACATCACCGAACGCAGAAAGGCGGAAGAGGCTCTGCGCAAGCTGTCGCAGGCAGTGGAACAGAGCCCCAGCTCTATCGTCATCACCGATCTGGAAGCAAACATCGAATACGCCAACGCAGCTTTTTTCAAGGCGACCGGCTACAGACCTGCCGAGGCTCTCGGACAGAACCCGAAAATCCTGCATTCAGGCAAGACGCCCAGGGAAACCTATGATGATATGTGGGAGCACCTCACGCGCGGCGAAGTATGGAAAGGCGAGTTCATCAACAAGCGCAAGGATGGCAGCGAATACACCGAGGCAGTGCTGATCTCGCCAGTGCGCCAGGCCGACGGCAAAGTGACCCACTACCTGGCCATCAAGGAAGATGTCACCGAGTTCAAGCGGGTGCAGGAGGCGATATACCGGCTCAACGAAGAACTGGAAAACAAGGTGGGTCTGCGCACCGCCGAATTGGCGCAGACCAATGCCGACCTGGCGCGCAGAGAAGAAGAGATACGCTCCGTGGTCAACACCATGCTGGATTGCGTCATCACCATAGATGATAAGGGCATCATCCGTTCCGCCAATCCGGCAGTGGAAAAAATATTCGGCTACACCCAGGACGAGGTGATCGGGAAGAATGTCTCCATGCTCATGCCCGAACCAGACCATTCCAGCCACGACAGTTATCTGGAGCACCGCCTTAGCACCGGGCAACCCCGCGTCGTCGGCGTCGACCGCAGCGTGACGGGATTGCATAAAAACGGCGAGCATATCGCGCTGGAACTTTCAGTCAGCGAATACTTCGTGCAGGAGAAACACTATTTCACCGGCATCCTGCGCGACATCCGCGAACGCATGCACATCATGGCCGACCTGGAACAGGCGCGGCATAACGCGGAACAGGCCAGCCGCGCAAAATCAGACTTCCTCGCCGCCATGAGCCACGAGATACGCACCCCCATGAATGGCGTCATCGGCATGATAGATGTGCTGCAACAGAGCAGCCTTACCAGTCAGCAGATGGAAATGACCAGCATCATCCACGACTCGGCGTTCGCCCTGCTCGCCGTCATAGACGACATACTCGATTTTTCCAAGATAGAGGCTGGCAAGCTCCAGATTGAAAATACCACGCTGAACATCGCTGCCGTATTGGAGGGGGTATGCGAAACGCTGGATCACATGGCCGCGAAAAAGGAAGTGGAGTTGACCATGTACGCCGACCCGGATATCCCCGAAAAAGTTATGGGCGATCCCGGCAGGCTGCGCCAAATACTGATCAATCTGGTGAATAACGCCATCAAATTCTCCAGCGGGCAAGGCCGGCCGGCATGCGTGTCAGTGCGCGCCATGCCGGACAGGAGTATTGCGGCGACAGACGCGGCAACCCTGGAATTCCAGGTAAGCGACAACGGTATCGGCATAGACCCGGCAACCCAGTCGCGGCTCTTCACCCCGTTCACGCAAGCCGATGTTTCCACCACGAGGACTTTCGGGGGCACGGGACTGGGGCTGGCCATCAGCCGCCATCTTGTAAATGTCATGGGAGGCGAAATCTCGGTACAGAGCAAAGTGGGCGAAGGTTCCACATTCCGGGTGCGTTTGCCTTTTGCCTTGCCCGATGCAAGGAGCAATGCCGACAAGAACCCATCTCCAGTTTCCGGGCTGTCCTGCCTGGTGGTAGGAGATTCAAACAATCTGGCCGATGACATGGCTGCCTACCTCGCGCACGGCGGGGCAAAAGTCGCGCGTGCCCAGGATAATGAAAAGGCTAGGCAATGGCTGCAAAACCAGCCGCCCGGCCTGTGTGTGGTAGTGGTGGATACCGCAAGCATTGCGTCGCTGCCGGATGAACTACGGGCTACCGCTTATAACGGAAAGGATGTGTGTTTAGTCGCCATCGGGCGTGGGCAACGCCGACGCTGCCGTGTGCGGGCTAACGGGTTCGTAGACCTGGATGCAAACGTTATGCACCGTAGCGCCTTCCTGGAAGCGGTGTCCACCGCCTCGGGGCGGATCAGCGAAAGCTCCCGCTTTGCCCTGCTGCAAGGCGTCAATATGGCATCTTCGCAGTTGTCGCACGATGAGGCGCGCCGCCGGGGCCAATTAATCCTTATTGCCGAGGACAACGAGATCAACCAGAAAGTCATATTGAAACAACTCGCCCTGCTCGGGCAAACTGCGGAGATATCCAGCAATGGCCGGGAAGCGCTGGAACGCTGGCAAAGCGGCGATTACAGCATCCTGCTCACAGACCTGCACATGCCCGAGATGGATGGCTACGAACTGACCTCTGCCATACGCGCTGCGGAGGGCGGCAAGTCCCGCATACCCATTATCGCGTTCACCGCCAATGCCCTCAAAGACGAGGCCGCACATTGCCGCTCCATCGGCATGGACGATTATCTGAGCAAGCCGGTTCAATTGAACAACCTGCGCGACATGCTGAAGAAATGGTTGCCCGCCGGGCGACCGCCAGCCCCCAAGGCTGAACCGATGGCCCAGACGATACCCATACCCGTTGATGTGAATGTGCTCAAGGCGCTGGTCGGCGACGACGAAGCGATCGTGCGCGAGTTCCTGCATGATTTCCGCATCAGTGCCAATAGCATCGCAGCGGAGTTGCGCACCGCTTGCGCGTCGGGGCAAACAACGATGGCAGGTGCATTGGCGCACAAGCTCAAGTCATCCGCTCGCTCGGTGGGTGCGCTAACTCTGGGCGAGTTGTGCGCCGCAATTGAAAAAGCGGGCAAGGAAAATGATGGCAATGCGTTAACTGCGTTATTGCCCCGGTTTGAAGCCGAACTGACCTCCGTGGACAACCATCTGGATTCGTTATAGCCTCCTCACTCGCGCACTCATGGTAACGCAGGAAACCTTGGGAGAAGACCATGCTGAAGAAATATGCCGCCAGAATACTGGTGCTCGACGATGATATATTCATGCTCAGATTGCTCAGCCGCATATTGGGGAATCTGGGTTTTACCTCGGTCGCCGCATGCGAGAACGGCCATGCCGCACTGCAACTGGTGGATCATGTCGATAGCGCGCCGACGTTGATTCTGCTGGACCTGAATATGCCCGGGATGGATGGGGCAGAGTTCATGCATAAGCTGGCCGAACGCCATTACGCGGGTAGCATCATTCTGGTGAGCGGAGAAGATCAGCGTGTGTTGCAGACCGCCCAAAAGATGATACAGGAGCACAAGGTTCCTCTACTGGGCAGGATAAGCAAACCCGTCACGCAGGAATCGTTGGCGGCGATATTGGACAAATGGGATGTGCCCGTGCAGGGTGGTTCAAAAAGTTATGGCGCCGCCGAGGTGAGCGCTGCCATCGCCAACCACGAATTGCTCAACTATTATCAGCCCAAGGTGGAAGTCGCCACCGGCCAGGTGACGGGTATGGAAACGCTGGTACGCTGGAATCATCCGGATGACGGCATGGTGTTCCCATCGCAGTTCATAGGGGTAGCGGAAACCCACGGATTGATTGATGACCTGACGGCTGAAGTATTAACCAAAGCGCTGGCCCAAGCCCATTCCTGGCAAAAATCGGGGCTGTCACTGCAACTGACCGTCAATGTTTCCATGGACAATCTGGCATCGCCGGATTTTGCGGATACCGCCGCCCAATTGGCGACAAAGGCCGGCGTACCGCCAGGCCAGGTCATGCTGGAAATGAAAGAAAAACGTCTGTTGCAAAAGGAACTACGTGCACCGCTGGAAACGCTGACCCGCCTGAGGCTGAAACGTTTCCGCCTTGCTCTGGACAACTTTGGCACCGGTCGCTCATCCTTACCCCAATTGCGCGATATTCCGTTTGACGAAATAAAGATAGATCGCAGCATTGTGCATGGCGCCAGTGCGGATCCCGCATTGCGAACAAAATACGACAGCAGCATGATCACGGCACGGGAGCTTGGCATGGAAGTCGTAGCCATGGGGGTGGATAGTCTGGACGACTGGGAGCTGTTGCGTCGCACGAGATGTGATTTCGCCCAAGGCCATTTCATTGCAAAGCCCATGCTTGCAGCCGACCTGCCCGCCTGGAGGGACGAGTGGTTACTAAGAGTGAATAACAATTACCGCTGATGGGCCGCCTGCACAAACCCGTTGCGCCTGACAAGCTGGCTGCAATCCGACCAATCATTACCGGCACGCCACCGGCGCAGCGATAGGTGTCGAAACGTTGGGGCGCCAGGTGTCGAAACGTTGGGGCGCCGGGCTCATCCGCACGATGGCATAATGCTCTCCGAGAAATTCACCGGTGTCGCGGAAGCGCACGGCTGCTGGAAGAATCTCTTTGCTCAGTTCATAAAAAAACAAGACCGAACATTATGGATGCCCCTGACACGCCTGCTACAAAAATCCTGATCGCTACAGACAGCGTCACCGATGCCGAGCTGGTAAAGAATTTACTGAATGCGGAATTCGACCACATTACCCTGTCAACCACCCCGTCCCACGCGGTAACAGATTTCGATCACTGCCGACCCGACGTACTGGTTCTCGCGTTCAATGAACTGGAAAAGTCGGAACGCTATTATCTGGGACTGTATCGCCTGAGCCAGGCAGTGCACGTACATCCCCATCGCACCATCATCCTTTGCAACAAGGATGAGGTGAAGCGGATTTACGAATTGTGCATGAAGGATTATTTCGACGACTATGTCCTGTTCTGGCCGATGACTTACGACTCTTCGCGGCTGCTCATGTCCGTACATTATGCGCTGCGCGAGTTGGCCGCATTCAAGAGCGATGCGCCATCGGCAACTGCGCTCGCCGCGCAGGCACGCCATCTGGCGGAACTGGAAGGCACTTTAGCGCAGCGGATGGCACAGGGCGACGGCCATATTGCGGCGGCCAACCGTGCCATGGAACAGGCCGAGCAAGGGATCGGAACGGCACTGGACGGCTTGTCGCGACGACTTGTCGCTGAAGTTGAACCCAGCGCGACATCGGCAAAAATTCCGAATGCGCTGCAAGACGAGATCAGCCGCTTCAAGCATGAAGAGGTACATCAGCATTTCATGGCCGCCGCAAAATCTGCCGAGCCGCTCAAACAATGGGCACAGGATGTAAGCCAGGAAAGCGCCTCGCGCATGGAATCAGCGCACACCCTGAGCGCCATGGCGGAGCGCGTCCGCCCCATCATACTGGTGGTGGACGACGATGAATTCCAGCGCAAAATAATTTCCCGGTTGCTGGAAGCAGAAAACTACCACCTGATTTTTGCCAACAACGGAGTGCAAGCACTGGGGGTGTTGCGCAAAACACAACCGGCCGTCATCCTCATGGATGTTCTGATGCCCGATATGGACGGGATGGAAGCCACGCGCCGCCTGAAAAGGGTAAACCAGTTCGCCAAAACTCCGGTGATCATGATCACCGGCAACAGCGAGGCACAAGTGGTGCGTGACTGTATCAAGGCCGGCGCAAGCGATTTCGTGGTGAAACCTTTTGATCGCAACACGCTGCTCGCCAAAATAAAACACGTATTGGACACGATGCCGCCACAGTAACAGGCCGGGTCTCCGCGCCTCATCGAAAACGAACAGTGCAGCCAGGTTTCCCATGGCTGCACCGTTCGTTCTGGCACATGCCTCGTGCCGTCAGTTACTGCTGTGATCTGCGCCTGATTACTTGTTCGGCGCCGGAGAATTCATGACGTTGCCTGCAGCCAGGCCGACTATGGCAATACCGATGATCACGCAAGCCATGCCGATGGCCTTGCCAAACACAAAACCGCCGATCAGCCACAGAACCACGGCTGCGATAATCGAAACCACGAGAGTACCCATTTTGGAATCCATTGCATCAACCTTTCCAGTCAAATTCACACAGACAAATCTCAACCAACGGGCGCCATGATAGCCGAACGCGGAAAGATTTGCTCGCTCACATGCCGGGCATGCCCTTCATATCGTCCATGCCTTTCATGTCGTGGCCCGCGCCCATGGGCCGGACTTCGGCCTTGGCTTCCACCGTAGCCTTGCTGTTGTCCGCATATTGCACGGTCAGGGTAAACGGCACGCTGTCGCCGGCCTTGAGCGGATGCTTCAGGTTCAGCAGCATGACATGGTTGCCGCTCGACCTGAGGCTGACCTGCTTGCCGGCGGGCAGCGCAAGAGATTCGACAGCACGCATTTTCATTTTTCCGTCCTCATGCACCATGCTGTGTATCTCGACGGCGCCTGCGGCAGGAGTGGAAATCGCCACCAGCTTCGCGGCTTTCCTGCTGGTGACGGAGAACTGCATGGAGCCGCTGTCCTGTCCCGGCATGGTGGCGCGCAGCCAGGCTTCGTCCACGCTCACGCCGGGATCGGCTGCCATGACTGACGCAGTGAACAGCATACTTGCTGCAAATGTGATCAAGCTACGCATAGTTTTTTGTCCTGATAATGTTATGAAAACGTCGCCATGATAGGAGAAGACAGGAAGCGTGACCAGCGGGTTGTCATCGTATCTTATGGTTTGTACGTCACTTGCAACCACACGGAACGCGGCGCGACCGGCAGATCGCCGGGGATGGCGGCAGTCGGGTAAGCTGGCAAGTTGCCGGGCGGTGCAACGTACAGCGTGGGTTCCAGAGCAGCGGCGTTGAACAGATTGTGCACCGAGGCAGTAAAGTCCAGCTTGCCTTTTTCCTGCGTGTTGTGCAAGGTCAGGTCAACGGTGGTGTAGTCCGGCACTTGAGGGCGGATATCGCCCTTGGCGCGGCGGCGGTCGCCCACCCAGTCGAGCTGCGGGCTGAGCATCCAGTTACCGGCCATGCGCCAGTCGGCCTTGGCAAATGCATGCTTGTGCGGAGCGTAACCGGCGTCAGTGTTGGTGCTTTCATCTACCGTTTTCTGCAAGGCGAGGTTGGCGGTCACGCGCACAGTGTGGCCGGCATCCCACACCGCTTCGACTTCCGTCCCGCTGCCGTGCAACTGGCCAGTGTTGGTGAACTGTGCGCCGACTCCGCCGGGTTTGGCCACCGGGCGTATGGTATCCCGCATGATATGGCGGAACAGATTCAGATTGAGCTTGAGTTCCTTGCGCGCCTGCCAGGAAAAGGCGGTCTCCATCGTTTTAATACGTTCCGGTTTTATGTTGGGGTTGCCGTCGGCCGTGGGGTTAACGCCGTATTGTTCATTGAACGAGGGCGCGCGGAAGGCCTGTCCGTACATCAGCTTGGCAGTAAGATCATAAGTCGCGTCCCACACCAAGGCCAGACGCGGGTTGGTGCTGCTGCCGAAATCTGAAAAATTGTCGTTGCGCACGCCGGCAGTCAGCGACCAGTCGCGAGCCAGATTCCATTCGTCCTGAACATAGGCGTAATCGTTGAAGCGGCGGTGCGGCAACTGGTGCGGCTGGATGGCAGCATAGTCTATGACAGGCCCGGCAGGAATCGGAACGCCGGCAGCATTCAGCAGGAAGTTCTTGAGCGTCCTGATCTGGTACATATTCAGGTCTTCGTGGCCCGCGCCCAGGCGAATGCGATGACCGGCGAAGCCGTTGTAATCGGCGTTGCCAGCCAGCCGGAATTGCCGTTCCCGGCGGCCCGGCATGCCCATCATGCCATCGGTGAATGTGCCGGTCGGGAAAACGGTTCCCGGCGGAAACATCTGGTAACTCATGTCTTCAGTGTATTGAAGATAGCTTCCGGTAACGCCCAGGCCCCAATTCTGTGTGAACTGCGCATCGTTCCATGAGAGGTCGGCATTGATTCTTTCCGCTTTTTCCCTGCCTATCGGATCCAGCGCATAAGAAATACCGGAACCGGTACCTGCGCTGCGCCACTTATAGCCGCCCCGTAACCGCCACTTGTCATAGCCAAAATCGAGTTGTGCATCGACAACTTTGTCACCCGTACTCAGCGCGCCGGGGGCGTAGCTGGATGTGCCGCCGAATGCCCGGTTGACCCGGGTGGCGGCATCGGCGGCAATGTTCTGACCGGCGCCGTCGCTGCGTCCGGCTTGCAGATAGGCTGCGACATTGAAGTCATCGTGCTGGCTGCCGTACTGCACCCAGACGTTCTGCGAACTGAACGAACCTGCACGTGCGCCGAGCCTGGTGCCGGGCGCGGCATCGGCATCCCTGGTGATAATGTTGATCACGCCGGAGAAGGCGTCCGCGCCGTACAGCGCCGAGCCGGGGCCACGGATGATTTCGATGCGCTCAATATTTTCCAGCAGCGGCGCACCTATGGCCTGCCCCCGGTCGCCACGATACATGGAGCCGAACTGAATGCCATTTTGCAGCATCAGCACTTGCGGATTGGTGGTCTGGTTGCTGCCGATGCCGCGTATTGTATAGATGGAAAAAGAGGATGAGGCGGAGCGGGTGACGTGAACACCGGGAACGGACTCCATTACATCGTCCAGATCCCTGGCGCCCATAGCTTTAATCTCTTCTGCGGTAATCACTGTCGCCACCGAAGGGGCGCGGCGCAACAACTGCTTGCTGCCAGTGGCGATGCTTATGGTGTCCAAATCGCCATAAGCCATAGCAATATCTTCTTCTTCGAAAGACTGGGCGGCGGAGCTGCCTATCCAGGCCAAAGCCAGGAAAATACAGAATGCCGGGTGATTCAATGATTGCATTGATAACAACTTCCAAGATAAACCAAACTCCAGTGGGCGCGGCAAGATCCACCGGGAACAAGCCGCGCGTTCGGGAGGCGGCTAGCGCTTCTCTATGATGTAATCCTCAAGAACCAGGACATCGACGCCCGTAGTGTAAAAAAGCGCGATGGCGTCCTCGACCGAATGTACGATGGGTTTTCCCATGACGTTCAGGCTGGTGTTCAACAGAATGGGCACCCCCGTCAGCTTGTAAAACGCCTCGATCAAACCGTAGTAATGCGGGTTCCACTCTTTCTTGACTGACTGTAAACGACCGGTGTTGTCCTCATGAACCACCGCCGGCACCCGGCTGCGCACCTCCTCGCGGAACACCAGCGTCCTTTCCATGTAGGGCGTGTCCTGGTAGTGAATGAAATATTCGTCGCCGAATTCCTCGAGAATCGAAGGCGCAAAAGGCCTGAACTCTTCCCTGAATTTCACCCGGCCATTGATTTTGTCCTTCATCGCCGGATCGCGCGGGTCGGCCAGAATGGAGCGATTGCCCAGCGCTCGCGGGCCGAACTCGGCACGGCCTTGCACCCAGGCGACAACCTTGCCCTCGGCAAGCAGCCTGGCCGTTTTCTGGTACAACTCGTCGTAGGGCAGCTTGACCAGCGTATCGATATGGCCGAATTTTGCCAGGTGGCCGAGCACCTCAGTGGAGAGCGTCGAACCCAGATAAGGCGACTGACTCGCCACCTTGGGACGCTTTTCTGGATGGTCTTCGTAATAGGCCAGATAGGCCGCACCTACCGCGTTGCCATCGTCCGCCGGCGCGGAGAAGATATGCATATTCTTGAATCGGGTTCGGTCCAGTATGCGCCCGGCGCAGGATGAGTTCAGCGCACACCCACCGCCCAATACCAGGTTCTCCGATATGCCCATCTCGTACAGGTTATCCAGAAGCTGCGTCAGAATATCGGCAAAAAACTGTTGCCCCGTATGCGCCAGATCGGCGACAGTGATGGCATCCGAACCGGGCGCGCGGCGGTATTTCTCAAGCTCCGCAACGGCATTGGGCGCATCGTCGGCAAACTCGATGCGCAGCCCGTTGACCCGGATGACGCGGCGCATCATTTCGTAGATGCTCTGATCCAGCTTGCCATAAGGGGCGAGTCCCATGACCTTCCACTCCTCCCCTTCGAATGCGCTGAATCCGCACAGGTCACACACGATCGCCCCGTAGAAAATACCCAGGCTGCTCAGGCCATCCAGCGGATACGAATCCGGGCCGACAGCTTCGAGCCGCCCGTCTTTATAGGCATAGGCAGTAACTGACGCGCCTTCGCCATAACCATCGACAATCAGGCAGACCGCTTCTTCAAAAGGGCTGGTATAACAAGCGGTGGCAGCATGGGTCAAATGATGGTTGTAGCGTTTATGGATAGCGTTGCGGGTAGGATGCCCGCCGCAATACAGCGACAGATTGGCGCCAGCATTCTCCATGGGGGGCAAGAACAACGCCATCGTCGCCTGATACAGTCCAAACAATTTCTGCCATGCCACCGGACTCTGTTGTGCATTTTGCAGCACCTGCGCCGCAGCTTGGCTTTCCCGCTCAAAAATGGCCTTAACGTCGCCACTCCAGGTTTTTGCGATGACGATGTCATCATCAGCCCCGCAGTATTCCTCAATCAATTTTCCTATGCGGAAGGTATCGTCGGGTGGCGATAAAAAGGCCCGTTTGTTTTGCAGATAACGTTCCGCTGCCTCGGCAAAAACCAGTTCACCTTGAGCATTCACGATCGCCAGCGCATTATCGTGACCGGTACATGCCAGCCCTACATAGCTGCGTTTTTTCATTTCTTCTCTCTGTATGAAAATTCTGTCTGCCCGGCCATCACAAACCGTGCTGAATCTGGATATAAAAAGCCCGCCCGGGAAGCGGCAGATCGGAAATAGGGTAAGCAGAACCAGACAAGCTCGGCTCCAGAGCATTACTGTTGAACAGGTTGGTCACGCTGGCGCGCACATCCCAGTTGTCGACAAACTTTTCGCGCCGCAATGTCAAATCCACCGTGGTGTAGTCCGGAATCTGCGGGCGGGTGTCGCCCGGCTCACGCATCCGTTCCATCACACGATTCGCCGTGGCGCCGAACTGCCACTTCGGCGCGAAACGCCAGTCTGCCCGGCCAAACAGGCGACGATGCGGCGCCAGCCCCGCATCCTTGCCGGTGGCCCCATCAATGGAATGCTGCAAGGAAAAATTGCCGGTCAGCCGCAAGCTGCTCGACGCATCCAGCGTGGCTTCCAGTTCCAGACCGCGGCCGGTCTGGTCGCCGGCATTGCCGGTTATCGTCAGCGGCGGAGGGACGCCGGGATTGGGAACAGGCCGAATGATGTTGCTCATGCGGTAATGGAAAAAATTCAGGCTAGTTTGTAAAACGGTAGTGGGTTGCCAGGAAAACGCCAGCTCATCGGTGCTAATCGTCTCCGGTTTGATGCTGGCGCTGCCAACCGTCACCGGGTTGTTGATGGCGTATTGTTCCGAGAACGAAGGGGCGCGGAAAGCGGTGCCGTGCATGGCTTTGACCACGACGTTGTAAGCCGCATCCCACACCAGCGCAAGGCGTGGATTGGTGGTGCCGCCGAAATCCGAATAGCGGTCGTGCCGCAGGCCAGCCGTCAGCGTCCAGTCTTTCATCAAGCTCCACTCATCCTGGGCGAATACGTAGGACACGTTGCGCTTGTGCGGCAGCATAAAAACCAGCGTCGGATCGCCGGTCACATCCCTCGGATTGCCGGACAGAGGAAAAAAATTACCGTCAAAGTTTTTGACTTCTGTAACTTTATATAAATCTTCAATACGATGTCCCACACCCAGACGAATCCGATGATGTTCGAAGCCGGTATAGAAGGTGGAGATACTGGCATGGGTGTGCTGCTCGGCATGGCCGGGATTGCCGAGCATGCCATTGGGGAAGCCAGGAATCACTCCTGCCGGGACGAGTGTGTAGATCGGATCAGCCGGGTTTTCTTTAATATCGAAATAACCGGCAACAGCGGATATGTCCCAATTCGGCCTCCAGTTGGCCTGGTCATAACTCATATCCAGATACAACCGTGTCTCAGGCACGCGTGCATTGGGATCCAGAATTCCCGCGAGGCCGGCGCCGACCCCTAGCTCGCGTTGCTGATACCCAGCCCGGAAGCGCCACTGGTCTTTGGTCAGATCGGCACGCGCATCAATCGCCTTGCGTTCCGTGCTGAGCGGGCCGGAAGCGGCCAAGGCATCCTTCTGGAGAATGCCTTGTGATCCATCGGTATTTCCTGCTCCAAGATAGAACATGGCATCCAGCGCCCCCAACTTGCCTCCGTGCTGTATCCACGCATCGCGGCTGTTGAAACTGCCTGCGCGCACACCGTATTCGGTACCCTTGATGTCGGCGGCGGTCTTGGTAATCACGTTGATCACGCCGGAGAACGCGTCGGCGCCATACAGCGCCGAACCCGGCCCGCGTATCACCTCGATGCGCGCCACATTCTCCAGCGGCATACCGCCCCAAAATTGGCTGCGGTTGCCGATGAACGTATTGGTGATTGGAATGCCATTCACCAGCATCAGCACCTGCGGATTTTCGCCGGTGAAAATGCCGCGAAAATCGTAAATGGGTGTTGAGGTGATGAAAGACTTATGGGAAACATGCAGCCCCGGCACGCTCTCGAGTGCCTGATCCAGATCGGTGGCACCCATGGCTTCGATGTCGCGCGAGGTGATCACGGTCGCCACGGAGGGCGCGCGCGCGATGGGCTGCGCACTGCCGGTAGCGATGCTGATGGTGGACTTGTCGCCGTAGACCAGCGCCAGGTCTTCCTCTTCGGAAGACTGCGCGACGGCAGCGCCAGCCCAGGTTAATGTCAGAAAAACACCCAGTATTTGAAGGTTCAATGTTTGCATGACTCCTCCTGCTATTTAATTATTCTGTTAATGTGAACTTCGGCTATCGCTACCCTATGCTCTAATTCCCGCTCTGACAAGACCAGGTACGTCGGGGTTGTCCCTCATACAGAATATCGGTGCAAGAAACCGGATACAGCGTACCTTCCGGACGATCCGATGCTTCGATGAAACCCGGCGGCATCCCAGCCAGAAACACCGGAAACATGAACAGATAAAATTCGCGCGGGGCAAGGCCGATATCCGCTCCCAGCGCAGCAACCAATGCGGCGTAATTCATTTTCATTCGCCACCGGCCTGCAAGCAAAACTTCTTCAATGGCAAAAGCAAGACACAAATGCGGACCTTGATCCAACCCCAACTCCCTGGCCAGAGCCAGCATATGCTGATTGCGCTCGTCGCCGTTGATAAGGGGCCTGCCATAACCTCCTATGCTGCGATACGCATCAAATTCTTCGCGGATGCAGTCGGTCAAATCCCCCCCGCTCTCCAGGCGTTGCCGAGTACGAATGAAAAAATCCATGGCTCTAACAAGAATGCCTCCTCCATAGATTGACGCCTCCGAGACCGCCAGGGCTGCCGCCATCCCCAATGTCCCGGTGCTACGGCAACTGCCCGCCAACGCTGCGATCCGGTTATTCCACAGGCGCACATCCGGGTAGCTGGTATAAGTCCAGATGGCATGCATCAGCCGCAATTGCTCTTTGCTGAAGCGGCGATTGGTGATGCCGAACACATAAAGCTCGACCCAATCCATGTCCTTCAGATCGGTATGCAAATCGTGGCCGCGAAAAATTACATGGCTGCCGGGATAGAAAGTCCCCATGCGACTTTTCAGAACGCCGACGTTCTCTTGCAGCAAATTCGGGCCCGTGGCACGCGCGCTCATTTCGATTCCTCGCTTTCAAGTTCCACAGTGCCGAACGGGAATTTTTTATATCCGAGCGGACGCTGCTCCAATGCATGGGCCGCCGCGCCGGGCAGACGCAACAGCAGGTGCAGCATCTCACCCTGCTCGGGCGTAAAACCCAGATCAGCAAGCGCGGCGGCGGCCACGCCGGACAGGGCGAGAGGGCATCCCGCCGCCGCTTCCATATCCGGCAGGTTTTGCTGCAACCACAACAAGTGCGATCCGGCGCCGTAGCCCGCAAGACAGGCCAGCATCTGCCGCACCGAGGTGGCCGTGCTGACGCCATGCGGGTCGAAGCCCGGCGCATGCTCAGGCGCAGGCCAGATACTGCCCGTTATTGCGTCCAGTTTGCCCAGTCGCTTGCGCCATGCATCCAGATCATCGCCGCATTCTGCCCAGCCTTGCATCGCCAGGAATACTTCATGGCCGCCAGCCAATTGCCCCGCACCCACCGCCAGCGCAGCCATCAGCGAAGACGCGGCGGTCGAGCCGCACACGCCACCGCACATGGCGGCATGCACCGAGGCATCACGCGGGCCGGGATTGGTCAGCGCCACTGCCAATGCCTCCAGCATGTCCGCCTGTGCTGCGCTTGGCGCTTCGTCATGAAACAACAAATACAGCATCTCGACCCAGCGCGCCTGCCCCAGCATTTCGCCGTAAACGTCATAGCCCCGGCAATAAGCGGCGCGCGTGGCGAAGGGGTTGTCAGGCTCGGCTTCCTCGCGCCAGATGCGGGTGCGGATGGCGTTGGGATTTTCTTTTTCGCTCATGGCAAACACACCAGGCTGATGCCGCCGTCCACCACAATTTCTTCGCCGACCACATAAGCCGAATCATCCGATGCAAGAAACAGCGCGACCTTGGCGACCTCTTCCGGCGTACCGAGACGCTTGATGGGCGAACGGCCTTCGATGTCGCTCTTGACGGCCTGAAACACTTCCTGCGGAAGCGGCAAACGGTTGAAGCCGCCGGTGTCTATTGGCCCCGGATTGATGGCGTTGATGCGTATCCCGCGAGCGATGAGCGCGAGACCCAGCGACTGCACGAGCGAACGCAAGGCGGCCTTGCTCGCACCATAGATGCTGAAATTGGGAGATCCGGTGCGGTTGGTGATCGAAGTGGTGACGATGATGGAAGCATTCCCGCCGAGCATGGGCAAGGCTTTCTGGATGGAGAAAAATATCCCCTTGAAGTTGACGTTCATGATCTCATCGAACTGCGCCCCGGTCACCAGTTCGACGGGTGCCGGCAAAGCGGATGCCGCATTGAGAAACAACACATCAAGCTGGCCGAAATGATTTTTCACCTGTTCCATCAAGGAATCTATTTCGGACAAACTGCCCGCCTCGCTGCGGATGATCAAGGTTTCACTTCCCAACTCTTCTTGCGCGGCAGCCAGTCTTGCCGCATCGCGCCCCGTGATGGCCAGCCGCGCGCCTTCTGCGCGGAACAGCCTGGCGGTTGCCAGGCCGATGCCGCTGGTTCCTCCGGTGATCAATGCGGTCTTTCCCTTGAGCCTGTCCATGTCTTCCTTTCTTAAAGATCGTTGGCCAACACACGCATGCGCACGTTCATCGGCGGCACCTCGTCCGGGTCAATCAACACATCCAGCAGCGTCGGCCCCTTGCGCGCCAGCATGGCAGCCACGTCCAGCGCGGCCAGGTCTTGTGGCGAGCGTATGGTGTGCGCCTCGGCGCCCAGCGCACGCGCCAGCATGGCGAAATCAGTGGGGGGCAAATCGCAGCCTATCGGTTCCGCACCAGCCAGGCGCTGACCATGTTTGACCATGCCCAGCGCACGGTCGTTGAGTACCACAAAAATGACGTTGAGTTTTTCCGCGACGGCGACCGAGATTTCCTGGCCGTTCATCAGCACGCTGCCGTCACCGGTGATGCAGACCACGGGCAAATCCGGGTTGGCCGCAGCCGTCCCGACCGCGCCGCCGATTGCCCAGCCCATCGAGGCAAAGTTCATCGTGACGCGCAGCCAGCCGCCATCGGCCTTGCGCAAGCCTGGGCAGATCTTGCGGGTGCCGCCGCCAAAGCGCCGCTCACCTATGCGCCGATCCACCACGGGGTGGAGGTAATGCACCGCCCAGGACACGCTGTTGCCGGTGTCGGCGAGAAAGCGCGTGGTCGCCGGGAACATAAGCCCCAGTTCCCGCATCAGCCGTTGCGGCTTGATCGGTGTCGCATTGCTCTCGAATTTATCGGGTTGCGCCAGCATGTGGTGCGGCGTCCATTGCCCGTTATTCAGCTTGCGCTCTTCTTCAGGGTCGCCGCTATTGTTCCTGCTCCGGAAACGTTCATTCAACCGGTTGAATACCGACAGGATGCGTCCGCGCCCATGCAGGCGCGCCATCGGTGTGCGCGCCAGATGTTCTTCCGATTCGTCTATATGCACCAACCGGTCATTGAGCAGGCTCTCGCTCCAGCCGCCGCTGTTCCACTCGCCCAGACTGGTGCCTATCGCCAGGATCAGGTCCACGGATTTTTCGCGCAAGGCACGCTCCGCCGAAGCATGCCCGCCGAAACCGAATACGCCGCGAAACTGCGGATGCTGCGGATTGACCAGTCCCTTGCCATCCGGCGTGGTGACGATGACCGCATTCCGCATCGCCGCAAACTGGAGTATCGAACCGATGGCCTCGCCGCACCATCCGCCTATCAACAGCACGATATGCCTGGCCTCGAACAGCATGGCGCTCAACGTCTCGATCGCATCGTCATCCACCATGGATGACGGCGCCAGCAAATTCTGCAAGTCATAGGAAGGGACCGCATTGGGGCTGGGGCTGCGAAACACATCCACCGGAAAGGTCAGGTGTGACGGCCCTCCGGGTGTACGGATAGCGCGCTGCAACGCGGAAACCAGTTTGGCTTCCATCTGCTTCGGGTGCGACACCAGAGAGTTGTAGCGGGTACAGTGGCGGAACATGCTCAGCGTGTCTATCCCGGTGCAGGTCGATTCCTGCAACGGGCTTTTGCCGAAAGCGGGCAACGCGGGTTGCGCGGTAATCACCAGCAGCGGAATGTTGTTGTCGTAAGCACAGGCGACGCCGGTGATGAGGTTGGTGGCGCCCGGGCCGGAAGTGGAGCAGCACACGCCGATCTTGCCGCTTTCGCGCGCGTAGCCGTCGGCCATGAAAGCGGCCCCGGCTTCGTGCCGCGCCAGGATGTGCCGTATGCCGCCACGGCGCGAGCTTCTGGCGATGGCGTTGTAGAGCGGCTCGATCGCACCGCCGGGAATACCGAACACATATTCGACGCCCATCTGTTCCAGATAGGCTACCAGTATGTCGGCCACTTCCGGCATGGAAGCCGGCATGGCATCAGGATTTTCCCCGCTAACTTCCGTTAGACTGCTGACAAGCGGAACACTGGCTCCCATGACAGAGCTCCCTCCTCCTGGTGATGTTGAACAACACCTGATTATTATTCGCCGAGACAATCGGCGTTGCCGATCTGGTGTCGGCTAAAACGGCGAGGATGTTACCGCAATTTTCGCGCAGCATGTAATTTTTAACCGCGCTACGTGTAAGGGCAGCCGAAAGCCTGATATTATCGTCGGATATGTTTCCGAAACCCGCACCACCTCGCTCCATGCCATCATCCTGCCTGCAGACAGGAAGAGCGCTCGGCTTGCTGGCAGTCGCTTTATTGCTGACTGCCGTCCCGGCATGGGCGATTCCGGAAAGCACAGTAGCCCGCAATGCCCCCGCGCAAGCAGATTTCTCGGCAGCACTTGGCGCCATCAACACCTACTTCCAGCCGACCTTGCTACAGGATTACACGGAAGTGATCCGCACCATAGAAGCATCTCCAGAAGTGATCGTTTTCCCGATTCGGGTTGCGGGCCCCATTGTTGCCACCGCGCGTCGGCGCCTCGACAACAAGGTCGCGCTGGAGACGGATGCAGGCTCAATCGCAGTGATCTATCCGGAAATCGCCGAACCCTACCGTAGCGTATTCGCGCAAATCCTCGATGGCATCGAGGATAAGGCCAAAGGACATGTCGCCAACTTCGCGGTAGGGCCAAACGTCAAGGTCGAGGAACTGAATGACTCTTTGCGCCGGCAGGATGCCAAGGTGGTAATCGCGCTGGGCCGGCAGGGCATGAAAATCGCTTCCTCGCTGGATCACAGCTTTAGCGTAGTGGTGGGCGGCGTGCTATCTACCCAGGAAGGCGAAGTGCACGATTTTCAGGTGAACAGCCTGTCGCCCGATCCGGCATTGCTGTTCTCGCGACTGAAAGGAATGATGCCCGGTGTGCGGCGTGTGCTCACCGTATACGATCCGCGCCAGAATGCCTGGATGATGCGCCTGGCGAAAGAAGCCGCGCGCGTGCAGGGACTGGAACTGGTAGCGTACGAAGCGCAGGATCTGCGTAACGCGATGCGCGCCTATCAGGAAATACTTGCCGCTGCCGACAGCAACCGGGATGCATTATGGTTGCCGCAGGACTCCACCACGGTAGAGGACAGTTCGGTGCTCCCGCTGATATTGCAAGAGTCATGGAAAAACAATCTGGCGGTGTTCTCCAGCAGCTTCGGCCATGTCAGGCGCGGCGTGCTGTTTTCGTTATACCCCAACAATGTCGAACTGGGGCGCCATCTTGCAGGTTCGGCGCTGGGCATGCTGGCTTCCGGCGGAAACGGGGGCAGCATGGCTCCATTACGCGAAGTGCTAATGGCGATCAATCTGCGCACGGCCAAGCACCTCGAGATTGACGTGAACCGTCAGCAAAAATTCGATATGGCGTTTCCCGAGCAATGAGGCGCGGCTTTCATGAATAAGATATTTCGCGCCTTTCTCCAGAAGCTCACATTCCAGCGCCAGCTCGGCGTCACAATCACGTTCGGCATCTTTTTCCTGGCGCTGTGTTCTTCCATAGCGGGATCGTGGCAAGGCAATAAACGCGTGCGCCACGACCTGATCGAGCAGGGGCAGCGCATCACCGAGAACCTGGCGCAACAAAGTTCTCTGGCACTCGTTTACGCATCTGCCGACAACGCCACAGGCGCAGTGAACGCCACCCTGGTCTTCCCCGGCGTGGTCGGCGTTGAAATACGCGATGCCAGCGGGCATGTGCTGCTGGCGCGCGGCGACATCAGCCAGGCAGAATTTCTCGATCAGGGCCTCCATGACAGCGGTTTGCAAGCCGCCGCCGTGCTCAATGCGGAAAGCTCCAATGCCTGGTATTTCGCGGCCCCGGTCTACTCGCAGCCCGCAGCGGAATCCCCGTTCAACGATGCCGCGTCTCCCGAGTTGCTCGGACAGGTTTCCGTAGTCATGAGCAAGGCGGCGCTGGCCAAGATGACTTCCGACATCTTCATCACCAATCTGGCCATCTCGCTCTCTTTCGCGCTGCTGTTCCTGTTCCTGATCCGCCGCCTCACCAATCGCATGACGCTTCCACTCAACCAGTTATCTGCAAGCATGGAGCGCAGCAAGCGGGGCGAATTCCAGGTGCGCGCGGAGCCGTCCGGGCCGAAAGATATCGCCAGCATGGCACATGTGTTCAACAACATGATGGCGGCACAGGAAGAACGCGAGGCGGCATTGCGCATCGCCGCCATCGCCTTCGAGACCGACGAGGGCATGATGGTAACCGATGAGCAGGCGAAGATCATCCGTGTAAACCAGGCATTCACCCATGTAACGGGATACAGCGCGGAAGAGGCGCTCGGCAAAACCCCTGCCATGCTCAAGTCAGACCGCCACAACGCGGAGTTTTTCCAGCAGATGTGGACGAGCCTGCAACAGCACAACAGTTGGCAGGGCGAGGTCTGGAACCGGCGCAAAAATGGCGAGGTTTATCCGGAGTGGCTGAGCATCACTGCGGTATTGGGTAAAGACCAGAAAGTCACAAATTATGTCGGTGCGTTCGTTGATTTCACGGAACGCAAAAAGGCCGAGAGCGAGATCCATCATCTCGCCTTTTATGACTCGCTCAGCCAATTGCCCAATCGGCGTTTGCTGCTGGACCGTTTGCGGCAGGCGGTCGCAACCAGTGCGCGCAACCAGACCGGTGGCGCACTCATGTTCATCGATCTCGATAACTTCAAGACCCTGAATGACACCAAGGGGCATGGCATCGGCGACCTGCTGCTGGTCGAGGTATCCAAGCGCCTGCAAGCCTGTGTGCGCGAGGGCGATACACTGGCGCGCTTCGGCGGAGACGAGTTCGTGTTGCTGCTGGAAGGCTTGAGTCAGGACAGAACACAGGCTGCCGCGCAGGCACAAACGGTTGGGGAGAAAGTGCTGGAAATTCTCAGCCACCCCTACTCTCTCGAAGGATGCGAATGCCATAGCTCATCGAGCATGGGCGTCACGCTGTTCGTCAATTACAAACAAGAGCTCGATGAATTGCTGAAGCAGGCGGACACGGCCATGTACGAGGCAAAAAAAGCCGGACGCAATACGCTGCGCTTCTTCGACCCCGTGATGCAGGAAGAACTGGAAGTGCGCGCCCAGCTCGAAGCAGGAATGCGGGAGGCATTAAGCAGGCGGGAGTTCCAGCTTTATTATCAGGCGCAGATCGACCACGTCGGTCATATCTTTGGAGCGGAGGTCTTGCTGCGCTGGATACATCCGGTACGCGGCCTGATCTCACCTCAGCAATTCATCCCTCTGGCAGAAGAAACCGGCCTCATCCTTCCGATCGGGCAATGGGTGCTGGAAGTCGCCTGTCAGCAGATCAAGACATGGGAAGAAAATCCGCATACCCGCGACCTGCAACTTGCCGTCAACGTCAGCGGGCGGCAATTCCGCCAGGCGAACTTCGTTGCGCAGGTGAGCGAAATAATCCGGCGCACCGGCATCGCCCCCCATTACCTCAAACTCGAACTGACTGAAAGCATCGTACTCGACGATGTCGCGGACACGATAGACAAGATGCAGGCGCTCAGACAAATCGGCGTGAGCTTCTCCATGGATGACTTCGGGACCGGCTATTCCTCGCTGGCTTACCTGACCCGGTTGCCGCTCAAACAGTTGAAGATCGATCAGTCGTTCGTGCGCAACATCGGCACCCAGGCAAGCGACGCGACCATCATCCAGACCATCATCGGCATGGCCGACAACCTGAGCATGGAAGTCATCGCCGAAGGGGTGGAGACACAGGAACAACGCGATTTCCTCGAACATATGGGCTGTATGCTGTATCAAGGTTATCTGTTCAGCAAGCCCGTCCCGCTGGATGAATTCGAACAACTCCTGAAACGCTCCCAGCCAGTTCGCGCATGAATTATTTGCAGGGAACCCGCCCCCGCGTGTAAGGTATCTGGATGGTTACTTCAGCAGACGAACAAATAACAAAAGACCGCCCACTCCTGCCAGCATACGTGCTCATACGTTCAGAGGGCGTGTTCATCAATCTCACCCCGCCACCCGCACAGGACATACTCAGGCTGTTCGTCGATCGCCTGTTCGACAGCGGCGCCTATTTCGAGGGACTGGACTATGCGGCCTTCATCAGGCTGCTGTATGGCGACATCCCGGCCACGCCTGGCACAGCAAACGAAATACACATCGCGCGGGACATCGTGCGCTTCATGCCGCAGCGCAGGGAGTTGTACCGCAGCGTAAAAATCACCGATGCAGGCGACCGCGCGGAATACATATTCGAGCCGCTGTTCATCGAAGTCACTACGGAAGAACCCATCTATGGCGAACCGGGAAGCGATGGGAACGCCCCCATCACCGGCCACAAGCGCAGGACTGAATCCCGCCCGACAAAACTGAGTTTCGATGAGTTCGTCGCGGACATGTGGATCAAAGGCGTGCGTTACGGCATCAATGCCGACCTGGTGTGCAACGCCATCGCAAACAATACGGCAGGCCGCCTGGATTTTGCTTTCCAGCTTGCACCGACGGACAGCAACGATGCACGGGTGATTGAAGAGAGCGACACCTTGCGCCAGGACAACGCCCCCCTGATCCTCCCCAATGGCAAGGCCGACCTGCGCCGCGCCCGGAACCGCTTTCCGCAAGTCGCCAAAAATGCGCCTCTGCTGCGCAAGATACCGCGCGCACTGGGCAAACCCGGCTACAAGGTAAGCGGAGAAATCATGGAGGCACGCCTGCCCGAAGATATAGACCTGCGCAAACTGGGTGGCGAAGGTACCCGCATAGACCGTATCGAAGGAGGCGAACTCCTGGTCGCAAACATGGACGGCTTCGTCGTCATCGACGAGACATCCGGCGAAATCTGGATCACCACCAGGATAGAAAACAAGGGCGGCATCAGCGCCAAGTCCACCGGCGACATCCGGCTCGCTGTGGACCAATTCGTGGAACACGGCGAAGTACAGGAAGGGCGCGTGGTCGAGGGTAAGCACATGACCTTCCATTCCAACGTTTACGGCTCCATCGTATCGGAAGGCGGCAACATCCAGCTTGAAAGCAACCTCTCCGGCGGCCGTGCGCGCAGCACGGGCGGCAACGTCAATATCAAGGGACGCGCGTTCAGCGCCCTGATCGAGGCGTGGGACGGCAGTATAACGCTCGGTTTCGCCGAGAGCTGCACCATCATCGGCAAGACCGTCTCCATCGAGCGTGCGGTGAATTGCGAGATCGTCGCGGACGACGTGCAGATCGGCGTTGCCGAAGGCAGTGCCATCGCAGGCAAACGGATCAGGATTGCATCCTCGAGTGCGCGCAAGGACAAGGAAACCGCCATCGCCATACTGGTGCCGGATTTTTCCAGCTACGACCAGCAGATATCCAGGATGCACAGCGCCATCGCCGACATCAGGCACACGCTGAAAATCAAGTCGGGTCAGATGAATTCTCTCCGCGCCAATCCCAAGATCGCCAGGATCCTCGACATGGGTGACAAGATCCGGAGCGGACAGATCCGGCTGACGCCGGAACAACAGGTGGAATGGAACAAGGTGGTGGATCAGTTTGCACCGATGATGAAAGAGTCTGCCTATCTGATGGAAAAATGCCAGAAACTGGAGGGTGAAATCGAGCGCCTGTCCGCACTGCGCCAATCCAGCGCAAACGGGGAATGTTGCGACATTGCGGAAGTCGTGGGCGAGACAGTGGTACGCATGGTGCATACCAACGAAGGAACAACGGCCATCCGCCCCCTCCCGGCACATGCGCTCACCACTTTCCTGCGCCATCCCGTCGCCGCGCAAGACCGCATCTTTTCAGATACACGGAGCAGCCTGACATGGCAATTCAAGGTGCCGGAACCATCCTCTGCCTGAACAAATAGCTCCGATCACCCGGGAGCATGCCGATCAGGTGCCCCGCACGCAATTACGCCCGCCCCCCGAATGCCTGTCCAGACCAGGCCGGAGCAAACAGCGCCCGTCACGACGCGGCAAATTGTCGCACCCCCGCTGCACCGACAACCCGGTAAAATCCCGCACCATGAATCCCTCTCCATTCGCCGCCCAGACCGGCCACAGCCATTTGCGCCGACTCGTATGGCTGCGCGCCATCGCCGTGGCGGCGCAATGCGCCACGCTTGCGCTGGTGTACCATTTCCTCGAAATGAAGCTGCAATGGCCGCCTATGCTCGCCGCCGTCGCCGCGCTGGCCGTGCTGAACCTGTTCACCTGGTTGCGCCTGCGCAATGACCGCCCGGTATCCAATACGGAACTGTTCGCGCAGTTGTGCGCCGACGTGCTGGCGCTGTCGGTGCTGCTCTATTATGGCGGCGGCTCGACCAATCCGTTCATCTCGCTGTTCCTGTTACCGCTGGTGATCGTCGCTGCCACCTTGCCGCACGGCTACACCTGGGCCATGACGGGCATCACCACCGGCTGCTACACCCTGCTGATGAAGTTCTACGTGCCGCTGCCCATGCCGCACGAGATGTCCGGCGACATGGCCGACATGGAAGGCATGGGCGAGATGCCGCAGGACAGCATCTTCAACCTGCACGTGTTCGGCATGTGGTTGGGGTTTGTCATCAGCGCGGTGGTGGTGGCGTATTTCGTGGTGAAGATGGCGCACGCAGTGCGCGAGCGCGATGCGGCACTATCCAGCGTGCGCGAGGAAACCCTGCGCAACGAGCGCATCGTGGCGCTCGGTACGCAGGCCGCCGGGGCCGCACATGAGCTGGGAACGCCGCTATCCACGCTGGCCGTGGTGATAGGCGAGCTGAAACGCGATCAGGCCGTGCTGCCGGAATGGCGCGGCAACCTCGACATCCTCGACAGCCAAGTGCAGGTATGCAAACGTATCCTCGGCAAGCTGCTGGCCAATGCGCATGACGTCGGGGAACGGGCCGAGCAGCCGCTGGGGCAATTTCTCGCCGAGACACTGGATGAATGGCAGTTGCTGCGCCCGACCGTACGCTGCAACTATCAGGCCAGCGGAGCGCAATCCGCGCCGCAGTTGAGCATCGACCCGGCCTTGCGCGCAGCGCTGCTAAACCTGCTCAACAATGCCGCCGATGCTTCGCCGCATGAAGTCGATATCCAGGCCCAT
Source organism: Nitrosomonadales bacterium (assembly GCA_016199835.1). Taxonomy (GTDB): domain Bacteria; phylum Pseudomonadota; class Gammaproteobacteria; order Burkholderiales; family Gallionellaceae; genus JACQFX01. Next base: position 127,343 of record JACQFX010000026.1, on the reverse strand, counting down.
TGGGATGCCGGAAACTTCACTTTGAGCATCCACGACCATGGGCCGGGACTCACACCCGAAGCCGCTGCCCGCGCCGGTTCCGCCTTCTTCACCACCAAAAAGGAAGGCCAGGGGTTGGGTCTGTTCCTCGCCAATGCCACCATAGAACGCATGGGCGGCAAAGTGCGATTATTCAACCGCGAAGGCGGAGGTGCGACCACAGAAGTCATGCTGCCGCTGCATGCCGGAGACACACCGTGAGCGTGACGAACGAACAACCATCCCTGCTGCTGGTGGACGACGATGCCACGTTTTGCGGCGTACTGTGCCGTGCCCTGGAGAAACGCGGGTTCATGGTTACCACGGCGCACAGCGTAGAACAGGCTGTGCCGTTGGCGCAGGCCAGCCCGCCGGAATATGCGGTGGTGGATCTGAAAATGAGCGGCGCATCCGGGCTGGCGCTGGTTCAGGCGCTGCACGAACTGGATCCCGCCACGCGTATCGTCGTGCTCACCGGCTATGCCAGCATCGTCACCGCTGTGGAAGCCATCAAGCTGGGTGCGACACAATACCTTTCCAAACCTGCGAACGCCGACGAGATCGTGGCCGCATTCGGCCATAGCGCCAGCGCCGACGCGCCGCTCAGCGCGCAGCCGCCGTCGGTGGAACGGCTGGAATGGGAACACATCCAGCGTGTACTACAGGAATATCAGGGAAATATTTCCGCCACCGCGCGAGCACTCAACATGCACCGCCGCACCTTGCAACGCAAACTATCGAAGCGCCCCTGCTCGGAAAACTGATGACCGGGAAGTAAATTTATATGCCCCCTCGCCAGCGTATTAGTTAGAATACGCGAATCATTTTGCGCCCCCGGCGCAGGAATAGCGAAAGAACAAAACCATGAGCGATGGCGGTGCACACATAAACCTCAGACAAACGATCATGAACCTGGACGCGCTGCCTGCCATGCCGGTCATCGCGCAGAAATTGCTGGCCCTGCAGATGGACACCGAGGAAGGGGAGCGCAATCTCCTGCTCCTGATCGAGCAGGATCCACAAATCTCGGCCAAGATCGTCGGCTTGGCCAACACCGCAGCCATCGGCTCATCGGTCGACGTCACGACCATACGCAACGCAGCGATGCTGCTCGGCCTTAACCGGGTCAAGTCGGTTGCCACTGGTATCGCCATCATGTCGCTGATGACCCGTACCCCAGCCGGACGATTCAACATGCAGGATCTCTGGCTGCACAGTTTCGGCATCGCTTTCGCCATGCTGGCTATCGCCCGCGTCATGCCGGTGCAACTCCGCCCGCAGGACGATCACATTTTCCTCGCAGGTCTGCTGCACGACATCGGTTTTCTCGCACTGGCTTTCCTCGACCCCAAGCGTAGCGACAGGTTGCACGCACAACTGGCCGCCGCACCACAACGCCCGGCGCTGGAGATCGAACGGGAATTGCTGGAAGTGACCCATGATGAACTTGGCTCGGAACTGGTGCGCCACTGGAACCTGCCGGACGAAATTATCGCCGTGCTGCGCTATCACCATACCCCGGATGCGGCAGAGGCCGCAGCGGCAAACCCGCTGGCGCGCATGATCGCCATAGCGGAGAAATTACTTCCTTCTTTCGGCCTCAACGAATATGTCGCCCCAGACATCAGCGATGCAGACTGGGAAGCTTTGGGCATAGACCCGAATGATGCCGATGAGATCAGGACACGAGTGGATGAACAGGCGGATCAGGCTGTGCAATTCACCAATACTTTCACCTGACTCTCTCAATAATCGCCCGCAGCGCGTGGGCGGCTGTTAGAATATCCAGCACCGATTACACCGAGCAAAACAACGATATACAGCCTGGAGAACCCATGGAAGCCAACAGCCAGACAGACCTGAAACAATCCGTAAAAAATCTCAACGCCTTGCCTGCCATGCCGGTCATCGCGCAAAAATTGCTGGCGCTGCAATTGGATACCGACGAGGGCGAGCGTGAGATGCTCAAGCTGATCGGACAAGACCCGCAAATTTCAGCGAAACTCATCGGACTGGCCAACACCCCCCTGTTCGGCGCTTCACGCAAGGTGTCGGCAGTCAGCGATGCCGCCATGCTGCTGGGCATTACCCGCGTCAAATCCGTTGCCCTCGGCATCGCCGCCATGTCCACGCTGACCCGTCCACCGATCGGAAGACTCGATGTTCAGGATCTATGGCTGCACAGCCTGGCCGTGGCGCTGACCGCACGCACCATTGCGCGCGCCATGCCCATGCGCAGCCGCCCGCTGGACGACCAGATATTCCTGGCCGGCCTGCTGCACGACATCGGTTATCTGGTGCTCACCCTGCTCGACGTCAATCGCAGCGACGAGTTGCACGCCCGCGTGGCGGCCACACCTGATCGCCCGCTGCTTGAGCTTGAACAGGAAATCCTGGGCATCACGCATTGCGAACTGGGCGCAGAACTGGCGCGCCAATGGGATCTGCCGGAAGAGATCATCGCCGTGTTACGCTACCACCACACGCCCGATGCGGAAGGTGCGGCGATCAGCCCGCAACTGATATGCCTGCTCAACATCGCAGAAAGACTGCAGCCATCATTCGGCATTGCAGAAAATTTCTCATCCAGCATCAGCGAAGAAGAATGGCTGGGATTGGGAATCGATCAGGAAAAAATCGAGGGTATGCTCAACCAGGTTGCCGGACAGATGGAACAGGCGAAACATTACGCCAGTGCATTTTCCTGATATACCGCAGTCTGCGCGACCACTTCGCGCAGCCGTGATCACATGATGAAACCCGTACTATCGTTCCTCATCGTATTCCTTCTTCCCGCCTGCGCCGTGGCGCAACAAGCCGGGCTACCGCCCGCGCCGGCGCTGGCAGCCAAATCATGGCTGCTGTATGACTACAGCAGCAATCAGGTGCTGGTCAATGAAAAAGGCGAAGAGCGCATCGAGCCTGCTTCGCTGACCAAGCTGATGACAGCCTATCTGGCCTCAGCAGCCATTCAGCGCGGCAAACTGAGCATGGAGCAGGACATCGTTCCCACCGCCGAGGAGCTCTCCAGTCAGGGTGAAGAATCGCGCATGTTCCTCGAAGCCGGCAAGCCGGTGAAAGTGGCTGAGTTGATGCGCGGCCTCATCGTGCAATCCGGCAACGATGCAGCGCGCGTGCTGGCGGATGCCATCGCCGGCAGCGAAGCGAATTTCGCCGAACTGATGAATAAGGAAGCGCAACGTCTGGGCATGGGCAACACTCACTTCGCCAACTCAACCGGCCTGCCGCACCCTCAGCATTATTCCAGCGCCCATGACCTGGCACTGCTTGCCGCTGCGGTAGTGCGCGACTTCCCCGCCCACTACCCGCTTTACAGCTTGCGCGAATATCAGCACAACAACATCAAGCAGTCCAACCGCAACCGCCTGCTGTGGATGGATCCTTTCGTGGACGGCATGAAAACCGGATACACCGAGAGCGCCGGATTCTGTCTGGTAGCCTCGGCCAAACGCGACCAGCGACGTCTGATCTCGGTCGTCATCGGCGCGAGTTCGGACAGCCTGCGCGCCACTGAAAGCCAGAAATTGCTGAACTACGGCTTCCAGTATTTCGAGACTGTGCGCCTGTACCAGAAGAACCAGCCGGTCACCACCCTGCGCCTGTGGAAGGGTACTGAAAACAAACTCGGCATCGGCTTCCGCAACGATCTGCTGCTCACCATACCCAAAGGCAAACAGGCGCAACTGAAAGCGTCGATGGAAACGCGGCAGCCGCTGCTCGCGCCAATCGAGAGTGGACAAAAAATCGGCATGCTGAAACTCACGCTGGGCGGCCAGCCGTATGTGGAGCTCCCGTTGCTCGCGCTGGAGACCGTGCCGTTGGCGAACGTATTTTCGCGCGGATGGGATAACCTCCTGCTGCTGTTCCAGTAAGGCTAGCGATGACCGTCTATCTGAATGGCCAGTTCATGCCCATGGCGGAAGCCCGCATCCCCGTGCTGGATCGCGGCTTCATCTTCGGCGATGGCGTGTATGAGGTCATCCCGGTCTATTCGCGCCGCGCCTTCCGCCTCGCGGAACATCTCGAGCGCCTGCAACACAGCCTCGACGGCATACGCCTGCAAAACCCATACAGCGATGCGGAATGGAGCAAGCTCATCAACGAGCTTATCGCGCGCAACGCGGGAGAAGACCAGTACCTCTACCTGCATATCACGCGCGGCGTAGCCAGGCGCGACCACGCCTTCCCCAATCCGCCGGTTGCGCCCACCGTATTCATGATGAGCAGCCCGCTCAGCACACCATCGGCGGAGCTGCTGCACAGCGGCGTGAGCGCCGTCAGCGCGCAGGACAACCGCTGGCTGCGTTGCGACATCAAGGCCACCTCATTGCTGCCCAATGTGCTGCTGCGCCAGATGGCGGTGGATGCAGGCTGCGTTGAAACCATCCTGATCCGCGACGACTGTTTCATGACCGAAGGTGCGGCCAGCAATATCTTCGCCGTAAAGAATGGCATCTTGCTCGCCCCGCCCAAGGACAACCTCATGTTGCCCGGCATCACCTACGATGTGGTGCTGGAACTTGCCGCCGCCAATGGCATCCGGCATGAAGTGCGACGCGTGACCAAACAGGAAGTGTTCAATGCGGATGAACTATTGCTTACCTCCTCCACCAGGGAAGTGCTGGCGATCACGCAGCTCGACGGCAAACCCGTGGGCGACGGCAAACCCGGTGCGATGTTCGCGCGGCTGCACCAGTTGTACCAGCATTTCAAACGCGACGTGATGAGAAAAGCATGACCCCATCCGACTCACTTATCGAATACCCCTGCGATTTCCCGATCAAGATATTCGGAAAATCGCAGCCCGGTTTTGCGCAGGCCGTGATGGCAATCGTGCTGCGCCACGACCCGAGTTTACAGCCCGACAGCATCGAGATGAAAAGCAGCAGCAAGGCGCGTTACATCAGCCTCACCTGCACCGTGCGCGCCACTTCGCGCGCGCAGCTCGATGCGCTATATCAGGATCTGTGCGGCCACCCCATGGTGGTGATGGTGTTATGAGCGGGGAAGGGAGAAGGGTGAAGGGAGAAGGGGGAAACCTTGGGCATAGCGCTGCACACGGCGAATCTCATCCCCCACACCCTTCCCTCTTTCCCCTTCCCCCTTCCCTGAAGTTTGCAGGTCTCGCCGAATATGAACCAACCTGGCGCGCCATGCAGCAATTCACTGCGTCCCGCACTGCGGAAACGCGCGACGATATCTGGCTGCTGCAACACCCGCCAGTTTATACGCAAGGACAGGCAGGCAAGCCCGAACACCTGCTGCGCACCAGCGGCATCCCCGTAGTAAAAATAGATCGCGGCGGACAGATCACCTATCACGGCCCCGGCCAGATCGTCGCTTATCTATTGCTCGACTTGCGTCGCCGGAAACTCAATGTGCGCGAACTGGTGCGGTTGATGGAACGATCCGTTATTGATCTGCTCGCACAACACGATGTCAGCGCGCAAGGCCGCGAGGATGCGCCAGGCGTGTATGTGGAAGGCGCCAAGATCGCGGCGCTCGGTTTGAAAATAAAGAATGGCTGCTGTTATCACGGCATCGCGTTCAACGTGGAGATGGACCTCGCGCCATTTTCCAACATCAACCCCTGCGGCTATGCCGGCTTGCGCGTCACGCAGGCACGCGACCTTGGCATCAACGCGTCACTGGCAGAACTGGAACAGCAACTCGCGCAGAACCTGATCACCTTGTTGCAACAGCACAAAAAACAGCATCCGGCATAACGCTCAGAAAACGATCTCGTCGCCTTCGCGCGCCAGTCTTATATCCAGCTTGTCCACCGCATCTGCATGGCGCGCCAGCGCCTCTGCGAACACTTTCTCCAGGTCATCGTCGCTGCGGGTCGGTTCGTGGTGGGTGCAATACAGCACCCTGGCGCCCACTGCCAGCGCCAGTTCGATGCTGGTGTCGAACGTACCGTGCCCCCAGCCTTTCTTCGCCGGATACTCCTCCTTGGTGTAGGCGCAATCGGCGATGAGTACATCCACTCCCCTGAGCGCATCCACGATGGACTGGCGCTGCTCCTCGATCAAGGACTGGTATTCGGCATAGCCATCATCGCCCGGATCATAGATATTGGTATGCGGCTCGTGGTCGCCGGTGAAAAAGGCCGACTTGCCGTTGCAGTCTATGCGGTAGCCGAGGTTGATCACCGGATGGTTGAGCAGGACAGGCGTGACCGTAGCGCCATGCGCCTCCATTGACTCATTGGGCATGGCGACCAGATACTCGATCCGGGATTTCATCTCCGCTTCGCGTACCGGGAAATAGCTGTACTGCATCTGTACATTCATGATGCGCTCGGGTCCCTCTCCGGATACGGGATCGAAAGAACTGTACAGCTTGATCTTGTTGCCGGGGATGAAGATGGGGATGAAGAATGGCAGCCCCTGTATGTGATCCCAATGGCTGTGGGTATTGAAGATATGTGCGGAGATGGGCATCTCGCGCAGCAACGTTTGCGCCAGCGCAAAAATGCCCGTGCCACCATCCAGGATGATGAGGTCGTTATTGTCTGTGCGCACCTCTATGCAAGTGGTATTGCCGCCATATCGCACGGTGCTGGGGCCGGGCGAAGGGAGCGAGCCGCGCACGCCCCAGAATTTTATTTTCATGCTGTACTCCTTAGCCGCCTCTTGCGAAGACCTGCGCCTCATCCACCATCCTGGTGAGGTCGCCCAGACGCACGATGACGTCATCCAGGTCGCCGCCAAAATATTCCATCAGTGCGGGGGGCAATTCTTCCACAAAATGATTGCCGCTGTCGCCGAGTTTCAGCCTCTTGCTGACCTGGTTGGCCGCAAACAAACAGCTTAACAAGACGTCATCTGCCGGAATGTTGCCATGGTGATTGCGTATGGTATCGGTGAGCAGTTTGGGGAACTGCCATTTCTCCACCAGCATCGCGCCCACCAGCGAATGATCGGCCCCGATGACGTTCTGTTCGGCGAGATGCAACGACGTACCCCGCTCGTGGCTCTGCGCAAGCGCCCGCTGGAATTCTTCCGGCATGAACTGCGCAAACACGATCTTGCCGAAATCATGCAACAGGCCCGCAATATAACAGTCGGCTGGGTCGGTGTCGTCGCCGCCGAATTTCTGGCACAGCATGCGTGCGATGCTCGCCGTGGTGAGCGAATGCATAAGATAGCGCTGAACCTCGAATCCGGCTGTATTGTGCGGAGGCAGCACCCCGATGGCGGCGAAGGACAAAGCCATGTTCTTGACGGTATTAAGTCCCAGATAGACCACCGACTGGTTCACCGAGGTGATCTGCTTGGGGAAATTGTAGTACGCGGAATTGAGTATGCGCAGCAGCTTCATGGTCATCACCGGATCTTTTTCGATGACCGAGACCAGTTCCTTGGGCTGACAATTGATGTCGCGCGTAATCTCCAGGATGCGTTGCACGCTCTTCGGAAAAGCGGGCATCTTTTCCACGGCTGCGGATAATTTCCTGGTTAGTTCAGTCGGAACTTCTGTCATGAAAATCTTCGTGCGATAAATGGTATGCTGCTCGCCTATTCTACAACCTGCCGCACAGATTTACCTGCAACAATGGACTCTAGCGAAAAACAAACCAGCCACGCCAAGACCGCGCGCAACCCGATAAAAATCGTTCCCCTGCAACAGCGCCTGCGCAAGCCGGAATGGATACGGGTAAAGCCAGGCAGCGGACAAGCTTATCACGATGTAAAACGCATGCTGCGCGAACACAAGCTGCATACGGTATGCGAGGAAGCTTCCTGCCCCAATATCGGCGAATGCTTCGGCAAGGGCACGGCGACGTTCATGATACTCGGCGACATCTGCACGCGGCGCTGCCCGTTCTGCGACGTGGCGCACGGCAAACCGCTGCCGCCGGATGACAGCGAACCCGCGCATCTGGCGCAATCCATCGCACTGCTCAAACTCAAGTATGTGGTCATCACCAGCGTGGACCGCGACGACCTGCGCGACGGCGGCGCACAGCATTTTGCCGATTGCATTGCCGCCATCCGCGCCAGCTCGCCCCTTACCCGCCAGGAAACGCTGGTGCCGGATTTCCGTGGCCGTCTGAATATCGCGCTTGATGCCATGGCCGCCTGCCTGCCCGATGTGCTCAACCACAATCTGGAAACCGTGCCGCGCCTGTATACGCTGGCGCGCCCCGGCGCGGACTACGCGCACTCGCTCAAACTGCTCAAGGCCTTCAAGGCGCGCTTCCCGCAGGTGACGACCAAATCCGGCCTGATGCTGGGGCTGGGCGAGACCGACGAAGAAGTGCTGGACGTGATGCGCGATTTGCGCGCGAATGATGTGGAGATGCTCACGCTGGGACAGTACCTGCAACCCTCGGACGGCCACCTGCCGGTGTTGCGTTACGTGACTCCGGAAACATTCAGCGGGTTCGAAGCTGAGGCGAAAAACATGGGATTTTCCCATGCTGCCTGTGGGCCTTTAGTGCGCTCATCGTTTTACGCGGAAGAGCAGGCACAACAGGCCGGAATCGGTTAATAATCCAGTATCCTGCCGTAGCTGGCCCGGCACACGCTGGATACGACCAGGTTGGAATGCTGGCGCAGCACCAACTCCATCGCATCCGAGGGCGAATCGGCAAAGATATCGAGATTGAAATCCAGATAGCGCCCGCCTTCCGCGATAAACCCGAGTACTGTAAAGGCTATCATGATGCACCTCCGAAAATTTGTTACTCTTCAGATTACATATCGGCATCCTATAGAAAACTTGAGGCCGGTCATTCCTTGAGCAACACTTCTTTTTACCCAAACTTTTTCACTTACAAGAGATCCCCATGAATGACGAACAAGTAGTGCTGGATTTTTTCGCACAGGAAGAAAATCTCCCGCTGGCGCTCGTCGCCGCCGAACATCTGGACAGCATGCGCCTGCGCCTCAACAACGAATTCTGGCAGGCACTGCACGAGCGTCTGACAGCAGCCATCGCACAGCAGGTGCTGCCGTGGGATATCGCGCTCACCGAAGACCGCAACAGCGAAGACTGCACGGTCGGCCTGCATCTGTTGCCGCACACCGAACAAGCCCTGTTCCTGCGCCCGTTCATGGAACAGCAATACATCGGCGGCGGCTATCGCATCTACTACGGCCTGATGTGGAGCAGCGCACCTACGCCAGACAAGGCGCAGATCGCACAGGTGAAGGCGTTGCGCGAGGCTTTGCAGGGCGATGGCTTCAAGGACAACGAGAGCTTCCTGGCCTGGAGCTGGACGCCATGGCACCCGCGCAGCAAGGATTTCCTGATGAGCTTATTTACGCGCCGCGATGAACTGCTGGACGAAGCCGTCGGACTGATACAGCACTTGCTGCAAGGGCACGACAAAGCCCTGAATGCTGCCAACACCGCGTTGCGCGAAGAACCGCGCAGCGTGACAGTATCTCTCGACCAATTGAAGGCAAGCCTGAAACGCTGAGCGGACATGTTTTCCTGGCTAAACAAACTGGAGCGCAAGGCAGACCATCCCATGTCCGATGTGGATGAAGCACGGGCTTTGCTTGCCGGAATCCCCAAAGACAATCCGTTCAAAGCGCTGGACGAAGTCACTGCCTGGCTCGACACATTCAAGGATGCGCAGGGATTCCGCCTCGACAGACGCTTCGCCGTCGCCAGATTGCTGGATGAGACCGGCCAGCTCCTGTACGCCGAGCTGTTAAAGCACTATCTCGCCTCGCCGCATTTGCAGGACTTCCACGGCATGATGCTGTGGCGCGCTTCCCAGGCTTTCCTGAAGGCGCTGGCCGCAAGCTATGCAATGTGTCTGCATGAATACCGGCAGGAAGAAAAAAAGCCGCTGGACATCCGCGAACAGCTTCCTGTCATCAGCGTCCGGCTGCTGCGCGCAATCGCCGAGCGCATGAAGCTGGATCTGATGCGCTACATCGAGGTCGAGCAGGAAGTGTGGGATGAGTTGTACCGGCAATATCACTACGCCGAAGAAAACCAGTTCTCCAGCGCCATGGTTTACGCCTATGCCGGACACGTCATCCATACCAGCCCGCAACGCGAATTGCTGTGCGCCCTGGGGCTATACGCCGCCTCCCCCGGCACGCTGGCAGCCGACCAGATCGAGGTCGCCAGCCGCATTACCGCGCGCATGGTCAGCCTGTTCGATTTCAAGACGACAGCAGACGGCAGTTGTATCTACTCTCTCGACCTCGCCCACCCCGCCGCGCCCAGCCCGCTGGATGACAAACTGCAAGCCTCACCGGATATGCGCTTCTTCGGCATGACCCGGGCCATTCCCAGACTGGAGGAGATCGCCCATCAGAATGAACGCGGCACCATCCCGCAAGAACATCGCTTCGGCAATGAATTTACCCCGGACGGTAAACTCACCGTGCTCAGGCATCTGCAACTGCACTGGAGCGGCGTGCAACCGCATCGCTATCAGGAACGGCATACGATCAATACCGCGATCAAAGTGGTGCACGGCTTCAAGGTCGTCAGCAAGCTGGTCACGCACGTGGAGCTGGGGCACATCCCCAATCTCTCGGCAGAAGACGCGGCAATGCTGAAACAGCACACTGGCGCCCTCAGCCTCGCCACCGAAGAAATCGATTACTCCTCGGAGGACTGGACGGCTCTGGACGTAAGCACGAGCGGCTTCGGCGGCCTGCTGCCGAAGACTGCCGGCCCCTGGGTCAAGATAGGCGCGCTGTGCGGCATCTCCGACCAGAACGCGCAGCAGTGGTGGGTCGGCATGGTGCGGCGCTTGCACACCGACGAGCAGAACAAGGTGCACGTCGGCATCGAGATGCTCGCCAGAAAACCGCTATCGGTCTGGCTGCGCATCCTGGGCAAGGGCAAGGAGCGCGTATCCAACTGGGAAACCAGCTCCGGCTCCTTCGCCTACGACTACCTGCCGGTCATCCTGCTGCCCGATGCGCACAACTCCTATCTCAACGCGACCATGCTGATGGAATCGCAGAGCTACGTGCCAGACAGCATCTACGAAATGATGATGGGAGAAAAAAGCCGCAACATCAAACTCACGAAACTGCTGGCCGAGGGAGATGATTATGAGCAGGTCGAATTCGAGTGGCTGGGGACGGAATGAGATAATCAGGCTGGATGGGGCATGACCGCCCCACCCAGAATCGGACTGAGGTTGCAACGTGAAGCATGAAGCAGCAAAAGGCCGTGGCGCGACCATGCAGATCGAAGGCCGTTTCGAGAACGTGGTGCGCGAACGTTTCGACGACGGCTGGGACTCGGCGGAGGAAGCGCTGCCGCCATTCAAAACCACGGTGACAGTCGAACACGCGAAGAGCGTGATCCAGCGCCACGACTCCCCCGACTTGCCGTTCGATTATTCGCTGAATGCCTATCGCGGTTGCGAGCACGGTTGCATCTATTGCTACGCGCGGCCTTCGCATGCTTATCTCAATCTTTCGCCGGGTCTGGATTTTGAAACCAGACTTTTTGCCAAGCCGGATGCGGCGCAGCTGTTACGCGCGGAGCTGGCCAAGCCTTCCTACCGCTGCGCACCCATCGCGCTTGGCTCCAACACCGATCCCTATCAGCCCATAGAGCGCGAATGGAACATCACGCGGCAGATACTCGAAGTGCTGGCGGAGTGCAGACATCCGTTGTCCATCGTCACCAAGTCCGCGCTGATCGAGCGCGACCTCGACCTGCTCACGCAGTTGGCGCAAGACCATCTTGTGCAGGTGTTCATCTCCGTCACCACCCTCGACATGGAGATTGCGCGCAAACTGGAACCGCGCGCCTCCTCTCCGCGCCGCCGATTACAAGCCATCGCGCGCCTGAACGCGGCGGGCGTGCCGTGCGGGGTGATGGTCGCGCCGGTTATTCCTTTCCTCACCGATGCGGAGCTGGAAAAAATCCTCGAAGCCGCATATGCACAGGGCGCGCGCAGCGCGGGCTATACCCTGCTGCGCCTGCCTTACGAGCTCAAAGAATTATTCAAGGATTGGCTCGCCACGCATTACCCGTTGAAGGCCGAGCATGTGATGAGCCGCTTGCGCGAAATGCGTGGCGGCAAGGAGAACGACTCGAATTTCGGTTCGCGTTTTAGCGGTGGCGGTTTGTTCGCAGACCTGCTGGCGCAACGCTTCCGCATCGCGTGCGAGCGCATGGGGTTCAATCTTGAAGACAGGGCGCTCGATACAGAACGCTTCAAACCGCCTGCGCGAGGCGGGCAGATGGATCTGTTTTAATTCAGCCCCCTTAAATTAACTTGCCCATAGTGGTCATTAACCAACCATTGCTCACGACCCAATTCTTATTACAAAATACACAAAATTCTTTACAATATCCATCATAAAATCTTACAATATTGGTGAAATATCTTTACAAACAAACTTATGCTTAATAACCAAATATAGCGCAATCAATGCCATGAAATTAGCCGACACCAAGCGCTCGGAAGTGATACGCAGATTTTTGCTGAATTACATAAAGGCAAAAAATCCACATTTGATTCAAGATGCCATGGAAGCCTTTGGCATCACGCGCCAGACCGTGCACCACCACTTGTCCGAACTGGTGGGCAAGGGCTTTTTACTGGCGGAGGGCAACACGCGAGGCAGGGTGTACCGGCTTGGGCAGAATCGCTCGCAAAAATCGGTGTTCCTGTTAAATGGCTTGAGCGAGAGCGATGTGTACTACCGCGACTTCGGCATCGTCTTTGGCGACCTGCCCAAGGAACTGGAAGATATTTGTCATTACGGTTTTACCGAAATGCTCAACAACGCCATCGACCATTCCGGCGGCAAAGAGGTGACGATAGAAGTCGAGAGAACGGCGGAAGAAATCTGGATTTTCATTTCGGATGACGGCGAGGGGATTTTCAATCACATTGCCCGCATCCTGAAACTGGGCGACCCCAGGGAGGCGATACTGGAACTGAGCAAGGGCAAGCTCACCACCGATCCGGACAACCACACCGGACAGGGCATTTTTTTTACGTCCCGTGCATTTGATGACTTCCAGATTAACTCAGGCGAACTGGCTTTTGTGCATAATGAAAACCTGCCGAAAGATGTGCTGCTGCATAAAGACCATCAGCACAGCGGGACAGAGGTTTTTATGCGTATCCAGATGAATGCCGACCGCACTCTGGCTTCGGTGTTCGATGCCTACACGGCGGACGAGGCTGGGGATTTCGCTTTTAACAAGACCATCGTTCCGGTGAGGCTGGCGCTATACGAAGGCGAGCGGCTGGTGTCGCGCTCCCAAGCAAAAAGAATTTTGAATAGAGTAGAAAGGTTCAAAATAGTGATGCTCGATTTTACTGGCGTAGATTTGATTGGACAGGCATTTGCCGATGAAGTATTCCGCGTGTTCGCGCGCAGAAATCCGCAGATTGAGCTGACTCCTGTCAATATGACGGACGCAGTGAAAAAGATGGTTCATGCGGCTCAACAATACACGGACTGATTCAGCGTTCCACTAAACGTTCGGTGCGCATCAAGTATGGCATCAAAAACAATGTCCACTTATGGCACATAGCATCATTCCAGAATGCGATTTATCCCGCCAGAAATCGGCCCTTCGCGATGCCCATCATGGGCGAAAATGAAAGCTGATTCCTGCCGCAGGTAACGCACTCAGGCACTGAATGTCGGATCGAATTGCGGCTACGACAGTTGATTCGAGGAGTGGCGTTATTTAACCAGCAACACCGGCATGCTGGCGAGGTGCATCACCTTGTTCACCACCGAGCCCAGCAGCACAGTTGTGAGCGTGTCCTGCCCCTGCGCGCCCATGGCGATCTGGTCCACCTGCTGTTCCTGCGCGTATTGCACGATGGCTTCAGCGGGAGTGCCTATGCTGATGTGGTAGCTGTAGGCCAGACCGGCGGCATCGAGTTTCTTGCGCGCCGCGTCCAGCGCCGCCATGCCCTGTTCGCGGTAATAATCATTGATGGCGTCCTGTCCGATGAAGAATTTCACGTTGCCGGATGCCAGCTTCCATTGCACGTTGAGCAGGCATATCTGCGGCGCTTCTTTCAGCCAGGCCGTGCTGGCGATCACGTGATCTACTACGCGTTCCGCGCTGGCGGAACCATCTATGGGTATCAATACCTTCATTCGTTGCCCCTGTGTCCTCCGGATGCCGCTGCGCTGATCCGGCTACGTCTTGTCGAGCTGCCCCCACACGCGGCGCTTCAGGAAGTATAGCAGGGTGGTCAGCAACACCAGATAAGCGATCACATAATACCCCAGCGTATGGCGTTCCTGCGCGCGCGGGTCGGCGGCCCAGTCCAGAAAGGAAACGACTTCGCGCGCTTTCTTTTCCAGTTCCGCGCGCTGCGCCGGATCGGTCACCCCGGCGACGCCGAGCACGTCCGGCATCTTGGTGGGCGGATAGTAATGATTGCCTAGCCCGCCTTCGGGCGTGTTGTAATAGCCCAGCAGGTAGGAGTAGATGTAATCCGGCCCACCCTCTCGCGCCTTGGCCATCAGGCTTAGATCGGGGGGCGCCTTGCCGAACGAAGCCATGGCGGCCTCTGCCGGCATCTGGCTCGATATAGCTGTACCCATGGGATTAGAGCCGCGCCAGCCATCCACCTTATCCTTGGCGATACCCAGCTTCTCCAGTTCACGGAACCTGATGTACTTCAGGCTATGGCAGCCGAGACAGACCGTCATCACCGTTTCCGCGCCGCGCTCCAGCGTCGGCAGATCGGTTGTTGCTCCGGCCTGGTGCAACTGCAATTCTTCTTCCGCCCCAGCGTTGAGGGCAAGCCCGCAGAGCGCGAATATGATCCAGCTTCTCATCGCGTCTCCCCCTTGTCATTCCACTTGTCGCGCGGTGGTCGTTGCTGGAACAGGGCCTGCAAGTCAGCCGGCAGGCCGCGCGCGCGCATCCAGCGCTCTTCGGCTTTGGAAACGAAGGGCAGCAGGAAGAACGTGGCGAAATAAACCAGGGTCGCCGCCTGACCCAGGGGAACGAAGTAGCCGGTAGGCGGTTTTGCACCGACGTAACCGAGCAGCAATACGTCAGCCAGGAAGATGAAGAACATGGCGCGGTAGATCGGGCGATAACGCGCGCCGCCGGGTATCGAGGTGCGGTCGGCGAACGGCAGGATGGCGAAGATCAACACCGAGACTGCCATCGCCACCACGCCGCCCAACATATCCGGGATCGCGCGCAGGATGGCGTAGAACGGCAGGAAATACCATTCCGGTTCGATGTGCGCCGGCGTCATCAACGGGTTGGCGGGAATGTTGTTGGGTGGCTCGATAAAGGTATTGGGAGAGAAGAACACGAAGGCGCAGAACACGATGAGGTAAACACCCAGCCCGAAGAAATCCTTGAGCGTGAAATACGGATGGAACGGGATGTTGTCCTTGTCGGCGAGGCTGATGCCGGAAGGATTGCTGCTCTTCACCGTGTGCAGCGCGACCAGGTGGATACCCACCAGCGCGAAGATCAGGAAGGGGAACAGATAATGCAGCGCGAAGAAGCGCGTGAGCGTGGCATCGCCTACGGAAAAATCGCCGCGCAGCCACAACACGATCTGGTCGCCGAAGAACGGCGTCACACCGAACAGGTTGGTGATGACCTGTGCGCCCCAGTAGGACATCTGCCCCCATGGCAGGAGATAACCCATGAAGGCGGTCGCCATGATTAACAGCATCAGGCCCTGCCCCGTCCACCACATCAGCTCGCGCGGCTTGTGATAGGAAGCGTAATACAGCGTGCGCGCCATATGCACATAGATCACCACAAAGAACGCCGATGCGCCTGTGGAGTGGATGTAGCGCAACAGCCAGCCGTAATTCACTTCGCGCATGATGTGCTGCACCGAGTCGAATGCCAGGTTCACATCCGGCTTGTAGTACATGGCGAGGAAGATACCGGTGGCGATCTGTAGCACCAGCACGAAGCCGGCGAGGAAGCCGAAGTTCCACCAGTAGCTCAGGTTGCGCGGTGTCGGATATTCGGTCAGATCATGCTTGACGAAACTGGTCAGGGGAAAACGCTGGTCCACCCACTCTATGACGCGACTCACCATATCATGCCTCGCCTATGACGATCTTGGAATCGGACACAAACCCGTACGGCGGCACCACCAGATTCTTCGGCGCCGGACCATGCAGGATGCGCCCGCTGTTGTCGTACACGCTGCCGTGGCAGGGACACAGCCAGCCGTCTTCGTTCTTGGCCGGGATGCAGCCCATGTGCGTGCATACGCCGACCACCACCAGCCATTCCGACTTCTTCACGCGATCGGCATCGGACTGCGGGTCGTGCCCGCCTTGGGAATTCTTCATCGAAGCCACCTGCGCATCCGTGCGGTGCACCACGAACACCGGCTTGCCGCCCCACGATACGGTTTCCATCTGGCCGGTCTGGATAGCGGAGACATCCACTTCCGTAGTGGCCTTCTCCAGCGTATCCGTGCTGGGATTCATGCTGCTGATGAACGGCCAGCATGCTGCCGCCACCCCCGCCGCGCCGACCACCGCCGTCGCCTTGCCCAGAAAATCGCGCCGATTCGGGCAACTCAATATTTCACTATCCGCCATGCTCAAACCCTCCAACCCAAGACTCCCGGCATTAGACACACCCGGCAAGCGAGTGTCTATAGTCACATCAGGGGAAGCAGCATAACTCTTATGGGGGGTTATACAGTAGCCACCAATCATTGTGCACGATGCCAATCTTTCGGCGAGTAACCTGGGCTACGCTACTGAATTGCTTCGTGGGCTCGAAGAGGAGTTAAATGTGCTGCCCACGGATGCCAAGTGGGATCTAACGCTTCTTTATCCATACTATCAGGCGAGAATGGAGCTTAATAAGGAGCGGGCATTTCTGAAGGAACGTTTCGGTTCCGGCTAAGTATTCGACGACGCCACCGGATGAGCGGATCGGTTTAGACGTTAAACAGGAAGTTCATCACATCCCCGTCCTGCACCACATAGTCCTTGCCTTCGACGCGCATCTTGCCTTTTTCCTTGGCGCCCTGCTCGCCGCCGCAGGCGATGAAGTCGGCGTAGGAGATGGTCTGCGCGCGGATGAAGCCCTTCTCGAAATCGGTGTGGATGACGCCCGCCGCTTTGGGCGCGGTGTCGCCCTTGTGGATGGTCCAGGCGCGCACTTCCTTCACGCCGGCGGTGAAGTAGGTTTGCAGGCCGAGCAGCTCGTAACCCGCACGGATTAACCGGTTCAGGCCGGGTTCTTCGAAGCCGAGGTCGGCGAGAAATTCCCTCTTGTCCGCATCGTCGAGATCGGCCAGTTCCTGCTCGATCTTGGCACACAGCGCGACCACGGGCGCGCCTTCCTTCGCGGCGTATTCGCGCAAGCGGTCGAGGTGCGGGTTGTTTTCAAAACCATCTTCCAGCACATTGCCGACATACATCGCGGGCTTGATGGTAAGCAGGCACAGCGGCTTGACGATTTCCTTTTCCTCGTCGCTGAGCTTGAGCGTGCGCGCGGTCTTGCCTTCATTGAGGTGCGGGATGAGTTTTTCCAGCACGGCAACCAGCTTGAGCGCGTCCTTGTCGCCCGACTTGGCTTTCTTGCCGTCACGCTGGATGGCCTTCTCCACGGTGGCGAGGTCGGCCAGCGCGAGTTCGGTGACAATGGTTTCGATGTCGGACAGCGGATCGACTTTGCCCGCCACATGCACCACGTTCTCGTCATCGAAACAACGCACCACGTTGACGATGGCATCGGTCTCGCGGATGTTGGCAAGGAACTGGTTGCCCAAGCCTTCGCCTTTGCTTGCTCCCGCCACCAGCCCCGCGATGTCCACGAATTCGACGATGGCGTATTGCATGCGTTGCGGATTGACGATCTTCGCCAATTCATCCATGCGCGCATCGGGCACTTCGACGATGCCGACGTTGGGCTCAATCGTGCAGAACGGATAGTTCTCCGCAGCGATGCCCGCCTTGGTCAGCGCATTGAACAGGGTGGACTTGCCGACGTTGGGCAGACCGACGATACCGCATTTCAAACTCATGATTTCTTCTTTCTAAAAAATTGAGCAATGACTCAGATGCAGGGCTACGGGATGCTCCAAATCAAGGGCTGTGCAGCTTCAGCATCGCTGCTTCCAGCTTGCCCTCGACGATGAGCGGTGCAACATCCTGTGCGCGCTGCATCGCTGCATCTATCAATATCTGTTCTTCCTTGCGCGCCGCGTTCAATACATAGTTGCTGACTTCGTTGCGCTCGCCGGGATGGCCGATGCCGATGCGCAGCCGCCAGAAATCTTTCGTGCCGAGCTGGGCGATGATGTCCTTCAGGCCGTTGTGCCCGCCATGACCACCGCCGAGTTTCAGTTTGGCGCTACCGGGCGGCAGGTCGAGCTCGTCATGCGCCACTAGGATGTTTGCCGGCGCTATCTTGTAGAACTGCGCCAGCGCACCCACCGCGCGTCCGCTGACGTTCATGAAGGTTTGCGGCTTGAGCAGAAACAGTTCGTGCCCATGCATCGTGTTGCGCGCCGACAAACCATGAAACTTGTGCTCCGCCTTGAAACTGAACTGGTGCGCGCGCGCGAACTCGTCCACCCACCAGAAGCCGGCGTTGTGGCGCGTGGCCTCGTATTCCCGTCCGGGGTTGCCCAGACCGACGATCAATTTGATTTCGCTCATAATGCAAAAGCCCGCCATGCGATACAACCAAGCATGGCGGGCTTCACGGGATGCAGTTTACTTCTTGGCTTCAGCCGGTTTCGCAGCAGCCTTCGCATCGGCAGGAGCAGCCGCTTCAGCCGCAGCCGTTGCTTCGGCTTCCACTGCGCCACGCGGAACTTGCGCGGTCGCCACCGCATCACCTGCATGGTGATGACCCGCCACTTCCACGCCCTTGGGCATATTGATGTCGGAGATGTGGATAGGGTGCGACACATCGAGCGTGGCCAGATCCACGGCGATAAACTCGGGCAGGTCGGCAGGCAGGCAGGCGATATCCAGATCGTTCAGCACATGACTGACGATGCCGCCATGCAGCTTCACGCCGGGCGAGATTTCCGCATTCAGGAAGTGCAGCGGCACTTTCATGTGGATCTTCTTGTCCGCATGCACGCGCTGGAAGTCTATGTGCTGCACTTGCTGCCGGAACGGGTGCATATGGAAATCGCGCAGCAGCACTTGCTCTTTCTTGCCGTCCAGATCCAGCGTCAGGATGGAAGCGTGGAACGCTTCGTTGCGCAACGCGTAGTACAGGGTGTTGTGGTCGATGTCTATCAGGGCAGGCTCGCTGCCGCCATACACGATGCCGGGTACGCGACCTGTCTTGCGCAGACGGCGGCTCGCACCCGTTCCTTGCGCCTTGCGGGATGTTGCAATCACTTCGATCTTCATTTTACTTCTCCACTTGATGGCACCACCCGCGACCAGGTGGTTCCGGTTACGCGACGGTCACCATGACCGCCACACTACAAAATCAATCTATGAACAGCGAACTGACCGACTCTTCCGCATTGATGCGGCGCATAGTTTCGGCCATCAGCCCCGCCACACTCAACTGGCGGATGCGCATGCAGGCGCGCGCTTCATCGCGCAACGGTATGGTGTCGGTCACCACCAGCTCGTCCAGCGCAGAATTCTCGATGCGCTGGATGGCAGGGCCGGACAGCACCGGGTGGGTGCAATATGCGATCACCCGCTCCGCGCCTTTTTCCTTCAATGCGGCTGCCGCTTCGCACAGCGTGTTGGCGGTGTCCACCATGTCGTCCATGATGATGCAGGTGCGTCCCGCCACTTCGCCTATGATGTTCATCACCTTCGCCACATTGGGCTTGGGGCGGCGCTTGTCTATGATGGCCAGGTCGGATTCCAGGCGCTTGGCCAGCGCCCTTGCGCGCACCACGCCGCCCACGTCCGGCGACACCACCACCAGATTGGGATAATCATGGCGCCACACGTCCGACAGCAGGATAGGCGCGGCGTAGATGTTGTCCACAGGAATGGCGAAGAAACCCTGTATCTGGTCCGCGTGCAAATCCATGGTCAGCACGCGATCCACACCCACGCTGGTCAGCATGTCTGCCACCACCTTGGCGGTGATCGCCACGCGTGCAGAGCGCGGGCGTCTATCCTGTCTGGCGTAACCCATATAGGGCAACGCTGCGGTGATGCGTCCGGCTGATGCGCGCTTCAGCGCATCCACCATCACCATCACTTCCATCAAGCTGTCGTTGGCCGGGGCGCAGGTGGATTGCAGCACAAACACATCCTTACCGCGCACGTGTTCGAGTATCTCGACCATCACTTCGCCGTCAGAGAAACGTCCGACGGTAGCGCGTCCAAGGTGGATATCGAGGTGCCTTGCCACATCTTCCGCAAGCTTGGGATTGGCATTGCCGGTGAACACCATCAAGCTTTCGTAAGCCACGTACAACCCCTCGAAATTAAAAAATGGGCGCGTACGCCCTGATCCCGCTCCCCATCCCGCTCCCGCAAGCGGGCGAGGGGGACAAGGAGCCGCTTTGCAGCAATCACTTTAACTGGCTGGGGAGGTAGGGATCGAACCTACGAATGCCGGAATCAAAATCCGGTGCCTTACCACTTGGCGACTCCCCAATAAACTGGAAAACCTACATATCTCTCAACGGATGATGCTGCAATCCGTGCGCCACAACGCCACGCATATCGGGCGGCAACTGCTTCAGCACCGCCTGCGCCTGTGCTTCGTCCACAAACTCGGCGAACACACATGCACCGGAACCCGTCATGCGCGCTTGCGCAAATTGCCCCAACCAGACAAGGTGCTGCGCCACTTCCGGATGCAGGCTACACACCACTGGCTGCAAATCATTATGCAAACCAGCCGTTGGAAGGGCGCGAATTGTGAGGGAAATCGTATTTCGTGTCAATTCCGGATGCGCAAATATCCTGACCGTGGCGACATGCACGGGCGGAAACAGCACGACATACCATGCATCCGGCAGCGCATAAACCTGCAATCGCTCGCCTATGCCTTCGGCAAAAGCGTTCTCGCCGAACACGAACACCGGCACATCCGCACCCAGCGACAAGCCAAGCTGCATCAGGCGTTCGCGCGACAAACCGAGATCCCATAAACGGTTCAGCGCCAGCAGCGTGGTTGCCGCATCGGAACTGCCGCCGCCCAACCCGCCCCCCATGGGGATACGCTTTTCCAGCTCGATATCCGCCCCCAGCGCGCAGCCGCATTCCTGTTGCAGCAGGCGCGCGGCACGCACGCACAAATCCTGTTCCTGCGGCACGCCTTCCAGGTTATTGGCCCGGCGCACCACGCCATCATCGCGCAAGGTGAAATGCAGCGTATCGCCGAAATCGATGAATCGGAACAGGGTTTGCAACAGATGGTAGCCGTCGGCGCGCCGCCCAACCACATGCAAAAACAGGTTGAGCTTGGCTGGGGCCGGACAGCTCAGTGTTTTGGCTGAAATTCCCATTTATCTATCAGCACCTGGATTTCCAGTTCGTCGTGCGCCAGAGTGAAGCGCAGCGGCAGGCTGTCCGCTGCGGGTACCGCATAACGCAAGTAGCTTATCTCCCAGCCATCCTGATGCATCACGCCCACATGCCCGTCGGCATCGAGCTCAATGCCCGCCTTGCTTTTCGGGTCTGGCAGCGCCAGTGCCCAGTGGCTCAAGCCGTCCAGCGGCAACGACCAGCCCAGCGCCTTTTGCATCAACTCTTCTGCATTCCCGGCCTCATACTGTTTCTGCGCGGTCTCCAGCGTCGCCATGCCTTGCGCATCGCATTGGATGCGCGCCACGGTCTGTCCGAGCGGGGCAAGCAGCAATATCTCATCGCCTGCGGCGCCATGCGTCCAATAGATGCTGGCGGGAGAACGCTTGCCGTCATACTTGACGGAGATGCGCCCGTTCAATACGAAAGCTGCCTGTTCCACCTGTGCCGGGCGCACGACTGCCTGCGGAACGGGTGCCGTGGCGCAAGCACCGAGCAGCAGGGATAGCGACAAAACAAGGCTACGCATCAAGGCTGGAATTTTTTCACCACGGCCTGCAACGAGGCATTATCGGGGTTCGATTTCAGCGCGCTGTCCCACACTTTTTTCGCTTCACTCCTGTCGCCCTGCATCCACAGCACTTCGCCCAGATGTGCGGCGATCTCCGGGTCGGAAATCGAGGTATAGGCCCGACGCAGAAATTCAAGACTCTTGGGCAAATTGCCCAGGCGGTAATAGCCCCAGCCCATGCTGTCCATGATGGCGGCATCGTCCGGGGCAAGCTGGTAGGCTTTCTCCACCAGTTGCATCCCCTCCGCCACACGCTCATTGCGTTCCAGCAGGCTGTAACCCATCGCGTTATAAGCCTGGGCATGATCCGGGCTGAGTTCGATCACCTTGCGCATCATCTGCTCGAATGCATCGCCTTTGCCGAGTTGATCTGCCAGCATCGCTGCCGCATACAGCAAGTCGGGATGATTGGGCAACTTCTCCAATCCTTGCGTCAACACCTGATACGCAGCATCCGGTTGTTTCGTGTCGCGCAACATCTGCGCCTCGAGCGTCAATAGCTGTACGCGCTGCTGGTTGTTCTGCGCTTCGGTTTGATGCAAAGATTCGCGTGCCTCTTCCAGCTTGCCCGTCCGGTAAAGCAAATAAGCCACGCGCAGATGGGCGGTATAGGCATACTCGCCGTCCGCCACCTTGCGATAATTCTGCAAGGCTTCATCCATGTGCTTTTTCGCCTCGCTCAACTGGCCGAGGTAGTAATACACGGCGCCCTCGTCTTTCTTGCCCTTATCCAGCGCCAGCCGCAGCCCTTGCTCCGCGTTGTCCAGTTCGCCCATTTGCATGGACAACATTGCCACTGCGAAAGCCAGATCGGGATTCTCCGGATGTTCGGCCAGCATCTTCTGGAATTCGGCGCGCGACTCCGGATATTGCCTCTGATCCAGCAGAGTACGCGCATAAAGCATGCGCGCCTCATTCGAACTCGGGTAAGTTGCCAGGTATTTCTTCAACACATCCAGTGCCTGTTGCGGTGCGTCACGCAACAGCAACTGCGCCTCGACCAGAACGGCCATCTCCCAATCCGGATGCAGAGCTCGCGCCTGGCGTATCTCGGCCAGCGCCACATCGCGCTTGCCGACCGTATCTGCCGCCTGCGCCAGCACCCAATGTGCTTCCGCCACTTTGGGATAAGGCTGCGCCAGATCGGTCAGCAGCTTGTATGCCGCTTCCTTGTCGGGATAGCGCGCCAGCAAGGGATAGAGCTGTATGAAAGTATGCCCAGCCTTGTCCGGGAAAGTTGTCAGCGACTCCACCAGATAAGGCCTCGCCTCTTCCAGCCTGCCCCCGGTCACCAACGCGGCAATCAGCATCTGCTTCGCCTGATGCGATGACGGCTCCAGCTTCAGCCACAAGGTCAGCATGTCCACCGCTTTGTCCAACTGATGCGCCTCGAAAGCCATCTGCGCGGCGCGGCGCGCCACGCGCGGATCGCGGGTGGACTCTGCCAGATCCTTGTACACCTGCGACGCCAGTTCCGGATTGCCGCGCTGCCCGGCCATTTCGCCCAGCAGGAAGTCATAAAGCATCTGCCCGTTCAATTCCAGATTGGGAAGATTCTGCGGCTGTTCGGGTTTCTCCCCGTGCGGATTCGGCTTCACGGCCTCCGGCTCGGCAACCGCCACCGGGGATACCTGCTGCGGCGCGTGGACGCAAGCGGCCAGCAGTAAGGAAAAAATGATTGTGCTGCGTTTGATGTTCATCATGTGTCAACCTGGTTGCTATCGGTGCCAGCGGCATGTGGCAAGATTCGACCAGCATGCCCGTAAATAATTCAAATCTTGAAATGTCGGATTTTAGGGTCGCTCATATTAGGTTATATTGACCACCTGTCACAACTCAAAAACGCACGCATGTCCGCCGCGACTCCGCTTACCCTGTCTGCCCGCAACCTGATCCGCCGCTCCGGCAGGCGCGAGCTCGTCCACGGCATATCGCTGGAGCTCAGGCACGGCGAGGTTCTGGGTCTGCTCGGACACAACGGCGCGGGCAAGAGCACCACCTTGCAAATGATCGCCGGCGCATTGACGCCGCATTCCGGGCAGATCGAGATCTGCGGCTTTGATCTCGTGCGCCAGCCCGACCAGGCCAAGGCATGCATCGGCTTCCTGCCGGAAAATCCGCCGCTGTACCGGGACATGCGCGTGAACGATTACCTGGTTTTTGTCGCCCGGCTGCGCCGCGTCGCACCAGGCCGGATTGCCGACATGCTGGCACAGGCCATGCAGCGTTGCGGCTTGCAGGAAGTCGGCCCGAAAATCATCGGCACGCTATCCAAAGGCTATCAGCAGCGCGTCGGCATTGCGCAGGCCATCATCCACGCGCCGGATATAGTCATCCTCGACGAGCCGACCGTCGGCCTCGACCCGGCGCAGATCCGCGACATCCGCGCGCTGATCCGCGAACTGGGCGACGCGCACAGCGTGATCCTGTCCACACACCTGCTGGACGAAGTGGAAAGCGTGTGCGACCGCGTCGAGATCATGCAGGACGGACGCCTGATCTACAGCGGCAGCAGCGACGACATGCAGCAATACGGCGACGGAAAGATGAAGCTCGAAGAGGTGTACATCCGCATCACCGAAAACCATGTTTCGGAGGAACAGCCGCAATGATTCTGAATAAACCTTTTGACCTCGTAGGTCGGGCTCCGCCCACCATGTCGGGCAAAGCCCGACCTACATTGGGTTCCGGCGCGTCCGGCTTAGGGACTTAGAATGATCCGTCTGATTGCCCTGAAGGAATTACGCAGCCTGTTCGCGGCGCCCTCGACCTGGCTGATGCTGGGCGCGCTGCAATTCATTTTCGCCTGGCTCTTCCTGGTGCGGCTGGACGCCTTCCTGCAAGTACAGGCGCAACTCGCGCAGGTCGCCAACGCACCGGGCGCGACGCAGGCCGTGGCCGCGCCGCTGTTCAACGTCCTCGCGCTGATCCTGATGATGCTCACGCCGATATTCACCATGCGTCTGCTGGCCGAGGAACGGCGCAACCAGACCCTGGCGCTGCTGCTGACCGCACCGATCTCCGCCACGCACATCGTGCTGGGAAAATTCTTCGGCCTGCTGCTGTTCCTTGCGCTCATCATCGTGAGCTGCACGGCGATGCTGCTGACGCTGGCCGCAGGCACGCAGCTCGACCTCGGCCTCGTGCTCGGCAATGCGCTGGGGCTGCTGCTGCTCGCCGCTGCTTACGTTGCGCTGGGCCTGTATATTTCCGCACTCACGGTGCAGCCCATGGTCGCGGCCGTGGGTGCGCTGGCCGCGCTGTCCGGGTTATGGCTGGTAGAAATCAGCGCGGCAGGCAGTGAAAATAACTGGCAGATGATCGCGCCCACCAGCCACTTCCACAACTTCAACGTCGGCTTGCTGAACAGTGTCGATGCAACTTATTTCCTGCTGTTCAGCATCGCGTTCCTGCTGCTGACGATACGGCGGGTAAACAACAACCGGATTTACGGCTGACATGCGCTTCCTTTCCGCAAAATTGCTGCTGAAGAACTTAGTTTTTTCTGCCCTGCTGATCGCTGCCGCAGTTGCGCTGTACCAGTTCGCCGCGCATCATTCCCTGCAACGCGACATCACGCAAAGCGCAAGCAACAGCCTGGAAGACAGCAGCGTCGAAGTGTTGCAGCAACTGCCCGGCGAAGTAAAACTCACCGTGTACAGCACGCGTGAAGACGCCGAGATGGGCGACATTCGCAAGCTGGTGCGCGATTTCGTCTCGCTCTATCAGCGCTACAAGCCGGACATCACGCTCGCCTTCGTCGATCCCGCGCAACACCCGGACGAAGCGCGCAAAGCCAACATCCAGGCCAACGGCGAAATGCTGGTGGAATACGCCGGGCGCAGCGAGCACATCACGCTGCTCAACGAACCGTCGCTCAGCGGCGCGCTGCTGCGGCTCGCGCACGGCAAGGACAAACTGCTGATGTACCCCGACGGCCACGGCGAGCGCAAACTGGACGGCATCGCCAACCATGACCTTGGCGAATTCGGCAAGAAACTGCAACAGAACGGTTACCGCATCGGCAGCCTGAATCTCACGATCGCGCAGGATGTGCCGCAGAATGTGAGCACGCTGATCATCACACAGCCGCAGATCGATATGCTGCCCGGCGAAGTGGACAAGCTGCTGCGTTATGTCGATAGCGGCGGCAACCTGCTATGGCTGCTGGATGCCGAGCCGTTGCACGGACTGGAACCGCTCGCCGAAAAACTCGGGCTGGCGCTCACGCCCGGCATCGTGATCGATCCCGCCGCCGAAGAAATGCGCGCACCGGCGAACTGGGCGCTGGGCGCAGGCTATTCGCCGCACGCCGTCACCCACAACTTCAATCTCATCACCGTATTTCCGTTCGCGCGCGCGCTCGGCCTGGAAGAAAATAATTCCGACTGGCAACACACCACGCTGGTGGAAGCCGCGCCGCGCGGCTGGGTAAGCAGCCGGGCGCAGGCCGATAAGCCGCGCTTCGACAAAAACCATGACGTACCCGGCCCTGCGACCATCGCGCTCGCCCTGCAACGCGACATCAACGATCGCGACCAGCGCATTATCGTGGTCGGCAGCGGCAATTTCCTCGCCAACACCTATTCCGGCAACGGCGGCAACCTGGATCTCGGCATCAACATGGTGAACTGGCTCGCCAACGAAGAAAAACTCATTTCCATCCAGCCGCGCGCGACGAAGGATGGGGCGGTGGTATTGAGCAAGACGCAGTTAAGTTTTATCAGCATCGGATTCGTGGTGGCGGTGCCACTGCTTCTCGTATTGACTGGTGGGATTTTCTGGTGGCGCAGGAGACAGTAAGGTTGGCCTGAGCATCGCAGAGCGGAAATCGCCATTACCTTCTTCAAACGCTGATCGTCTGAGAGGTGCCAGTAGCGGTCATACGACGCGCAGAATGCCGAACGAAATACAATCGGCCAAAGAGAAACTCTAGGATTCGTTATATTCATGCCTAAGCGCCACATTTCAATTGCACTCTTAATTTACACCTCGTTCGTGGCACCGAATGTTTTTGCATTCTGTGAAAATTTCCCAAATCCGACTCAAGAATATCAAAGAAGCGAACTTGTCTTCATCGGAACCGTATTGAAGAAAGATAAAATACCAGAAGCTGGCAACTTTATTGTTGGCACTCGATATTTGGTACACGTGAAAGAAATCCTCAAAGGAAAGCCAAAACAGCGTTTCTCGCTTTATAGCGAGAATACTAGCAGCAGATTCCCGATGGAAATTGGCCAAAACTATTTGGTGTTCACCTCACTAGGTGTATTTGAGGAATTGCAGGAAAAGCAACCATTCATTGATAGTTGTGGTAATTCAGGACTACTGAACAAATCGGGAAAAGCTATCTCGATAGTACGTAAATTGTCGGCAACGGAATAAAAGCAGCGTCTCTAACATCCGTTAACGGGAAACCTAAATGTCGTTTAAGGATTAGCAGGAAACCACATCAGAAAAAGGAGGGGTCTGCCTTTACGCCGCAACCAATACAGACAACAACCCGCATTCATGCCCCTTGGCCTTCGGGCGAATAACGATCTCGACATCCCTGTCCAGCAAGGTCAAAAAATACATCAGCCGTTCGGAAGAAAAACGGCTGAGCTTGTAATGCTTGAGATCAGAGATGTGTGGCTGCGGGATGCCGAACAACTCCGCAGTTTTGGCCTGGAGCAGTTTTTTCTCTTGCAGTAACTCATTTATCCGCATGGCCAGTTGCACGCGCAGCTTGCGCTCCCCTGCATCCTTGAAGCCTAGGTCTATGAACACATCCCCGCTACCCGCCTCGACGGCTTCAACTTTTTTTCGCATAACGCACCTCATAATCCGCTTTAGCCAACTTCAGCCGCTCGTGGATCAACTCCACATCCGTGCTTGCCGTCCTGATTCCGCAAGGCGATTTTTTCTGGAAGCAATGCAGCACGTAAATCGCCTGCGCAAACCGGATGGTGTAAACCGCACGGAAAGTATCTCCGCGATGACCTTCCACGATTTCCAGCACTCCGGCACCTTCACCTTTCCAGTGCTTTGCTGAGGGCGGCGTCCCTCCCTGCTGCACCACCCCTAGGGCATAGCCCACATCAGCCACCACCTCATCGGGAAAAACCAGTAAATCCTTCTTGGATGAGCCGACCCAATGCAGTGGTTTATCGATGGAGTGGGCGGCTTTCATATGATTGTATACCTAATTGAGTATATGTAAAATCTGTGTCTCATGGGCGAATTTGCGAAAATCCGGGCGTAAGTTGAATCCAAAGAGCCATGCCTGCCACCTATCCATTCCAACAAGCGCAGAACGAAGTTGACCCGCCCTTCTCCCTGCCCTAAAGTCCCCTCATGCCTGAACTTCCTGAAGTCGAAACCACGCTGCGTGGCCTGTCTCCGCACCTGAGCGGGCAGCGCATCGCCGATGTCATCATCCGCCACCCACATCTGCGCTGGCCCGTGCCGCAAAACCTGCCGGAGTTATTGCGCGGTCAGGCCATCCGGACCCTGCGCCGTCGCGCAAAATACCTGCTCATCGAGTTCGATCACGGCACGCTGATCCTGCATCTCGGCATGAGCGGCAGCCTGCGCATCCTGCCGGTCGGCACGCCTGTAGAAAAGCACGATCACTTCGATCTGGTGCTGGCCAATGGCAAGCTGATGCGCTTGCGCGATCCGCGTCGCTTTGGCGCGGTGCTGTGGCACGAGGGCGATGTCGCACAGCATCCGCTGCTCAAGAACCTCGGCCCTGAACCGCTGCAAAATGAATTCGACGCCGCGCATTTGCATCGCACCACGCGCAACAAGAGCGCAGCGATCAAGCTCGTCATCATGGACAGCCATGTGGTGGTCGGGGTCGGCAACATCTACGCCAGCGAAGCCCTGTTCCGCGCAGGCATCCGCCCGCAACTCGCCGCGAATCGACTCAGCCTGCCGCGCAGCGCAAAACTGGTCGCGGCGATCCGCGCCACCCTTGCCGCCGCCATCGAGAAAGGCGGCAGCACCTTACGCGACTTTGTAAACAGTTCAGGCGAGCCCGGATATTTCCAGCAGCACTATTTCGTCTATGGCCGCGCCGGTGAGCCGTGCCGTGTGTGCGGCTCCGCTATCAAGCAGATAAAACAGGGACAAAGGTCGAGTTATTATTGCCCTGCCTGCCAGAAATAGTTTCCTGCGAGCACGAATGAATTCGCACCTACCCGCTTCACAGGAGACAGGTATATACTGCCCCGGCCCAAACTGGAGGGCATCCGCAACATCGCGGGACTAACTGCAAACACTCAGGGGGAGACAACATGCAAAAACAAAACATCGCCATCATCGGCCTGGGACGTATTGGTTCCGCTTTTATGGGTGCCATGCTGCAAAAAACAGGCAAGGGCATCAATCTGGCGTGCGTCGCAGAACGCATGGATACGCCTGCCAAAGCCAAGGCTATCGCGGCGGGCATCAAGCTCAAGACGCTGGACGAGATCGTCGGCATGGGCGATGCGATTGATGTAGTTTTCGACGTGACCGGCCTGCCGGAAATACGCAAGGAGTTGCGCGAAAAACTCGCCGCATCAGGTAATCACCACACCGTAATTGCTTCCGAAACCATAGTCCGCGTGATCTGGTCACTGATCAGCGATGATGAACTGCCGGAGATTGCCGGACGCAAAACCGGCTATTAATGCAAAGGATGCATCCTCCAGCGGCCCGGTGAAATACCGGGCTTTTTTGTTTTCAGGTATATCGCCCCTCGCCCGACTCTCCTCCAACACGCTACGCGTCCGTCAGCTCCCGCGCATAAAGCGGAATTCACATCAATGCCGCACCGCGTCCACCTGTTTGCATACTTGCTCCGCCCCTTGCAGAATGCGCGGCGACGAACGGCTGATCAGATCGAAGGGAACAAAAACCATGTGCCCCTGCTTGACGGCTCGCAGCGGCAATTTGCGCCATTGAGCGCGCATCCTCTCCTGCTGCTCGGGCGTATCGGCGATGCCGAATAATATCTGCGGCTGTTCCTTGAGCACCGCTTCATCGGAAATGGCGGGCGTCAACAGGGGCGCTGTGGCGAACACGTTTTCCGCGCCGCACAAACGCAGCACATCGCTAATGATGTGCTCGCCGTTCACCGTGAGCAGCGGTTCATCCGCGATCTGGAAATAGGCGCGCACAGTTGGGTGCGCAGCATACTGCTGGCGCAATGTCTCGCGCTGCTGCTCAAAAGCGCGAGCGGCAGATTCAGATGCTGCCTGCGTCCCGGCGACGCGCCCAAGCAGGCGCAGAGTCCTGGGAATGTCGTCCAGACGGCGCGGCTCCAGCACCAGCAGTTTCAACTTCAGCTTGTCGAATGCGGCGCGGTCGCGCGCGGACAGGCCGCTCTTCCACGCCAGTATCAGATCGGGTTTGAACGCGACGATGCGCTCCCAGTCGAGGCGGAAGGCATCGCCCACTTGCGGCAATTGCTTTGCGGCGGCGGGGTAGTCGCTATACGCGGTAACCGCCACCATGCGCGAGCCGAGACCGGCGGCATAGGCCAGTTCGGTGAGGTTGGGGGCGAGGGAGATGATGTGCTGCGGCGGGGCGTCGAAAGCGACTTGGGTGTTGCTGTCGTCGGTAACGGTGAATGCGGCGGCACGCACAACAGATGCAGTAAACAACAGCAGCGCCACGAATATGCGCAGGTGCTGTGGCATCGCTCCGTCATTAACCAAACAAACCATCTAAGTCCATCTTCGCTTCGAGAAAACAACGTAGGTCGGGCTGCGCCCGACGATCCAATCCGGCGGGCACAGCCCGCCCTACCGGTATTTCTGTTGCAACGCCACCCGCTTCAGATACGCCTCGCGCGCGATCTGCACATCTTCGAGGAAGTACGGCAATTCCTTCAGCAGCATGGCTTGCGGGCCATCTACCAGCGCCTTGGCGGGAACCGGATGAAAATCCACCAGCACCATATTGGCCCCGGACAGCACACCCTGTGCGGTGACATGCATCATGTCGAGTATGCCGTCCGGCGAAGCGGCGCGCGAACCGACCGAGTGCGAGGGATCCACGCACACCGGCATGCGCGTCAGGCGTTTCACAGCGGGCACATGCGCGAAATCCACGAAGTTGCGGTGCGGGTCGCCCATATTAGTCTTCATGCCGCGCAGGCAAAACACCACGTTGCGGTTGCCCTCGGAAGCCAGGTATTCCGCCGCGTTCAGCGACTCGTCCAGCGTGATGCCGAAGCCGCGCTTGAGCAACACCGGCATTTCAGTCTGGCGGCCCACGATTTTCAGCAGCTCGAAATTCTGCGTGTTGCGCGTACCGATTTGCAGCATCACGCCGGTCGCATTGCCAGTCTGCTGCAAAGCCTCGCGTATCTCGTCGAGATGCGACTCATGCGTGATCTCCATCGCGATCACCTTGATGCCGTACTTGCCCGCCAGCTCGAATACATAAGGCAGGCAATTCTTGCCGTGCCCCTGGAACGCATACGGGCTGGTGCGCGGTTTGTACGCGCCCATGCGCGTGCACACCTGCCCCGCATCGGCCACCGCCTTCATCATGATCTCGACATGCTCGCGGTTGTCCACCGCACACAATCCGGCGAACACATGCAGCGTGTCCTGGCCGAAGCGCACACCGTTGTATTCGAAATGCGTGGGACGCTGATCGTCCTTGTGCCGCCCGAGAATGCGGTACTCCTCCGACACGCGCACCACGCGCTCGACGCAGGGGAGGTTCCGCATGTCTTCGATTTCGAGTTGTTTGGTGTTGCCGATCAAATAAATTTCGGTCAGCGTCTGCTCGGTACCATGCTCGGTATGCACGCGCGTCTTGATGCCTTGCAGCGTGGCCAGGTGATTCATCAGTTGCTGGAATTCAGCACTCTGATGGTCGGTATTGGATGAGAGGATGAGGATCATTTTTATTTCCAGTTATTTGCACAACCAAATAGTTATGCGTTTCAATTATTGCTCGCTCCGGCATCAATTTGAGTTCGACACGAAAATATCCGGATTAGCGAAAAACCGCCCCGGAAGCCTTGATGTATTCGATGAAATTGATACAGGAAACAGAAACAGTCTGCATTGCGCATACTGCGGGGATTTTTCTCTTTGAAGAAACTTGGGGCAGATTGGTTTGCCGTTCTTCATCAGAAACCAATTCAGCCCCATGCAAGCGTGCCGTCGCGATAATCAGGATATCGTTTTCGCCGACTCCTTTTGGATGGTAGTTGTCATCCACAATGCCTAGCAGTCCCTTGATGCGCTTGGCATCCTGCAAAATAGCATTGCTGATTGCCAACTGTTCCAGATTATTATCTTTCAGCCATTCACCGCAATCCGGAGTCTTATGATTCACCTCATCAAGCGCCACACTTGACATCACCAACTGCTTCGATCCAATTTGACCCGCCATCCATTCCCACAAGCCGGGAAACTGCCCTATCGGGTAGTTGTCCCTCGCATAGATCATGGACGACGCATCAAACACCCGCATAGTAGCGCTCCAACTGATGCAGGTCTTTTATCTTCAAGTTATCGAGATAACCGCTCGCTTTGGCTAAGGTGATGTGGCGCGCATATAAAGAATCCAGCACCGTGCGCACAAACGTGTCGCCAAAAATGTGCCGAGGCTCCCTGTTGCGATGCTCTCTGCTCCCACCACTCTTCTGAATAACAGGCAATTGAGCAATCCATTGCCGATAGGCCTCGTATTGCCCTTGCGGCAAGCGTCCTGTATCCAGCAATCGGCGCAGAATCATCTCACCGCTCACGCCCCATGCCTTGCGCTGGCGTTCGAGCCAGTAGTCGTATTCGGATACATTGCCGGGCCGATCTGCATCGCTGATGCTTACCAGAAACGCATCTGGCACCAGCAGGTATCCAGCAAAAGCATTGGCCTCGCGCTCATGCCCACGATGAGATTGCAGGTCGCGCTCGTCATCAATCGAGCTGGTTTTGTGCAACAACAAGTGCCCCAACTCATGCATGAGAGTAAACGATTGCCGGGTTTCCGAATCCTGCTTTTTGACGACAATCACCGGGCATGCTGCATCGTACAGGGAGAAGCCAATAATCGGATTCTCCTTGGCGATTTGCCACTTGCCGTTATAGCCATTGCTACGGAATACCAGCACACCACGGGATTCCAACGCTTCCCGGTAGGAGCCAAAATTATTCTGCTCCTTCAGCCCGAGCCATTGCCTCGCAATACGCGCTGCTTCTTGCAGGTCACCATTGGGTAAAACTGGCGGGGAAAAACGTGGGCGGGCGGCATCGTCGAGGTCTTCGCGTAAACTCAAATACACCTCACGCTGTTTTTCCACCCGCTCGATCAGCGCCTTGAGCTTGGCGGACAACTCCGGTTTCTGATTGGCAAGCGTGCGAAACTGCGGCGAATGCACCTGCATTTCATCCACCGGCCCATCCTCAAGAAAGAACAGGACACCCCTGCCGCAATGGTCAGCCACCTTGCGCAACTGGTTGAACGTCATGCCATCCTTGCCCGCCATGACATGCTCCATGGTAGCCACTGCAATGCCAGTTTCAGCCGCAAGCTCGCCCGGCGTAATGCCAAGATCGGCACAACACCACTCGATACGATCAGGATTGATAGACTGAATGCGTTCCATACGAATATTATAGCTGAGCTATTTTCCTGCTTACCTGTGAAGCAAGATAGCCGCCTGCTGCGCCCACTGCGCCATCGGGTCGCGCGCATAGCCGCTCTTGCCAAACAACTGCCAGCGCCCGATCACATAGCACAGCAGCACGTTGGCCTGCGCGCCAACATCGGTGTCGGCGTGCAATTCATTTTGCGATACGGCGATGCGCAACGATTGTTTGAGCGTGGTTTCGACGCGATCGAGGAACTGGTTGATGCGCAGTTGTAACCGCTCGTTCTCGTTGACCAGCGCGTCGCCGATCAGCACGCGCGTCATGCCGCGATTCTTCTGCGCGAAGCCGAGCAGCATGGCGACGATGCTCTCGGCCTGCTTGAGGCCGCTGGTCTCTTCGGCGGTGATCTTGTTGGCGAGGCCGAACACGGTCTGTTCGATGAATTCTATCAGGCCTTCGTACATCTGCGCCTTGCTGGCGAAGTGGCGGTACAGCGCGGCTTCGGAGATGTCCAGTTTGGACGCGAGCAGCGCGGTGGTGATCTTCTCGCCCTTGGGTTGTTCCAGCATGGTGGCGATGGTTTGCAGGATTTGCAGTTTGCGTTCGCCCGGTTTTGCGGCCATGTTATTTCCCCTTATATCAGCCGCGACAAGGCGCGCGGCAACTCCATCACATTGCGTATCTTCACGTCCACATAAGTCGGCAAGCGCGGCGTCCCATCCACCCACACGGTACGCATCCCCAAGCGCTTAGCCGTTTGCAGATTTTCCGCGCTGTCTTCCACCATCACGCAGCGCGCCGGGTTCAACCGGTGTTTGCGCAGCAGCCGCATGAAACCCGCCGCCTCCGGCTTGGGCCGGAAGCGCGCTTGCTCCAGGGCGAACACGTCGTCGAACAAATCGTCCACGCGCAACAGTTTCAGCACGGCGCGCGCATAGTGTTGCGGCGCATTGGAAAACACCAGCTTCCTGCCCGGCAACTTAAGCAGCATGTGGCGCAAGCGCGGTTCGCGCAACACCATCTTGTGCAGCTCCGGAAACTGGTGTGTGTGCCACAAAAAATGTTCCGGGTCGGTGCCGTGGTGCTTCATCATGCCGGACAGCGTCGCGCCATACTGCCGCCAGTAATGCACGCGCAATTCGCTTGCCGCCTGTTCATCCAGTCCCAGATGCTGTTGCAGGTACGCGGTCATGCCGCGATTGATGTGCGGGAAGATGTGTGGCGTCGCGTTGTGCAGGGTGTTGTCCAGATCGAACACCCACACCGGCTTCATCATCACTTGCTCTTGATCAGAGTCCCCACGCCTTCATCGGTCAATATTTCCAGCAGCAGCGCATGCTCCACGCGACCATCGATGATGTGCACCGACTTCACTCCGCCACGCGCGGCATCCAGCGCGGAACTGATCTTGGGCAACATGCCGCCGGACAGCGTACCGTCGGCGACCATTTCGTCTATCTGCTTGGGCGTGAGGCCAGTCAGCAGATTGCCGCCCTTGTCCAGCACGCCCGGCGTATTGGTCAGCAGCACCAGCTTCTCGGCATGCAGCACTTCTGCCAGCTTGCCCGCCACCAGGTCGGCATTGATGTTCAGCGTCTCGCCGTCCGGCGCCACACCGATGGGGGCGATCACCGGGATGAAATCTCCGGAATCAAGGAAAGTAATTATCGCAGGATCTATCTTGCTGATCTCACCCACCAGCCCGATATCCAGCATCTTGCCCGGCTCCTCAATGCTTTCCAGCAACAGCTTCTCTGCACGAATGAACGCACCGTCCTGCCCGGTCAGGCCGACCGCCTTGCCACCGTGCTTGTTGATGAGGTTGACGATGTCCTTGTTGACCTTGCCCAGCACCATCTCGACCACGTCCATGGTCTCTTCGTCGGTGACGCGCATGCCCTGCACGAACTCGCCCTGCTTGCCGACTTTTTTCAGCAGGTCGTTGATCTGCGGTCCGCCGCCATGCACCACCACCGGGTTCATGCCCACCAGTTTGAGCAGCACTACATCGCGCGCGAAACTGTCCTGCAATTGCGGGTCGGTCATGGCGTTGCCGCCGTATTTGACGACTATGGTCTTGTCGAAGAAACGCTGGATATACGGCATCGCCTCGGACAGCGTGCGGGCTTTCTTGTCGGCAGCGGAAGGGGTCAGAGACATGGTTTTATCCTCACATGGAACTGGCGCGCATTCTACACTACAAAATAAAACAGGCAGCATCGCGCCGCCTGCTTTGAAGAGAGTCTGTGCTTACTTGATGCCTGCCCGATCTGCGGTTCAGCGATGGTCATGCACCTCGTTGTTCTTGTAATGCTTGTAGCTCAACTCCAGCGCCTTCACCTCGGCCTGCACTTCCACGATGCGCGCACGCTGCCTGTCGAACACTATGGTCAAGCTCACCGGCAGCCGCTCTCCCACGCTGAGCGGCGCCTTAAGTCCCAGCAGCATCAGCGACACATTGCGCTCGCCGAACGCCACCGTGCTGTTGCGCGGCAGGCGCACACTGGCCACCGCATGCGACTTGATCTTGCCCCGGCTCAACACCAGCTTCTGTATCTCCACCGAGGCCGCCAGCGGCGTGCTCACTCCGACCAGCCTGGCTGGCTTCAGCGCCGTGAGATTGAGTTGCAGTGAAGCCGTAGTCTGCCCCGGCACGCTCTCGCGCAACCATACCTTGTCTACCAGCACATCATCGCCAGCCCAGGCACTGCCTGCCAGCACGAACGACGTCACACATAAAATTTTCCGCCACATCACCACGCTCCTTATCACCGCGCTCGGTATAGCGCTACTTTATATCAATTCGCTTGCGTGGATGGCGGCACGGAAGAAAAAACGGGCGGCGAACCGGATTTCAATATCCTCACGAGCATGCCTGGCTGTTACTTGGCAAGCCGGGTTCCTGTGGCAGATTTCAGCATCTCGGCGATCTCCCTTTCCAGTTTTTCTTCATCGCCCATGTTGAGCTCTATCAGGCGGCGCAGGTCGCTCATGCTGTCCAGGTCTATGTGTTTGCATTGCAGGCCGAGATACACGCCTTCGTGATGGACCACCGTACATTCCATGGTGATTTTTTCGAGACCCGTGCCCAAAGGAAGAACCAGTTGGCATATCTTCCCCTTGAAGGCGTTGGCCATAGGCTGCGGCATCTCGACCAACGCCCCCTTCAGGGAAATATCCAGCAAATGGGCGGCCACCACAACATCCGCCAGATGGAAATGCAGCTTCACATCTGCATGGTAAGGCATGCGTGAAAAATGTCGCGCCTCGTTGCCTTTCGACGTTTCCATGATGCCCTCCTTCTTGCTGGCGATGTTTCGGCTCAGAGCCTTTCCATACTGTACACCACGTGCAGCGCATGGGCAGCCCCCGGCGCGATATTGACCACGTTTTCCGCCGCGTTGGCGCTTTCCACGCAGACCATGGAACGATAGCCGGTATCGCTGCCAAAGTCGCCCATCTTCACGGATTTTTCTATCCACGGATTCCATACCACGGTGGAGCGGCTGCCGCGCTTGGCGATGCGAATGCGGCGTTTGAGACCCGCGTCTTCGATCACGCATTCGGTTTCGGTGTTCACGTACAGCCTATCCACTTCGGACGCGATGCTGATCGAACCCGCCTGCGTCTTGCGCTGCCAGTCGTCCACCTTGTCCAGATATTCCGCGCCTTCCAGCCCGGTAATGCGCACTTTATCCACATCGCTGATGGCGAAGTAAGTATGCAGCGCCTCGCCGATCTCGAAGGCGGCATCGCCAACATTTTCGGTGACCAGTTCCATTCCCAGCATCTTGCCCACGGTGACAACATTGCGCACGCGGCAGGCATGCGGCCATTGCATGGCCGGCATGGCGCTTTGCGGCAGTTCGAACGTGATGCGCGTACTGCCGTCCGGCAACGCCGCACTTTCCGCGACCTGCCACAACACGGTGCGCGCGAAGCCATGCGCCGGAAAATTGCTCTCGCTGGCATGCGTGCCGAACCACGGCCAGCACACCGGCACGCCGCCGCGCAGGGATTTCCCGGGAACGAGCCTGGCCACAGGACTGAGCCAGATCAGCGGCTGCTCATGCGTGGGCTGAAAGGTCATGAGGTGCGCGCCTTGCAGCGCGATAGCGCATAACGCATGGGTGTTGGCGATGCGCGCAACGACGAGGCCGTTCGTCTCTTGCGTGAATTCGAGTTGTCCGGCGATACCAAATCGCTGGTTGAGTGTCGCTGCGTCCTGTTGGCTCATGATTTATTCTTTCAGTGTTTTGTATTCGATGTGGCGGACACATGCTCGTCCACGAGATTGACCACTTTCGCCGCAACGGCCTTGCGTGCCGCCAGCCAGAGCCCAGTCACAACTACCAGTATGGCGCACAGCGCCGGCAGCATCCAGTGCACAGCATGCGGCAGCGCTTCCATCACGGGTGCCAGCGTCGTATCGCCCGCCAGCATCTCGCCCGCCACATAGCCGAGCAACGCACCACCCAGATAGATGATGACAGGGAAGCGATCTATCAGTTTCAGCACTAGTTGGCTGCTCCAGGCGATCAGCGGGATACTTACCACCAGGCCGAACACCAGCAACCATGCATTGCCGTGCGCCGCACCAGCCACACCCAGCACATTATCCAGGCTCATCACGGAATCGGCGATTATGATCGTCTTCACCGCCCCCCACAGATTGGCATCGGCCTTGATCTTGTCTTCTCCGTGCTCATCGTCTTCCGGCAGGATCAGCTTGACACCTATCCACAACAGCAACATCGCGCCGACCACCCTGAGGTAGGGCACACTCAGCAAGCCGACAGCAAAAAAGGTAAGCACGATGCGCAGGACGATGGCACCGCCCATGCCAATCAATACACCTTTCCTGCGCTGCGCGGGCGGCAGGTTGCGGCAGGCCAGCGCGATCACCACCGCGTTATCGCCGGAGAGCAATATGTCGATAACGATGATCGTGAACACATCCACCCAGAACTGGGCGGATGTCAGCATTTCCAGCATGTGTTATCCGATCTCAATTTAAAAATAAAAAAACAGGTGGGAGCGCCCTCCCGGTCACGACAAAAAATCATCGCGGTCGGGAGACCGCTCCCACAAGAGTGATGCACCAGCCCTGATGGACGGTTATCCCTTCAACACCCTCTGCATTACACGCCCCATCTCAGCCGGGTTGCGTGTGATATGGATGCCGCATTCTTCCATCACAGCCAGCTTGTCGTCCGCGCCGCCCTGCCCGCCGGAGATGATCGCGCCGGCATGGCCCATGCGTTTGCCTTCAGGCGCGGTAACGCCCGCGATGAAACCCACCACCGGCTTCTTCATGTTGGCCTTGATCCAGCGCGCGCAATCTTCCTCGTCGCTGCCGCCGATTTCGCCCACCATGATGACCGCGTCGGTTTCCGGGTCATCGTTGAACAGCCGCATCACATCCACGTGTTTCATGCCGTTGATCGGATCGCCGCCGATACCGACGCAGGACGATTGGCCCATGCCCAGCGCGGAGAGTTGCCCGACCGCTTCATAGGTCAAGGTGCCGGAGCGCGACACCACGCCGATGCAACCCTTTTTATGGATGTGGCCGGGCATGATGCCGATCTTGATCTCGTCCGGCGTGATCAGGCCGGGGCAATTCGGGCCGATGAGGATGGTCTTCTTGCCCTGCATCCTGTAGCGCGTCTTCAGCATGTCGTGCACGGGGATGCCTTCGGTGATGCAGATCACGAGATCGAGGTCGGCTTCGACAGCCTCATCAATCGCAGCGGCCGCGCCCGAGGGCGGCACGTAGATCACTGAGACGGTCGCGCCCGTCGCAGCCTTGGCGTCCTTCACGCTGGCATACACCGGCACGCCTTCAAAATTTTCGCCCGCTTTTTTCGGATTCACGCCGGCGACGAAACAGTTCGCACCGTTCGCGTAAGCGCGGCAGTGGAAAGTATGGAACTGGCCGACCTTGCCGGTCATGCCTTGCGTGATGACTCGGGTGTCTTTATTGATGAGTATGGACATAGTTATTTTCCCTTTGCAGCGGCCACAACTTTTTGCGCCGCATCTGCCATGTCGTTGCCGGATATGATGGGCAGGCCGGATTCGGCCAGTATCTTCTTGCCCAAATCTACATTTGTGCCTTCGAGACGCACCACCAGCGGCACGCTCAGATGCACTTCGCGCGCTGCCGCCACCACGCCTTCGGCGATCACGTCGCAGCGCATGATGCCGCCGAAGATGTTCACCAGTATGGCTTTGAGTTTCGGGTTGCGCAGCATGAGCTTGAATGCTTCGGTGACTTTCTCGGTGGTGGCGCCGCCGCCCACGTCGAGGAAGTTGGCGGGTGCGCCGCCATACAGTTTGATGATGTCCATGGTCGCCATCGCCAGGCCGGCGCCGTTCACCAGACAGCCGATGTCGCCATCAAGCGAAATATAGCTGAGGTCGAATTTCGAAGCCTCGACTTCAGAGGGGTCTTCTTCATCCAGATCGCGGTACTCGACAATCTCGGGACGACGATACAGCGCGTTGGAATCGAAATTGAACTTCGCATCCAGCGCACGTATGTGATTATCGCCGGTCAACACCAGCGGATTGATTTCCGCCAGCATCGCATCTTTCTCCACGAAGGCGCGGTACAAACCTTGCAGGCAGGCGCGCGCTTCCGCCAGCGCCACTTCCGGCACGCCAATCTTGCGCGACACCTCATCCGATTCGGCATCAGTCAATCCGGCCACCGGGTCTATCCACACCTTGTGGATTTTTTCCGGCGTGTGTGCAGCGACTTCTTCGATGTCCATGCCACCTTCGCTGCTGGCCATCAGCGCCACGCGCTGCGTACCGCGATCCACCACCATGCCGACGTAATATTCCTTGACGATCTGCGCGCCTTCTTCGATCAGCAAGCGGCGCACCTTCTGGCCTTCGGGGCCGGTCTGGTGCGTCACCAGTTGCATGCCGAGGATCTGGTTCGCGTATTCGCGCACCAGATCCTGCGACTTCGCCACTTTCACGCCGCCGCCCTTACCGCGACCGCCCGCATGGATCTGCGCCTTCACCACCCAAACGCTGCCGCCCAATTCGCGCGCAGCCGCTTCCGCTTCCGCCACGCTGAAGCACGGGATGCCGCGCGGAGTCGGCACACCGAACTGACGCAAAACTTCTTTTGCCTGATACTCGTGAATTTTCATGATTGACCTTTTTCGATTGCACGCGCGCCCCCATGCGCGCGGCGCAGGCGCAATGTTACCGAATTATTCCGATGCATGCGGGAGATTGTAGAAACAAATCGACACTACTTGACAGTAGCGCGCATGCCATTTAGCCGCGCGCTACTGTCATGGTTTGCCTGGAGTCGCAGAAAATTGCCTTGCCCCACGAGTCATTGCATCACCTGTTTTGCGTCAGGCGCTGAGCCTCTGCCAACTGTTTTGCCGTCATTTTGGCCGCCAGCGTATCACGATATTTAATGGCATCCTTGTTCCCGGCTCCCGCTGCCGAACTCAGCCACTGGTATGCCCGCACATAATCCTGTTTGGCTCCATGGCCTTTGTCATACATCACCCCGAGCGCATATTGCGCAGCAGGATGACCGCGCTCCGCCGCCCTGCGGAAACGTTCCATGGCCTGCACATAATCCTGTGGGGTGCCCTGACCCTGGTCATACATCATCCCCAGGCTGTATTGTGCAGACACGTTGCCCTTGTCCGCCGCCTTGCGGAACCATTCCATGGCCTGCGCATAATCCCGCAGAACACCCTGCCCCTGGCGATATATCACGCCGAGGTTGTATTGCGCAGAAGTATCTCCCTGCTCCGCAGCTTTCTGGAACCAGTCTATGGCCTGCATGTAATCCTGCGGGATGTCCTGCCCCAGGTAGTACATCACCCCGAGGTTATATTGCGCTGCCGCATGCCCCTGCTCGGCGGCTTTGCGCAGCCAATCCACCGCCTGCAATGGATTATGCGGAACACCCTGGCCTTGATCGTACATCATCCCGAGGCTGTACTGTGCGGGAGCGTAGCCCTGCTTTGCCGCAGCCCCATACCACTCGGTCGCCTGTTTATAATCCTGCAACACCCCCTGCCCCTGGTCATACATCATCC
Source organism: Nitrosomonadales bacterium (assembly GCA_016199835.1). Taxonomy (GTDB): domain Bacteria; phylum Pseudomonadota; class Gammaproteobacteria; order Burkholderiales; family Gallionellaceae; genus JACQFX01. The sequence continues at coordinate 85,660 of JACQFX010000026.1, read as the reverse complement.
CAAGATTGTATTGCGCTACCGCATATCCCTGTTTGGCAGCCAGACGGAACCAATCCATGGCCTGCAAATAGTCCTGGACGACCCCGGTTCCCTGAGCGTACATCATGCCCAGATATTGTTGCGCCTCCACATCCCCTTGCTGCGCGGCCTTGCGGAACCAGTCCACCCCCTGCAGATAATCCTGATCGACCCCTTGGCCATTGAGGTACAGAATTCCCAGGTTATATTGCGCTGGCGCATATCCCTGATCGGCTGCCTTACGGAACCATTCCATGCCCTGCCGGTAGTCCTGCGTGGCCCCCTGCTCGTCTACATACAGCAAACCCAGTTTGAATTGCGCCACCGCATCTCCCTGATCAGCGGCTTTACGCAGCCACTCCATCGACTGCTGACGGCTCTGCGCAGTGACCAGTTGATTGCCATACTTTTCCCCAATGATATGTTGCGCAGAGGCATCGCCCTGTTCTGCGGCTTTCCGCAACCATTGCATGGCCTGCGTGGCATCACGGGGAACACCTTGCCCCCGGTCGTACATCATCCCGATGCTATATTGCGCAGCAACGTTGCCCTGTGTTGCCGACTTGCGCAACCAATCTATCGCCTGTTCGTAGTCCTGTTTGACTCCTTGCCCGTCGCGATACATCACCCCGATGTTGTATTGCGCGAGAGCCTCATCCTGTTCTGCGGCTTGGCGGAACCACTCCATTGCTTGCGCATAATCCTGCGGAACGCCTTGCCCCAGGTAATACATCATCCCGATGTTGTATTGCGCAAGCGCGACCTTCTGCTCTGCGGCTTTGCGGAACCACATCATTGCCTGCGCATAATTCTGTTTAACGCCCTGGCCCTGGTCATACATGGTTCCAAGGCTGTATTGCGCGGCCGCCTCTCCCTGCTCGGCGGCTTTGCGATACCAGCCAGCCGCTGTCTGAAGATTTTTCGGGACACCCAAGCCTTTATCGTACAACTCACCCAGGCTGTATTGCGCCGGTGCATATTCCTGCAATGCTGACTTGAGATACCAGTCCATTGCCTGCTGGTAATCCTGGTCGACGCCCTTGCCCTGGGCATATCTCAATCCCAAACGATATTGCGCGCCAGGATTCCCCGCCTGAGCCCGGTCAAGCAAGGTGCCAAGGGCACTGGGAAAAACATTTCCAGCCCTCGCCGTTCCTGAGCAAACCCACAGCAAGATACCCAGCGCAAGAATCAGCTTCTTCATTTTTACCCTCTTGATAGTATTGCCACATGCCAGCGCCACGTCACAAATCGCCGTCCAGACGACGTCTGGCGCAATCGGGAAAAGTTCCGGGCTGGCTGGGCGCATCTTTCAATAATCTTACCAATAGATGCGACAGGTTGGGTAACAACGAATGAGTGGCGCTCAGCCAATAAATGTGCTTGTGCCAAGTCGCGCGCGTCCTTACAGCAACCAAAAACCCTGATGAAGCACGTAACATGAAAAAGCCAGCACCTTTGCGGAGCTGGCTTGTATTGGTGCCGCCTATCGGATTCGAACTGATGACCTACCGCTTACAAGGCGGTTGCTCTACCAACTGAGCTAAGGCGGCATGATGAAACTGTGTCAGGCACAGACTGCATCCAACGGATGACGCCTTCCACGGGGCGCGCATTGTAGCACCAGGCAAAACCAAACAACAACACAAAAATCGGTCGGCATGGGCATAGCCTCACCAGAATAGCTTGCCCTCCCCTGTGGCACGGGCTGTCGGCAAACAATTCGATAACGCTACGCGATTCCATTATCACCTCCTGCGCAGGCTGCAACGGTGCGGTAACACCGCCTGCTCCCTGATAATCCTGGGGCTGGTACAACCCTACTGCTGAAGGTAGAATCGTCTCAGTAACATACACAGAAAACCCCATACCGCCTCAATAGCCGGCTTGAGCATGATGAATCGACACGACGCTCCCAACAACAACTCCGGCCAGAACTCGCTGTTGATAGAGATTGCCACGCGCAATGCTCTCAGCCTCCCGGTGGATAACGGCATCGGGGAAGCTGCACGAATCATGGCGCAGCGTCGCATCTCCTCCATCGTGGTGACTGACAATTCCAATCATCCGCTGGGCATCGTCACCGAGCGCAACATCCTGCACGCCATGCAGGCCGGATGTCCGCAAGATACAAACCTGCGCGACATCATGTCATCCCCGGTCATCACTGTACCGCCCTCAATCACCACGCTGGATGCCTATCAGCTCTGCCTGCGAAACGGCATCCGCCACCTGGTGATCGTGGATGAAAGCGGCCTGCTGGCGGGCGTGGTTAGCGAAACGGATTTTCGCCTGCATCTCAATCTCACTGCGCTGGCCGGACGCCGCAAAGTTGTTTCCATCGCCAAGCGCTCAGCCGTCGTCTTGCCGCCGACCTCAAGCCTGATGCAGTCGCTCGACCTGATGCAGGCGCAGCACAAGAGCTGCGTGGTCGTGGTCGAGAACGAAAAACCGGTCGGCATCATCACCGAACGCGATGTGGTGCGCTTTTATTCCGGCGACAAATCCTATGCCGACATTATGCTCGGGGAAGTGATGGTCGCCCCGGTGCTGACTATATCGAGTGAGGCCACGACCAACCAGGCTGCTGAAATGATGCTTGCGCGCAAGGTGCGCCATCTGGTGGTGGTGGACGAGAGCGGGCGCATGGTCGGACTGTTAAGCGAACATGACATGACACAGGCGATGGTTATCGGCTTGGCGGACGAACGGAACGGGCTCGAAGAAAATTTCCTGCGCACGCTGGTCAACACGCTACCCGACCTGATCTGGCTGAAAGACACGGGCGGCATCTATCTGGCCTGTAACGCGCGCTTCGAGCGCTTTCTCGGCGCAAAGGAGCAGGATATCGTCGGCAAGTCGGACTTTGACTTCATGAGCGAAAAGCTTGCCGGTTTCTTCCGTGACCACGACCGTATGGCCATGGAAGCGGGCAAGCCCACTCTCAATGAGGAATGGCTCACGTTCGCCGATGACGGGCACCGCGAACTGCTGGAAACCATCAAGACGCCCATGCGTGATGGCCAAGGAAAACTGATCGGCGTGCTGGGCATCGCGCGCGACATCAGCGCACGCAATCAGACCGAGCAGCATTTGAAGCAGATGCTGGAATTCACCGAAGGCGTCATCAACGCGATCCCGGATCTATTGTTCGAGCTCGACCGCGAAGGACGCTACCTCAATATCTGGGCGCATGACCCCGAACTCCTGGCAGCCCAGAGAGACCTGCTGCTGGGCCGTACCGTCAACGAAATGTTGCCTGCAGATGCGGCGGCCATTGTCATGTCCGCCATAGCAGGGGCCGCAGCAACAGGCTATTCGAACGGGCAGATCATCCATCTCGATCTCCCTCACGGTGAAAGCTGGTTCGAGCTTTCCACCGCCGCAAAAACCGTAGCCGATGCTTCAACCCGGCATTTCATCATGCTTTCGCGCGACGTCACCGAACGCAAGCGCGCTGAAGCGCAAAAGGAGAATTTCCTGTCGTTGCTGAACGCAACGCTGGAATCTTCCGCAGACGCCATACTGGTGGTTGATCTCGACAATCAGTGGGTATTGCACAACCGGCGCTTTATCGAGTTGTGGCACATCACCGAGGAAATGATTTCCAGCAAGGACGACCGGGCAGCGCTGAATTATGTCCTGGATCAACTGCAAGACCCGGACGGCTTCCTGAAAAAGGTCACTGAACTATACGCCACCCCGGAGGAGAGCTCCTTCGACATCTTCAATTTCAAGGATGGCAAGATCGTCGAGCGCTATTCCATCCCGCAACATGTCGAGGGAAAAGTCGTCGGCAGGGTATGGAGTTTCCGCGACGTCACCAAACGCGAATACGCCGGGATCGCCCTGCGCGAACGCGAGGAAATCTTCAGATCCATCGTCAACCAGGCCGCCGATTCCATTCTGCTGCTGGATGCCGAGTCGATGCGCTTTGTCGAGTTCAACCCGTTGGCGCACAAAAGCCTGGGCTACACGCGCGAAGAATTTGCGCAACTGACGCTGGTCGACGTGCAGGCCCAGTACAACGCGCAACAGGTACACGGGATACTGGACGCCGCCGCGAGCAGCGGACTCCCTCTGCAGATCGAGACGCAACACAAGCGCAAGGACGGCAGCATCCGCATGACCCAGGTAAGCAGCCGCGCGATCACCATGCATGGCAAAAAATATTTTTCCTCCATCTGGAGCGACATCACCGAGCGCAAGCAGGCCGAATTGAAATTGCAGCAGAGTGAAGCGCATTTCCGCTTCATCACCGAATCCGCGCAGGCGCTGATCTGGATGGCTGACACGCACAAGCTCTGCACCTGGTTCAACAAGGTCTGGCTGGATTTCACGGGATGCACGCTGGAACAGGAAATGGGCGACGGCTGGGCGGAAGGCGTACATCCGGAAGACCGGCAACGCTGCTACGAGATGTACGCCAGCCATTTTGATTGCCGCGAGCCGTTCAATATGGAATATCGGCTCAGGCGCCACGACGGGGAATACCGCTGGATCGTGGATAACGGCGCACCGCGTTTCGATGCAAAAGGCAATTTCGAGGGGTATATCGGTTCCTGTTTCGACATCACCGAACGCAAGGGAGCAGAGGAAAGCCTGCGCATCACCGCCAGCGTGTTCGACACCAGTCAGGAAGCCATCCTGATCACCGACGCGAGCAATGCCATCTCGGATGTCAATCCCGCTTTCACCCGCATCACCGGCTATAGCCGCGAAGAAGTGCTGGGCCGCAATCCGAAGCTGCTGAGCTCTGGCCGCCACGACCAGGCATTTTATGCTGCGATGTGGCAATCCCTGAACCAGAACAGAAGCTGGCGCGGCGAAGTATGGAACAGGCGCAAGTCCGGGGAAACGTACGCGGAAATGCTCTCGATCTCGGTTATATGCGACAACAATGGCAAGGTGCTGCGCCACGTCGGCTTATTCTCGGACATCAGCCACCTGAAAGAACATGAGGCCGAACTGAACCGTGTCGCACACTACGATGCGCTGACCGGCATCCCGAACCGCCTGTTGCTGGCAGATCGCATGAGGCATGCCATCGCACAGACCGCGCGCGAACAAAACATGATGGCGGTTTGCTACCTCGACCTCGACGGCTTCAAGCTAATAAACGATACGATAGGGCACGAAGCGGGCGATCACGTGCTGATCGAGATTGCCAAACGCATCAAGGATACGATACGCGGCGGAGATACCGTCGCCCGCTTGGGCGGGGACGAGTTCGTCGTGCTGCTGCTGGGGCTGGAGAAAGGCGAAGAATGTGTGGCAACCCTGGAACGCCTGCTCACGTCCATATCGCAGCCCATCCTCGTCAAGAATCAGTTGTACACGCTCAGCGCCAGCATCGGGGTCAGTATCTACCCGCTGGACGACGAAGACCCCGACACCCTGCTGCGCCACGCCGACCAGGCCATGTACGTGGTCAAGCAGTCGGGCAAGGACCGTTTCCACATATACGACCCTGCGCTGGATCTGCGCGCGCGCAGCCATCATGAATTCCTGCGCAGCATACGCCACGGCCTGGAGCGCGGTCAGTTCGAGCTCCACTACCAGCCCAAGATCAATCTGCGCAGCAAACGAATGGTCGGCGCAGAAGCCCTGATACGCTGGCGGCACCCGGAACGCGGCCTGCTTTTCCCGGCGGAATTCCTGCGTCTCGTCGAAAATACCGAACTCGACATCGAAATCGGTAACTGGGTGATCGCCACGGCGCTCGAACAGATCGCACTGTGGCGCCATGCCGGGCTGGATATCGAGGTCAGCATCAACATCTCGGCCTACCATCTGGAATCTCCGCATTTCACGGAGAAACTGCGGCAGAAGCTCGCACGCCATCCTGACTTGCCACCCGGAAAATTCCAGATAGAAGTTCTGGAAACAGCAGCGCTCGAAGACATAGACATCGTGCGCAAGATCATCGCGACATGCGGCAAGCTCGGCGTGAGGTTCGCGCTCGACGATTTCGGCACCGGCTATTCTTCGCTGTCTTATCTGAGCAGCCTGCCGGTTGACGTGCTGAAGATAGATCAGTCTTTCGTGCGCGATATGCTGGAAGACAAGGGCGACATGGCTATCGTGCAAGGCATCATCGCCCTGGCCAGGGCATTCGAGCGCGAGACAGTGGCGGAAGGTATAGAGACCGCAGCACATTACCAGGCGTTGCTCGACATGGGCTGCGAGCTTGGGCAGGGTTATGGCATCGCCCGTCCCATGCCCGCACATGAGCTGACGAAATGGCGGATCGCATGAAATATTGCCGGAGCCCGGCTTCTGTCAATGCTGCCACCGCAGGAAAGGACAAACCGTGAGCCCAACCGGCAATCTGCGTCAGACGCTCGACCGTCTCGACACCCTGCCAGCCATTCCGCACATCGCGCAAAAGATACTGTCGCTGAAAATAACCACCGATAAGGGCGAGCAGGAACTGTTTCAGTTGATCGAACAGGATCCGTCCATCCTGTCCAAGATCATCGGCCTGTCCAATTCCCCGTTATTCGGAACAGGACGGAATATCCTGACCTTGCAGGATGCCACCGCCTTGCTCGGCAACAGACGCATCAAGATGATCGCGCTGAGCTTTTCCATGATGTCGTCCATATCGAAAAAGCAGTCCGGCCTGCTCAACGTGCAGAACCTTTGGCAACACAGCATGACCATCGCCATGGTCATGGATACCCTGTCCGGATACATGCCAAAAGAACTGCGTCCGTCGGAAGATGAGATATATCTCGCCGGGCTGTTACACGACATCGGCTTCCTGGTGCTCGATCACATCGATACCCAAATCAGCGACCGATTCCACGCCCGCCTGGCGGCCGAGCCCGGGTGCACGGTGGCAGAGATCGAGTCGGAGATGCTGGAGATGAACCACTGCGAACTGGGCGCCGAACTCGGGAGGCACTGGAGTCTGCCTGAAACTATCGTCATCGTGCTGAGCTATCACCACACGCCCAACAATAAACGGGCTGCCACAGGCTGGCCGCTGGTTGGCATGACCAACCTGGCGGAAAAACTGCTGCCTGCATTCGGCATCACGGAACCTGTGCATCCGGAAATCGAAGCCGATGAATGGCGCGCGCTGGGTATAGACCCATCCAGGGAAAACGAGATCGTGGCCACGGTTGAAAAATTCGTCCGCGAAGTGTCTTCAATGTTTGCCTGATGAGCCGCCGCACAGCGCCTCGCACGGCACACCGTCCCCATTTCCGTCCAGCGACTTCACGCCGCACTGCGTAAAATAGAAACGTGCCTCGTCGCATGAGGTCATTTGCGCGCAACGCCGCTTGCTGCCGCAGGCGGCGACCGGCGTCAGGGCAGATTGCGATGGAGTGTTCGCATGTGCTTTGCGCCATTGCCACGGAGGTTGCGGATCGGTCATTGACCACAGGCCGCGCCGCGCCTGCTGCGCTTCTCTTTGCAGCGCGAGATAGCGCGCATCAGAATGGAAATGCGAGTATTCCCACGCCATACCGCGCCGTACCTGCTCCTCATTGACGCTGCGCCCATCCAGCCTGATCTTGGCCACCAGACGCCCATAATCATCCACTGCACGGCTGTTCACCTGCACCTGTTTTTTCAGCACCCTGTCGATCAGCGACTTGCGCGACGCCATGCCATAGTCCTGCGCCTTCTGCGAGTTGGGCGGTTGCACGCCCATCCCTGCATGCCCCACTTCTGGCGCATCAATGTCGGACAGGCGAATTTTGATTTTCTGCTGCCCACGCAGTACGAGCACCGTGTCGCCGTCCAGCACCGCAATGACTTTGGCGTTGAATTCTTCGGCATGGGCAATGTTGAATGCACAGGCCAGCAACACTATCAGGATGCGCATCGTCTCCCTCATGTAGGGCGGGCTCTGCCCGCCGTGGTTCCTGCTGGCATGTCGGGCAGAGCCCGACCTACGACTGGCGCGGCAGGGGAAAACCCACCCTGCGTCAGCTACGTTTTAACAACGTGTTCAGAGCAACACACTCTTGATCAACGCCATGCACAACAGCGCGTAGCCTGCCGCGAGGATGTCATCGAACATCACACCGAGGCCGCCGTGCCAGGTGCGATCGAAATGGCGGATGGGAGGCGGCTTGACGATGTCGAAGAAACGGAACAGCGAAAACGCCATGAGCTTCCAGAAAAAACCGTCCGGCGTAAAGAACAGCACCAGCATGAAGGCCACGATCTCGTCCCACACGATGCCGCCGTAATCCGCCACGCCCAGCGCGCGCCCGGTCTTTTCGCATACCCACACACCGAACGCGAACAGCCCCGCCAGCAGCAGGATGAACATGGCATCGGTGAAACGCGGCGCGAGATACCAGTAGAGCGGGAACGCCACCAGCGTGCCCATGGTGCCGGGCGAGCCGGGGAACAGGCCGCTGCCGAAGCCGAACGAAATAAAATGCGCCGGATGGCTGAGGATGAAACGCCAGGAAGGTTGCACGCGCAACTCAGCGGAAATGGTCATAGCCCGAATCCTCGATCTTGATGACGCTGCCATCTGCGGCACGCACCATGCAGCCGCTGCCCGCCACGATAACGCCGATGCGCGCCAGCGGCAAACCTGTTTGTCTGGATATATCTTCTATTTCCTTGCGACGCGCGGCGGGCGCAGTGAAACATAATTCGTAATCGTCGCCGCCAGCCAGCAGGCACCGCTGCATCAACTCCCCTCTCCCGCCTGCGGGAGAGGGGCTGGGGGAGAGGGAACGCATGGCCGGCGAGCGCGGCAGCGCCTCGAATTGCACCTCCGCACCGACTTTCGAGCATTCCAGAATATGCTCGAGGTCGGCCAGCAATCCATCCGAAACATCTATCGCGCTATGCGCCATACCACGCAAAGCCAGGCCCAGCGCCACGCGCGGCTCTGGCTGATGCAGCCTTTGCGCACACGCGGCTAACTCCTCCGCAGCCAGCACAATCCTGCCTTGCAGATGCGCCAACGCCAGCGCCGCATCGCCCAGCGTTCCCGACACCCAGATGTCGTCGCCTGCTTTTGCGCCGTCGCGCCGCAACGCCGCGCCCTGCGGGGCTACGCCCATGATGGTGACGCAGAGATTGAGCGGGCCGCGCGTAGTGTCGCCACCTATGAGTTCCACACCATGCTGCTCTGCCAGCGCGAAAAAACCTGCGCTAAAATTTCGCAGCCATGCCTCATCCGCTTGCGGCAAAGACAAGGCCAGCGTCGCCCAGCGCGGTTGCGCGCCCATCGCCGCCAGATCGGAGAGATTCACCGCCAGCGTCTTGTGGCCCAGCAAATAGGGAGCGGCATCGGGAAAGAAATGCGTGCCGCTCACCAGCATGTCGGTGGACACCGCGAGTTCCATGCCGTCTGGAATACGCAGCAGCGCAGCATCGTCGCCCACACCGAGCACTGCACCTGGCGTGGGCCGCGTGAAGTACCGCTGAATCAGATCAAATTCCGACATGGGCTTGCTCATTCCAGAACCTTAAAACCATGCAACCACGGACAACATGGATGACCCGGAAACACCGCATGTTTCAAAAGCGCTCCTGATTGGTTATTCGCTTTTTGTTTTTCCGTGTAATCCGTGTCTTCCGTGGTTAAAAAGTTCTTTGATTTTACCTGGCGTTAACCTCAGCCGCGCGCACTTGCGCGGCCAGTTTATCCAGCACGCCGTTGACGAACTTGTGGCCGTCGGTGCCGCCGAAGGTCTTGGCCAGTTCCACCGATTCGTTGATGACCACGCGGTAGGGGATCTCGGGGTGATGCACCAGCTCGTAGGCACCGAGCAGCAGCACGGAAAACTCTATCGGACTGAGTTCGTCGAGCGCGCGGTCGAGGTGCGGCGTGATCGCGGCTTCGAGTTCGGCATGTTGCGCGAGTATGCCGCGCAGCAGCTTGCCAAAAAATTCCGCGTCGTAACGTCCAAGACCTTTTTCTTCGCGTATCTGTTTTTCGAACTGCGCCGCTGCGTCGCCGGTCAGCCGCCATTGATAGATGCCTTGCAGCACCAGTTCGCGCGCGCGATGGCGCGAACTTTTGGCGGGTGCTTTCTTTTCCGTTTCGCTCACGCCAGTTCCTTCAACAGATGCACCATCTCGATCGCCACCAGTGCGGCTTCCTCGCCTTTTACGCTCATGCGCGCTTCGGCCTGTTCGTCGGTGTCGGTGGTGAGGATGGCATTGGCGATAGGCACACCGCAATGTAGTTGCACCTCGCTCACGCCGCGCGCCGATTCGTTGGACACGACCTCGAAGTGATAAGTATCGCCGCGTATCACCGCGCCCAGCGCGATCAGCGCATCGAACTTCTTGCTCTGCGCCATCTGCTGCAACACCAGCGGTATCTCCAGCGCGCCCGGCACGGTCGCCAACGTAACGTCCGCATCGCTCACGCCCTGCTGCGCAAGCTGCGCGCGGCATGCAGCCAGCAAGCCTTCGCACACGACTTCATTGAAACGGCTCTGCACAATGCCGATGCGCAAGCCTGCGCCGTTCAGGTTTTTTTCGATTTCTTTCATATCTCAAATTCTCCCTTGATGTAGGTCGGGCTCTGCCCGACACGGCGGGCGGTGCGTGGTTGTTGCCGCTTTAGCGGCTTTACAACCACGGTTGCTACCCCTTGCGGGCGAAGCCCGCCCTACGATTTCGCGTTGCAATATCCCACCACTTCCAGTCCGAAGCCGGTCATGCTCGGCAGCTTGCGCGGCGTGGCGATCAAACACATCTTGCCGACGTTGAGGTCGCGCAATATCTGCGCGCCTATGCCGTAACTGCGCGGGTCCCATTGCGCGGCGTGATGCGTTTCCGGCAGAGCGGCGGCGCGCGCCAGCAGGTCATGCGAAGTCTCTATGTGATGCATCATCACCAGCACTCCGGCCTCCGACTGGCTGATCTTCGCCAGTGCGTCATGCACGCTGGTGGAGTTCGGGTAATGCATCTGCTCGATGAAATCCATCACCGACAGCGGCTCGTGCACGCGCACCAGCGTCTCGCGCTGCGGCTGGATGTCGCCCTTGACCAGCGCCAGATGGGTGCGCTGCGTGGTCTTGTCCACATAAGTCACCAGATCGAATTCGCCGTAAGCGGTCTGTACTTTGCGCCGCGCCACGCGCTCGACCAGTTTTTCCTGATGGCTGCGATATTCGATCAAGTCGGCGATGGTGCCGATCTTCAGTCCGTGCAGTTGCGCGAACTCGATGAGATCGGGCAGCCGCGCCATCTCCCCATCGTCCTTGAGTATCTCGCAGATCACCGACGCCGGCGTCAGCCCCGCCAGTTGCGCCAGATCACAGCCCGCCTCGGTATGCCCCGCGCGCACCAGCACGCCACCGGGCTGCGCGCGCAACGGAAAAATATGGCCCGGCTGCACGATGTCGGCAGGCTTGGCATTCTTGTCCACCGCCGCTTGCACGGTGCGCGCACGGTCGGCGGCGGAGATGCCGGTCGTCACGCCGGTCGCAGCTTCGATGGAAATCGTGAAATTGGTGCCCAGCGGCGAGCCGTTATCGCGCACCATCAACGGCAGCTTGAGCTGCTCGCAATGCGCTCCGGTCAAGGTGAGGCAGATCAGCCCTCGCCCGTGCTTAGCCATGAAGTTGATCTTCTCCGGCGTAACAAATTCGGCTGCGAACACCAGGTCGCCCTCGTTCTCGCGGTCTTCTTCGTCCACCAGCACCACCATGCGCCCGGCGCGGATCTCGTCGATGATTTCCTGTATTGGAGTTACGTCAGTCATTGTGTAAATCGGTCATTCTGGGAGGGAGCGATTCTATCATAGGGGCGATGCGGCAAAGGTGGCGCAAGGCACACAAATGCATAGGCATTTTTTCTCGTTGACAGGGGCGGGGTGAAATAGGCAGCATGCGCAGCCTATAAGTACATTTTCTATCTCACGGTTGGGCAAATCACAAACGGGGGTTGTACCAATGAATCAGCTCTACATATTCATCATTGCAAGTCTCATTACGACATTATCTTTTGCAGAGCCGCTCGTAATAATTACTTGCCATGAACCCATGGGATCCAGCATGGAATACGGCGTATCGTCTTTTGAACGCGTGCAAGCTGCGATAGATAAAAAACAGAAGCCGACGAAATCTCATTTCAAGGAGGCGATAAAAAATGGCTACGAAAGGAAGCCAACATTTATTATTGGCTCCGACAAGAAGAAAGCCACGATTGTTTGGGCAGAATCTGCGGAAGAGGCAAAGCAAAGAGAGCTGGCGAAGTCCGTAAACGTGCCCTATTGCTGTTCACCGTCACCGGCCACTGATGCAAATATTGTTATGTTCACGCCAGATCAAATATCCGCCCTTCAAGTTGACACGGGCATTGTTACTCTCTATTCGTTCTTCCCTAAGCTTGGTACAGTTTTTATTGCTAGCCAATATACCGAACCAAGTGGAAAGAACAGCACACAGCTTTCAACGTTTGCAGAATGCGAGTTCGCTTGGAACAGCTCGCAGTGAAATTACGTTGGAGCACTTCTGCACAAACGAAAGGAAAGCGAAATGAAAAAACTCATTGTCCTGCTGTGTATGTTTTTAATCCCTTCGCTATCACTCGCGGGAAATCTGGTCTTGATACGCAAAGATAAAGAATGCGCTTCGTACTATGAACCAGACACAATTCGCAGGACACAGCAACTTGCGATGGCTTGGATAGTGGAAAAAAAAGATGATGAGAAGTATTCAGAATACCTAACAGAATTCGACTGCAAGAAGGGGCTATACAGGCAGTTATCGCTAAGAGTATTTGAACCTGATTCAAGAGTAATAAGTAGTGATGCCATTTACAAAGAGTGGTTCAATGTTCCACCAACCACTCAAATTCTTGGAGTTTTGTTCAGCAAAATATGCACTGGCAACTAGATATATTTTCCAAGATCGTACCGCAGTGCAAGTAATTAACGCAGCCCATCCCGCATAGTGAATAAGCGCTTAACGCACATACCGCCAGCCGATGATAGCGGTTAATCCCTCCACCCCGGATAGTTCGGGATGTCCACGGTGTCGTCGTCGAACACGCCATCGCCGGCCTGGGTGTGGCAGCGGTCGCAGTAGCTCAGCGATTTCACGTCCTTGTTGCCTTTGACCATCTTCTCCGGAATATCGTGGTGCTTACGCTCGATGTAGCGCACTTCGGTGATGCGCAGCGGTGCTACACCCTCTGCTGCCGAGAGCGCAATTTTGCGCGAGCGTTTGTACCAGGATTTGTCCGCCGCATTTTCGATGGCGTAATCGCGTATCGCCTTCAGAGTGTCCTTGTCGAGCTCGGCGTTTTCGCCGAAGTGTTTGCGCAAGGCGTCTGCGTCCAGCAGTTTTTCCCACGAACGCGCCGGCAGCAAACCCGGCTGATAGGCAAAATGGCAGGAGCCGCATTCTTCCCGGTACTGCTTGCTCTCGACCGGCTTCACTTCTTTCATGCGCTGGAAATTGGTGAGCCATTCCAGCGTATTTTCTTCTGCGCGGGCACCATGTGCCAGCAGCATTGCCGCAATCAGGGCAACGGCTTTCGATACTCGCTTCATCGTTACTCTCCGTTACCAGGTAAGTTTCACTGCGACGCCCATGGCGATGCCGCCCATGACGCCCGCGCCGGAATGGCCCGAGTTCGGCGCCCTGGAGATGGCATACAGCATGGCCAGCGCACCGGCGCCAGCCAGCATGGCGTGCATGTTGTCGGGATCGCTGAGTCCGTCTTCGAGATGGATGTCTTTCGAGTGATACAACAAGCCCGTGGTCACCGTGGCCGCAGCCATGGCGGCAGCGGCGCGCCCCAGCGTCGGGTGGATGCCCGTGGTGGATTTCGTTTTCTTGTCTTCACCATCCGGCGCAGTCATGGCAGTCAGCCCGACCAGGGCCAGCGTGCCCAGCCCCAGATACTGATGTACCTTGTTGCCCGTCAGCGTCGGCTCCTTGAACTCTGTCCGCACGGGTGCCGCTGTGTTCACTCGCGCTTTGGCATTGCCGTCGTCGTTCGACGCAAGCACATAGCCACGCGCCGGGGCCGTGAAAATAGTATCGGACGGCAGCGCCAGATTCAGCGCGGACTCGTCCGCATGCGTCGTCCCGGAAAAGGCCATGGCACAAGCGGCCACTACGATCATTTTGTAAACTGCACTACTCTTCATGCACCATCCTTCTGGTTTTCTGCCGATAACATGCGCTCCACATAGCGCGCAATCAGATCGATCTCCAGATTCACTTTCGCGCCCACGTGCAGCTCGCTCAACGTGGTCACTGACAGCGTGTGCGGGATAAGGTTCACCTCGAACTCCGAACCTGCGACGAGGTTCACCGTGAGACTGACGCCGTTGATAGTGATGGAACCTTTGACCGCGATGTATTTCGCCAGCGCCTGCGGCGCACGCACGATCAGACGCCAGCTCTCGCCGATATTATTGAACGCCACGACCTCGCCCACGCCGTCCACATGGCCGCTGACCAGATGGCCGCCAAGACGATCGGACAGGCGCAGCGCTTTTTCGAGATTGACGCGTGCGCCCTGGGCTTCCAGCCCTATCGTACAATTCAGCGTCTCGCGCGACACCTCCACGGTGAATACCTCAGCCTCTTTTTTTATCACGGTAAGGCACACGCCGTTGACTGCGATGCTGTCGCCCAACTGCACGTCGTCCATGCCGAGCGCCCTGGTCGCAACCGCAAGCCGCAGGCCACCGTTGCGATCTTCGGCGCAGGTGATCGTACCTATATCTGCAATGATTCCACTGAACATGATTTTCTCCTCAACCTTGTAAATCCACTGCCTCCCTCCCCCTCTCAGGGTGAGGGAGTGATGGACTGTTATTTTTTTACTCGCGCCACAACGCGCAAATCCTCGCCCACACGCCGCACATCCTGCCAATCCAGTTTTATGCGCTGTTCTAGGCTGGTCAGTTCGCCGAGTTGCGCCATGCCACGCGCCATGTCGCCCAGCAATTGCGGCGCGAGATAAAGCACCAGCTCATCCACCAATCCGGCTTGCAGCAGTGCGCCATTCAATCTGGCGCCGCCCTCTGCCAGCACTTCGTTGCAACCGCGCGTGGCGAGGTCGCGCAGCACGGCATGCAAATCCACACGCCCATCGTCATCCGGCAATACGGTGACGCACGCGCCAGCATTTTCCAGTGCGGCAATCTTTTCTGCGTCTTGCGTGGCGGTGTAGACCACCACATTCCCGCCTTGCAAAATTCTGGCACTCAGCGGCATGCGCAGATAGCTGTCCACCACCACGCGCAACGGTTGCCGCGTTGTCTCTATGCTGCGCACGTTGAGTTGCGCATCGTCTTCCAGCACGGTGCCGATGCCGGTGAGCACGGCGCAGGAACGCGCGCGCCAATGCTGCACCTCCTGCCGCGCTTCTGCGCCGGTGATCCACTGGCTCACGCCGTTGTTGAGCGCGGTGCGCCCGTCCAGGCTCGCCGCGATCTTGCTGCGCAGCCACGGCATGCCGCGCGTCATGCGCGTAAAGAACCCGATGTTGAGTGCGCTCGCCTCGGCCTCCATCAGGCCGTATTCGACTGCGATACCCGCCGCACGCAGCTTGTTCAGACCTTGCCCTGCAACTTGCGGATTCGGGTCTTGCATCGCGGCCACCACACGCGCCACGCCTGCCGCTATCAGAGCATCGGCGCAGGGCGGTGTGCGTCCGTGATGGCTGCATGGTTCCAGCGTGACATAGGCGGTCGCGCCGCGCGCGGCTTCACCTGCTGCGCGCAAGGCATGAATTTCGGCATGGGGTTCGCCCGCACGCTCGTGCCAGCCTGCGCCGACGACCGCGTCATCGCGCACCAGCACGCAGCCGACGCGCGGGTTGGGACTGGTGGTGTACAGGCCGCGCTCCGCCAGTTGCAGCGCATGCGCCATCCACTGCTGGTCTTGCGCGGTAAGCATCAGACGATCTGGGGTTTGCGCCGTCTTGCAGGCGCCTTGCGCACTTCTTCCACCGCTTCGGTGAAATCGCCCACGTCCTGAAAACTTTTGTAGACCGAAGCGAAGCGGATGTAAGCGACCTTATCCAGCTTGAGCAATTCCTTCATCACCATCTCGCCGATCTGGCGCGAACCGATCTCGCGCTCGCCCAGCGCGAAAACTTTCTGCGTCAGATTATGGATGGCCGCATCCACCAGCTCGGTGGGCACCGGGCGCTTGTGCAGCGCGCGCGTGAAGCTGGTGCGCAGTTTTTCTTCGTCGAATTCGCTGCGCATGCCGTTCTGCTTCACCACCTGCGGCATGCGCAACTCCACCGTCTCGAAAGTCGTGAAGCGCTTCTCGCACGACAGGCAGCGGCGACGGCGGCGTATGCTGTCGCCCTCCTCGTTCTCGCGCGTGTCGACGACCTGGGTGTCGGGGTATTTACAGAAGGGGCATTTCATATAAGGGTTGCTAGACGCAAGACATTAAGTCAGAAGTTTGTTTTAATTTCCAACTTACGTCTCAAGCCACGTCTATTTGCCGTACACCGGAAACTGCGTAGTCAGTTTCCTGACCTCGCCCACCACGCGCGCGATCACGGCTTCGTCGTTCGGCGCATCCAGCACATCGGCGATCAGGTTGGCGAGTTTCTCGGCTTCAAGTTCCTTGAAGCCGCGCGTGGTCATCGCCGGACTGCCGATGCGTATGCCGCTGGTGACGAAAGGCTTCTGCGGATCGTTGGGGATGGCGTTCTTGTTCACCGTGATGTGGGCGCGGCCCAGTGCGGCTTCGGCATCCTTGCCGGTGAGGTTCTTGGGTTGCAGGTCGACCAGGAATACGTGGCTGTCGGTGCGACCGGACACGATGCGCACGCCGCGCTCTTGCAGCACTTTCGCCATCACGCGCGCGTTGTCTATCACTTGCATCTGGTAAGCCTTGAATTCCTTGCTCGCGGCTTCCTTGAAGGCGATAGCTTTGGCTGCGATCACATGCATCAGCGGGCCGCCTTGCAGGCAGGGGAAAATTGCGGAATTCAGCGCTTTCTCGTGTTCGGCCTTGGCCAGGATCAGGCCGCCGCGCGGGCCGCGCAAGGTCTTGTGCGTAGTGGTGGTAACGAAGTCGGCGATGCCCACCGGGGACGGATAGCAACCCGCAGCGACCAGTCCGGCGTAGTGCGCCATGTCCACGAACAGATAAGCGCCGACACTGTCGGCGATGGCGCGGAAGCGTTTCCAGTCGATCACCAGTGCGAATGCCGATGCACCGGCCACGATCATCTTGGGCTTGTGCTCGTTGGCCAGCTTCTGCACCTGGTCGTAGTCGATGTCTTCCTTGTCGTTGAGGCCGTACTGGATCGCGTTGTACAGCTTGCCGCTGATGTTCACCGATGCGCCGTGGGTCAGGTGGCCGCCGTGCGCGAGGCTCATGCCGAGGATGGTGTCGCCGGGCTTGAGCACTGACACATACACCGCCTGATTTGCCTGCGAACCGGAGTGCGGCTGCACGTTGGCGTATTCCGCACCGAACAGAGCCTTGGCGCGATCAATGGCCAGTTGCTCGGCGATGTCCGCAAATTCGCAGCCGCCGTAGTAACGCTTGCCGGGGTAGCCTTCGGCATACTTGTTGGTGAGCTGACCGCCCTGCGCCTCCATCACCGCCGGGCTGGTATAGTTTTCCGACGCGATCAGTTCGATGTGCTCTTCCTGGCGGCGGTTTTCATTCTGGATTGCCACCCACAATTCCGGGTCGGT
The DNA here is from genome assembly GCA_016199835.1 of Nitrosomonadales bacterium. Lineage (GTDB taxonomy): Bacteria > Pseudomonadota > Gammaproteobacteria > Burkholderiales > Gallionellaceae > JACQFX01. The sequence continues at coordinate 68,007 of JACQFX010000026.1, read as the reverse complement.
ATGGACGATGGTGTTTTTGCTGGAGAACATGTGAGCCTTCCAAATTAACGGTAAACGGGAAAGACGCGCATTTTATCACGGCAGATGGAAAGGGCGGGAATGCAACGCGCCCGGCAAAATCCGGCAAGCGTCCCTACTCTTGCTCCGGCGGTTTATGCTCGACCAGCACCGAGTAGAGTCTGCGGCTATCAACGCGCAGGACGGTGAAGATGAGGTTGCCGACGACTATGCGTTCGCCGCTCTTGGGAAGCTGGCCTGCGGCCTTGAGCACGAGGCCGCCTACGGTGTCGCATTCCTCGTCGCTGAAATCAGTGCCCAATGCCTCGTTGAAGTCGGCAATCTCGGTGCCGGCTTTGACGCGCCAGTGGCCTTTGCCATCCGGAATGAGGTTGTCTTCGTCTTCGTCGAAATCGTATTCATCCTCGATGTCGCCGACGATCTGTTCCAGCACGTCCTCGATGGTGACCATGCCGCACACGCCGCCGTATTCGTCCACCACCAGCGCGATATGGTTGCGGTTGCTGCGGAAGTCGCGCAGCAGCACGTTGAGGCGTTTGGATTCCGGCACGAACACGGCGGGGCGCAGCATGTCGCGCACCTCGAACTCCTCGCCCGCGTAATAGCGCAGCAGGTCTTTCGCCAGCAGGATGCCGACGATGTTGTCCTTGTCGCCGTCGATCACCGGGAAGCGCGAGTGCGCGGTTTCGATGACGAAGGGAATGAATTGCTCCGGCGGCTGGCTGATGTCGATGACATCCATCTGCGCGCGCGGGATCATGATCTCGCGCACCTGGCGCTCTGAAACCTGGATCACGCCCTCCATCATGGACAGCGCGTCTGCATCCAGCAGGTTACGCTCGTAGGCGGAGTGCAGCAATTCTATGAGTTGCTCGCGGTCTTCCGGCTCACGCAATAGCAGCGTGGAAAGGCGCTCCAGCAAAGTCGGTTTGTTACTGTCTGAATCGTCCATCTTTTTAGTTTAAGAACCTGCTCCCTGATGAGGATCAGCATACCCTAATTTCGTCATGATTGCAGTCTCGTACGCTTCCATCGCAACGGCCTCATCCTCTTCTTCATGTTCGTAACCCTGCAGGTGCAGCACGGCGTGGATCGCGAGATGCGCGTAATACTCCATCAGATGCTTGTGCTGCTTGCGCGCTTCCCTGACCGCTACCGGCGCGCAAATAATCAGGTCGCCATAGAGCGGCAGTTCGTTGTCATACACGAAGGTCAGCACATTGGTGGCGTAGTCCTTGCCGCGAAAACTCTTGTTCAGGTAGCGCGCTTCGTCCTCGTCCACGAGGCGCAACGTGATCTGCACATCGTGTTGCAACGCAGCGGTCACCCAGCGGCGGAACTGCTGGCGCGTGGGCATGTGTTTCGCGCTGCTCGCGTATTGCACGGTAAGTGAAAGTTTGCTCATATCTGCCCCCTGTTTCGCAGTTCATGCCGTTCATAGGCCGAAACGATTTTCTGCACCAGCGGATGGCGCACCACATCTTCGGCCAGAAAATCCTGGAAGGCGATGCCGCGCACGTCTTGCAGCACGCTGCGTGCTTCGACCAAACCGCTCTTCTGCCCGCGCGCCAGGTCTATCTGCGTCACGTCGCCGGTGATGACGGCCTTGCTGCCGAAACCGATGCGCGTGAGGAACATCTTCATCTGCTCGGGCGTGGTGTTCTGCGCCTCGTCGAGAATGATAAAGGAATGATTCAGCGTGCGCCCGCGCATGTAAGCCAGCGGCGCGATCTCGATCACGCCGCGCTCGAATGCCTTGCTTACTTTTTCCAGTCCCATGAGGTCGTACAGCGCATCGTACAAAGGGCGCAGATAGGGATCGACTTTCTGCGCCAGGTCGCCGGGCAGGAAACCCAGGCGTTCGCCCGCCTCCACCGCCGGACGCACCAGCACCAATCGCTTGACGCTCTCGCGCTGCAACGCGTCTACCGCGCAAGCCGCGGCAAGCCAGGTCTTGCCGGTTCCGGCCGGGCCGACGCCGAAGGTGATGTCGTGCTGCTGGATGGCTTGCAGATAATTGTTCTGGCGCGGCGTGCGGCCGCGCACCTCGGATTTGCGCGTCATCAGTAGCGGCACGAATTCCGTCTGCGCCTCCGGCTCGCCATCGTTGCGCATCGCCTCGATCAGGCCGAGCTGGAATTTCTCCAGGCTGATGTCGTGCTTCGCTTCCAGATAAAACTCCTGGAGCACCCGACGCGCGAGTTCGGCCTTGTGCGCTTCGCCCTGCACGCTGAAGCGCTCGCCGCGACGCGAAATGACGACTTCCAGCGCGGTCTCGATCTGGCGCAGGTTCTCGTCGAACGCACCGCACAAATTGGCCAGCCGCGCGTTGTCCAGCGGTTCCATGGAAAATTGTAGGGCGGGCGTATTCATAATTCGGGGAAGAGCGTTGGCTCAAGATTAACATGGATGCGGCGGGAATCAACCATTTCAGCCTATCCGGAATCCCCTCCATGGCAACGTAGCCACAAATAGCGACAGCCTTTATGCCTCCGGCCTGAGCACTGCCTCGCCACGCAGGGTGTGCATGGAAACAGCGAGTATGGTCACGTCCACGAAACGGCCTATCATGCCGGGCGAGCCGACGAAGTTCACGATGCGATTGTTGTCGGTGCGCCCCGCCAGTTCCTGCGCGTTCTTTTTCGAAATGCCTTCAACCATCACGCGCTGCACGGTGCCGACCATGGCCTCGCTGATCGCTTGTTCCTGCTGGTCTATCCTGGCTTGCAAACGTTGCAGGCGCGCGAGCTTGACCTCCGGTAGTGTATCGTCCGCCATTTCGGCGGCAGGCGTGCCGGGGCGCGGGCTGTAGACGAAACTGAAACTGGCATCGAAGCCGATGTCGTCTATCAGCTTCATGGTCGCCTCGAAATCGGCTTCGGTCTCGCCGGGAAAGCCGACGATAAAATCGGTGGAAATGGAAATGTCCGGACGCGCCGCACGCAGCTTGCGCACCAGCGATTTGTATTCGAGCGCGGTGTAGCCGCGTTTCATCGCGGCGAGTATGCGGTCGGAGCCGGACTGCACCGGCAGGTGTAAATGGCTCACGAGTTTGGGCGTGCTGGCGTACGCGTCCACCACGCGCGAACTCATTTCCCTGGGATGCGAAGTGGTGTAGCGCAGGCGCCGTACGCCTTCCAGAGCCGCGACGGCTTGCAGCAGAAAAGCGAAATCCGCTGTGTCTCCATCATCCATCTCGCCGCGATAGGCATTCACGTTCTGCCCGAGCAAGGTGATCTCACCCACACCCTGCTGCGTCAGACCCAGTATCTCGCGCATCACATCGTCAAACGGGCGCGACACTTCCTCGCCACGCGTGAAAGGTACCACGCAGTAAGTGCAGTATTTGCTGCACCCTTCCATGATGGAAACATAGGCCGAGCCGGCTGTGGTCTGCGCGCGCGGAAGGTGATCGAATTTTTCTATTTCGGGGAAACTGATGTCCACTTGCGGCTGCCCGCTGGCGAGCCGTGCGGCGATCAATTGCGGTAAGCGATGCAGCGTCTGCGGACCGAACACCACGTCGACGTAAGGTGCGCGGCGCACGATGGCCTCGCCCTCCTGGCTGGCGACGCAACCGCCGACGCCGATGAGCAGGTCAGGCTTGGCCTGCTTCAATACCCGCGCGCGCCCCAGATCGGAAAAAACTTTCTCTTCTGCCTTCTCGCGTATCGAACAGGTGTTGAACAGAATGACATCCGCGTCTTCCTGCCGGTCGGTCTGCACCATGCCGTCGCAGGCGCGCAGCACATCCGCCATCTTGTCCGAGTCGTACTCGTTCATCTGGCAGCCGAAAGTCTTGATATGGAATTTCTTGATCACGGAAAACAGAATTATTTGCCCGGCAATGGGATCGCGCTACAGAAAACCTTGCGAAAATGCTTGCGGGGAGTCAGCTCACGACCGAGCGTGGCAGGTGCGGTCACCTTCACCGCTCCGCCCCTGGATTTTGCGGAGATGCTTACCCGTATACGTCGACGCAAAGGGGCGCGCACGACCCGCCAGTTTGCAAGCGGCAGGTCATGGAACGGTTCGCGTTATTTCTTTGCTGGCGCTTTCTTTGTGGCTGCGGGTTTCTTCACAACGTGTTTCTTCGGAGCAGGATTGACTTTGGCGGCATTCACCGTAGTCGCGCTTTTCTTCTCCACTTTTACCAACCCGATATGCTTAACTCCAATTACTGCACCTGGCATGACCGAAGAGGGGCCGGGGCCCACAGAACCCACAGCAACCTGGAACCCAAGAACCAAATCAAACAATCCCTCATGCAAATTATGGAGCTTGACCAGAAACTCGGTAATTTGTTTAGGCTCATACATCGCAACGATGTCATGATCCTCAGCATGAATGACGGATTGTTTCATTTTCTTAGTAACGGGTGGCATCGATTCCTCCTCTTGAGACGTTAATTTTAAAATATAGCTGCTTAATGATTGCGCGCCAGCGCACGAATCAGGCTCTTGCTTTTGCTTTCGGGGGGCTATTCTGGAGCAACACCGAAACCAGCATCATGGGGCTCAACAGTTCTATACCCAACAGATATGGCCCCTTACCCTGATTGTTCAGTTCTTGTGCGCACCACACGACCTTCCCGAAAACCTCGACCCTGCCATTGGGAGCCGAGTATTCCAGCTCCACATCGGCCATTTTGGAGAAGCCCTCATCAACAGACAGACTGATGCCTGAACTCGAAATATCCCTGACATTCTTGACCAGATGCCGCCCCGATCCCGTTCTGAGATAAAGCCTCCCGCTGGGCTGATTCTTTAAAGGGTACCGCTCATGTTTTCGCTGTACATTCCCACCCATTAGATTAGCCCCTTTAATCCCCAGTGCAGTTTCAACATAAAATCCGACCTCAATTCACAAGTACCGCTAAAATTTAGTGGCGCATTGTAGCGTGAATCCCGCATAAATGGGCAAGCATTCCTGCAATTCCGCGCCATGCTCACTCGACACATCCCCCCCTGAACTCACGGGCGAACAGTCCCATCCGGCACGGATGGGCTGTACGTAAAGGTCCAGGATGAATACTGCTTTGCGCCTGAAAACCCGGCATCCGCCATATCAAAGTTATCGCTTTTGATCGGAACATCTTCAGACAGGCTATAGACCCCATAGATGCCGCCATTGGAATTTTTCAGCAAACCCCATTCGTTTTTACCCGTCATCGGATCGATGTAGATTTTCCGAAGATACCTATGGGCATTAGGATAGCGGGGGTCAACCAGCATATCTTCCAGATACATGGGGTAGGTTTGAACCTGCTTACCCCGTGGATCATTCTGACTGTATGCCTCAATTGCCGATCGGAACTGATGCCCGATGAACAACAATTCCTGCTCCTTCTCGCGTTGCCTTGTGGTGCTCCAGATATCACCCACGGCGAACAATCCAATACTCATGATCGCGACGACCGCCAGCATCCCCATAAAGATGGCGCCCCCCATATAGCGCACCGGAGGCAAGCGGGAACCGGGTCTGATTCTTAATTGCATAAATGGTGAAGCCTGACCAGGCCCCGAATTATTCCGGGCAAACGCCAATCGCGTGGCAAACTGCTTCGTACTCGGCGACCAGACAAAATCACCAATCCTTGTATTGTGTCCCATCCAAACCGGCTCCGGGCGCGCTACTCTTAACGTCGTACACGGCACCCTTGCCCTCGGATGAGGGCGCGATAATCACCCATGCCGTACTGCTATCGGCAATCGGGTCATAAGGCACACTGCGCAAATATTTTTTCTGAACCAGATCATCCAGCGTATCCGGGTATTTACCATTATCACCAAAATATTTGTCGATAGCCTGGCGTGTCAATACCAGGTTCTGATGGAGCACCGCCTCTTTAGCCCGGTCGACGCTGTGAAAATATTTGGGGACGGCGATCGTCAATAGCGTCCCTATGATCGCCATCACCACGAGCAATTCAATCAGCGTAAAGCCTCTGTTTATCCTTCTGGTCACTTGCAGACTTTCCCTACCATTTATTATATGGAACGCCATTCAACCCGGAATCGGACGACAAGGAATATACATCGTACACATCGCTGCCTTCCTGCGGCTCATCGGCGCTGCTTTCATAACTGCGCTTGCCCCAGGACTCAGCGTCCGACCTGGTTTGATCCTTCTCCATGGGATCTCGCGGGATGCGCCTCAAGAAATATATCCTGGCATTGCTTGCCGGATTTTTCAGATCGTTCACCCCATCCACCAGAATCTGTAACGATTCCGGGTATCCTGATGAGCCGGCTATGCGAGCAACTCTGCCTTCATCCACCGCCTTCTTATAAGCATCCAGCGCATCCCGGATCTCGCGTAGCGCCACTCTCAGATCCTGCTCCTTTTTATGCTGAACAGTAATCTCGGCCATAGGCAGCACTACCGAGGCAAGCATTCCCATTATCGCTATCGTCATGATCAACTCGATAAGGGTAAATCCTTTCTCTTTTACATAATTCATTGTTCGGCGCTAATGGAAAAAGGCGCGGGCAATGCCGGCGTTTGCGCTTCACCATCCTCCATGGTGGCAGTAACCGAGTTCAAGACAACCGTCGTTCCTTTTGCGGGCGCAAGCACCTCAAAAGTCAGCGTAAGAAGACCGGCGCTATTACTTGCTCCGCTCCCGGTTAGGTTAACCACGACCCCCCCACCGACCTGATCTATAGTTTTGGTCAGATTCAAAGGAGCGTTATTTTGCTTCATGGCATTTCCGCCGCTGACATCAAGTGCCTTCAACACACTCGGATCAAACCCCACATCAAGCGCCAGCGCCTTGACTCCATGCAGCGACTGCGCATTCAGTTGAACCGAAATTCGGTCGCCGACTTTCGCTTGTTCCGGACCGGCCCAGTCGAACACTATCGACGAATTCACCACAGCATCTTCCGGTGCCGAACGCGCTTCGGGCGCAGGCGGTGACGCCAGAGTCAGCTTTGCTACCGGAGGTCTCGACATGCTCCCTGCCGGTAACGGCATACCTGGAGCCAGCGCCTCTGCTGGCGCGATGTTCGCAGTTGTCGCGGCGCCTGCGGACGGAATCTGGGCAATGCCCGCAGATTGTCTTGCGCTGGCTGTCGCCGCACCGGGGCTCGTTCCCGTCAGGGAAACAACCCCGAGTGGTTTCAGCACCACCTGATCACTACGCAACGCGGATTCCGTTCCAGACCAATATTCCATTTCGCGCGCATCAGGAATCTTCTTGCTGCCAACCAGATGCGGCGTGATTGACAGAATGATCTCGGTCTTGGATTTCTTTCCGTTGTCATTCGAGAAAAGATGCCCCAGCAGAGGTATCTGCCCCAGCAATGGAACCTTGTCGGTGGTGCTTGTGTCGCTGTCAGTTATCAGGCCGGCAAGAATCTGCGTCTCCCCATCGTGCAGGCGCAGGGATGTCAAAATATTGCGCGTCCCTACCGTGTAGACCAGAGAGCCAGATGCAGAGTTCGTGACCGCAGCTCCCAGCGAGCTGACTTCCAGGCCCAGCTTGATGGTCACTTCATTATCCTGGTGAATCTCAGGCTCCACATCGAACTTTAAACCCACATCCTGGTAGGAGACCGTGCCTGTCACCACTGGCGTGCTTCCATTGACCGGCGTCACGGAATTGGTAATGATGGGCACACGTTCGCCTATCATGATTTTTGCTTTTTCACGATTTTTGACGCGCAAACGCGGACTCGACAATACATTCGTATCGCTGTCCTGCAACATCAGATTAAGCGTCATCGCAGGAGCGGGTGACACTGAAATAAGATTCCTGTTGATCTGCCTAAGGTTACCCAAAGTCAATGTCGTTCCCGGTTGTGTCGTCGTCGACGATATCCCCGTTGTTACATTTGTTGTTGTCGTTGTCGTCGGCGGAATCATCGCGCCGAAAGCCATTTGGGCGGGATATTGCAGACCCAGATCATGCATACGGGCGCGGGTTACCTCGAGCACTTCGACTTCCAGCATGACTTCGGGGTCAGCCACATCCTGATCCTGGATCAATTTTTCTGCGAGATGAATGGCTTCCGGCGTATCGCGCATGATCAGGGAACTCGTCTTTTCATGCACGACGATGTCCTTGGTCTTGAACAGGGTCTTGATCAAGCCCATCATGTTTTTGGGATCGGCATAGGTCAGATGAAAACTCCGCACCTTGAGATCCTTGAAGTCCTTGATCTTTGTCGCCGTATTCGGGTAGATATACAGCGTATTGTCGCTGAGTATTTTCTTTTCCAGTTGGGTCTGCATCAGAATCAGATCGATGGCATCCTTGACAGAAACATCGCGGACAAAGATCGAAGTTTTGATATCGCCACTCACGTCTTTATCCAGCAGCACATTGATGCCGCTCGTACGCGATAATGCTTCGAACACCATCTTGACGTTCGCATCACGGAATTGCAGACTGATCGGCTTCCTGAATTTTCCCGACAGAATAGGCTCCGACGTCTGGGTCTTTGCCTCCTGTTCATCGATTTCCCGAACCAGCATACCTGCCGGGCCGTTCGTTGGGTTCTCGATCAGGACAGGATTAAGCGCTCCACGCGCCTCTTCCAGATCGCCTTTTGCGATCAGCGCGCGCGCCTGCTCCAGAATGACGCGGTGGCGCTCATCCCGCGCGATAGTCTCAAGTGCGCGTTGGGCATTCCGGTTCTCCGGGTCTATCCTGAGAACTTTTAGATAGATATTCTGCGCGGCCCCCATCTGACCTTGCGACTGCGCAGTTGAGGCATCGGCCAACAGCATGTTCGTGGCTTGATTCCTCGTGCGCAGATAATCGTTACGATAGGCAACATTATCGGTGTCCGCCTTGCTGGCCTGATCCAGTTTCTGCAGCCCCTCCTCAATGCGTCCTTCCTGAATCAAATCCATCCCGTTGTCATGTATCCGCTGGATAGCGCACCCGCCCAGCGCCAGTGCGAGGCAGGCAAGCGCTGCCCCAGCCCGGAGTTTAGAATTGAATATCAGCATGGCATTTGTCCCTCGGATTCCGATTTTATTTTAATTTTCTGCAACAGCCGCTGATCATGACGTCTCGCCCGTACGTAATGACTGCGTGGTGTTCAACGGCAGGTATGTCAAAGTCACCACCCCTTGCGATATATCCTCAACACGATACGCACCGTCAAGAATCTCACCTACCTTGACGGCATACACCCGGCCGCCTTTTACAAGAACAACTGTCCGCACATTCCCATCCTCGTAACGTCCAAAATACGTGAACGGCAACGGAGGGGCTGTTGGCTCTGGCGGCGGGAGCGCTATTATCGGCTCCAGAAACTTCACCGGCGGAGGGGCGGGTGGGGCGGGAGGCGGCACATACCACGAGGTGTGATTGAAAACATCGTTCACCTCCGAGTCTTCCTGCGGCTTCGCTTTAAGTTTGTCCAGCAGTGCCATCTCCACCCGCCCGGCATCGCGGGTAGTTTGCCTGTCCGCAGACAAGGCTGATGTGTTGGGGCCTGACTTGTCCGGACGCGCATTTTTCCTGGCGCCGGCTACGTCATCTGACGGCGCCATAACGATCAGCACTATCGTCACAAGAATAATCGCTATCCAATGCCCGCGCTTCAGCGTCATGCTCCCTGCCTCAGATAAAGGATCAATTTAATTTTTGCCTGCAATACCGTATCCACAATATCTTCCCGCTCAAACTGCACGTTCTCCAACGACATGCCTGGAATTTCCAGCGTCAGATCCTCAAGATATTCACGAATCTGCGGATAGGTTCCTTGCACGGGCAACGTGATCTTGAGTTGCCGCATCGGCCCAGCCGACTCGCGCACTACAGCGTACTCTCCATGATTCAAGGCGAGGCCATTTTCATTGGCGATTTCCGCCATCAAACCCAACCAGTGCGGCGAGTCTTTTTCCGGGGGAAGAAATTTATAAAATTCGGCAAGCTGTTCAGACGGCGTATCGGCACTGTGATCAACCTTGCTTTGCATAGCCGACGACTGCATTGAACTCACGCTCAGCTTCAACCTTTCCAGACTGGACTGCATGGGCCGTAGAGTTGAAAAATAAAACAGGGCGCACATCACCGCCAAACCGATTGCCACCATGCCAGGCCAGCCCATAAGCGGCAAGAGTCGATTGGCATTCCAGCGCAGCCTTTCCTGCAAAGGCACTGCCGCAAACGACTGGCCATTATGCACAAACGAGTGCGCCAGGCGGGATAAGATAGCGTCCGATTTACTCGTCATTGCTTGTCCTGCCAATTCGCAAGCAGAGTGAACCGCACTGGTTTTTCCGGGTCATCGTGCCTTATTTCGTGATGTTGCAAATAGACCGGGCCAAATATATCGCGCCCTTGCATTTCGGTAATATATTTCATTATCGCATCATAGTTTTTCGCCTCGCCGCCTATTTTCACCTGCCTTTTTTCAAAGTCCGGTTCCAATGTCAGCAAAGTGACGCGGCTTCCGCGCGATGATTCCACCGCATCAAATAAAGTGCCCCACGGTACGCTCAGGTGATGCAACGCATCATTCGCATTCTTTATTTCCTGCGACAAATTCAGCCTGCCAGCTTCGCTCGTCGGGCCGGCGGACTTGCGGGCACTTTCTTTCGAGGCAGCTCGATCAAGCCTGAATTCCAGCGCATCGACTTGATTGCGCAGGTGCACAAAATAGATCGCGAGCAGAACCAACGCAACCGCCACAACGCCTGCCAGACATACCCCCAACCAGGGAAAGGGAGCATTCTTCTGATAATCAAGCCGCAATTCTGTCATCTCATACACCACACATTGCTAACGCATATTGCTCATCATACTGGGCCTGCAAGCCTGAAGGGGGCGCGGGCTGAATCCTGATAAACTTCCAGCGTCCACCACTCTGCCGCATATCCCAGTCTAGCTGGTCGAATGACCACAGGAAAACCTCTTTCGCCTCTGTATCCAGTCCAGACAGACAGGTTTCCCGTTCGATAATCTCCGGCAGTTTTTGCAGCCAGTCATCCGCCACCCTGATCTTCCGAACGCTATTGGGGCGTCCGTTTTTAAGCCAAACCATGCACAAACTGTCGTGTTCGAAAAGTATGAACCACGCATCCCTGTTTTTAAATTCCGCCCGGCATTGATTGTACATTCTCATCAAACAGGGCTGGATCGACTGCAACCTCACATGAGCCTGAGCAAACGTTTCGCGCAGGTCAGCGATCAATTGTCCCTCCACACTGCTGACGAAGAAGGGGGCTCCGGGATACTCCTGATCCAACCTCAATTCCCACGAGTCGGCGCTTTCCCCATATAGCTCTCCGAAACGATATTTGACATATGCAATTTGCTCCGCCTCACCATGCAGGGTCGGATCCGCATCCACTATTGCGTAGCGCAGGAAATAATCGGACAAAACGATGCTGGCGGATTCGGGCTGAATATCCAGACCGGATAATACCGTCTCCAGTTTATTGACCCCCATGCTCCACGGCATATCAGGATCCGCCCCGAAAGAATGTATCTGCTTATCCAGTACCTGATACGCCCACCCCTTAAGCGTGAGCCGACCTGAGACATGAACCAGTTGCAACTGGTTATGGCACAGCACCACCCGCAACTCATTTTTAGTTAAAAGTGACACGATTGGCTTCCTCTAATGTCGACTCTCCCTGGAAAACCAGATCCAATGCCCCTTCTCGCAGCAAGCGCGTCCCGTTCCGTCTTGCCGCTTCCCGAATAAGGCGGACGGGCTGTTTCCCGACTATCAGCTCACGCAATTCATCGTTCAAATTCAGTATCTCCGCAATCGCTTTTCTTCCCTTGAAGCCTGTTCCCCGGCAATGCCTGCATCCAGACCCGCGACGGAAATGGACATGCCTGACTTCTTCCAGGGTAAGCCCCGATTCAAGAATCAACGACTCTTCCGGCGTGTCATCCGTGATGCATTCTTTGCATATGACCCGAACCAGACGCTGGGCCACGACTCCGTTCAAGGCGGAAACAAAACTGTAGGGATCCACGCCCATATGCACGAAGCGGCCAAGGACATCGAATACATTGTTTGCATGCACGGTGGTAAACACCAGATGGCCTGTCAGCGCAGACTGCACGGCGATCTGCGCAGTCTCCGGGTCACGAATCTCACCTACCATTATCTTATCCGGATCATGCCGCAAGATGGAGCGCAATCCGCGCTCAAAGGTAAGTCCTTTTTTCTCATTCACGGGTATTTGCAACACTCCCGGCAATTGGTACTCGACCGGATCCTCAATCGTAATTATTTTATCGGTTCCATGATTAACCTCCGTAAGAGCCGCATACAGGGTGGACGTCTTGCCGCTTCCCGTTGGCCCCGTTACCAGGATCATGCCATAGGGCTCCCTGGATAGACGGCGTATGAATAACATGGATTTCTCATCGAAACCCAGATGATCGAGCCGCAAGCCCTTCATCTGATCGGACAATGCGCGCTTATCCAGAACACGCAACACAGCACATTCCCCGAACACACTGGGCATGATCGAAACGCGCAGGTCAACTTCATGGCGTTGCACCGAGACCTTGAAACGGCCATCCTGAGGAGTACGCCGCTCGGTGATATCCAGCCCGGAGATAACCTTGATGCGCGAGATCACTTGCTCGGCCAATTCCAGGCCCTCTAATGCGCAGGTCGTGACGAGGACACCATCGATCCGGTACTTGATGACAAGACCCGTGGGCGATGTCTCCAGGTGAATATCGCTCGCCTCCGCTTTCAATGCGTCATATACCGTTGACTGAACGAGCTTGACGACAACACTTGTCTCCTCGTTGATAGTCTTGAAGGACAACTCCTCAACGGTTCCGTCATAATCGGCGGTTGATCGTTCAGACACATCCTGCTGCATGCTATCCATGGCATTCAGCGATCTCTCGTGATGCGCCAGATAGGCTTCTATGTCTGACCGATGTGCCAGCCCCCAGGAGAAATCAGATTGGATGTGCTGCTCCAGCCAGGTCTGCACTTCCAGGTTGAACGGATCGCTCATTATCACTATGAGGTCATCGTTCTCGTTTCTCAGCGCGAGGCACGCCAATTCTGAAGACTTGGGAAACGACAGGGCATCGAAGGATTGGGTTAATTCGTTCAAGCCGTCCGCGCTGAAGGTCGGGTAGTGCAGCAACTCGCCCAGGGCTGCCACAAATTCCGGGGACTCGAGGCCGACCAGACTCTCCAGAATCTCGGTGGCACTGCGGTGCGTTTGCGCGGCCTTTGCCCGCGCATCACGTATCAATTGCGGAGTAATGACGGAGTGTTTGGCATTGTCCTTAACCGCTACGAGTGTACTCACTTGATACTCCCAGCCAATTCAAAAATCGGGAAATACATCAGGACAACGATAACGCCAACCAGCAAACCGACAAAGACCATCAAGAGCGGCTCGAACAACTTCACGAACATCTCGATCCACCGCACCGTTTCCTCTTCGTAATACAAGGCGATGCGCCCCATCATTTCTCCCATTTGCCCGGTGTGCTCTCCCACGCGCAACAATTTCAGCCCCAAGGGCGTGGCCAGATCGTATTTCTCCATTGCCTGTGAAATCGCCCCTCCCTCCTGAATACTCTGGGAGGCAAGTTTGAGCCTCTCTCTTCTGCTTTCCTGAAGCAAGCCGGAGACAAGATCGAGTGCCACGATTATCGGCATCCCCCCCTGCAACAACATCCCTAAAGAGCGAAAGAAACGCGCCATTTCGTACAGCCTCAATCGCTCACCGATTGTCGGCAGTTCCCATAACTTCCGTTTCAGCCAGACCTGGCTTGCAGGTTGTATGGCAGCAATAATCAATGCGGTCGGAATCGCCACCACCAGGCTCAATACGGTTTTCTTATGCGCCTCCAGAAACTGCCCCCACTCCATCAGGAGCCGCGACATGAAGGGAAGCTCTCCGCCCATGTCTTCATATATGTGACTAAAGCTGGGGACGACAAACAGCATAAGGAACACTACAACCAGGGTGCCAACCACCGCCAGAAGAACCGGGTATACCGAAGAACTGACTACTTTCTTTTTGATGCCTTCCACTTGTGATTCATAAACAACATATCGCTTCAGCACCTCGGCCAGCGATCCGGTTTTCTCGCTGGAGCGCACCATCGCAACATATAGCGCGGGGAAATCGTCCGGCAATCGTTCAAGGGCGTAGGACAGGTTATGTCCTTCATACAGGCTGTTTATCAATTGCCCCAGAGTCTTCTTCAGCCCGGGCTGAGATTCCTTCTCGGCCAGCGTCTCCAGAACGTCGACCAATGATAAGCCCGCCTCAAGCAGCATTATCAATTCCTGACTGAATAACACCAGAGGGAATTTATTCTTCCGGGCAAAACTCAACGACAGCGAACCCGACTTTGACCGCGTGGAAATAACCGAATATCCACGCGATTTCGCCTGGGCCACAGCCTCATCAGAGTTGATGGCGTCTAACGTCAGTAACGTTATCCCCTCGCCATTGCGTAACGCTTTTACCTCGAACTGCATTGCCACCCCATTTAGGCCACCCGATCAGATCAAGTATGCTGAAAAACACAGACCAGGAACTGGTCAGTCGAGAATATTTATTTTTGTCGAGTAATGCGAAACATTCCCTTCGAAGCTCCCCGGGCTGCACGGGAAATCTGTGTTCCCCTAAGGCTCATGCGCGGCCATTACCAGTTGGTGATATCGCCATCCTCGCCTTCGCCGCCAGGCCGCCCATCCTTTCCATAGGAAACCAGATCGTACTCACCGTGATCTCCTGGTGATTTATACAAATAGGCATTTCCCCACGGATCGGCTGGAACACTCTTGACCAGATACGGGCCATCCCATTTAGTCGCATTAGGGGGGCGGGTCACCAATACGACCAAACCTTCCTCCGTCGTCGGATAATGCCCCACATCAAGGCGATACTGGTCGATAGCTTTCCCCAAAGCATCCATCTGCGCTCGCGCCGCTTTAACTTCCGACTTGCCGATCTGGGAAAAATATTTCGGCCCCACATAACCTGCAAGCAGCCCGATGATCACCATGACCACCAACAATTCAAGCAGGGTAAAACCATGAGTCCGCCGAAATGCAACCGGATTGGCTGCAAAAAATATTGAACGCTTCATAAGGTAAATTTTTCTCCTCAAGTGAGTCTCGTAAAAAACACCTGTCGTTTTTACTTCTTCATATTCAATTTGTCGTATTCACTGACAATCTGGCCCGCATCGGCCAGCCCATCCAGACGAACCCACTGCTTGCCCGATCCTTTTGCCTTCATCAAGGTAACGGGTTTCTGGTCCATTTTATCCCCCGCAAAAACACCAAATGCCCGCTGCACGTTTTGCGAATCCTCTACCGAGCCCGTCAGCAATGTCCAGCGCGATCCGGCTTGGTATTTTGCCGCATATTCTTTCAGTTTGTCCGGCGTATCGTTTTCGGGATCAATGGAAATAGACACCAGGCGTGCACCTTTCCGATCCACCCCGAGTCTGTTCTGTACCTGCTGAAAAGTAGCGATCATCACCGGGCAGATCGTAGTGCAGCTTGTGAAAATGAAATTCAACAGTATGGGCGCACGATCATCCAGCAACTCGCGCAAGGCCACCTGCTTCCCATTCATATCCACCAATTTTAATTCGGGAACATCATAGGACTTGAGCGAACGGGTATAAGCCCTCTTTCCCGACAAGTAATGTTCATGGCCTGAATGATCCATATCATGCATACCGGCCATGTCATGCATGCCGGGCATATTATCATGTTCGGTGTGGCCCGATTGATCGTCGGCGCGGGCATTGAGGACACCCAGGCTTGCACCGATTAATGCGCTCATTGCCACCACACCCAGAATATCGCATAGCATATTCCTGGCGTAGCCAATAAAAGTTGATTTTTCTGGCACTGCTTGATCTTGCTTCATCATTTCAATTCGCATTATCAGCCTGGTCGGTCAATTAAATGCTGGCAATCCAGCATTAAAACTTTGCCATCATACGTCAGCACCTCATCGAGTGTAAATTCCGGGGGCACGCTGAATGATGGCTGCGCCCCGCACGCGCCACTTGTACAAGCTCAAGGAACAATCCAGCCGCTTTCATTGATCAACTCATTATCCGGCCCTTCAGCAAACCTCAAGACATATCCCCCCTTGGACGCAAAGCGCTGCTCAGCCCCCAAACTAAGCCGTGGATAAATCGTTGTCCCGTGAGTAACGTCCGTAGCGCTCACTTGATTCGGCATTTTGAGCCGCACATTTTCATCGGCAGTCATCGCCCCATGCTTCTTGACCAGATCTCCAGCCCTACCCAGATACAATCTGTCTCTGGTTTCCTGTTCTGCTTTGACCCGCTCGCGTTTGCTCAACATGATTTCAGATCGCTCAACCAGATAATCCCGGTACAGATTATCCAGCATTTCAGAGATGATATCGGTCATGAAACTCAGGGCGAAAAAAACTTCCGACTGCAATGGCTCATCGACCATCGGAATTTTGCGCAGATTCATCCAGGCATGGAAATAGTTCAGGCTCAATTCGCGCTTTTCTGGCAGTTCGTACAGATAGACCAGATGCGAGTTCGCCTTCCAGTTGGCGGGCAATGGCAGGCGCTCTGCGTTTGCCAGCCTTGAAGAGAAATAATAATTGGCTCGCGGCACAGGCTTCAGCGCCCTCAATTCCGCAACATCGCTCTCGCGCAACCAGCACATTACAGCATCGCCCGACTTGACACCCGCGAGCGCTTCAGCCAATGAATCTGTCGCCTCCGCATGCAGCTTCAACGGATGATTCTCAACCTTGATTGCCGATCCTTCAAGTGCATGTTCCAACTCTTCTGAAGCCGCACGCTCTGCAGCATCATCCCGGTAAATCTGGATCAGGCGTTTTGGTTTTGATTGGCTGCCCAATAAGTGGCGTGCCAATACATCCGATTCCTGCCGCACCCCATCGGAAAAATAAAATGCATAATGCGACTGGCTTCTGGCAGGAAGAGGTATGCTCGGAAACCAGCAAGGAATATGCTCACGGTCGCAAAATTCATGCACAGGTTGCCAGGTAGAACCGGAAATTCCGGAAACCAATGCGAAGACAGGTTGCTTGCGATAATACTCTGCAAGCTGCGCGCCCCAGCTATCCGGCGCTCCATGCAGTTCCCAGATATCCAGATCCCATTTACGCTCGGTTCCCAGAATCAACTCGGCTGCTGATACCATGTGATGGCGCGAGTGCCCGCTGCTTGCCGGCTCAGTACTTCCATTCTTCTGGTGAACAATAGTCTGCATCATGTCAACAAACACCTTGCGCCTCAAGGGATCCACGTCAGGGGTAATCACCGTAGCGAAACGAATCCTGTCGGCGCTTACTCCTGGCGACCATTGGGTCGATAACTGTTTCAGATAAGCTGACAATGCTTTCAGGTCGGGCTCGCTCAGGTTATACCTGGGCATAACCACGTTCATTTTCCGCCCCTGGATATTGACGCCATGAATGACTGCGTCCGCAAAAGATGTGTCGGTATACGGATCATGGGCCTGATTAAAACTTTTACTGACACGCGGATCCATCGTTGCGATTTGTTTATCCTCACGCGCCCCATACAGAAACTTTCCCGCAATGGGCGGCACTTGAATATCGCCTTCAACCTGCCCCATTCCGCTACGTCGATGACAGTTCACACAGGCTGCTACGGCACCTGAAACCGCAGTACTCCCGAAGCGCGTTCCGGTCATCTCCTTCCCGGACGTGAGTATCCCTTCAGTGTAGATGCGCCGACCGGCTTCCACTCCATCGGGTTCATGCCCGGCATTTTGTGCAAACACCTCCACGGGTGCGAACAGTCCAAGCACAAACACAAGCCCGGCGATCAACCGGCGTAGACCCGCAACATTATGAATCATGGATTCACACTGCCTCTGGCCTAATCTCATCCCCGAACGGGAATGATCAGGATAGCGCTTAACAAATTGTGGGTCATGCATCGGGATAACCTTCACTATCGAGTTCTTGTCCGCCATATAACCGGACATCGCACAAGCAGACGCCAAACGACTCAACGCAGCTCAGCGCTTTCATTACCCAAAGAAAATGCCCGGTCATTCGGCGCTGCCAGTATTTTAAATTCCGCGTAAGACTGGATGGATTTCCCATCACCGCCAGTTCCACTGGCCCAGCCCCACACTGAGGGAATATTCCGAATCGACACAATTGATATCCAGTATTGCACACCGCCAGTCAGCGCCAGTGGCCTGGCGAAGTCTGCACTGTAATCCGACCAGCCACTCCCCACCGGCTGTTCATTTGCCTTGCCAGGCACGTTTATTTCCGCCAACGGGGATGTGGTGTCTGGCGGGCCATACGGATCGGGATTGGATGTATAAACCTTGACAGCAAAGCCGGACATTGCGTCAGACGAGGAAGACCCACGCCACGTCACCCTGCTGACGATTGCAGATTTGCCCAAAGTGAAATTATCGAAAGCTGTTACATCCTGATCGCTTCCATCCGGATCAGTAACAGCAGAACCGATAGGCTTCGGACTATCGGGAGAGAGCGCAGGCTGGCTATAAATCGTTATGCCTTGAGCGGGGAAAGTAAATGCCAGGCTAGCTGCAGCCAGAACAAACACAGAAGTCTTCTTCCGTACATCACGCAGTATTTGAGATCCCTGGCTTGCCATGAGGGTAGCGGGCGATGCCCCTCTGGAACCAATCACGCAGCCCAGTGCGCGGAACAACGGCAAATTTGACGCTGAAAGGTGAGCCTGATTCTTCTTATGGGTAGAAAGGCTCACCGTAACCAGACCGGTTATTTAACGCTCAGGATTTCCATCTGGTAAATCAGGACGGCATTCGGCCCGACGCCCCGATTGCCCACGGAGCCGAAAGCAAGTTGCGGAGGAATAACAATCTCCCACTTCGCTCCGGGTTGCATCAGCTTGACTGCTTCCTTCAGTCCCGGCACAAATCCCGCCACGTTCAGCAAAGTCGGCTTCTTGTCGGTCTTATCAAACGTCTTGCCGTCAATCAGCATCCCCGTATAGCGGCACATCACCTGGCTCTTATCCGTCGGGCTCTGTCCCTTGCCAGCCCTCAGCACCCTGTACTGCACCCCGCTAGGCAAAGTGATCACACCTTTTTTAGCTTGATTAGCCGCAAGGAAAGCCTCACCTTCAGGCTTGTTGGCACTCGCAACCTGGGCTTTTGACACTGCGGCTTTTTCCCTTGGGCTTAACCTGCCGCCCTTGAGAACCCGTTTCCTGTTGGCTTCATTTGCTTCTGCTAAAGAATTTGGCGACATTTCCAATTTAACAGGTGCACCAGCTTCCGGCTTTGCCGCGCCGGGACGATTGCCATTAACAGCAGCCGCCTGCTCCGCACCTGCCTGAGCAATAAACAATCCTAGGCTTAACGGTAATATCCATTTCAGTTTCATCATCGAAGTCCTTTAGTGAAGGGTATGGAAACAAATATTATTTTATAGCTAGCAACTCCACCTCAAAAACCAGAGCCTCATTGGGACCGATATAACTTCCCACACCGCGTTCGCCATAGGCCAGTTGAGGCGGGATAACGATTTGCCACTTCGATCCTGCCGGCATCATGCTTAACGCTTGCTTCCACCCTGCTATGAGAGACGATACTTTCAAATTAGCTGGATGGCCGGGCTCGGTAGCATCAAATTCCGTACCATTGGCAAGCGCCCCTCGGTAATTGACTTCCACCATATCCGATTCTGTTGGCTTCTTGCCCTTACCTTCTTTGATAATAGTATACTGAACCCCGCTAGGCAAGGTAGTAACCCCCTTCTTGGCCTTGTTCTCAGCCAAAAATGCCTCGCTCTTTTTCTTGTTTTCTTCTGCTGCCTGCTGCCTGTTCACCATGAGCTTTTTCCGCAACTCGCTCTGATAGGCGCTCATGACCTGACGCACTTCTTTTTCCGGAATAGCCAGTTTCTCGCCAGTCAATCCATTTTCCAAACCCTTAATCAGCAGGCCCAGGTCGACGTCGACCGTTTCCTTCTTTAGGTTTTTTCCAATACTTGCACCAATGCTATAACTCAGCTTGTCTTTGTCGGACTTGATCTCCTTTGCTTCTTCGGACCACGCTTGGCCACTTACCAGAACAAAACTGCACAGATAAATCATTGCGTATTTCAACAAGCGACTTCTCCTCAGATAATTTCCCAATCGAATCCCGGCCATTCCAGACTTGCGTTCTTCACTCAGGCCAGCCAGCCCAGTTTGATCCAAATGGAATGGTTCGTTAGATGGTCAAAAGCCGGGATCAATATACTGACCCCGGCAATGGTTGTTACATTGCGCTTACGGCGCGGTTATCGTGATGCTTACGCCAGGAGAATTTCCGGCTGGTGCATTGGCCACCAGCGTAAACGTATAGCTGTTGCTCGGAGTCAGCTCGGTCACAGTGGCTCCTCTCGATGCCGACGATGCAAACGTGGCGCTTGCTGGCGTGCCATTGTCTTGTGTCCAGGAAAGTGTGAATCCAGTCACGTTATTTCCATTCGATGGATTGTTAGCCCAGGTCAAGGAAATCGCCCCGGCAGTCGTTCCCGGGTTCGCTCCACTGAACGCAAGCGCATCAAGAGCCGGCGCGTTATTCGGCACGTTACCACCGCCGCCGCCACTACCCACCGTTCCAGGCGTGAACACAATACCCGACGCTGTTGCTCCTGCCGCATCAGCCGTAGAACCAACCGCACCGGTGGCGGCCCCCAGGGCAGAGGGCACACCCTGTGCTGATTCGCCTGCCGCGTTATAAGCCGTCACGGTAAACTGTGCTGCCGTCCCGGCGTTCAGGAACAGGCCGGAGTCATCGGTCCAGCTTGTGCTGTTTGCCGGCACTGTAGCGACAGTGGTAAAGACACCCGGAGCAGTTTGTTGCTGCACCCTGAATCCAACTTCATTCTTCGGATTACTGTAAGGCGTCGTGTAATTTGCATTGATACCCGCAGTTGGGATGCCATTACTATCCTGCCCACCAAAAGGAGTCGGGTCTGTCCAGGTTATGCTATTGCCACTCGCAGCCACCGAGCCTGGCGCATCCGGCACAACCACATCCGGATGGAATATGAATGGGCGCATGAAGTCATTTTCCTCGTGTCCCAGAATGTGGCAATGCCACACATATTCATTGTCGAAGTCCGTCAACTGATTGGAGTACGCCGTGGTCGCAACGTTGACAGCGCTCGTGCCCAGCCCGTTCTTGAGATACGTCTGGAACGTTGGCCCCTGACCCGTAAGTTGGTCAATCTGGGTAAAGCCCAGTTGGGAGCCGACCGACTGCGACGGATCCAGAACACGCTGACTTTTTGGCAAACCGAACGGAGTAATCGGGTGCACCGCTTTCACCGCCACATACACATCTTCCAGCGGATCCATGCGCAGCGTTTCTTTCCAGCCCAATTCATTGGCCTCGGGCGGCATGACCACGCCATCCCAAGCCACACGATTGATCACCTGCACGTTGACCAGATGGAAGTGCACCGGATGCGCGTCCACGCCGTTGTGGGTGACTTTCCAGATTTGGGTCTCACCATCCTTGATGCCATCTATGCTGTCTATCGGCGCATCAATGTAGGCCAACGGGATAGTAGTCGCTATGGTCGCACTGGAATATGGCAGCTCTACGGCCAGCGTTGCATTCATGCGCCCATATACCGGATCAAACAACTCCTGAATGGCCTTGTTGATCACACGGATTCTTTGCGCCGCCGGAACAGTCACCACAGAAGCGGTCGCCTGAGTATCCGCACCGCCACCGGAGAAGGTCAGCACGGGATCGCTGGTGAACCCGGAGCCGCCATTGGTGATGGTGACCGATGTTACCTGCCCTTTGGCTCTTCCACTCGCGCCTATCGTCGCGACAGCGGTCGCCCCCGATCCGCCACCGCCCGTCACCGTCACTGTTGGAGCTGATTGATAGCCGGCGCCGGGATTGGTAATCACCACCGAGTTGGCCAGGGTTAGCAAGCCTGTTTTTGGATCGACTGTGCCTATCTGTACTTGATTGGCCAGGCTCGGCTGCGTATAGGTAAACGCTGGCTGCGAAGCAGAGCCGGTAAATATCCGCGCATAGTTATCCGTATCATTGGTGTTGAACGCGGTGTTATAGGCCGACTCGGGGATGATAGGCGCAGCTTGCGAAGCCGCATAAGCGGTGGGCAGCGCAGCTTGCAGGGCAGCAACATTGAACGGTGCGGCCGGCGTCGCGCCAGAAGCCACCGAATTAACCTTGATCTGCATCACGGTACGGGTGTTGGGCCCATAACCGGGCAAAGTGTCGTATGCGCCACCGTTTGGAGTCTGATCACCCACACCCGTGTAATAGTCTACACGCGGATCCAAACCGGGTGCAGGTGCTGGCGCATCGTTGTACAGAATAAGCGTCTTGCCTGCGTATTTGGAGAAGTCGACGATCACGTCAGCGCGCTCTGCCGGCATGAGCAACAACTGGTGACGCAGCATGTTATAGATAGTGATCTTGCGCACATTCTGTTCAAAGGAAATCGGCTGCGCCTTCCAGATCGCCGGTGCAGGCAACAGCCCCGCCTCATTACCAATCTGGATGATATCGGGCCCCGCAGTCAGAGGGTCAGGCACGCCACCGGCACGACCGTCGGTCGGCCAGCCATCCGGCAAATTGGAGGTTGGGGCTGCGGGAACCATGCGCAGCTCGGTACAGGCAGCCAATGCATCCGTCTGTCCGGGAGCTGGCGCAGCGACTGCGGGATTGGGATTTGCTGCAGCATCGCAGACAACGCCGTTAGCATCCACAGCCTGATACAGACCCAGATTCAGTGTACGGTCATTGCCTACGCTGAGTAGGCGGAAACGATAGGCTATCGGATCCACGGTCACCGTGGGGTAAGCCATACCGTTAACCACCGAGGTGTCCACAAACGCTTCCGGTGTAGCCGTCACATCGCCATACTCACCTGACGGCAGCGAATACTGTGCGGGAAACACCGGCCAGAACCACGGCCCCCAGTCCCAGCGCCCCACCGGATTGGTCGCATCGATAGAGTTAGGATCCTGGTTGACTTCATACACGTGCGGGAACCACAGATCGCCAGGCTGTCCCCAATGTTGCAAAGCCCATTTGGCATCCTGCGATTGCACCGGATTGCCGCTGGCATCGACCGGATTGGCGCCAATATTTTGCGGCACAAAGGTCTTGTCTTGAATGATCAGCGGAATCCCCACACCCAGCAGCGTGCCTGGAATGATCCCGCTGCTAACCAGTTTCTGCTCAACAGGATCAACCACCACCAAACCTGCCGCCTCACCTTCATACACATTGATCTTGGTTTCGCCGGATGTGTGGTCGTGGTAGAACATCAAACGGGCACTGAGATTCATCGGCCAATACAGAGTCTCTGCGCCGGGGCCGGGATCGGGCATGTCAGGCACGTTCTGAACCGCATCGCCCTTACCCAAGCCATAGGGATGCGTGGAGTCCGTTATCGAATAGGCTGCATCGCCCGCCGGAGCGATCCATTGATGCGGCGTGCCGTCGCTGATCCATGGCGCATCGCCACCGTGCCAGTGTATCGATACGCGGTTTTGCGGAAATTTGATTGGCTGGCCATTCTGGTCTTTAACCGGATTGCCCTGCGCATCCTGAACCGGGCCGCCACCTGCGATGTACTCATCGACCGGCAGAGGTATCTCGCCGCCGTTAGGCGCGCCAACACTTTTCCCATCCTTGTCGGTGTAAGGCAGATAGTTGTAATACTTTATCCGCACCGGCGTACCTCTGGAGGCCACAACGATAGGCCCCAGATATGAAGGCTTGTGTACTGCGTAAACCGGGTTCCCGTTGATATCCTTGATCGCCGTACCATCGGGATAAGTCAGCGCGATATGTTCACTCTTCACCCCGGCGGCATCAGCCAGACCGGCTGCGACAGCGGGTGTTTCGATCTGCACATAGCCGCGCAAGGTGGTTTCCTTGGGCAAGTCGCTATGCATGCGTTGCGTATATTGGACGATGGCAAATTCGAAATAATCATCCTGCGTTTGGGTATTGGTGATGGGATTGAACCATTTTTCAGTTATCGCCAAAGGAATGCCCGCGCCCGGACCACCCGAGTCAACACCGGGAAGCGCATCAACGAACTTGCGCATAGGCTTGCCCGTATCGACCATCGGTGCGCCCGCAGCCAGAGCCTCGGCCGCAGATGACCAGGGACTCCCTGTGGCAGGATTTATAGACGGCAGATGGGTATAAGGATCCAGAGCGGGTTGCAGACCCTGCGGGCTGTTGGCGAAGAACGTCGGCACAGCAATTGTCTTGCCCGAAATATCAGTGTTGGTTCCATAGCCAGCATTACCGTAAGCCACGTTGATCGGCAGTTGCGATGCCATCGCAAGCACTATCGATGCAGCAATTGGATTCCGCTTGAAGGAACGGCGTTGATCTTTCTTCATATCTGCAAACTCCCTGATTGATTAAGCTGACCGCTCGTGCCCGGCTAACTTAAATTCCCTTTTCGAATTCCCCAAAAAATCTTTTCCAGCGTTACTTTGAAATCGCGACTAGCAACCATTCCGAATCCAATCAATGCATCCAAAGAACCGATGCCAAGGATTACCCCGGCATCGGCGATTTGAATTAAGGCGCCTTCACTCCCGTACTATTTCCGCTATTGGCCGAGTTGCCCAGGAAGCCATTCGCCATGACACGGTAACGGTAGAAAGTGCCCGCAGTAAGGCCCGTATCGACATAGCTCGTCGTATTGGCTGTAACAGTCGGTGTGGCAATAGTGGTAAATGGGCCATAAGTCGCAGTCGCTGCACTCCTGCCCGTACCCGCACTGCGCTGCACAGTAAAGCCGGATTCATCGCTGGAATTATCCGTCCAGTTTAATGTGAGCTGATTGCTACCCGCCGCACCTGCCGTAGTCGTGCCTATCGTCGGTACTGCCGGAGCTGCCGACCTGGTGGCAGTCACGTAAGCCGACAAGGCGGTTCCCGACTGTGCGGCTACCCGGTAGTTATAAGTGCTGCCCGCCACCACCGACGTATCGCTATAGCTCGTCGTGCTACCGATAGTTGTCAGTACAGCGTAAGCACCGCCATTCACCGAGCGCTGGATCGTATAGCCGCTCACTGTTATGCCGCTGTCAACCCAGCTCAATTCTACAGAGGTATTCGCAGCGACTGCCGCCACCGACGAGGGCCTCGTCGGAGCCAGACTCACGGTGTTCGAAGCAACGTAAGCAGAACTGGTGCTGCCTATCACGTTCGTGGCAACGGCAGCCACTTGATAGGTGTAGCTGAGCCCATTCCCCACGGTCGTGTCGACGTAGCTCGTCGTATCCGCAGGTACGGTAGCCAGCACTGCATAAGCGCCACCGCCGACCCTGCGTCGAATCACGTAACTTGCACCGCTCGTGCTCGATGCCGTCCAGCTTAGCGCAACCGAGGTGGCCGAAGTTGCCGTCGCACTCAGATTAGCTGGCACAGCCGGTGCGGCCGGCGGGTTTACGCTCACGCTATTCGACACGGTATAAGTAGAACTGGTGCTTCCCGCCACATTCGTGGCAACCGCAGCCACCTGGTAAGTGTAAGTGGATCGATTCACCACGGTCGCATCGGTGTAGCTCGTGGTGCCGGCAGGCAAGGTAGCCAGTGCCACAAAGTTACCCGCATTAGTCTTGCGCTGTACCACGTAAGTCACGCCGCTCGTGGCCGAAGGCGTCCACGACAGTGCTGCCGATGTGGCCGAAGTCAGCGTAGCCGTCATGCTGGACGGGGCTACCGGCGCTATGGGCAACGTTACCAGAGTAATCGGGCCGGCTGCCGCAGAATTCGCTGTTGTAACAGGCGAATTAAACTTGGCTATCTGCGCCATCACTTGATACTGATAAATGTTGCCATTCTCCACCGCAGTAGTGACATTGGTCGCATTCCCGGCGAGCATATTCCCCACCTGAGTCCAGGTAGCGCCGCCGTCCATCGACTGCTGAACGATATAGCCAGTTACGCCCGCTGTAGCCGAGGCTGTCCAGCTCAAGGTAGCCGTTGTGCCGCCGGTGTAAGCCACAGCCAATCCTGTCGGAGCAGCCGGTGTCGTGGCTGACAAATCAGCATCCACGGTCAGCGGTGAAGACAGCAGATTCGCACTGCTGGCTTGCGTTTTTATCGTCCTGACGCGATAGGTGTAAACGCTGCCCAGTGTTGGCGTAGCCGTGTAAGTCACCGTCGCGCCTTTGCTTATACCAGCCAGGTAGCTCTTGGAGCTGGAAACTGTAGCAAGCGCAGTATAAGTAGCCCCCTGATCGGTGGACACCTCTACCGTGTATCCGCTCTCTCTATTTTCGTTATCCACCCAGCTCAAAACCACCGGGGTTCCCGTTGCCGCAGGGATGGAAACTTGCAACGCACTCGGGGGGGCGAGCGGAGACCATACATCTATAGACGCAGCGGCAGAGCCCTTGGCGTTATAGGCAGTAACCCTGTATGAATAATCCGAATAATTGTAGCCTGGATCAACGAAACGGTTCGCATTGGCAACAGCGGTTCCCAATACCGTATACGTACCCGGTACATAGGAATTGGTTTTCTTGTCTATGACATACGTTGCGCGCTCCACCTTGAATCCGATTTCATTCTTCGGATTGCCTCGCGTATTAGGATTCATTGGCAGCGTAGCATCAAACCATGACAAGGTTTGACCGTTGAACGCCAGTCTGGTTGGCGTATCGGGCATCGCCACAGTCGGGTGGAATACGATAGGACGCATGAGGTCATCCTCCGAATGGCCCAGAATCGCGCTGTTCCAGACGTACTCGTTATCGTAATCGGTTACGTCGTTGGTAGCCGTCAACAGTGCCTTGCCTGTTGTAAGCGACACCACCCCCGGGTCAACCATAAAGGCCAAGCCCGAAGCCGGCTTGCCTGCTGCCACCATTGGATCTTTCAGGCGGCTGCTTGCCGGCATCCCGAACGGCACTGGCGAACGCTTGGCTCTCATCGCGATGATAACGTCTTCCAGCGGATTCAGCCTCAGCGTATCTTTCCAGCCCACTTCGTTGGCTGCGGGCGTCTTCACGGTTCCGTCCCAGCCCACGCGGTTGACCAGTTGCACGTCAACAAAATCGAAGTGCATCGAGTTGGTCCACAAACCATTGTCCACCAGCTTCCACAACTGGGTCTCGCCATCCGCGATAATGTCCGTTGGCGAATCATAGTAGCTCAAGGGAACCGTGGTCTGTGTTGTGCCACTGGTGAGCGGCAGTTCCACGCCGCCTGTCGAATTGTAGCGGCCATATGCATCGAACAACTCCTGCTCGGCCTTGGCTTGCACCAGGATGGATTGCGAGGCAGTCGTATGCACCGTCGCTTGCGCACCGATACCGGAAGCAGCCTCGAAGGTGATTAACGGGGCACATGTGTATCCAGGGTAAGTCGGCACAGTTGCCTGCCCGCGAGTGCCCAAGGTAATAGCCGTCACTTGATGCGACTTCGGATCAACTGTCGCAAAGGCCTGCGCAGGAGTTGCGCCAGCCGACAGGCAATTGCCGTCATTAAAGACTACGGTCGGCGGATTCGCCGGGTCATAACCCGTACCAGAACCCGGCACGGCATTCCCAACGATGTTATTTGTTCCGACCACGAGTTGCCCACCCGAAGAAATCACGTCAACGCGATCAATGGTGAAATTGCCGCTTGCCGTAAAGTCCAGATTGGGTTGGGCGACCGAGCCGGTGGCCACGTGCGCATAGTTATCCGCATCATTTGTGCCGAATGCAGTGTTGTAGGCCGCTTCCGGAACGATAGGCATGGGTTGCGATGCGGCGTAAGCGGCTGGCAATGCACCCAACAATGCCCGGGCATCGAAAATACCTGTAGCCGCAACCGGATTTACATTCACCTTGATCTGCATCATGGTGCGCGTATTCGGGCCATAGCCAGGCTGGGTGCTATATGCGCCACCGATGTCGGTTTGGTCAGGATCGCCAGTGTAGTAGTCAACACGCTGATCATTGAACGGGGTAGGCGCCGGAGCATCGTTGTAAAGGATCAGCGTCTGCCCCGCATAGGCGGAGAAATCAACGATCGTGTCTGCACGCTCGGATGGTCCCAGCAGCATGCCGTAACCATATATGTTGGTCACCGTGATACTGCGGCGGTTCGTTTCATAGGTAACCGGCTGCGACGGCACGTCCACCGGATTAGGCAAGAAACCACCATCGTTACCGATTGCAATAAAGTCGGGGCCGACTGCCATCGGATCCGGAGCGCCACCGACGCGACCATCTACCGGCCAGGCACGGAAGCCGGCAATATTAGGCTGGAGCTGGGGAAGATCGGGGTACTGGCACAAGCAATTCGGCTCATACGGCGCGTTTGCGGTAGTGCTGACCGGCGTTAACGGAGCACCACTCACATCGGCCGGCGCTGCTGCAACCAGCTTGACTTCGGTATTTTCAAAAATAACCGGATCGCCATTTGCCCTGATTACGGGATTGCCGTTCTGATCAAGCTGCGGCACCTTCAATGTGCCGTCTGCCTTATAAAAACCCAGATTGATAAAACGATCATTGCTGGCGTTCAGAATGCGCAAGCGATAGGCCTTGGGATCCACTGTCAACGTTGGATAGGCAGTGCCATTAACCACGGGTGTATCGTGATACGCTTCGGGCACGAAACTGGTATCGGGCAGTTGATACGTCGCAGCGAATATCGGCCAGAACCAGGGGCCATAATCCCAACGACCTACGGGGTTGGTACCATCGAATGACTGTGGATCCTGATTGGTCTCATATACATGCGGGAACCAGAGATCGCCCGGCTGCCCCCATATCCACTTGGCGTCCTGCTGGGCAATGTTGTTGGGCACAAAAGTCTTGTCTTCGATGATCAGGGGAATCTGGTCAGCAGGAATTGCGCCGGTATCGACCAGCCACTGCTCTGCCGGATCAGTAATCACATAACCCGCTTCGAGGCCCGCATACGAGTTGAGACGCGTCAAACCCGAAGTGCGATCCTGATAGAACATAAAACGCGCACTCTGGTTATTGGGGAAATAAAGCGTAGTCGAACCCGCGCCAGGATCAGCCATATCAGGCACATTCTGTGCGCTAGGCCCCCTGCCTGCGCCAGCCGCATAGGCAGCAACCTCGCCTGCGGGCGCCACCCATTGATGAGGAGATCCCGCGCTAATCCAGGGCGATTGACCACCGACCAAATGTATCTCGGCACGATTCTCGGTATAGTAGGTTTTGCCATCCGTCCCAAGCGTACCCGCGCCCGTAACCGTCCGATCCACAGGAAGGAACAGATTGCCGCCCACCGGCAGATAGTTGGTAAATTTGACACGCACTACCGTACCACTTTGTGCCTGGATGATCGGGCCAAGGTGATGCGGATTGTCATACGCGAAAACCTGCTGACCGGCGGCATTCAGAATCGGGCTGCCATCGGGGTAAGTCAGCGCAACGTGATTGCTCGTAGCAGCGTTGCCCGCCGTTTCCAGTTGCACATAACCACGCAAGTGCGTTGCCTTGGGCAAGTCCTTGTGCATTTTTTCCGAATATTCAACAGCCGCAATCTCATAATAATCGTCAGCGGTTGCAACGCCGGTAACGGGGTTAACCCAGTTATGCTCAGGAACAGCTACCGGAATATATTGCCCCAGATCGTTTGCGTTGCCGGCACCAAACCCGGGCAGCGTATCCACGAACTTGCGCAACGCTTTACCCGAATCGACGAACTCCGGAAGACCAGTAGGTTGGCCATTGGCATCAAGGGCGGGCTTGGGAAGGCCGGTGACCGGATCATAGGCCGGCACCGCGCCCACAGGGCTATTGGCGTAATAGGTCTGCACCGGGATCGGCACGTTGCTCGCATTGGTGGTCTTGCCCCACCCCGCACCGGCTTGCGCCACATTCGCAGACAGTTGCGACGCAACCGCGAGTACTATCGAAACCACCATTAAGGAACAGCGCTGGTCTTTCTTCATATCTGCAAACTCCCTGAGATATTACCTGTATTTTAAGATGCTTATTTCAAGAACAACCGACCGAATATATTTTTTGTATATTTATATTTATTGTATTTTTGCCGCAGTGTATAGAAGCAAAGAAATACGTCAATTGCCCAAAAGGGCAGGGGTATTTTTCTTTGGTATAGGCATTGAGGCATCCAAACCACTCAACCTCGCCCGCGAAAAATAGCTTGCCCGCCAGCGCCGCCAGAGGCCGCACGCCCCTTACCCGTTCAAAAACGGCCCGCTTCTCGTTTGGGATCCCCTTACTGCGAAAGCTCTTTCTACCTGACTCTATCCACTTGTAATTTCTGATTTTTAGGCAACCTACAGTGAATAAATGAGGTTGTCAATTGCTTTAGAGTTATTAATCCACCAGAGACAACCGCGTAAACGCTCCTTCATTGCAAACTCTGGCGGAAATAATATTTCTTGTAGCTGAATACCAGACCATCCGGATCGATGCGCTCCAGCCTGAGTCCCCGAGCCAGATATTCCCCTTCCTGTAGCAAGCGATCATTAATGCCTACCGTCCGCTCCTTGGGTATATTTGAATAGGCATATCCCGAGACATTTAATTTCGGAAGCTCTTGCTGTATTGATAACGGCAGCGCCTCTATAGCCACTATCGCCGGTTCCTGCGCAGGCTTGCCAACGGTTGCCGTTTCAAGCGATGCGCCATTCTCAACTGCCGATGGAATCGGCTCAGTGAGCATTCGCTCAGGAACCTTCTGTACCAAGGCATTGCTCGCCATATCTTTCACCCCATTGTTAACAGGCAATGACCCACCCTGCGCCAGGCTCTTCTCGCTCGTCCATGGAAAAGCAAATAAATTTGCTGGCGACTTCGAGGTCGGCGGAGGGAGTCCGGGGTTCGACCTCTTATCAAGCTCCGGAGGCTGAAGGGGGGCCGCATGACGCGGGTTCGCTTCACTTACACTGCGATTCCGAATTTCCGCCACGCCGGCAACATTACCTTGCTGCCATGGGCGCAACCACCCGATAAAAATACCGGCGCAGATCAGAATCAGCGCCGCAACGCCATAAAACAAAAATGCATGCTGTTTTTTCACGCCAGCCGATACCGTCGCCATATACAGTGACGGCACTTCAGCTCGCTGACGCTGCTGCTCGGATTTTTTGATGGCATCGAGAATATATGACACCCCTACTTCCTCCCCTGCTCGCCCGATAATCTGGGGGCTAATTGATCGGTTACCGCGCTGAGGCGTGCCAAAGTCCTGGGGCCGACAGCCCCATCAGGAGGCAAGCCTTGAGCCAACTGAAACTGCCTCACCTGACGCCTCAAACCATCATCAAAGACCACCGCTCCGTCTGTTTTAAATGTTATCCCTTGCACTTGCGCAAGCTGCTTGCCCAGCCATGCAACAGCAGGACCGCGCGCCCCCTTCTGGATATACTTGTGCACATCTCGCGGCAGATGAATCAGCAAAGTGTAATCACCAGACCATTGAAGCGCCAAAGCGCCAATGTCCACCCTTTGGGTTTGAGCGCCAAAGGAGAAAGTTGCCGAGCGGGCATCAAGCTTGGTCAGCGCCGCATAAAATTCCCGCCCCCGCTCGTCCCGCATATGCAGCACAGCCGGCATATTAAGTTGGCGTAATTCATCCAGCCCGCCCTGGGCTGTACGACATTGCAAGCCCCGGAGTTCCGCATGGCCGCAAGCAGCCCCATCACCGCTGTAGTCCACACCCCATGCCTTGAACAGAGCAGTAAATGCTGCCTCCTTGCTGCGCGAGCCTGGCATCTCAGACGGCAACTCCAGAGTAGCGTGCAAGGCTTGCGCCTCTTCAGCCACTCCTGAAGAAGGCAATTTAATTTGCGCAAGCGGATTGGGAATGGCAGCAAAACTACCGGGGCTTGCCATGTCTTTTCGCACTGCCGCCGCAGAAGCTACAGGTTCTTCCTGATACATGAAGAGCAGCGGCACGCCGCACAGGAATAAAGCCAGGCCAGCAATAAGCGCATAGCGCCCAAATGATTGCTGCTGTGGCCGCCGATTGAGCACCTCACGCGCTGCTTGCGCCAGAGTCGATTTATCAACCCGCTCCTTTCCCTGCACAAAAGCTCCGAGCAAGGCTCTGTCACATAGCACATTGATGACCCTGGGAACGCCGCCACTTAGCTGGTACAGCTTGCCCCAAAGCGCATCCGGAAAGAGTTGCCGCTGCACACCGGCCACCTCCAGACGGTGTTTCACATATCCCGCGACTTCATTCTTATCCAGTGACCGCAGGTGATAACGCGCAACGATACGCTGCGCCAATTGACGCAATTCCGGCCGCGCCAGCATATCCACCAGTTCGGGCTGTCCCAGCAATAATATCTGCAACAACTTGCGCTGATTGGTTTCCAGATTGGTAAGCAGCCGCATTTGTTCCAGCACATCGGCAGACAGGTTCTGCGCCTCATCAATGATCAGCACTGCACGCCGCCCTCTGGCATGCGACTCCAGCAGGTAAGCGTTAATATGATCGACGAATTGTTTGATGCTGGAAGTGTCCTGCGGATAAGCAATATGGAACTCGTCACAGATGGTGGAAAGAAGTTCCAGTACCGTCAGTTTTGGATTGAAAATATAAGCGACATCACAGGCATCTGGAATCTGTTCAAGCAGGCAACGGCATATCGTGGTTTTCCCGGCGCCCACTTCCCCCGTAAGCAATACGAACCCGCCATCGCTGCCCATACCGTAAAGCAAAGTCGCCAGCGCTTCCTGGTGGCGCTGGCTCATGTAGAGGTAACGCGGATCCGGCGCTATGGAAAATGGCGCAGCGACAAGGCCAAAATAGGTCTGATACATAAAATGAATGGACACGGATTCCGCAACGATGCGATGTGGCGAATTGTGACATATTCGCGCGCAAGTACACACGCGGAAAACCGCTGCAACCTCAAAAACAAACTGTATGCCGGGGGATCATTCCAGGCGCGGAAGCAAAGCAAGGAAAAATGGAAAGCAGAACTTGCTTTGCTTTATATTTTGGTGGTGATAGGTGGATTTGAACCACCGACCTCAGCGTTATGAGTGCTGCGCTCTAACCACCTGAGCTATATCACCAAGACTCGTGAAGCATTGAAGAGGGCGGCATTTTCCGGATTTGGCTGCCGCTTGTCAATTGGTACACGCAACCGCCTTCAGTTCGCTGTCGGCGTAATCTTTCTGCAGCAGCGCCATTTTCGCGGTAAGCGCCGCATCCGGATTTTTCAGCACGAACACGGTGAAGGCGTGCTTGCTCATACGTTCGCCGGCTTTGGCAGCTTTCAGCCCTTTGCCGACAATATCATCCAGAAATTTATGCGCTGCAGCCTCCGTTTTAAATACGCCCAGTGAAATGGCGTTATGCCATTTCCCGGCATCCGACACAACGAAGTATTCTTCCATGCCCAACTCCTTGATCTGGGCGACCTTCTTTTCCACTTCGGCGGAATTCTTCAGCGGCGGTAAATACACCCAATAACCTATGGTGTGTTCCACCTGCCGTTGCGTCAGATTATTGCCCAGCTTCAGCGCTGACAGCGCCGAATTTGCACGCGCCAACTCTGCACCGGAAAATTCACCCCACTCCATGCATGCGCTTGCCGTTGTGCTCTGTACGGCAGCAGGCGCTGAAACGGTCAGCAGCTTGATTTTCTCTGCGCTCAGCAACGGCTGGGACTGCACATTCTTACCCTCGTTCGTCAGCACACCGCCCCATTGCATGAATGAAAAAAATGCCACATTGATTATCAGCAGCAACCCGAGCAGCCACTTCATCGCGTCCCCTCCTCTCCGATAACCAGCAAGCCCTGCAACACCAGATCATCCATGCACACCAGCGGCAAACCGAGATGCGGCCGTATGGCATCCGCTCTGCCGCCACTCAAAATGCAATGCGCGCCGGGCGTGCCTAGCATCTCATATTGCCGACGAATCGCGCCCACGGCAGCCTGGATCACACCACTGTAGATCGCATCGGCAGTGGTGCGCGGAAATTCGCGCCACTCACCTTGCGCCGACCCCAATTGCGCCGTACCTGCTGCCAGACTGTGGCGCATCATATCTACGCCGGGCAGGATCAGGCCACCCAGAAATTCACCTGTGCCGGACAGCGCATCCACCGTGGTCGCCGTGCCGCAGCTCACCACCAGGCAAGCCGCGCGTTCAAGCGACCAGGCAGCAAGCAGCGCAGCCCAACGGTCGCTGCCGAGTTGTGCGGGCTGCTCGTAATGGTTGCGCACGCCACACTGCTCTTCTTGCGCCAGGATGAACTCGATCACGCAAGGCCATATTGCGCAGGCTGCGCATATGCATTGCGCGGCCCGATCTCCCGCAACATTCGAAACAATAATCCTTTGCGGTGGCGGCAAACTTGCGAATGCCTGATCAAGAACATTCGCGGCATGCTCCGCCACACCCTGCCGCACCCAGCACCCATCCTCGACCAACGCCCACTTGATGCGGCTATTGCCCGCGTCTATCAGCAGCATGTTCACAGGATACTCCGCAAACTGACTTCGCCCGCATTGAACCTCCGCGCCCCCTGCTTCGTTTCCAGCTCCAGCGCGCCATCCTCTGCCACGCCGCGCGCGATACCTTCCACGCGACTGCCGTCCGGCATCAGCAATTGCACCGGCTGATCCTGCGCGCCGTGATAGCGCGTCCACTCCTCGCGCAGAGCCGCGAAACCATGCGCCTCGAACTCGCGCAATACGCCATGCAGCTCGCGCAATAATACCGCAAGCAAATAATTACGTTCCGGCACCTTGTCCGTCATCTCCGCCAGCGTGGTGACAGGCTGGCCGATCTGCTGCCGCAGCGTCCTTGGCAGGGATAGATTAAGGCCAATGCCGATCACCACGGCAGATGGCCCCAGCATATCGCCCTGTGCCTCGATCAATATCCCGGCCAGTTTGCCATGCGCACCCAGCACGTCATTCGGCCATTTCAGGCATGCGCCCTCGACACCCAGCGCATGCAAGGCGCGCATCACTGCCACCCCTGCCGCCAGACTTAATCCGGACAATGCCGACAAACCGCAAGCGAAACGCCACAGCACGGAAAACGTCAGCGCATTGCCTAATCCTGAATACCACGTACGCCCCAGCCGCCCGCGGCCACCGCCCTGCCACTCCACTGCCAGCACGCTGCCGCAAGGTGCATCCTGCGCTGCCCGCTTCAGCAAAAGAGTATTGCTGGAAGTTGCGGCATCGAGAATCTCGATATGAAAATCCTTGCGCAACTTTCCCAGATACGCGGTGATGCGCGCGACATCCAGCCATTGCGGTGGATCGACCAGACGGTAGCCTCGACCGCGCACGCTGTATAGCGTCAACCCGTGCGCTTCCACACCTTGCAGCGCATTGTTCACACTGGCGCGCGACATGCCGATCTGTTGCGCCAGCGCCTCGCCGGAATGGAATTCGCCGTCCGCCAGCAAGCGCAGCAAAGTAAAGGTCAGGGGCTTGATGGTGTCCGTCATTGCGACAGCTCTTCCTGCTTCTCCTGATGCGCGAAGAAGGCCACTATCTCTTCCTTGCGCTTCATCGCGTCGTGATAGCCGAGCTCTATCAGCGCGTTGCAGAAGCCTTTCTCGAACAGCAGATAACTCACCAGGCTCGCCCCGCTGCGCCGCATCGCTCCGACCCAGCGCAACAGGAAACGTATGGTCCACGGCAGGCGCCCCGCATAATGTTCGGCGATCTTCTCTATGGGTTGGCTGGGCGAGATCACCAGCACATCCACATGGCGCAGATTGGTTTTCTGCCGCGCCTCATCCGACATCATGCTCATGGTGTGATTGATGCGCTGGATACGCTCCAGGTCAACTTCCAGACTATCGAGAAAGATACTGTTCAGCGCGTGGCCGGCAATCTGCGCCAGCGACGGATATTCATCCATGCGTTTGCGCTTGGTCTGATCCACCGAGCCTTGCGCCACACCGATGATCAGCACCTTGCTCGCTCCCATATGCAAGGCGGAACTGATGGGCGCGATCTGGCGCATGGAGCCGTCGCCGAAATATTCGCGATTGATGCGCACGGCCGGAAACACGAAAGGAATGGCGGCGGATGCCAGCAAATGCTTGGGCTCTATTCTGGCCGGGATCCCGATGCGGCGCGCGCGCCTCCATGGGCGTATGCCTTTCGCCCCCTGAAAGAATGTCACCGAATGTCCCGAACCGTAGCCCGAAGCCGTGATGCTCAGCGCATACAGCAGTCCGGCATCAATGTTCTCCTGAATCTTCTCGCACGGCAGGGTTTCTTCCAGAAAAGTCGCCAACGGGGAATTATCCAGCAACGACACGCGGCTCATCTTGTTAATACCCATGCTGCTCAGCAACAGGCCGGCGATCCAGCGCGTGCTGTTCATGAACACGCCCACCGGGTCAGAGCGATAAATATCCTCGATGTGGGAATTTTTCCAGATGTTGAGCAAGCGCTGCACACCACTGCGGAAATGCCGCGCATTTACGGCCAGCGTGACAGCATTGAGCGCACCCGCCGAGGTGCCGCAAATGATGGGAAAGGGATTGTGCGAACGTCGCGGCAGTATCTCGGAGATCGCCTTCAGCACCCCCACCTGATAAGCGGCGCGTGCGCCGCCACCGGTCAGAATCAGGCCAATCTTGCGTTCCATGAAATCAGCGGCCGCTCATCATTGGACATGCAGATCGTCCGGTCCCGGCTGTGCATGCACGCTTTCCAGCGCTTCCTGCAAGGTTTCCTCAGGCAGATTGTTCACCAGCGTGGACAGCATCTCCGCCGCTTCGGCAGCCTCAGCGGGCAAATCGCGCCCATCGGTATTGGCCACCAGCACGGCAGCCGCGCCCGTCACCTTGAGCAGCTTCATACGCTCGCCCATCAGCATTTCCATCTCTTCGCGCAGCATGGAAAGCTCTTGCATGTTCAGTTGATTCGACATCTCTCCCCCGATTGTTTGTGATGCAAGCGACCCGTCTGGGTGCCTCGCGTTTATAAAAGTCATTGCGGCAGATTATACATACCGCAGGCAAGACTTGTATCGGCGAGCGCCATGTTCAATAATCCACGCCTCACAGGAGGATCTCATGAAACTGCTAGGCACCGACACCAGCCCCTACGTACGCAAAGTACGCCTTGTGCTACTGGAGAAAAACCTCCCCCACACCTATCTCGTCGACGCGCCGCGCGAACCGGGCAGCCAGGTGGCGCGTGCCAATCCGCTGGGGCGTATTCCCGCGCTGATACTCGATGATGAGACCTGCGTGTTCGATTCCCCGGTGATCGTCGAATACGCCGACACGTTGAACGATGCCCCCATCCTGATCCCGCGCGACGATGCGCTGGCGCGCATGCGCGTCAAACGCTGGGAAGCATTGGCCGACGGCATCATGGATTCCGCCGTGGTGGTACGCAACGAGGTATTGCGCCCGGCCGAGAAACAGGATGCCGACACCATCCGCCGCCATAACGATGCAATTACGCGCGCGCTGGATCATGGCGCAGGGCAACTGGGGCAGCGCGAATGGTGCGAAGGTGCGGCGATCACCCTGGCCGATCTCGCATTGGCGAGCGCATTGGTCTATCTGAACCTGCGCCAAGCGGAGCGCGACTGGCGCGGCACGCATCCCAATCTGGCCGCGTGGTTCGCACGCATGAGTGAGCGGGCCAGCATGCGCCAGACGTTGGCGGCATGACCCGGCGAGCGGGGCCTGGCCTCACATGAAATTCCGCGTGTGCAGCGCGGCCAGCCGACGCGCGGTTTTTTCCTCAAAGCCCAACCGCAAAAGCCGCCCCAACCGGCCCTCCGCCATGTCTATCATCAGCGCCTGCACACGCGCATAACCGATGGCGATAGCCGCTGGCGTGAACTCGCCGGCAGCCAGCAGGATCAGTGCGTCGAACACTTCTTCATTTAATCCGGACGTGCCAGACAAGGCATCGTTTCGCGCCTCCACCGCATTCGCAAGGCGTGTACGGAACTCCGGCTCGCGCTCCAGACGACGCAGCAGATGCGCCATGCCAAATGCGACATGACGCGCTTCGTCGCGCGAAGCAAGGCGCGCGATCTGGCGCGTCACGGGATCGGGCGCGTGCTCATGCAGAAAGTTCAGCAAGCTCACGAAAGTGCCCTCGCCCAGCACCGACAACAGGAATCCGGCAACGGAAAAATCCGCTTCATCCAGCAAAGTCTTGAGCGAGGCCTGTCCGCCCGCCGTGGATAGCGCCGGTTCGCGCCCGCGCATACGCAACCGCCGTGTGAACACCTCTATGTGGCGCGCCTCATCGGCGACCTGTATCGCCAGTACCGCCTGCACTTCACGAAAATGCGGATGCAGCTGGCCGAGGAAACGCGCGGGGACAACCAGCGCAGCGTTCTCGTTCTCTATCATGTAGGTCATAACCTGCGCCACAGCATCTTCCACTTCGGCAGGCAGATCGAACGGCGCATGCCAGTCTATGGCCTGCTCCGGGTCCCATTGCGCGGCGACCGCCTGGGCATACAGATCGGCGGCGTTGTCGGTCCACACTTCATGTTTCTTATCCAGGCGGAAAGCGTATTCCGGAGCACCCGCTTCCACCGTAGCGCCGCGCGCGGCGAGGCCGTAGCAGGGCAGAGAATGTTCGTGCACCGCGCCATGTTGCTGCGGGTCGGCATGGCCGGTTTGCGTCGCACCGCGCCAGCGCCCGGCATGAATGTCGCTGCGGGTGATATGTGCGCCGTCGGCAGCAAACGCGAGCGCATGACCTTGGGCGCGGCACCAGGCGGAGAGCTGCGCTTCCCATCCCGGCACCCGTCCGCTTACAACAATCTCGCCACCGACAGGTACGCTGGCCAAGCCATGTTTGATGAGCAGATGCGCCCCCGCATCCAGGCCGAGGTCTTCAATATCGATAATCAGCGGCAAGAATATTTCCTTTTGCATCATAAAATTTTTCATCATCCACTGCGCGCGCCAGCAAGGCATAACCGCTGGTGCGCCCGCTACGCCAGGCCTTGAGTCCTTCGAGTTCCAGCAGCGGGCGCACGTCGGGATCGTCCCATGCCATATCCGACAACAACCCGACAAAACGATCCACCGCATCCGTTGGCGCATCAGGGCTCGCGGTAAAGTTGCAGTGATCGTATGCTCCCGTGCGCGCCACGATGCGCGTCGCGCCTGCGGGCAACACGCCTTCGCGCGAGAACGCGAGGTGGTTGCCGTCTATCATCCAGGCCGCGTCGATCTCGCCCGCCATCAATGCCTGCGCCGCATCGCGTTCGCCGCCGATGTGGTCGCCGTGTTTAC
The DNA here is from genome assembly GCA_016199835.1 of Nitrosomonadales bacterium. GTDB lineage: Bacteria > Pseudomonadota > Gammaproteobacteria > Burkholderiales > Gallionellaceae > JACQFX01. The sequence goes on along the minus strand of JACQFX010000026.1, from coordinate 28,772 downwards.
CGCTGAGCAGATCGAAGCGCCGCGCCGTGTAGTCACGCCCGGCGAGCAGGCCCTGCGTGCGCAGATGGTCGCGCGGGATTAAATTAGCCTGCGGCGAATCCAGCGCACCGAAACCTATGGTCTTCCCGTGCAAACCGGACAAACCGCCGGACGCGACAACGGCAGAATCGCTGCGCACCACCAGCACCGAGGTCAGATCACAATCGGTGTCGCGCATCGCCACGGCACGCACCGTCTGGCCGCGCGCAAGCGCCATGCGCTGCGCGCGTACCCAGGCCAGCGGCGAATTCCAGGCAATATCCAGAGTGCCGTCGAACTGCGCTTCGACCTGGCGCTCGTAATTGGAATAGAGAATGAAGTCGAACTCGAAATCATGGCGGCGGAAATATTCCTTGAAGCCTTCCCAGATGGTCACCACTTTCGGCGCGTAGGCGACTGCGCCCATTATCAGAGGACGTGTCATCGTAACCGCCTCAACCGAACACCGGCATGCCGCATACGGCCTTGCCGATGAAGTCATACAGCACATCGGAAGTCGGTGCCATCACGGATGCGGCGCGCGCATCGCGGAAGCAGCGCTCGACGCCGACATCCTTGCGGAACGCGGCGCCGCCGCACACGCGCATGGCGATGTCAGTGATTTCCAGCGCCGCCTCGGCCGCCGCCGCCTTGACTTGCATCACGCGCAACATGGCATCGGCGCGATTGGCAGCCAGCGCGGTTACCGTGTCGTCACGCAGGGTGCGCGCCATGTCGGCGCGGATGCGCGCACGTGCCAGGTAAGCGCGCACGGTCGGCAAGTCGGCCAGCGTAGTATCCAGGTGTTCGAACTTGTTGCCGCTCACATGGGCGATGGAACGGCTGATCGCAGTTTCCATCATGCCTATGGAACCGCTAGCGACCAGCGTGGAAAACAACGGCAGCACCACGCCGATCATGATGTCAAAGCCGCCACCGTCTACGCCCAGCATGGTAGTTGCGGGCAGGCGCATGGACTGGCACACCAGCGGTGCGGAACAGTTGCCGCGCAAGCCCATGCCGTCGAAAGGCTTGAGCTGGGTAAGTCCGGCGGCCTTACTGTCAACCAGCCACAACGTACTCGCCCCCTGGGCCTGCGCCGGACGCGACGACCAGACATAGGAGTCGGCTTCGAGCGCAGAGGTCACCATGGTCTTTGCACCGTCAAGCAGATAGCCGTCGCCATCGCACACGGCGGTGCCGAGCGGCACCCAGAAATGGCTGCGCGAACCGGCCTCGGACCAGGCCAGCGTGGTGAGATGGCGGCCTGCGGCGATGTCGCGGCGAGTCGCTTCATCGCCGAATTTTTCGATCACGGCAGTCCCGCAATAATGCATGGTCACCACCATGGCCGTAGACGGGCAAACCATGGCAATGCGCTCGATCACTTGCACCGCCTCCGCCAATCCCAGCCCCATGCCGCCCATCTCGGTGGCGCTGGTCAGGCCGAGCAGTCCCGCCTGGCCCAGTGCGCGTATGGCCAGGCGCGGGAACAAGGCATCACGGTCGATAGCAATGGCTGCGGGGGTTATGGTGTCGTTGATGATGGTGTCGAGTGTTGCTAGATATGTCATGGCTGCCCTTTTTTAAATATCAATAATGGGCGCGGCCAGGAATCGCTGCGGAAAAGCAGAAATGAAAACGCTCCGCCTCTTGACACTCGGACGGATAAAGCTCCGGCGACCCGCATGTGCGAGTTGGGCTTCGTACCTTTCACATGATCTGCTGATCTGCACACTGGCAGCGCGTTGATACGGTACATTCCATCGCCCTGGCACAGGCCAGCTACACGCGGGCCGTCAGACCCGATCCACAAGTGGAACGGCGTTACGGCGAGCCAGACAAGTGACAGGCACGACAGCGTGCGCGCAGTTTAGCAGAGGCGCAAGAATGTTTTGCGGAAGTTGCGAACCTTGACGTGCAGTGGCATCCGGGCACTGCACGAAACGGGAGGCGATAAATTTCGGGGACCTGAGCGCCTCCCCGAAACCCGGCCTCCCGGTGACCGCATTGAATCGCGGCTAAACGGAATCAGTGTGCCGCTGCCGCTTCCGCATTGATGCCGGTATTCTGGCGCACGTAGAGTTCATCCCACATCTCTTCCGAACGTTTGTCGCGAGTGAACAGCGAGAACAGGATCACCATCAGGAAACCCAGCGGAATGGAGATCAGGCCGGGGTTTTTGAGCAGGAAGAACGGCTTCTCCAGGCCCATGATGCTGGCGGTCTCGCCTTCAAATTTTTTCAGATCACCCTCGGCTTTGGCCTTGGCCTTCTCGGTCGCCGCAATATCTTTTTTCACCTTCGCCATATCATCCTGCGTCTTTTGCAAAGCGACGGCATCGGTTACCGGAGCAGCGGGAGGAGCACTCAGCGCAGCCAGCTTCTCGTTCAGCTTGGCCAGCTTTTCCGCCGCACCGGGTTTGGCCGGCTTTTCGGGCGTGGCGGGTTTGGCCGCCTCGGTCTTGACGCAACCGTCCAGCGCAAAGAGCTCACACGTGAAACTGGCCTTGACCGCAGGCTGCGCATCCTTTGCCGGTTGCGCGGGTTCACCGTCGAGCACCTTCTTCGCGGAGGCGATAACCGCTTTCGGATAAGTCATGTTGGGCGAAACCATCACCAAGCCGATTGCCGTCAATGAACCGACCAGCATGCCCGCGATGATGCCGTAAGTGTTGCACTTCTTCCAATACAGGGTCAGGAACACGGCGGGCAAATTAGAGGAGGCAGCAACCGCAAAGGCAAGTGCGACAAGATGCGCGACGTTCTGTCCCTTGGCCAGGATGCCGACCGTAATCGCGATCACACCGACGATGCCCGATGCGACACGCGCTGCGACCACCTGCTCTCTGGGCGTCGCCTTGTCGCCACGGATCACGCCGACGTAGATGTCATGCGCCATCGCAGAGGCCGCCGCCAGCACCAGGCCGGCAACCACGGCCACGATGGTAGCAAAGGCCACCGCCGCCACGAAGGCAAGGAAGAAGTTGCCCATCAGGGAGTTCTCGCCGCCGCCCAGATATTGCGCCAGCAAAGGACCGGCCATATTGCCACCGGCATCGACCGCTGCGATCTTGGCCGAACCGACCAGCATCGCCGCCCCCGTGCCGAGGAACAGGGTCAGCACGTAGAAGCCGCCGATGATGCCCATGGCCCAGATCACCGAGGTGCGCGCGGCCTGTGCGGTCGGCACGGTAAAGAAGCGCATCAGGATGTGCGGCATGCCTGCCGTGCCCAGCACCAGCGCCATGCCCAGCGAAATCTGGTCGATCGGATTCTTCAGGAACAGGCCGGGCTCAAGAAAGCGCTGCCCCAATTCCTCCTTGCTCATGTTGGCGGCGGAATCGCCGAGCAGTTTGGCAACCTGGGCGATCACTTTCTCGTCGCCGACTACGGCTTGCAGATATGCAGGCAGGCTGAAACCATAAGGCGCCCATACCAGGAACACCAGCAATATCGAAGCCAGCACCAGCAGCACCGCCTTGGTAATCTGCACCCAGGTAGTCGCCTTCATGCCGCCGAACACCACATAAGCCAGCATCAGGATGCCGACGCCTATGATCGAGGTTTCATAATCGATACCGATCAGCGTCTTGATCAGCACGCCGCCGCCGACCATCTGCGCAGTCAGATAGAAAGTTGAAACGGTGATGGTGGAAAGCGCAGCCACGACCTTGGTCTTCTTCGGGTCGTTGCGGAAGGCCAGGATGTCGCCCATGGTGTATTTGCCGATGTTGCGGCAGGGCTCGGCGATCACCAGCAACACGGTGATGTAAGCCACCAGCCAGCCCACCGAGTACATGAAACCGTCATACCCATACAGTGAGATCAGGCCGGCGATACCCAGGAAAGACGCGGCGGAAAGATAATCGCCCGCGATCGCCCAGCCATTCTGAATCCCGCTGACCGAACGCCCTGCTGCGTAGAATTCAGATGTCGTATGCGTGGTGCGTGCGGCCCAGTAAGTAATCGCCATCGTGATCGCGATGATCACGCCAAACACCGTGAAAGTCATCCACTTGAATTCGTCGGCAACCGCGCCGTTATCCGCCAGCGCAGCCCCACTGACGGCCAGGCCGGCTATCGACAGCATCCATCTGCTCAGTATCAAATTCATGTTCAGGCTCCCTTGTTGACGGATTCGTTGATGATCTCCTGCGCCATGGCATCGAATTCCGCATTGGCCTTTTTCGAGTAGACGAAGGCGAGCACCCAAGCCACCACGAACTCGGACAGGGCGAACAGTATGCCAATATTGATCACGCCCCACACCTTGGTTTTGAACAGCTCCTGGTAATACGCCGCGCCTATCGGCAGCATGAAGTAATAGATGATGGAGAAAATCATCAGACTCCACAGGAACACGGTCTTCTTGCGGTGCAAGGTCTGGAATTTTGGATTGGCATCAATCGCCGCCCAGTTGATGTTCGTATTTGACACGGTCACCTCCTAATGAATGAGTACATGATAATCGAACCACGCTCCAGGTAAACAGAGCACATTGGGAGCGAGATTACGCCTGACGTATTTGTAATGCAATGCACCTGGCGAGTTTGGGCCTGCTCGTAACAGGGAGTTAACTTATCTCATATACCCAGCGCTGCGCCTGTTCCAGGTCGCACAACTCTTCGAATGTGAAGATTTTATTCCGGGCTGCTTGAGTGGTCGCCACCTGCCACAACTGCGCGGTCGCCAGCGCATCGGCGAGCGCGTCATGCCGCGCATCGATAGATATGCCGAATGCGGTCACCCAATCGTCAAGTGTGCGATGTTTGCCTGCCAGAGCCGGGTTGAGCGCGGGCATCAGATAAGCCAGATCCAGCCAGGGATATTTGAAGCTCAATCCGAGATAATCGCGCATCGCGCGCCGCAGCATGGTCTCGTCGAACGTGACATGAAAAGCCACCAGCGTATCTTTGCCCAGATATTCCAGGAAACCCAGCAATGCATCTGCCGCAGGCATCCCGTCGCGTTGCGCGCTGCCACTTATGCCATGCAACAGAATGTTTTCCCGCGTACTTGCGACATCCTGCTGCAACACGACGGAATAGCTGTCGCCCAATGCGATGCGGCCATGCACCACAGCCACCGCGCCTATGGAGATCAACCTGTCGTTCCGCAAATCCAGCCCACTGGTTTCCACATCCATCACCACGCAGCGCGAGTTGGCCCATGGCTGCGAAAAACGGGAAGCTGGCAATGCGCGCCAGGCGGCCAGCCGCTGTTGCTGCTCAACAGAAAGCACCACGCGCTTACCCACAAACCGCGCCACACTGTCCAGCAGCCTAACGAGCATGGCCAATCCCGATGGTTAATCCGCCATGCTTGTTCGCGCTCACAAGTGATACTCCAAAGCCAGGCGCGCCTGTAATTTGCGCGCCTGGCGGAACGCCTCCTTGAGGATGCGCCTATCCAGTTCATTCAAACGTTCCGGATCAACCAGATTATCCAGCTCCGCATTCCCGCTGATTTCATCATGATGCCGCAGGCGCAACACCTGAATGAATAACAGCGCATCTATCCAGGCATCGATCTCGGCAGCATGGATGTTCAATCTGGCTGCGCTCGAACGCAGCCGCTGGATGGTGCTGGTATGCGTGACACCGGCGGCCAGACTGAAAATGCGCGCCGCATCCACGAACGGGGTGATGCCGCTCACCTTGAGATCAAGCGTGTGTTCATGATCCAACACGAAATCGCGCACCACGCCCAGCGGCGGCCGATTGCGTAAGGCATTCTCCGCCATCTGGTGCAGGAAGCGCGTGTTGTCGCTGGCGACCCGCGACAACCATGCGCGCAAATCTTCGGCCAGATGTTGCGCGCCATGAAGCGCGCGGAAGTCGAAGAAAATCGTTGCATGCAACAACGCCTCAGGCGTGCCGTGCATGATCCATCCGGAAAATATCTGTTTCCACTCCTCCAGCGACAAACACCATCGCGGATTGGAAGCCATCACGTTGCCCTCGCATAAAGGGAATCCGCACGAAGCAAGCGAGGCATTGATGCGCGCCACCAATGGCAGCAATTGCGATCGCACCTGGTCAGCCGACATCCCCTGTGGCACGGCGAAAATCAGCGCATTGTCCTGGTCGGTGTTCAGGGTCTGCTCGTAGCGCCCTTCCGACCCCAGCGCCAGCCAGCACACGCCTGTCAGCAAGGGCGTATCGCGCAGATCGCTTGCCGCGCATTCAAGCTCGATCACGCGCACGGTAAGCAGGTCATTGAAAGTGGAAATGAACTGCGTCAACTGCTCCGGCGCCACACCCTGCGCCATCATGCTGTGCGCCATGCGGCGGATGTCGGCGGCGGCGTGTTGCAATACGGCCATGCTGTCCGCATGGCGTATGTTCGAACCGATCTGGCGCAACCCCACGCGCTGCAGGGCGAACAGATCTTTCTCCGACACCAGTCCGGCCAGCCGTCCGTCTTCGACCACCAGTACATGGCGAAAACCATGTCTGGCCATGACCAGCGCCGCCTCATGCGCCAACGCCTGCGGCGGCAGCGTGGTCAACTGCGTGGTCATGATGCCCAGCACCGGCTGGCCAAGATCGATCTGCGGCAGTGCAATGCGCTCCAGCACATCGGGCAGCGTGAGTATGCCGAGCGGCCGCTGCTGCCGATCCACCGCGACAATGGAACCAACTCGGGAAGAGTGCATGAGTTCAAGCGCTTCGCGCACGCTGGTATCCGGCGCGCAAGTGACAGGTGCGCGCCGGATGAGCGCTGACAGCGGACTGCTCAACGATTGTTGCTCGGTACTCGACTGTGCGTACTGCACCTGGATAAGTTGTTTGGAATGTTCGAGCAGGTTGGCGATGCGGCGCGTACAGAAATCGCGAAAAGGCGTGCTCAATTCGAGCAGGATATTGAAATCATCCGCTGCCAGTTCATAACAGAACGTGTCGCTGCCGGCACGATAGACACTGGCGACGGGGCGCTTTGCCAGCAACGCGCCGAGCGGGAAACACTCGCCTTCCGCCAGCTCCAGCCAGGCATCCTCGGTAGCTTGCGCCACACTCTGCTCGCCATGCACGGTTCCCTGCTTGATGACCAGGAATCGATCCGCGCTGCCTTGCTCTGGCGAGACGATGACTTCACCCGCTGCGTAATAAGCCAGACTCATGCGCTCCAGCATCCATAGCAAATGTCCCTGCTCCATGCGGCTGAATGGCACATGCGCAGCAAAGAAGATCAACTGTGAAGCATGAATTGCACTCAAAACCTTAACCCTATGGCTGGCTACCCTGTTTATTATACTGCGCAGAACAACGCCATATTTGACAAACATTCGGAATCCATCCCGGCAGTTCCGTAAATTCACCAGGTTGAATTCGGCCAGGATTGGGGGTATAAATAAAGCGTGGTTGTTTGAACCACAGTTTGGGGGAAGGGGGATACTTATCGAGACTGCAAGGGTTGATTCTCTCTAAATTGCGACTCCCATCAGCATTCGATTGCTGACAAAATCGGCATCCCACAGGCCGATACATAACGCCGGTTGATACGGCGTTATTATTTTCAGCCTGCGCAAACGTCGTTACCCAAGGATTTTCCATGAAGAAATTATCTGAGAAGGCAAAAGCAAATCGCGCAGAATCGCTATTGTTCATCATGCTGATCGCCATGGCGCTTTTTTGCATGTCGATCATGAGCAGCGAGAAAGAGACCGTAAGAAAGAACATGGAAGATTTCAATGCCGCATTTGACGTAATGGTGAAACTGGACAGCATGAATATCGCTGTATTGAAGGAATCCAAATTGGCAAAGGACGTCTGGGTGCGCGGCAGCGATCCGGCCAAACTGAAGCAGTATCGTGGCGAGTTTGTCGAACAGATTGGCGTATTTGAAAAGAACTATGCGGGCGCCATGGATAGCCTGAAAAATCTTGCGATGGTCAACCATGCGTATGATGTATTTATCGAGAAGCTGACCCCGATCACGGTAGAGCATCAGGTCATGAGCAACAACTATCTGGCGCAGATCGACAAGCATACGGGCAATGCCGCCGAATCGGATGCAAAGGTCATGGGCATCGATCGCGTTCTAAGCGAACAATTGACGGACATACGTGACCGGTTTGACAAATTCCTGAAAAGCAAGGGCGTCGCAAGCATCGCAGAAAGCCAGCAGGATTTTAATAGCCGCCGCAATATTATTCTGGCTGGCGTGTTGCTATCGTTTGGCTTGTCGTTGTGGCTATTGAACTGACTGCATGCCCCCGCCCTTCGGCTTGCAGGACTCCTGGGGCGGGATATAAGGCAATATTGGTTATTGAGTCAGTAACGCTCACGACAGCAAAAAGGGCTGCTATTTCACCCCTTCCCAGATCTTCTGCAAGCGCTTCACCGATACGATCACCGGCGTTTTCAATTCCTGCGCGAACAGCGACACGCGCAACTCCTGCAACATCCAGCCGAAGTCTTCCAGCCGGGCATCGCGCTCGCCTTGCTGTGCGGATAATTTACGTTGCCACTGTTGCTGCAAGGGCGACAGTTGCGCTAGCTGCTGCGCATCGCGCGCGGGGTTGGCGCGCAACTTTTCCAGGCGCACGTTGATCGCCTTGAGATAGCGCGGCAAGTGTTGCAAGCGCTCATAAGGGGTGCGTGCGATCCACTCCTTGCCCAACAGCCACTCCAGTTGCTGCCTGACATCCTGTTGCACCTGACCGTGTGCCTTGAAGCCGGGCAGGGATTTTTGCAGCGCGTGGTATTCGGTCAGCACAGCACTAACCAGGCGCGCGATCTCCTGCGCCACCAGCGTCAATCTACTTTTTGCATCCTTGCTGCGCGCGGCGAACTCCTTTTCATTGCCCGGCCACGGCTCCATCAGGCAGCAACGCTCGAAGGTCACGGACAGTATCTGGCGCTGCAAATCCTGTGAACTGCCGAACGGCAGGAATTGCATCGCCATCGCCTGCAAACCGGGCAAGTTTTTTTCGAGGAATTTCACCTGTTCTTTCAGCGCCAGCATGAACAGGCGCGACAAGCCTTTGCGATGCTCGTCTTGCGCTTCTTCGCGCGTGTCGAAGGCTTGCAGCGTGACGGCGTCGTTCTCGTCGTGCAATGCGTTGAACACCGTCACCTGCTGGCCTGCGCGTTGCACTTGCATGGTCTCGGCGAAATCGCCGAAGTCCCATGCGGTGTGGCGCCTTGCATCGCCCCGTTCCCCCGGCCCCGCTCCACCCGCAAGGGGTACGCCAGTGGGTGTCCCGCCGCTACGCAGCGCCATTTCCGCAGCCGCTTGCGGATGCGGGGAGCTGGTTTTTCCCCCGACCTTCTCGGCGGACGAGTGGCGCCTGGGCGCAAGCTCGCTGCGCAAAGCGGCGAAATTGCGCGACACGCCCAACTGCCTGCCATGTTCGTCCACCACATAAAAATTCATCAGCAGATGCTGCGGCAATTGCTCCAGGCGGAACGCATCCAGCGGTGTGTCGAATTGTTTTTGTTCGCGGATATAACGCGCCAGCGCCTGCAACAGCGGCGTATCCGAAGGCTGCACGTCGCGGCAGAACGCGGCGGCGAATTCCGGCAGCGGCACCAGATGGCGGCGCAGTTTTTGCGGCAGGGTTTTCAGCAGTTGCGCCACCTTCTCCGCCAGCAGGCCCGCCACCAGATATTCGCAGCGCGGCGCGGACACCTGATTGATGAGCGCCTGCGGCACTGTCAGCGTCACGCCATCGTCGGCTTTGCCCGGCGCGAAGTGATAACCCAGTGCGTAGCTCACGTTGTTCATCACCAGTTGCGGCGGGAACTGGTCGGTGGTGATGCCCTCTGCTTCATGGCGCATCAGGTCGTCGCGCTTGAGGAACAGCAGCTTCGGCTGCTCGCGCTCGGCTTCCTTGCGCCAGTGCTCGAACGCCGCGCCGTTGTGGATACCTTGCGGGATGCGCGCATCGTAGAAAGCGTAGATCAGCTCATCGTCCACCAGCACATCGGGACGGCGCGCCTTGTGCTCCAGCGCTTCGATGTCGTGGATGAGTTTCTGATTATGCGCGAAGAATGGCGCTTGCGTGTTGAATTCGCCGGTCACCAGCGCCTGACGGATGAACACCTCGCGCGACTCAGCGGGATTCATCGGGCCGTAATGCACGCGCTTCTTCGGATTGATGATCAGGCCATACAGCGTGCTGCGCTCCCATGCCGCCACCTGCGCCGCCTTTTTCTCCCAGTGCGGATCGTAGTAATGGCGCTTGATGAGATGCGCGCCGACTTCCTCCAGCCACTGCGGCTCGATGCGTGCGATGCAGCGTGCATAGAGTTTGGTGGTCTCGATCAGCTCCGCCGCCATCACCCACTTTGCGCCTTTCTTCGCCAGCACCGAATTCGGCGCGATGAAAAACTTGATGCCGCGCGCACCGAGGTAATGCATGTCCTCCACGCTCTTCATGCCGATGTTGCCGAGCAGGCCGGTGAGCAGGGCCTTGTGTATCTGCTCGTAGCTCGCGGGCTGCTCGTTGAGCCTGATTCCCATCTCCGTCATCAGTGCATGCAGTTGCTGATGCAGCTCATGCCACTCGCGCAAACGCAGCGGAGAAAGAAACCCTGCTCGGCACTGGTCTGCCAGTTGGCGATTGGATTTTTTGTGCTGCACCGCCTGCTGGAACCACGCCCACATCTTGAGATAAGCCAGGAAATCCGAGCGCTCGTCGTTGAAACGCTGATGCGCGGCATCCGCCGCTTCGCGTCGATCGGACGGGCGGTCGCGCGGATCTTGCAACGACAGTGCACTGGCGATGATGAGGATTTCCGACAGACACTGGTATTGCCGCCCGGCCAGCAGCAGGCGCGCGATTTTCGGGTCCAGCGGCAAGCGTGCAAGTTCGCAGCCTATGGCGGTGAGCGTGCGCTGCTCGTCCATCGCGCCCAGTTCCTGCAACAACTGATAGCCGTCGGTGATCGAACGCGATCCGGGCGGCTCGATGAACGGGAACTGATCCACTTCGCCGAGATTGAGCGCGCTCATGCGCAGAATTACGGTTGCCAGCGATACGCGGAATATCTCTGCGTCGGTGTATGCGGCGCGCGCCTTGAAATCATCCTCGTCATACAGCCGCACACACACGCCGCTCATCACGCGCCCGCAGCGTCCGGCGCGCTGGTTGGCCGCCGCCTGCGAAATTTTTTCAATGCGCAACTGCTCCACCTTCTGGCGAATGCTGTAGCGGTTGATGCGCGCAAGACCCGCATCAATCACATAACCGATGTTGGGCACGGTAAGCGAGGTCTCCGCCACGTTGGTCGCCAGCACCACGCGACGCATGCCGGAAGCGAGCTTGAACACGCGATCCTGTTCGGCGGCAGATAAACGCGAGAACAGCGGCAAAATTTCCACCCCGCGCGGATGATGTTTGCGCAGAGCTTCCGCCGTGTCGCGTATCTCGCGTTCGCCGGGCAGGAACACCAGCACGTCGCCGCGCAATCCGCCGATGGAGATTTCATCGAGCGCCGCACAGATTGCTTGCGGTACTTCCTGCTGCTCGCCCTCTTCGGTCTGTTGCGGCGGGCGGTAGCGCACTTCCACCGGGTAGCTGCGACCGGAAACCTGGATGATCGGTGCGCCCGCCCCCTCTCCCCCTCTCCCGCCTGCTGGCGAGGGGAGAGAGAAATGCCGCGCGAAACGTTCCGCATCCAGCGTCGCCGAGGTGATGATGAGTTTGAGATCGGGCCGGCGCGGCAACAGTTGTTTGAAATAACCCAGCAGGAAATCGATGTTGAGCGAGCGCTCGTGCGCCTCGTCCATAATGATGGTGTCGTATCTCTTCAGCAGCGGATCGCCCTGTATCTCGGCCAGCAAAATGCCGTCAGTCATCAGCTTGATGCAGGTGTGCTCCGATACCTTGTCGTTAAAGCGTATCTTGTAGCCGACCGCGCCGCCGAGTTCGGACTTCAACTCGTGCGCGATACGCGCGGCCACCGAGCGCGCGGCCACGCGGCGCGGCTGGGTGTGTCCGATCAGGCCCTGCACGCCGCGCCCTATGCCCAGACATATCTTGGGCAACTGCGTGGTCTTGCCCGAGCCGGTCTCGCCGCACACGATGACGACCTGGTGTTCGCGTATGGCCTGCGCCAGATCCTCGCGCCGCACCACTACAGGCAGATCGGCAGGATATTCGATCGGGAACAGTTGCTCGATACGTGCTGCACGGCGTGCCTGAGGAGAACCGGCCTTAAGGGAATCGGGAGTAGAAGTCATGGCGCGCAATTCTACCTGTTACATTTTTTCCTGCGCAAAAATGGCACAGTCGCTCGCTGATATTTCTCCATCGCTATCCGTTCCGACAGCTAGGCAGCAATTTCCCATCTTGCAAAAATGCGCCTACCAACCTCGGGAGAAGACATCATGAACAAACGCCATAATTCCGGTTTTACCCTGATCGAAATCGCCATCGTGCTGGTAGTGATAGGCTTGCTGCTAGGCGGCGTGCTGAAGGGGCAGGAACTAATCAGCAGCGCAAAAGTAAAAAATATCGCCACCGACTTCAAGAACGTTCCGGTATTCATCTACGGCTATCAGGATAAATTCAAGACCCTGCCCGGCGATGACGCAAGCGCTGCCACTCATCTGGCCGGCGGAACCAGGGCCACCAGCAGTGGGCAGGCGCAAGGCAACGGACTGATCGAAGGCAACTGGAACAGCACCACCGCCACCGATGAGTCCTACTTGTTCTGGCAACACATACGCCTGGCCGAACTGACGGCGGGATCGACCGATACAGCAGCAGCCGGTTACCTGCCTCTCAACGCCATGGGTGGCACCCTGGGCATCCAGAGCGGCAGCGCCGTCGCAGCCAATGTGCCAGTCTTTGCCGACGCCGCCAAGACCCAGCCGATCAAAGGTTCCTACGTGATCTGCTCCAGCGGCATCCCCGGCAAATACGCCAAGCAACTGGACATGCAGATGGATGACGGCAATACCGCAGGCGGCGCCATGCTGGCCACGCCGACCACCGGCTATGCCATGGCCGCAGTCGCCACCGCGACAGCCTCGGTGGATGATGCGACCAGCTATACCGTATGCATGGGTGTATAACCAAGCGCCGCGAGGGATGATGCCATGCTGTCATCATCCCTCGCGCAAACGCTTCTCCGCCGCCATCAGCGGTATCGCCTGTCCGAGCAGAACCAGCACATCGCCGGCCTGCAACACCATGTCGCCCGCAGGCTGCTGACCTCGCACATTGTGGCGACGCACTGCATTCACTTCCACTTCGAGTTCGCCCAGATTTATTTCATCCAGCATTTTGCCCACGGCGGCATCGCCGTCACCCAGCAGCACGCTCTGGAAGCGCGGCTGCAAACTCTCCGTGGCATCGCCAACCGTATTGACTGATGGGTTGAAAAAACCGCTGAACATGCTGTAACGCCGCGCGCGATTCTCCTGGATGCGGCGGATGACGCGATTGATCGGTACGCCCGACATCAGCAGCGCCTGCGAAGCCAGCATCACGCTCCCCTCCAGCACTTCTGCCACCACTTCGGCCGCCCCGGCCTGCTTGAGCGCCTCGATATGCGTGTCGTCCGCAGTGCGCACCACCACCGGCAGATCGGGGCGTAGCGCAGCAACGTGATGCAGAATCTTGAGCGCGGAATGTTTGTCGTCATAGGTAATCACCAGCGTCCTGGCACGCATCAGCCCGGCAGCAAGCAACACTTCACGCTTGGCCGCGTCGCCATACACCACGCTTTCCCCTGCCGCGACAGCCTCGCGCACCTGATGCGGATCGAGATCGAGCGCAATGAAGCGGATGCCCTCCTGCGCCATGAAGCGCGCCAGAGCCTGCCCGCTACGCCCGTAGCCGCAAATGATGATATGCGCATCGGCGGACATGCTGCGCACCGCGATCTGGTGCACCAGCATGGCTTGATCCATCCAGGCTGAAGGAGAAATGCGGCGCACAATGGCCTCGGCATGCTGGATCACAAAGGGCGCGATCAGCATGGAAATCAGCATGGCAGCCAGCACGTTCTGCATCACCTCGGGCGGCAGCAGACTCACGTCGCCCGCCAGTGTCAGCAACACGAAGCCAAACTCGCCAGCCTGCCCCAGCCCCAGCCCGCTACGGATCGCCGCACCCCAGTCACCGGCGAACCAGCGCGCCAGGATCGCTACCACCGCCGCCTTGAACGGCAGCAGGATCAGCAAGACCAGCAACACCCAGCCGAATCCATCAACCACACTGCTCACATCGAGCAACATGCCGATGGTGACGAAGAACAGGCCGAGCAGCACATCGCGGAACGGCTTGATGTCTTCTTCCACCTGATAGCGGTATTCGGTTTCCGAGATCAGCATGCCTGCCACGAATGCGCCCAGCGCCAGCGACAACCCTGCCAGCTCGGTGAGCCAGGCCAACCCCAGCGTGAACAGCAAAACGTTGAGCATGAACAGCTCGGAAGATTTCTGCGTCGCCACCAGATGAAACCACGGACGCAACAGCCGCTGGCCAAATACCAGCAAGGCCGCCAGAATTACTCCGGCCTTGAGCAGCGCCAGTGCCAGCGTGCCGTAGATGGCTTCTCCGCTGCTATCCAGCGCCGGGATAATGATAATGAGCGGCACCACCGCCAGATCCTGGAACAGCAGCACGCCCATGATCTTCTGACCGTGCGGCGTATTCAGTTCCGCGCGCTCCACCAGCATCTTGCTCACGATGGCGGTGGAAGACATCGCCAGCACGCCGCCCAGCGCCAGCCCGGCACGCCAATCCAAGCCAAAAAAAATCGAGGCCAGCATCACCAGCACTATGGTCGCCACCACCTGCGCGGTGCCCAGCCCGAACACCAGACGCTGCATGGCGCGCAACCGCGCCAGACTGAATTCCAGCCCGATGCTGAACATCAGGAACACCACGCCGAATTCGGCCAGTTGGCGAGTCTCCGGCTCATCGGGTATCCAGCCCAGCGCATGCGGGCCTATCGTAATGCCGACGATGAGATAACCCAGCATCGCAGGAAGACGCAGCAAACGGCACACCACCACCACGCCCACGGCGACGGTTAGCAGAATCAGGACAAGTTGTAGAGAGCTGGGCATGCGCTATTCAGTGATCACATCGTAAGCCGGATGATGCCTCAAGTTTTACGACTTGCAAAATTTATGCGGAAAATGCATAGGCCTTTTTTCCACTAAAACATCGCCCACAACTTCGTCCTTGATATTTATTTTGGTTCACGGCACGATGCGCGAATCATTAGACTTTTTCTACAGCCTCGTTGGGCATCATATAGAGCATATGATTGATCTCGCAGCCCTCTTTCAAGATGGCTCTCCCGAAAAGGGGAGCTTCCTGTCCCGAGTTTTCGGCATTTTCAATGAAGAGATCATCCGAATCTGGGCTCGGGATAAGAGAAGCCCCTACAACATCCACGAACGTAGGCCGACACTATACGAAGGAAGCCGGAGCTACACGCTGGATTTCTTGTTTGAAAAAAATGGTGAACTTTTTGTCTCGGAAATGAAGTGTGAGATTCAGTATCAAAATTACAGATACTGGTGCTTAACAAATCCAAAGCAGTTGGAGCATCACCTTTCAAAGAGAGCCTTTGAGTTGTTCCTCCAGTTATCGCGCGATTCACAGTCGGTGCACGTTAAAGCTGGTGAAACGATTGAAGTCAAAGGCACAGTGCTGGTATGGGGTGCTGCTACCCCCGCAGGGATAACAGCGGTGCGGGATCACTTTGGTATCTCTGATGTACTGACGGTCGTGTCTTGTGTTCGTGATCTGATCGAATGGAATAACTTAGAGTACCGGACACTTCTGCGTGAGCGAGAGCAATGGTTATCGAGTTTATTCAATGGGCTTCGGATAGACTGATGCCCAACCCGGCATTCCACCGGACGCTCCGAAATATCGCAACTTGAACGAAGCCATGTAGTGGTGCTATTGCAAGCGCACCCACAGCCCGCCGCACTGCTATAATCCCGCGCCATGAATAAAGCCATTTCCGCCGCCCCGCGCGCACTCGACCTGGCGCGCGAGGTGCTCAGCATCGAAGCCGCCGCCGTGCAGGCACTCACCCAACGCATAGATGGGCGTTTCCTGCGCGCGCTCGACATCATCCTGTCCTGCGAGGGACGCGTGATCGTGAGCGGCATGGGCAAATCCGGGCACATCGCGCGCAAGATCGCAGCCACACTTTCCAGCACCGGCACACCGGCGTATTTCGTGCATCCCGCCGAAGCCAGCCACGGCGACCTCGGCATGATCACGGCCGAGGACGTGTTCATCGCGCTGTCGTATTCCGGCGAGAGTGAAGAATTGCTCACCATCGTGCCCGTCATCAAGCGCCAGGGCGCAAAGCTCATCAGCCTGACCGGCAATGCACAATCCAGTCTGGCATTGGCGGCCGATGCGCATCTGAACGCGGCCGTGGAAAAGGAGGCCTGCCCGATGGGTCTGGCGCCGACAGCCAGCACCACGGCCGCGCTGGCACTGGGCGATGCGCTGGCCGTAGCCTTGCTGGATGCAAAAGGTTTCGGCGAAGAAGACTTCGCGCGCTCGCATCCCGGCGGCAGCCTGGGGCGGCGCCTGCTCACCCACGTGAGCGACATCATGCGCAGCGGCGAACGCATTCCCGCCGTGGCACAGGGCGCCATGCTTTCCGATGCAGTGCTGGAGATCTCGCGCAAGGGCTTGGGCATGACCGCCATCGTGGACGATGCGCGGCACGTGCTGGGCATCTATACCGACGGCGACTTGCGCCGCACGCTGGCGAAGAATCTGGATTTCAATGCCACGCCGGTCAGCGCGGTCATGTCGCACAAGCCGCGCACCATCACGGCCCATGCACTGGCAGCGGAAGCGGTGCAATTGATGGAGCAATACAACATCAGCCAGATGCTGGTGGTGGATGCGGATAACAAACTGGTCGGCGCATTGAACATGCACGACCTGCTGCATGCGAAAGTGATCTGATGCCATTCCATCCCGCTCATGAGCCAGTCGAAGCAGCAAACTCCATACGCCTGATCGCGTTTGACGTGGACGGCATCATGACCGATGGCGGGCTGTTCCTGTCCGACTCGGGCGAGGAATTCAAGCGCTTCAATTCGCTGGACGGACATGGACTGAAGATGCTCAAAGCTTCCGGCGTGGAACTGGCCATCATCACCGGGCGCACATCGCGTTGCGTGGAACTGCGCGCGCAGAACCTCGGCATCACCTATCTGTATCAGGGGGTGCATGACAAGCTGAATACCATGCAGACCCTGCTCGATAAATTGCAGCTTGCGCCGGAACAGGCCGCCTTCATGGGCGACGACGTGGTGGATCTGCCCGCCATGCTGCGCGTTGGCCTGGCGCTCACCGTGCCGGAAGCGCCGCAGACCGTGCGTGACCGCGCCCATTACGTCACGCAGCGCAATGGCGGCCATGGCGCGGTGCGCGAAGTGTGCGAACTCATCATGTCGGCGCAAGGCATGCTGGATGCGCAATTGGCGCCCTACCTAGGCATGTATGGCAACTGACCGCCCACTAATAATGAAGAATTCACCCTGCCCGTCCGCCCTCTCTCCAGCTCTCTCCCGCTTGCGGGCGAGAGAGGCAAAGACTCGCTACGCGAGTTTCATGATCCCATGCTGACCGGACGTTTGCAGCGGCTGCGCGAGTGGACGCCATTGCTGCCGCTACTGTTGCTGCTGGCGGGAACCTACTGGCTCAACCAGCAAGTAAGCCCTCTTGCACCCAGGGCGGATGGCAGCAAACGCCATGACCCGGATTTCATCGTCAGCAAATTTTCCGCCGTCACCTTGAACGAACAGGGTACGCCGCGCTTCATCATGTCCGCACAGAATATGCTGCATTATCCGGACAACGACAGCACCCATATCGAAGCGCCACTGTTAAGCAGCCTTTATCCGGACAAGGCGTCCGTTTATACTTCCGCCCGGGAAGGCGAGATATCCAGCAAGGGCGATGAGATATTCCTGCGCGGCGATGTGAAAATGGTACGCGCAGCCAGCGCCACACAAAGCGCAATGTCGTTCACCACCGATTATCTGCATATAGTTCCGGAACGCGACCTGGCCGACACCGATCGCACCGTTACGCTGATGGACGCACATAATTCCATCCATGCAACAGGAATGAGATTCGACAGCAAGGCGCGCACAATAAAATTGCTCGCACAGGTCACCAGCCAACATGAAACTGCAAAACGTTAAATTCATCATCCCTCTCCTGCTGGCGCTGGCCGCCAGCCCGGCACTGGCCGAGCGCGCAGACCGCGACAAGCCGGTGCATCTGGAGGCCGACCAGGTCAGCATAGACGACACCAAGCAGGTCAGCACATTCGAAGGCAAGGTTCAGCTCAGCCAGGGCACCATGCTGATCCGTGGCGACAGGATGGTGGTAGTGCAGGATAAGGAAGGTTACACGCACGGTACGGCCACCGGGCAACCCGCGAGTTTCCGCCAGAAGCGCGAGAACACCGACGATTACGTGGAAGGTTCCGGCGAGCGCATCGAATACGACACCAGGAACGACACCGTGCTCCTGCTCGGTCAGGCACGCATGAAACGCGGACAGGATGAAGTGCGCGGCGACCGCATCAACTACAACTCAAGGACGGAAATCTTCCAGGTGGTCGGATCGCCGGGTGACGAGTCTGCCAGCAAAGCTGCGGATGCGTCCAGAGGGCGCGTGCGCGTCATCATCCAGCCCAAGAACAGCACGCAGCCACAGAGTGGGGAGCCATTGCCGATCACACCGGCGGATACCCTGCCCGAGGGCGGCCAGTGAGCGAGTTGCGCGCCGTTTCACTCAAGAAGCGCTACCGTTCTCGCACCGTGGTGCATGACGCGTCGCTGTCGCTGAAAAGTGGTGAAGTGGTCGGACTGCTCGGCCCCAATGGCGCGGGAAAAACCACCTGCTTCTATATGATCGTCGGCCTGGTGCCTACGGATGGCGGCGACATTTCCATAGACGGACAGAGCATCACGCATCTGCCCATTCATCGCCGCGCACGGCTGGGTCTGGGTTATCTGCCGCAGGAAGCTTCCATCTTCCGCCGCCTCACCGTGTCGCAAAATATCCAGGCGGTACTTGAGCTGCAAGGCCATAGTGAAGACGATATCCAGTCGCGCCTGGAAGCGCTGCTGGCCGATCTGCACATCACCCACATCCGCGACAATCCGGCCATCAGCCTGTCCGGGGGCGAGCGGCGGCGCGTCGAGATCGCGCGCGCGCTGGCCACCGATCCGCGCTTCATCCTGCTGGACGAGCCGTTCGCCGGGGTGGACCCGATAGCCGTGCTGGACATCCAGAAGATCATCCGCTTCCTCAAGGAACGCGACATCGGCGTACTCATCACCGACCATAACGTGCGGGAAACATTGGGAATATGCGACCGCGCCTATATCATCAATGCCGGGGCGGTAATGGCGGAAGGCAAACCTGACGAAATCATCTATAATGAGGGCGTAAGAAAAGTCTATCTCGGCGAGCATTTCAAATTATAAGCGAGACCATGCGCCATCTCCTTTTGCAGACCACGTAATGAAACCGGCGTTACAACTCAGGCAGTCCCAGCAACTGACACTTACCCCCCAGTTGCAGCAGTCTATACGTCTGCTGCAACTCTCGACTCTGGAAGTCAATCAGGAAGTGGCCCGGCTGCTGGAAGAAAATCCCATGCTCGAACGCGACGATGACGACGCCACGCCGTTATACGCGCCGGGCGAGATCGCCAGTACATCGTCTGCCGGCAGCGAAGAACGTACTTCACCAGATGAATCCCCCGCCTCCCGCGAAGAAGTAAACGACAACTGGGACGAGCCATCGTTTGCCGCATCATCCTCTCCGGACGACGAGGACGAACCCCGCTCCGAAGTGGCGGCAGACTCCCCCAGCCTGCGCGAGCATCTGTTATGGCAGCTCAACATGAGCTCGCTCGACGCGCGCGACAAGAAAATTGTCGGCCTGCTGATAGATGCGCTGGACGAGAATGGCTATCTGGCGCAACCGCTCGAAGAAATCGCCGAGCTGCTACCACCGGAACTGGACATCACGCTGGACGACCTGGAAACCGCGCTGGTGCAGTTGCAGAACCTGAGCGAACCCGGACTGGGCGCGCGCGACCTGGGCGAATGCCTGGCCCTGCAACTCAAGGTAATGCCGCAGGATGTGCCGGGCCGCGATCTTGCGCTGGGTATTGTGACGCAACACCTCAACCTGCTGGCGGCGCGCGACTTCGCCAAACTCAAAAAAGCCTTGCGCTGCGACGATGCGGCGCTACGCGAAGCACAGTCCCTGATCGTCAATCTCAAACCCAAGCCCGGCGCCGAGTTCGAAGACCGCGTCGCCGATTATGTGGTACCGGACGTGGTGATTGAACGCCACCGGGGAAGCTGGCGCGCGCGCCTCAATGTCGAGGCCATGCCGCGCCTGCGCGTCAATCAGATGTATGCCCGCATCCTGCAACAGCGCGGCGAGAAGAACGCGCAGCAACTCTCCGGACAATTGCAGGAAGCACGCTGGTTCATCAAAAATATGCAGCAGCGCTTCGACACCATCCTGCGCGTGTCGCAGGCCATCGTCGAGCGCCAGCGCCATTTCTTCGAGCACGGCGAGGTTGCCATGCGCCCGCTGGTGCTGCGCGAGATCGCCGATGAACTCGAACTGCACGAATCCACCATTTCGCGCGTGACCACACAGAAATTCATGCTCACGCCGCGCGGCATCTATGAGCTCAAATATTTCTTCGGCAGCGGCGTCGCTACCGAAACGGGCGGAACTTGCTCATCCACCGCCATCCGCGCACTCATCAAGCAGCTCGTCAGCGAAGAAGATGCGAAACATCCGCTCACCGACAGCCGCATGTCAGAAATCCTGGCGCAGCAGGGCATTTTGGTTGCCCGCCGTACCGTGGCAAAATACCGGGAATTGCTGCATATTCTCCCGGTCAACCTTCGTAAAACACTCTAACCATAAGGAGCAGGCCATGAACCTCAACCTCACCGGACGTCACCTCGAAATAACTCCTGCCATCCGCGAACACGTGCTGAGCAAGCTCGACAAGGTCAAACGCCATTTCGACAACGTGATCGATGTGAATGTTATCCTGTCGGTGGACAAGCTGAAACAGAAGGCCGAGGCCAACGTGCACCTGAGCGGCAAAACGATCTTTGTGGAATGCGACGACGAAAATCTGTATGCCGCCATCGACAGCCTGGTCGAGAAGCTCGACCGCCAGATCCTCAAGCACAAGGAAAAGAATGCGGCGCGCCGCCACGATGATTCCGGCAAGGTTCCCGCAGCAGAATAAGCACGACAGGGCGACCATTGGTCGCCCTTATTTTATGCGACACCATAGCGACCATGAACCTGATCAGCCCCATCCTGCCAGTTGAAAACGTCATACTGGATGCCGATTCCGCCAGCAAGAAGCGCGTGTTTGAACGCGTAGGCATCCTGTTCGAGAACACCCGGCAGATCGCGCGCAGCCAGGTGTTCGACAGCCTGTTCGCACGCGAGAAGCTCGGCTCCACCGGCCTGGGCCAGGGGGTAGCCATCCCGCACGGACGCCTCAAAGGTCTGCGCGAAGCCGTCGCCGCCTTCGTCAAGACGCAGGCTCCCATCCCGTTCGACGCGCCGGATGGGCAACCGGTCAACCTGATTTTCGTGCTGCTGGTGCCGGAGCGCGCCACCGATCAGCACCTGCAACTGCTGGGCGAATTGGCGCAGATGTTCAGCGACAGGAATTTCCGCGAACAACTGCAAGCCAGCGACGATCCCGCCGCCATCCATCAAATGTTTGCGAACTGGAAGGCCTGATCACCGTGGCGCAGGTCAACATCCGTCAACTCTTCGAAGACAAGCAGGAACGGCTGGCCCTGAACTGGGTCGCCGGAGCGGACGGGGCGACCAAGATAATCGACAGCGAACTGGTCGATGCATCGAACATGGGATTGATCGGCCACCTCAACCTGATTCATCCGAATTGGGTGCAGGTGTTAAGCGATACTGAATTCGACTATCTGCGTTCGCTATCGCCCGCCGCATTCGAAGATGCGCTGGTACAACTCGAACGTGGCGGCGGCCTGTGCCTGGTTGCCGCCGGCACAACCGATATTCCGCCGGAATTGATCGCTTACGCCAACCGCACCCACACACCGCTGTTCCGTTCTCCGCTACCCAGCGTGCGCCTGATGTGGCTGATGCGCCACTACATCGTCAAGGCGCTGGCCGAATCCACCACGCTGCACGGCGTATTCCTCGATGTGCTGGGCGTGGGCGTACTGATCACCGGCGACAGCGGCGTGGGCAAGAGCGAGCTGGGACTGGAGCTCATCTCGCGCGGCAACGGCCTGGTAGCAGACGACATCACCGACGTGTACCGCGTCTCGCCCGACACGCTTGAAGGACGCTGCCCGGAATTGTTGCGCAACTTCCTCGAAGTACGCGGGCTGGGCGTGCTCAACATCCGCACCATGTTCGGCGAGACCGCAGTGCGCCGCAAAAAAGGCCTGAAACTCATCGTGCACCTGCATCGTCCGCCCGGCGGCGACGTAACACAACTGGAGCGACTGCCGATCAATGCCAGCCATAAGGAAATTCTCGGCGTGAAAATCAGCACGGTGGATATCCCGGTAGTGGCCGGGCGCAACCTCGCCGTGCTGGTGGAGGCCGCCGCGCGCAATTTCGTATTGAAGCAGCGCGGCATAGACACCATGCAGGAATTCATCAGCCGCCAGGAAGAGCTCTTGCGCGAGCAGTAAACCATGCAATTATTTTTGATCAGCGGCCTATCCGGTTCCGGCAAGAGCGTAGCGCTCAATGTGCTGGAGGACAGCGGCTATTACTGCGTGGACAACCTGCCTGCCGACCTGCTGCCCGCACTCATGGACAAGCTGCACCAGTCCGGCAACGAGCACGTCGCAGTAAGCATAGACGTGCGCAGCGGCGGCAGCGTGCAGCAACTGCCGCAACACATAGAGCAACTCAGGCAGCGCGGCGTGGACGTGCACCTGCTGTTCCTCGATGCGCAGACCGACACGCTGGTAAAACGCTTTTCCGAAACACGCCGCCGTCATCCATTGAGCGACGACAAGCTGACTCTGCCGGAATGTGTGCAACGCGAACGCGACCTGCTTGCCGAGATCGGCAACATCGGCCATCACATCGACACCAGCGAACTCGGCGCCAACGCGTTGCGCGCCTGGGTGAAGGATTTCATCCGCGTGGATCGTGCGCGCCTCACGTTGCTGTTCCAGTCATTCGGCTTCAAGAACGGCATCCCGCTCGACGCCGATTTCGTGTTTGACGTGCGTTGCCTGCCCAACCCGCACTACGATCCCGGGCTGCGCCCGCTCACCGGACGCGACGCGGCAGTAATCAACTTTCTCGAACAGACCCCCGTTGCGCAAAAGATGTATAGCGACATTCGCAGCTTCATCGCAGACTGGCTGCCCAGGTTCATCGCCGACAACCGCAGCTATCTCACCGTCGCCATCGGCTGCACCGGTGGGCAACACCGTTCGGTCTATCTGGCAGAAAAGCTCGCGCGGCATTTCGAGGCGCAACAGCAGGTATTGCTACGGCATCGCGAATTAACGGCCTGATAACCACAATTCAAGCCACAGAGCTCACGGAGCACACCGAGAAAGCACAGGCACGATGAGTTTCCGTTGTCTTCCCGTTGATCTCTGTGTACTCTGTGGCAAATATTTTTGAGTTTCCCGGCATGCTTTTCCTCACCCACATCAAACCCGGAGATTGGCTCACCCTGCTGTTGGGCGCGCTGCTCACCGCACTCCTCGCCCATACGTTGTGGCAAGGCGGTGCGGCGGACAAGGCCATCATACGCAGTGGCGGCAAGATATTCAGCGTGGTGCCGCTATCGCGCGACCAGAACATCGAGGTCTCCGGCCCGCTCGGCATCAGCCGCATCGCCATCCACAACATGCAGGCGCGTATTGCCGCCGATCCCAGCCCGCGCCAATACTGCGTGCATCAGGGCTGGCTGAAACAGGCGGGCGAGATCGCCATCTGCCTGCCTAATCAGGTGAGCGTAGAACTGGGCGGCAAGAAGAAAAACTATGACAGCCTCAACTACTAAATCTTTGGGGGAAGGGGAAAGGGGGAAGGGGGAAGGGTTGAAACCATCCTCGCTTTCGCTCAACACTACCGTCGAAGATCATCACATCGCGCGCATGGCGGCACTCGCGCTCGGCCTGTCGGTGCTGGAAGCCGCCATCCCCTCGCCCCTGCCCGGCGTGAAACCGGGACTGGCCAACATCGTCACGCTCATCGTGCTGGCTCGCTACGGCTGGCGCATGGCGGCGTGGGTGTCGCTGTTGCGCGTGCTGGCGGGCGGATTGCTGTTCGGTAACTTTCTGGCACCCGGATTTTTCCTGAGCCTCAGCGGCGCGCTGTGCAGCCTGCTCGTGCTGGCCGTGAGCCGGCATCTGCCGCAACGCTGGTTCGGCCCCGTCAGCCACAGCATCTTCGCCGCCTTCGCTCACATCGCCGGACAATTGCTGCTGGTATATTTCTGGCTCATCCCGCATACCGGATTGCTTTATCTCGTGCCCATCTTTGCCGTTGCTGCGCTGCTGTTCGGCACAGTGAACGGATTGATCGCGGCGCATTATCTGCATGAGCCTGACACCGGGCTGGCAAAAGCTTAAATCCTGAAAACCTCAACCACGGAAAACACGGATGAATAAAAACCGGAAAGCTTGGGGCCAGCGCGTGTGGGTTTACGCTTTCTCCGTATCATCCGTGTTTTGCGAGCTATTGCCCACCGGGCAATATCCCTGCGAAAACCATTCCGAGGTGCCTGACTTTGACTCTTAGCATGAAGACCATCACTCTCGCCCTCACCGGTGCATCCGGATTGCCCTACGCCATGCGCCTGCTCGAATGCCTGCTGCAAAGCGGCCAGCGCGTGCATCTGGTGTATACACAAGCCGCACAAATCGTCGCCAAACAGGAACTGGATCTCGTCCTGCCCAATCGCCCGCAGGACGCGGAAACGATCTTGTGCGAGCGCATGGGCACATTCAGCGGCACATTGCGCGTATACGGGCGCGACGACTGGTTCGCCCCCATGGCCTCCGGCTCCAACCCCGGCGATGCGATGGTGATCTGCCCCTGCACCATGGGCACGCTGGCCGCAGTCGCAGCCGGGCTTTCCGACGACCTCATCGCCCGCGCAGCGGATGTGATACTCAAGGAAAAACGCCCATTGATTTTAGTACCGCGCGAAACTCCATTCTCCGCTATTCATCTGGAAAATATGCTTAGACTGGTTCACGCTGGCGCCGTGATCCTGCCGCCCAACCCGGGCTTTTACCACCACCCGCAGAGTGTGCAGGACTTGGTGGATTTCGTGGTGGCGCGGATACTCGATCACCTCGGAGTAACACATGCGCTGGTAAAAAAGTGGGGCGACTAAAAATCAGTCGTTGGCTCATGGCTGTGGGGGAGTGATTGATATGGAACTGGGATAAAGCGAAACTAAGTGGGATAAAACGAGACAACCATGCGGGTTTCGGCTTAATTAGGGGGAGAAATGTTATCGCTGATTGAATATTGACCCATCGTGCTGAATGAATTTTGACCCAGGACTGGTTGCTGTTTTGTGTCGCAGCAACTGTGGATAAGTCTACCAGATTGTTGATTTTAAGTTTTTGGTTGCACGGGAAGTTCACCAAGGCTGCCGGTCGTGATGAACTGTCCGTGCGGGCTTTAGAACGGTTCTTCTACTGGCGCAGGTTTCCCTCCTTTGCGTGCTTGCTCCCTCGATTTGATGCGGGTCTTGGCAGACATGCTGCTGTGCTGAAACCGGTATGACTCATTGCCGGTTTCAACGATGTGGCAGTGATGTGTCAGCCGATCCAGCAATGCCGTTGTCATCTTGGCATCGCCAAATACCCCCGACCATTCCGAGAAGCTCAGGTTCGTCGTGATGATCACACTGGTGTGTTCATACAGTTTCGAGAGCAGGTGAAACAGCAAAGCTCCGCCCGCTTGGCTGAACGGCAGATAGCCAAGCTCGTCAAGAACGAGCAAGTCCATGCGCATCAACGATGTGGCGATTCGTCCGGCACGGCCATCCTGTTTCTCGCGTTCGAGCGCATTGACCAAATCCACCGTCGAATAGAATCGCGCCCGCTTGCTCTGCGTGGTGATGCCCGATACCGCGATGGCCGTCGCCAAATGCGTCTTGCCTGTCCCGGGTCCGCCGATAAGCACCACGTTCTGTGCCGTTTCGGTGAACGATAGCGTTGCCAGTTGCTCCACCAGAGGCCGGTCAACCTTGGAGGCGTCGAAGTTGAAACCGGCCAGGTCACGGTGGACTGGAAATTTGGCGGCATTCAGTTGGTTGCGCACTGAACGCATGTGCCGGTCAGTTGCTTCTGCTTGCAGCAGGTGTTCGATCAGCCATTTCGACGTGTCGATTGATGCAGTCCCCTGTGCGATCAGGTCTGTCCATGCACACGCCATCCCATGCAGGCGTAAATCCTTGAGTTCGGCAGTGACATCACAGCGCATGATCAATCTCCTCTGCATTGAGTTGATCCGCATCGTCATGCCGCAGTTCATCGTAGCGGTCTGTGTTGGCCAGCGGCGCATCCTTGAGCTGCAAGCTCGTTTCCACATTCGGCGGGAGGGGCGGCGCATTCAGGCGCCCCAGTACGTTGAGTACGTGTTCCACGCTCAGCACGCCGGATTCGACGACCAGTTCCACCGCAACAATGACGGCCTCAAGCCCCGCCCGAGGGACGGCAGCCAGTACCTGCGCCATGACGCGATCTCCGCCCGGATCGCGCATCAATCCCTGCCTGAGCTGTCTGAGCGGCGCAGGCATATCCGCGAACGGGGCACCATTGCGCAGCGCTCCCGGTTTGCGTTCGATCAGCGTGATGTAGTGTTGCCAGTCGTAGCGGACATGTCCGCGTTCTGTCAGGCGCTCATGGCAGGCAACAACCGCGTCTCCAAACACCGCAATGATCTGTTGAGGATAGAGCCGGACGCTGACCATCTTGCCCGCCAGTTCGCACGGCACGGAGTAGTGGTTGCGCTGCACGTTGATCAGGCAGGTGCTGGATATGCGCGCCGAATGCTCTACGTACCCATCAAATGGGGCTGTCATCGGCATCATTTGGGTGCGCTCCTGTTCCAGCATGTCGGCTACGCTCAGTTCCTTGTACTCGGGATGGTGCAGTTCACCCCATAATGCCCGACAGCGTTCACTCAGCCACACATTGAGTTCGGCGAATGAACCGAATCGCTGGTTCTGCGCTTCCAGCCAGATGCGCCGCCTGCTGTCCTGCACGTTCTTCTCGACCACGCCTTTCTCCCAGCCGGAGGCTACATTGCAGAAGTCGGCATCGAACAGGTAGTGTGCGCACATCACGGCAAAGCGCGCATTGACCACGCGACCCTTGCCTTTGTTGACGCGATCAACGGCGGTCTTCATGTTGTCGTAGATGCCACGCCGGGGAATGCCGCCCAGTGCGGCAAAGGAGCGCGTGTGGGCATCGAACAGCATTTCGTGCCCCTGGCTCGGATACGCCACCAGCCAGAAGGCCCGGCTGGCGCACAGCTTCAGGTGCGATACCTGGATGCGCCGGTAAATTCCGCCAATCACAATACTTTCTTCGCTCCAGTCAAACTGGAAGGCTTCGCCCATCTCGAACTTCAACGGCACAAACGCATGCGGCTTCTTGCCTGTGTCAGCACGCCAGTTGCGAACGAACGCAGTCACTTGACAGTAACTGCCCGTGTAACCTTGCCAATCCCTGCGTTGTCGATTGGGGTACAGCGGCTCCGGCAGCGGGGGCAGAATTTACGTTTGAGGGCGGAACTCTGCCTGCGGCCATTGTTGCCGGCACCAGTTACTACGTCGATACGCCGAGTGGAAATACATCGAATTTGCGGACGACGCAGCAAGGCACAACAAAGGTAAGCACGCTGGGTAACTCGCAGGCTGGGGCGCATAACGCGCATCAAGTGGTCGGCGTGATGTCACCAGCCGGGCAGGCCGAGCTGGTCGGCGGCAAGGTAGTCAGCGTGCTCACTGTTGCCACGCCCGCGTCGCTTGCGGTGAATGGTCTGGTGGCAGGAACTGCCGTGCGGCTCACGCGGAACGATACGGGCGAACTTCTATATCAGGCAACGGAAAATCAAGGATCGATCCAGTTTGTTACCTCATACCTGGGCCAGATCAACATCGAGGCGCGTAAGGCTGATGCCTCGCCGTTTTGCAAGCCGTGGTATGGCTCGACAAATCTGGCTAAAGGCAATCAGGCGGTTACAGCACTGCAAATTTTGGAGGAGTAGAAAATGACAATCAGTGACGATTTCAGTATTTCATCTGCAAAAGATATTAGGCATGCGGGAGCTGGCGCGACTGTTTGGTCGGGCTTGGCTTTCCACGCCTGGTTACAATCGATCGCGATGCTGTCTCAACCGGTCGGCGACGATACTATGTCTATGGTGAAATAAAACCTATGTTGACCGAGCGCTTTGTAAACCGAGGGGCACAAGGTGAGGTCTTGCAATCAAGCATTCCTCCTAACCCAACGCCATAAGGACTTCCCCGTCAAGTTGAGTTTCTGGGGGCCTTCATATAACAAATAATCAAAGGAATCGGGCTCTGGTCTCAATACTGTTCGGTTAGACTAAAAAGCAGGTCGCCGTCGCAGCGATAGCGGTTTAGGGTTAAGCATGCCGGCGGTGCAGTCGATGAACTGTCGTCGCGGATATTGGTGGTCGTGCGAAGCGTAAGGAGAGTTTCTTCGTTT
>JACQFX010000006.1 GCA_016199835.1 Nitrosomonadales bacterium | reverse complement strand
GATACCGGCGCCCGGCATCAAGGCAACAATGGCTACGTCACCCACATCGGCAATCCCTATTTCGCCTGGTTCCAGAGCAGCATGTCGAAGAGCCGGATCAACTTTCTCGAACTCTTGCGCTCCGGACAGACCGACTACCGGATTAATGCGGATGCGCTGGCCTATATGAAAAAGCAGGGCTTGCCGTCCGTATTCCAGGACGCCTTGCGCCACCATGATATTACCGACTTCGCAGACAAGCAGGCATGGCACGGCCACATGGACGCGCTGGGCATGGCCACGCCGCGGTATCGCAGAATCGCCACCGAGGGTGCGTTGCTGGGCAGTCTCTGCGGCTTGCCCATCGCCAACAACATCGCCATCATCAGCGATGATGCAGGACAATTCAATGTTCTCACGCATGGTTTGTGCTGGGTGCATGCGGAACGGCTGGTGCATAAGCTGCTGCCGCTCAATGATCAGCATCGCGCTGACATTGCACGGGTCCGCAGTCAGATCTGGACGCTCTACGCCGACCTCAAATCCTACAAGGCGCAACCGGCAGAGGCACTCAAAGACGGGCTGAAAAAACGCTTTGATGCGATCTTCACGCAATGGACCAGCTACTCGACACTCAATCTGCTCCTGCTGCGCATTCACAAGAACAAATCCGAACTGCTGCTGGTGCTGGAGCGGCCGGAGATCCCGCTGCATACCAACGACAGTGAACGCGATATCCGCGATCATGTGAAAAAGCAAAAAATCAGCGGCGGAACCCGCAGCGATCTCGGAAGATCTCTTTCTGGCGCTACCTGACCGACCGTATCTCGTGCAGCGATCAGATTCCGCTTTTGCATCACATCATCGAACAGCGCATCGCCTCATCGTAAAACGCCGGTGCGCCGTCACTCGCCTCGACTTATTGAGGTCTTACTGATTGCAGGCGCGTTGCTGCGCTGCGGCGGCTTTTAAGATAAGCTCTGCGCCGGTTTAAGCCGCCCTGAACACGGGCTTTTTTCAATCTGATTCCCAGGTTTTTTCCCGATGGACACACTTTCATTACTGCGCACCGGACAATTGACCGGCTGCCGGCGGCTCGATCTGTCGTGTGGCCTGACGCAATTTCCTGCCGAGATTTTTGATCTGGCCGAGTCGCTGGAAATCCTGAATCTGTCCGGCAATGCGCTGTCGTCCTTGCCGGATGATCTGGGGCGGTTGCATAAGCTGCGCATCCTGTTCTGTTCCGACAATCAATTTACCGAACTGCCGGCCGTGCTGGGTCAATGCCGGCAGCTGGAGATGGTGGGTTTCAAGGCCAACCGCATCCACCGCGTGCCGGCAGCGGCGCTGACGCCTGCGCTGCGCTGGCTGATCCTGACCGATAACCGGATCAGCGAACTGCCGGCTGAGCTGGGCCAGTGCACGCGCTTGCAAAAACTCATGCTGGCCGGCAATCAATTGCAACACTTGCCGCTGCAGATGGCGGCCTGCACGGCGCTGGAATTGCTGCGGATTGCGGCCAATCGTTTTAGTGCGTTGCCGGACTGGTTGCTGGCGCTGCCGCGGCTGTCCTGGCTGGCCTACGCCGGCAATCCATTTTGTGAGGTCAGCGAGACCGCTGCGCTGGCACAACGCGGCGCTAAATTGCGCAGCATAGCCTGGCATGGCCTGGACTTGCAGCAGCAGCTGGGCGAGGGCGCGTCGGGCGTGATTTATCAGGCCAGCTGGCACAGCGACGCGGGGCGCAAGGAGGTCGCGGTCAAGTTGTTCAAGGGCGCGCTGACCAGCGATGGCTTGCCCCACAGCGAGATGGCGGCCTGCATCAGCGCCGGCGCCCATCCGAACCTGATCGGCGTCGATGGCAAAGTCGACGCGCATCCGGCAGGCACGGCGGGGCTGGTGATGGCGCTGATCGACGCCAGTTTCCGCAATCTGGCCGGTCCGCCCAGCCTGGCGTCATGTACGCGCGACATGTATGCGGCCGATGCCAGCTTCACGCTCGCAACAGCGCTGCGCATCGCGCACGGCATCGCAGCCGCGGCCTGCCACCTGCATGCGCAGGGCATTCTGCATGGCGATTTATATGCGCATAATATTTTGCACAACGGGCAGGGTGATTGCTTACTGGGCGATTTTGGTGCGGCGTCGTTCTTTGCGCCGGAAGATCCGGCGCGCGCGCAGGCGCTGCAGCGCATAGAAGTGCGCGCGTTTGCCTGTCTGCTGGAAGAATTGCTGGAGCGCTGCGTCGCCGCTGGCGGAGCGCAAGACACGCTGGAAACCCTGTGGACGCTGCAGGCACGCTGCGCCCGGAATAATAGTGCCGAACGGCCGTTGTTTGCCGAAATCGAGCAGAATATTGGCGTCCTGTTGACGGCTCTCAGCCCCGACAGCGCCACAACGGAGTAAACTGCGCACCACGTTCTTTCGCATAGTGCGATTCGAGTGAACTTGTGAGCAATGCCATGTCTGAAACACCTATTCCCTTATTTGCCGATCTGAACCTGAGCGAGCCGCTGTTGCGCGTCTTGAAGGAACTCGGCTATGAGTTGCCATCGCCGATCCAGGCGGCAACCATCCCTATTTTGCTGGACAATCGCGACGTGCTGGGCCAGGCGCAGACCGGCACCGGTAAAACCGCCGCTTTTGCATTGCCGATCCTGTCCCGCATCGACCTCAAGCAGACCTCGCCGCAGGCGCTGGTGCTGGCGCCGACGCGCGAACTGGCGATCCAGGTCGCCGAAGCGTTCCAGACCTACGCCGCGCACATCAAGGACTTCCACGTGCTGCCGATCTACGGCGGCCAGAGCTACGGCCCGCAGCTGTCGGCCTTGCGCCGCGGCGTCCACGTGATTGTCGGCACTCCGGGCCGCGTGATCGATCACCTGGACAAGGGCTCGCTCGACCTGTCCGCGCTGAAAACCCTGGTGCTGGATGAAGCCGATGAAATGCTGCGCATGGGCTTCATCGACGATGTCGAGCAGATCCTCGAACACACGCCGACCGAGAAACAGGTGGCGCTGTTCTCCGCGACCATGCCGCCCGTCATCCGGCGCGTCGCCGCGAAATACCT
>JACQFX010000005.1 GCA_016199835.1 Nitrosomonadales bacterium | reverse complement strand
GCCGAGCTCCGCTCGCATGCTGATGAGCGCGAACATAACTTCCGTCGGCGAATACCCACTCCGTATCAATTTCGCCTCGTAGCTCAAAAAAAATTCCGCCCAAAGCCCCTTGGCCGCCCAACGATTGAAGCGGTTATAAGCTGTTTTCCAGGGACAAAACTCCTCCGGAACATCACGCCACGGGGCACCCGTGCGCAGTTTCCAAAGAATGGCTTCCATAATGTCTCGGTCATTCGGCCAACGGTGGCAACCCTTGGCTCGCATTGTGGCCTGAAGCGGTTCCCAGAGTAAATCGCTCAAAATACGTCGGGTCATCCGTGTAATCCTCCTCGTCAGGGAAGAATTTCATAAATGAGCCAAACGTCAACTCCGTGATGCTCTCAGGGTGGAATGAGGCCACGCCCTAGACTTCCCACCTTTTTTTGATAAACCGAAAATTTGCCGTAAAATGACACGCCTGCAGGTCAGCCCCTTACGCAAGACTGCAAAAAACCCTGGTTATGCTACCCGGCTCCATTAGCAGGGACGGCATTGATTTACACATTTAAACGCACCTAAAAAATGAATATCTTTGTATCGAACCTCGACCGATCCGTCACACCGCACGACTTGCGTCACGCATTTTCCGTCTACGGCACAATCACCAACATCAATATTATTAGGCACGCACAGGAATCGGATAAACCGCTGCATGCCAATGTGCACCTACTCCCCGAGCACGCCGCCCGCGAAGCGCTCGAAGAGCTGCACATGGTTCCGCTTCGCGGCCGCCCAATTAAAGTGCGTCAATGCGTTTACCGACGCATACAGGATCGGCGCGAACTTCCGGCGCATGGCATCAAGATGGATCGTCGTCGCGGCATAGATCGGCGTATCGACACGAACGCTCCGTCGTTTTAATACGGAATGGGCGAGGCGCAAAAGGGGGCGGGAGTGAATGGCACTTAACTTAAGCAAGAGCCGAAGTATATCGGCCGACACTCCCTCCCCCTCAGGGGGGGGGCCGGGGTGGGGGTGCGTTTTTTTGCAGTAGCGACCACAACCCACCCCCATCCTGTCCTTCCCCCTGAAGGGGAAGGAACCTGCTAATAAGTTCGGAGCAGGTCAGTTTAGTAACATAGTCGAGTTAGGTAAGTGCCATTCGGGGCGGGAGTCTTTATTAACTCACCCGGTATATTGGATTCCCGCCGCCTGCCCTCGAACGTTTTAGTCAGCGGCGGGAATGACGCTGTCTTGCCTACCTAAATGCCCAAGTGCTCCCGCACCGCCACCAACCCGTCCCTGCCGTCAAAGGTTTTTACGCCCTTGAGCCATTCGTTCAGCACCGTCGGATTTTTTGCTAACCAGGCCTTTGCGGATTCCATGGCGTCGTGCTTCTCGAGGATCGGGCCCATCACCTGGTTTTCCATCGGCAGGGTGAACTGCAGATTGCTGATGAACGTACTCACGTTCGGGCAGGTCTTGAGAAAATCCGGCGAGACCACGGTATAGACTTTGGCGCCCGCGGAGGTGGATCCAAACACATCGTCGCCACCGGATAGGTAAGTCATTTTGAAGCGCTCATTCATCGGATGCGGTTCCCAACCGAGGAAGACGACGAATTTTTTTTGCTTCAGCGCGTGGTCGACGTAGGTCAACATAAATTCTTCGCTCGATTCGACCAGTTGAAATCCTTTCAGGTTAAAACGGTTCTGGTCGATCAGGGTCTTGATGAGCGCGTTGCCGTCGTTACCGGGCTCGAGGCCGTAGATCTCCCCCGCCAGCTGCGTCCGAAACTTGCTGATATCGGCAAAGCTCGTCAAGCCGGCGTCGGCAACGTAAGTGGGAACCGCGAGTGTGTACTTGGCGCCGGTTAGATTCGGCTTCGGCAACTTCGTCACCGACTTGTCTTTCAAATAAGGCTCGGCGATCGGCGTCATGCTCGGGTTCCAATAACCGAGAAACACGTCGATGGTCTTGTGCTTGATGCCGTCAAATACCTTGGGGACCAAAATGAGGGTCGATTTCGGTCGATAACTTAGGCCCTCGAGCACGACCGAGGCGAGCGACGTGGTCGCCGTGATATCGGTCCAGCCGACGTCGGCAAAATTGACGCGCCGGCATTCGGCCGGCTCCGCCGCCGCGGTCAGCGACAGGGCAAATGCCGCAATACCAATCAGCGCGGCGAGACTACGCAGGGACTTCATGTACGACCTCCTTAGTTATGAGCACCGGGGGTGCACATGTCGGAAGAACTTTTTTTGATGGACGATGATCGCGTGCTGCATGGAGTGTCGCGGCTTCGCTGCGGCTAGGGTTGCAAGCGCATCCTTGCCTAGTCCTCGCCAGTGCGAAACGGCAATAGCCGAGGCCATAGCCTACGGGCTACGACGCGCGCGTGTTGATGTGTTACGACATGGGCGCTCAACCATTTTTTATCTATGGCCTTTATTTTCCTCGGGCGCGCGGGAATCTTTCGTTGTAGGGCGGTAATATCCGCCGCCCCGGTAAAAGTTGAACTAAAAGAAGCGCGGTAGGATGGGTACAACCCATCAACTATAAATGAAGAAGCTGGCCACGCGCCGGCTTCTTTTTTATCCTTTGTTTTATCGCTTCTTAGAAATTAACGACCAACCCTACCGACACCAAATCACCGACATCACTTCCAAACCGCTCCCATTCTGCCCGTACGCCGAAGCTTTGGCTGATGTCGTATTGAAGGCCGAGGCCATAAGTTAGATCGGTGCCGTTGTCACGATCGCCGGCCTCAGTGCCGCTGGCGGTATCGCTCACGTCGGACTTCCAATGAAATACGCCGATGCGGGCGAACAGCGTTAGGTCGGTCGTCATCGGCACATGATCGACCAGCGTTAAGCTGTAGCCGGTGGTCTCGGAGGTAATGTCGCCGGCGTCGGTAGATTCGCTGACCTTGCCTAGGTTGACGTAGCCGAGCTCGATCTCGGTACTGACGACGCGGTAACCGCCGAAAAATTTCCAGGCGCTGTCGGAGCCGTTCACTACCTTGTCGTTGAAATTGCCGTAGCTGCCGCCGACGTAATAACCCTCGTTCGGTCCCACGGGGTCCTTTGCCGGGAAAGGTAGCGTGTCGGCGTAGGCGCCGGCGCTCATCAGTAGCGTTAATGTACCGGCGATGACGATGTGGAATGGTTTACGCATGAATGGCTCCCGCTTGGTTATCTTTATCTTAATTTTCAAAATGCCCCCACCCTAACCCTCCCCCGCTGTGCGGGAAGGGAATAAGGAATAACGGAGGGTATCAGGCGCTGGCGGCCACGACCGGCTTTTTGTGAGATGACCATAGTAACCAAAGCCCGAACAACACCATCGGGAAACTTAATACTTGGCCCATCGTCAGCCAGCCGAAGGCGAGATAACCGAGATGCGCGTCTGGCATCCGCGCGAATTCGATGAGGAAGCGGAAGATGCCGTAACACATTAAAAACAGTCCAGATACGGCGCCGAACGGACGCGGGCGGCTGGAGTAAAACCACAGAATAATGAAGAGCGCGATGCCTTCGAGCCCGAATTCGTAGAGCTGCGACGGATGCCGCGGCAACGGGCCGCCGGTTCGGAACACCATGCCCCACGGCACGTCGGTGACTTTGCCCCACAGTTCTTGGTTGATGAAATTGCCGATGCGGCCGGCGCCGAGACCGATCGGTGCGATCGGCGTAACGAAATCGGCGACGGCGAAAAACGGCCGTTGCGTGTGCCGGCCGTATAACCACGCGGCGACAATGACGCCAAGCAAACCGCCGTGGAACGACATGCCGCCGGTCCAGAGATAAAAAATCTCCAGTGGGTTCTTGAGGTAATAACCGAATTGGTAAAACAACACGTAACCGAGGCGACCGCCAATGATGACGCCGATGGCGCAATAAAAGATGAGATCGCTGACCTCGGTGTTCTGCCAACCGCTGCCGGGGCGGCGCGCGCGGTAAGCGCCGAGCGCCCAAGCAGCGGCGAAACCGAACAGATACATGAGTCCGTACCAATGGACTTTGAGGGGGCCAAGAGAAACGGCAATCGGATCGATATTAGGTGCGAGCATGGCGCCATTATGGAGCAAGCACCGTGTTGGCAGAAAGGGGCTTTAGCGTTATCCGGCAACTCCCATGAACGGCGACGGCAGTACGCGCCATAAGCAGACATTGCCCCCGCGATACGCTTGGACATACTCCAGCGCAAATCCTGTGGTCGCGACGGCGTCCGGTCGATTGCATGCGCCGGAACTGTACGTCAACACGCGGCCACCGGGATGCGCATCGGCCCACGGCAATAAATCGTCCTCCGCGATTACCTGCAACGGTCGGTGTAAACGGCCGAGAAATTGATATTCGCCGTAATATTTACCGGCGAGACGCGCCGCTAACGGATGCATGTCATGGGTCGACGCCACCGCCGGCACCACACCGGCGTAAACCACTGCCGTCAGCGTTACGCTAATCAACGTTAGTGCCCACACTTGCCGGTTTATCGTCGACGGCGCTTGCCGAAACAACGCGAACCCCGCACCTATTAATAAGAGGCCGGGCACCACCGACAACGTTTCCGGTATCGGCAATGACACGACTCGGGTCGTTAGCAGTAACCACAGCAGCATGTCGAACAACAAAACGGTGCTGCAAGCGAGCCACAGCAGACTGCCGAATAAAATTAACGCGGTAGTGCGCGCCCGTTCCGGCCGCTCGGGCCATAACCGATGGCTCAGGTGCATCGTCAACGCGACATTCGCCAACGCGGCCAACGGCGGCACTAGCCGCGGCCACCCTTCGTTCACGCCGCCGATCGCCCAACCGAGGTGAAACAACCAAAACAACAATGGCGGCTTATCGCTGTACGGCACCCCGTTCAAATGCGGCACCCACCAATCGCCGCGCAGCCACATCTCCCAAGCGATGGTGAGATAACGCGTCTCGTCCACCGGCCAAACCGATCGCAAGCCGATCGCACCGATAACGATCACTAGCCATAACACCACTAACGACGCAAAAGTGGCAACGTTATTAGAGCTCATCTCATAAGTCCCTCACCCCAGCCCCTCTCCCGGGGGGAGAGGGGTTTTACTCCCTTCTCCCCCCGGGAGAAGGGGCGGGGATGAGGGAAGAAGTGCCGATATTGGCACTTATGAGATGGCCTCTAGTCAGTACCAGGCGACGAATAGCGAGCGCGATAATCATATCGTTCCGCGCGCGCTCGCCGGTGGCGTCGATAGCACCACGCGCCGAATACGCTGGACAACACAAACAACGTTACGCTGAGACCGATGCGCAACGCCGGATCGACGCCGACGCCGCTACCGGCAAGCGCGAATATTGCGGTTTGCGGCACATAACCGAGTAACGAACCGGCGAAGAACCGCGAGGCGTGCACACCGATGGCGCCGGCGGCGAGATTGGTGGCAAGGTTGTTACCGACTGGAAACAGACGCACGAGCAGCGTCATCGAGTTGGATCGACCGCACACGCGCGGTCGATGGTTGACCTCGATCGAAACGGTGGCGCCGCCTTGGCGCTGTACCAATGCCGGTAAGAACCGGTGCATGTGATCGAAGCACGGCAACGCTAAATTAAGTCTCGCGACAAATGAGCTTGAGGCCGCAACCGCTGTCGGGTGTGTGATCGCGCAGCAACCAACCGCGCACGCCATTGGCGATACGCGACGACACGCGCTTAAGCGGCGAGTCGCGGCGGCGGTGGCGGTGGCCGGTAACTAGCTTAAGACTCTTTGGTTGCGTCGGATCGCCCACGACCGCCAACAATCGCGGGATATCGGCCGGATCGTTCTGACCATCGCCGTCGAGCGTGACGATCCAACGCCCGCGGGCGGCGCGCACGCCGCTCATGAGCGCAGCGCTTTGGCCGGAGGTCTGCGCATGCCGCAGCACGCGCAATTGCGGATAGGTACGGCGGACGGCGAACAGACGAACCCGGGTCGCGTCGGTGCTACCGTCGTCGACATAAATCACTTCGTAGTCGGCCCACCGATCGAGCACCGCGCAGATTTCAACCAACAGCGGCGTAATGTTGTCCTGTTCGTTGCGAACCGGAATAACGACGGGAAAGTTCATTGTCGTGCCCCATCCTTGAGCGCGGTTAACGAACGTCGTCCTTGGTAACGTCGTTATTTCTTCAGCCGGGCACGACCGACGCTTGTTCCTGCGGATAGAGAATTAAGAGGTAAAGCACCAGTGCCACAAACCACACCACGACCGCGGCCCAAAGGTTGTGCGATAAAAAATGTGCGCCTTGCACCAACCGGCCGAAACCGAGGATGAAGCCATAAACGAAACCAAAGCCCAGGGCGGCAATCGCCCAACGTGGGCGGCTTCGTCGCCAAACGAAATAGAACGCTATTAAACCGAAACCGCCGGACGCGTGCCCCCCGGGAAAACACTCACCTTTTTTTGTATCGGGTACTGCTGGCTCGAACAAACGTTTGTACGGCACCGTACCACCGTAGATGCTCAAGTCATACGGACAATGCTTGTTGGTGGCGTCCTTCAATAGACTGACCGACCCCGGGCCCAAGGCCATCACCAGAAAAATGTACAACAACGTGCGCCGTTTGGTTCGCAAGGCATCGACAAGAAATGAAGCGGCGAAACCGGCGAACGCGGCAACGCCGACCAATACCAAAAGATATTTGGCCCAGCGGTGCATAATGACTTCGAGGAACCAGTTGTATCGCAGCGGAAATTGTTGCGCGACCGGATCGTAAAACAGATCGTTCAGCATACGGTCGAGATCGGTCGTCTCGAAACCGATGAGCAATGCCAGCGCCAACAGCAGCGGCACACCGACGTGCAGCAAATAGAACCGCCCCGGTTTAGCCGGGGCGGTGGAAGACGATGTCATTTTTCATTGTTGCGCGTGTGGATCTATTATGCCGTTCGCTGGTATGCCGTTCGCCGGTATCGGCTTCTGAGCGATTCTTGCTAAACGCTGCATGTCATAAAGGCGCGCCGCCGATTGATAATAGGCGATCGCATCGTTGACCAGTGTCTGGTCGGAGCCGTCAGGCAGACGCCGCATTTGCCCGGTCTTGCGATCATACTGCCAGACTTCCTTCACGCCACGCACACCGAGCACCGCCAGACGATCATCGCGTAACAACGCTACATCGCGATTATGGCTCATCAGTGCCCAACGACTATCGGGCGAAATGTTCAGCAAGTCGCGACCGAAGAAGCGGCTATCGTAGTCGAAGTTGAGCAGCCCGAGAATGGTCGGGCCGACGTCCATTTGTGAGCCGAGCATATCCACGCGCTTGCCTTTGGGAATGAGCTTCGGCGCATGAAAAATCACCGGTATTTCATAGGACTCCAGCGGAATTTGCTGGCTGCCGTAAACGCGGGCGCCATGATCGCCGAGGATCACGAACAAGGTGTTGTCGTAGAACTTGTGCTGCCGCGCCTCACGCATGAACTTGCCGAGCGCATAGTCGGAATAGCGCATGGCGTGCTCGCGCGTACGCGCTTCCGGATCTTCGGGAATGCGGCCGGCGGGATAGGTGTACGGCGTATGGTTCGACACTGTCAGCATCGTCACGAAGAATGGCCGGCCCGAGTCGTTCATCGCATCTAAGTCGGTCAGGGCATTGTCGAACAAATCCTCGTCGCACACGCCCCAAATCGTCGTGAATGTAATCTTTTTGAAATCGTCCTGATCGATGACGCGATCGAAACTATTACCTACGGCGAAACCGTGTATGTTGTCGAAGTATGAACGACCGCCGTAGATGAAAGCGGTTTGATAGCCCTTCTCTTTGAATACCGACGACAACGTGAACAACCCGGTGCCGCTGGCCCGCTTGACCACCGCCCGCCCCGGCATCGGCGGCAAGCCAATGATCGACGCCTCCAGACCACGCACCGTGCGATTGCCGGTGGCATAGATGTGAGTGAAGAACAGGCTTTCGTTAGCGAGCTTGTCATACTCGTGCATGACGCTCGGTCCTTCCGGATGTAGGCTCGGTACGAATTTCGATCCGAGACTTTCTTCCAATAACAACACAACGTTCATCCGTCGCGCTGGGCCATTCGCTTTGATTTTGCGATCGATCGAATACGGATCGTGCGGATGTAGATACTGCGCGTTTTTCGTCGCAATTAAATTGTGCAACCGCTCGAGCGCCGGCTTGTCTTCGGTTTTAGCGTAAAGCGCGTCGTACTGGACCTCGTTGGTCGTGAGCGCATACAGAAATGTATAAACCCCGTTGTTGCCAATTTCGTTGACGATGCGGTTGTCCGACACCTGCGCAACATTGATATTGAGCGCGACGACGCCGATCACCAGCGGCACGGCGAAGCCGACCGCGAAGCGTGCGCGCTGGCCTAACGTCGCCGGCACGGTCAATGACGCGAGTAGGCGGCGGCGCAACCCAACGAACAACAGCAGCGTGATGACGGCGTCGGCCAGCAACACTTTGCCGACCGGATAGGTCTCGCGGATGTTGACGGCAACTTCATGCATATGCGCCAAGTAATCGACGGCGACGAAATTGAAACGCGAGGTAAACTCAAGGAAGAAAACCGCATCGGCGACGCACAGATACACGAGCGCAAACAAGTGCGCTGCGTAAACAACTGCTGTCAACCAACGCATGCCGCGCCAAGCAAGCCAGCGATTCGGCATCAGCAATAGAAATAACGCGTACGGAATGGCAAGCAGCAATGCCGCGTACACGTCGAATGCGAAGCCGGTTAGAAATGCCGGAAACAACGATGGCCAATCGGCGCCAATGTCGGTGGCATACAACACCGCCAACGTGAGACGCGTTAACGTAGCCGCACCGACGAACAGCAATAACGCCAGATAGAGTGGACCAAAGCGACTGGCATCGGGACGAACGAATGCGGTCAAGCACGAACGAAAATTCACGCGACTTCCCTCCGGCCTAAATAGCCTAGGATCATCCTAGTTAGCACGGCGTCAAGTTTTCGTCCGTTGGGTGTGAACTTCCTGTGAAGCGACGGCCGACGCAAGATAAACACTCGCACGCGTGCCTGCTTTTACCGAGCTGTCGATCTCCAGCGGCCAACCGAAGCGCTCGCAAATGCGCTTTACGATAGCGAGCCCGAGGCCGGCGCCGTCGGCGGTTGTCGGATGTGTGCCGCGATAATAACGCTCGAAAATATGCGGCAGTTCAACCGCGTCGATACCCCGCCCGGAATCTTCGATCGTCAAACAACCATCGTTATAAGTCGCGCGCACATACCCGCGTTCGGTATAGGCCACGGCATTCCGCAACAAATTGCTCGCGACTAAGAACAGCGCATGGCGATCGGCGCGCACGACCGCGGAAGCGGCAACGGCGACTTCCAAGTTAATGCCTTTTTCTCTCGCTGTCGACGTCAACGTTTCAGCGGCATCGTTCACACACTCCCGCACCGACACCTCTTCCGGTTCGGGCACGTTGTTGGAACGCGCCAGAAATAACAACGAGCGCGCGCTATCGGCGAGCCGTTGGGCGGCGCGATCGATCGCCTCGACGCGGCGTCGCTTGGTTTCGGCAAGCGCCGGTTCCTGCAATAACAATTCGCAGCTCGTGCGAATCGCTGTCAGCGGCGTGCGCAACTCGTGTGATACGTTGGCAGTGAACTCTTGCTCGCGCTGGATGAGATCGGCGACTTTGTGCAAATAGCCGTCGAACGCGTGCGCTAATCGTTTTACTTCTTGGTCGGCATAGTCGGCCGCCAGCGGCGCTTGCGGCCGACCGGCACCGAGACGTTCGACCCGGCTGGCAAGATCGTTCATCGGCTGCACAAGTAGGCCCGCTAGCCAATAACCGAGGGCGGCGGCGAGCAATGCCGTGGCGACGACACCCAACACCAGCACGGTGCGGAAATCGTGCATGCGTTCTTCGTGGTGCACGACGTTGTACACCATATAAAACCGCCCTTCCGGCTCGGCGCGCACGCCAATGTGACGCTCGCCGTCCTCAAATTCGACTTCGTGCAGACCGGTCGGAAGATCGCGCAACTCCTCGGGCAACTGCGCATGCTCGGCATCGTTACGGACAACATAGCCCGTCAACGCCTCGAGCGCCGGTGGCGGCGAGTTTGGATCTTCGCGGTATTGGATGATGAAATGATAGAGCTCCTCGGTAACAACCTGGTCGATCAATTCCTCTTCTTGTTCATCGGTGATCGAGTACAACGCAATACTGTGGGCGCTGACGATAACAATGGCGAGTAGCGCGATGCTGAAGGCTATTCGTAATTGCAAACTATTGCGCAGCGTCATCGCGCCACTAACCGGTAGCCGAGGCCATGCACGGTTTCGATAACGTCCGGTCGGTCGAGTTGCGCCAGCGCGCGCCGCAATAAATGCATGTGCGAGCGCAGTGTGTCGCTGGTTTCGAGCGACTCGCCCCACACCGCTTGCTCGAGCTCGGCACGCGAGTACACATGCGTCGGCCGCTGCATCATGAGCTCGAGCAGACGAATGCATTTGGGCGGAAGTTTTATCGGCTCGCCGGCGCGCGTCACGGCAAGTGTCTCCGGATCGAACATGAGATCGCCGACCTGCAACACGCGATCGGTGACGCGGCCTTTGTGG
Source organism: Nitrosomonadales bacterium (assembly GCA_016199835.1). Taxonomy (GTDB): domain Bacteria; phylum Pseudomonadota; class Gammaproteobacteria; order Burkholderiales; family Gallionellaceae; genus JACQFX01. The sequence continues at coordinate 3,261 of JACQFX010000005.1, read as the reverse complement.
CGTTTGGTCAACGCCAACAGCCGCGCCTCGACCTCGCGCAAGGCGAACGGCTTCACCAAATAATCGTCGGCGCCGTGCTCGAAGCCGGAGAGCTTATCCTCGAGCGTGTCGCGCGCCGTCAGCATAAGCACCGGCGTATCGCGCCGCGCCTGCTCGCGTAGCCGCCGGCACACTTCGAAGCCGTCCATGCCCGGCAATGCCAAGTCGAGCAAGATCGCGTCGTAGTCGTGGCTCACGGCGAAATGCAATCCAGTAACGCCGTCGCGCGCGCGATCGACGTCGTGGCCACGTGCCGCGAAATAGTCGTACAGATTCGCAGCGATGTCGGTGTCGTCTTCGATAATTAGTATGCGCACAGGATGCCCTCGATGGTTTGCGCACTATAAGACAAACATGGATCGCTTCGGTATAGTTTTGGTCCTTCTCTTCGCTGTCAGCGCGCATGCCCAATCCGGCCCACAGCAATCGTTTACTCCACGAAACCAGCCCTTATCTGCGGCAACACGCCGACAATCCGGTCGATTGGTATCCCTGGAACGAGGAAGCCTTGGCGACCGCGCGGCGCGACAACAAGCCGATTCTGTTGTCGATCGGCTACTCGGCCTGCCATTGGTGCCACGTCATGGCGCACGAGTCGTTCGAAGATGCGGCGGTCGCGCAGGCGATGAACGAGCTGTTCGTGTGTATCAAGGTCGATCGCGAGGAACGGCCCGATCTCGACAAGATTTATCAAACGGCGCATCAAGTGCTGGCGCAGCGCCCCGGCGGCTGGCCGCTGACGATGTTCTTGAGCCCGGACGATCATATGCCGTTCTTCGGCGGCACCTACTTCCCGAAAACCCAGCGCCACGGCCTGCCGGGCTTCGTCGACGTACTGCAACGGGTCGCCACGTTCTATCGCGAACATCCGCAAGAGGTGCGCGGACAGAACGAAAAGCTGCGGGAAATTTTCGGCCGGCTGCAACCACCGCCATCGACGGCGAGCGCAATCGCGACCAATGTATTGCCGGACGTCATCGAGCAATTGAAGCGCCAGTACGACGCACGCTTCGGCGGCTTCGGCCAAGCACCGAAGTTCCCGCATCCGACGTCGATCGATCTGTGCTGGCGACACTGGGCCCGGCGCCGTGCCGCCGGTGCTGACGATCCGGAAGCGTTGACCATCGCCAAACACACGCTGCGGTCGATGGCGCAGGGCGGTATCTATGACCAAGTCGGCGGCGGCTTCTGTCGTTACTCGGTCGACGATCAATGGATGATTCCGCATTTCGAAAAAATGCTGTACGACAACGGCCAACTGCTGCCGTTGTACGCCGATGCCTATGCCGCCACCGGCGAGACGCTGTTCAAGCGCACCGCTATCGGCACCGCCGAGTGGGTCATGCGCGAAATGCAGGCAGCCGACGGCGGCTACTACTCGTCGCTCGACGCCGACTCCGAAGGCCACGAAGGCAAGTTCTACGTGTGGGAAATCGCCGAGCTGAAGGCGCTGCTGACACCGGAGGAATGGCAGATCGTCGAAGCGAGCTACGGCCTGCGCGGCGAGCCGAACTTCGAAGACCGCTGGCATTTGCACACACACTCCGACCCGGCAGCGCTGGTCGCCCGCTTGCAATTGCCCGAAAGCGAGATCATCGAACGCCTCGACGCCGCCAAGCGCAAGCTCTACGCCGCACGCGCCAAACGCATGCACCTCGGACGCGACGACAAAATATTGACGTCGTGGAACGCGCTCATGATCAAAGCCATGGCGCGCGCCGCCCGGCGGCTGGAACGCCCGGATTTTCTCGCCTCGGCACAACGCGCGTTCGATTTCATTCGTGCGAACTTGTGGAAAGACGGCCGCTTGCTGGCAACCGCCAAAGACGGCAAGGCGCAACTCAACGCCTATCTCGATGATTATGTTTTCTTGATCGACGCTGGCTTGGAGTTGTTGCAAGCACAGTGGCGCGACGGCGATTTATCGTTCGTGCAAGCACTGGCGGACGTGGTATTGAAGCATTACGTCGATCCCGCCGGTGGTTTCTACTTCACCAGCGACGATCACGAAACGTTGGTGTATCGCCCGAAGCCGGTGGCGGATGACGCCATCCCCTCCGGCAACGGCATCGCCGCACAGACGCTGCTGCGCTTGGGTCACTTGTTGGCGGATGCCAAATATTTAGAGGCGGCCGAAACCACGCTGAAGGCACTCTATACCGCTGCGACCGATTACCCCGCGGCACATGGCGCGCTCGTCACCGCGATCGATGAGTACCTCAGCCCGCCACAGCTAATCGTTCTACGCGGCCGCAGCGATGCCATGAAATCGTGGCTAACGATCGCCCGCGCGACCTACGCGCCGTGGCGGCTTACATTCGCCATTCCCGACAGCGCGACAGATCTGCCGACCGCTTACTCAGCGCGTCCGAACAGCGGCAAAGTGATCGCCTATTTGTGCGAAGGACACAGCTGTGCGGCTCCGCTAACGACGGTGGCCGCGTTCCGCACCGCACTCGCACTTCGCGGAACCTAAAGCCGCCGCAACAGTGCTACTTCGTTCTTAAAACAGAAGAACAGGATTTGACGATAAAAACCCCGGAGGACACCATGCTCAGTGACGCACTATTTGCATTCCTACATTTCGCCGCCATCTTCGCCGTCGTTGCCATCCTTTCGTGCCAACTCATCTTCTGCAAAGGCACCCTCGACACCGCCAGCGTACGCCGCCTCGCCGGCCTCGACCGCGCCTACATGATCGCCGCCATCCTCGCCGTCGCCACCGGCCTACTGCGCGCCTTCGCCGGCGCTAAAGGCTGGTCGTTCTATTCAACTAATCCATTCTTCTGGGCCAAGATCGCGACTTTCATCGCTATCGGCCTGTTATCGATTCCTCCCACCATCACCTTCATCCGCTGGCGCAACAACGGCACCCAACCCAACGCCGACGAAGTCGCACGCGTGCGTCGTTATATTTCGTGGGAGACGATGTTATTGCCGCTGTTGCCGTTATTTGCGGTGTTGATGGCGCGGGGTATTGGGATGTGAGTACGCCGTTCTCTGTATGACGACAACAGCAACCGCCCCCCACCCTAACCCTCCCCCGCTGCGCAGGGGAGGGGATAAAAAAAGAAAATCTGACATGTATCTATGGACTCCACCCGATTTGCAAGAAGAAGATTAACCGCTTACCCCGAGGTTGAAATTGCACGTATCTATTCGGCCTGTTTGTTGAGCGGTTCTCTCGCTCGGGCCAGGATGCAAAGCGCGCACCGGGATCCG
>JACQFX010000003.1 GCA_016199835.1 Nitrosomonadales bacterium | reverse complement strand
GGCGCTGCTCTTCTGGCAGCCGCAGGATCAACTCAATGAGGCCAGGCAGGGTGTTGGCTGAACTATGCGATTTTCCGCTCTGAACAATCGCTTGCAGTACCAGTCGTAACCCAAGTTTGTCACATGGCACAACAAACATGAATTAAATCAATGGCTTAGAATTTTTGTTTGGGCGTTATGGCACAACATTTATGCCATTCCCGGTCGGAAGGTGGGATGCTTGCTGCGTCAAATGACAGCGCGATGGGTGCCGCCGGGGTTCGCAGGCAAGTCAAGAATTCCAAGGATTTTTTGCTGATGTGGTTCGGGCCTGGTCGCTTTCCGGACATGCACCGCACGACCATCGCGGCGCTGCAGCGTGGTGGTGATGCGCTGCTGACCGGCAAGCGTTTCGCGTAGCGACTCCCATGCGTCATCGACTCCTTTCGCCTTCAGTTGCAGGCGTATGGCATGGACGAAATGATAAGCCAGTACGCTGATGAACAGATGGCCCTCCACCCGGCGTTCCACCTGGTGGTAGACCGGACGCAGCCCAAGGTCGGTCTTCAGGCTGCGGAACACCGATTCCAGATTGGTCAGCATGGTGTAGGTGCGCCAGAGCGTCGCATCGTCCAGATCGATCAACGTGGTGCGCAGGCAATAGATGCCCGGGTACATCGCCGCGCTGCCTTGCTTGACAAGCTTTTCCCATGTAATGGCGGCGGCATTTTTCCCGCTCTCATCGGGCACGACATCGATCTGGTAGTGCTGAGCAGCACGTGCATATTTCTGCTTGGCGCGCCCGATCCTCTCTGTGACTTTGTCGATCGCTTTGGTGCCGGTAGATTTGCCGAGGCCATCGGCAAGTTTCTGCAATGTCGCTTCCAAGCGGCTGCTCTTGGCATTGTCGATGGCGCGGTCCTTTTGCTCGCGGGCCGGCGAGTGGCAGTACAGGTGTGCCTCACCGTTTTGTTCGTCGAGTACCCGATGTATCTTGATGGTCACATCGCCGGCGGTTTGTACTTCGCTTGCCATCTCAGGATCGAACTGCCGTTCGCGCTTCCTCGATACCACCACGTAGTGGTAGCCATGCGTCTTGAGCCAGGCCAGGTTGGCTTCGGTGGCAATGCCGGCATCCATCGCAACCGCAGCCCCTTTGGGTGCCGACAAACCCGTCAGCATCTCCTGCAGTGTCTGCGGCTCACTGGCATTGCCGGCAAATACCCGGCTCCTGCGGACAAATCCGCTGCCGTCGAGCACCACCGCCAATGTCACCAGCGGGCAGTCACTGCGCTTCTCCTTGCTGCGGCCACGCGCAGCCTTGGGCGAGCCAGCAGCGATGCCCTCGAAGTAGGTATTGGTCAGATCGTACAAGGTGACGGTGTCGGCGAAGCCAAACACCGATTTGGCAGCCTCGAACAGATGATCCTGCAAGGCATCACGATGCTTATAGAGTGCATCGGAAGCCCGATAGAGGCGATTCAAATCCATCGCTTCGAAATCAAAGTCGATCAATTCACCCAATGCAGAGCGCTTTTGCAGCCACGCATGGGTCGCCAGTTCGCTGCCCGGATGCGCCATGCGACCAATGATGTTGCCTACCGCAGCGGCGATCTGTGGACGATTGAAACCGAGTTCGGCCAGCTTGTCTTCGAAGCCGCATTGCCGCATCGCGGACAGGGCGGCATGCTCGATGCCGACGCTGCGCGGACGGACCATGTCAATCGAATCGAGATCGACTTCCTGGAAGCGGCCTGCATCGCTGGACTGTGCGGCCGTAGCCGACGACGCACCGGGTTGCTCCATCGGTTGCAGCGCAATGAGTTGCGCTGCGCAGCGCTGCGCGATGGCCTCGATGGCTTCCGACAGCGGTTCCAGCTGCAACGCCGCCTGGCCATGCAACAAGGCGTCGATGCGTGCCGCCAGTGCGGGCCAGTCGGCCTGCGGTACATCGAAGTGACTGCCAAGGTTGAGCAGCGTCGTTTGTTTCACCACACTGCCGGTGCGTACGCCTTCGACCAGGCGGTACGTGTAGTAGGCCTGGTCCGTCTTGC
>JACQFX010000049.1 GCA_016199835.1 Nitrosomonadales bacterium | reverse complement strand
GAGTTGGAATTGGTATAACGAAGCCTCATTGAACTTCAGTTATGAATTTGATTTCTGGGGAAAAAACCATTCAGCTGTCGAGGCTGCACTAGGCAGGGCTAAAGCCAGTGAAGTGGACGCCTATGCAGCGCGCGTGATCTTATTGACGGCCATCACGCAGTCTTACTTACGCCTGGAGCAAGCCTATGCACTGCAGGAACTCGCCGAAACCATCTTGAAACAACGTCAGCAAGTTCTTGCACTAACTCAACAACGTGTTGCAGCGCAAATCGACTCTACCGTCGATTTGAAACAGGCCGAACTGGCCATTCCACTGGCGAGAGATCAAATAGCGCAAGCCAAGGAAAGTATAGGTCTGACCCGTAATCAATTGGCAGCATTACTCGGCGCAGGACCTGATCGTGGTTTAAAAATTGACAGGCCGCACCTTGCCACCGTGGCCGGAGCTGTCATTCCCAGCAATCTGCCCTCCGAGCTGATAGGTCGCCGTCCAGATGTGATTGCGCAGCGTCTACGCGTAGAAGCATTCGCCAAAGACATCAAGGTCGCCAAGGCGCAGTTCTATCCGAACATCAACCTGACTGCCTTCATCGGCTTCCAGAGCCTGGGCTTCGCGAAATTCCTCGATGCGGGAAGCCAGATTGCCGGAGTTGCACCCGCTATCAGCCTGCCCATCTTCGACGGTGGACGGTTGCGCAGCAACCTGGCTGTGCGGGATGCCGAATACGATATCGCGGTAGAGCAATACAACCAGACGCTGGTCGAATCAATGCGAGATGTAGTGAATCAACTGGTTTCCATCCAATGGCTCGCAGAGCATATGGAGCAACAGAATCAGGCATTGAAGACCGTTCAGGAGGCCTATGAATTGTCGGTCCAGCGATATCGCTCAGGGTTGGGCAATTACCTGCAAGTACTGGCAACAGAAATTCAGGTGTTGGCACAGCAACGATCCCAAATTGATCTGAATGCGCGCGCCCTGGATCTGGACATCAATCTGGTGCGAGCGCTGGGTGGCGGCTACCAGTAAAAACAACACAGAACGACGCGACTCCAAACCAACCCTCTCTTTCTTGCAGGTGAAAATCATGAATCAGCCTAACAATGTTAATGCTAACAATCCAGATACCAAGTCGACTGACGGCAAAAAGACAGGCCGTGGGAAGATAGTTCAGATTGCCATAATCGGCTCCGCGGCGATAATCGCGGGTGGCCTATATTGGTCGCTTGCATCCCAAAATGATGAAGTCACTGAAGATGCCTATGTCGATGGCAATGTCGTGCAAGTCACGCCACAGATTGCCGGCGTAGTCACCCTGATCGGTGCGGACAATACCGATTTTGTTAAGGCAGGCCAGCCGTTAATAAAATTTAACGAAGTGGATGCTCAGCTTGCCTTGGCCCGCACGGAAGCACAACTGGCAAAAGCAGTTCGTCAAGCGAGGGTCCAGTTTGCAACGGCGACTCAAATGAAAGCAAATATTACGCTGCGCAGTGCTGATTTATCCAAGGCGGAAGCAGATGTTGAGCGCCGCGCTCAATTGGCCAAGACCGGAGCGATTTCCGGCGAAGAGATCCGGCATGCCGAAGATGCCGTCAAGAGCGCCAAGGCCGCACTCACTGTCGCCGAACAACAATACGTCAGTAGCCAGGCGCTGGTCGATCAAACCACTATCGCAACAAATCCCGACGTACTCAATGCAGCATCCCAAGTACGCGATGCATTTATCGCTAAGAACCGAACTACATTACCAGCGCCTGTGAGCGGAGTTGTTACTAAACGTAGCGTGCAACTGGGACAGCGAGTAAGCGCCGGCACACCCCTGATGTCCATCGTCCCATTAGATCAGATCTGGGTTAATGCCAACTTCAAGGAATCACAGTTGCGCAATCTACACGTTGGGCAAACCGTGAAGCTAAAAGCCGATGTGTATGGCGACTCCGTCGTCTATACCGGACACATCATCGGGCAGGACGCAGGAACAGGCAGCGCATTTGCCTTGATGCCGGCCCAAAACGCGACGGGCAACTGGATCAAGGTGGTACAACGCGTACCGGTACGCATCGCGCTGGATCCTAAGGACTTGGAGAAGCATCCGCTGAAATTGGGCTTGTCCATGCGCGCAGAAGTGGATACCCAGGATCACCATGGCGCCGTTTTTACAGAAAAGCCCGCAGGCCCCCAATCCTACCAAACCAGCGTGTTTGCAAATGAAGTCCAGCAGGCTGATCAGTTGGTACAAGGCATCATCCAAGCCAACACCGGTGGCAAAAATTCTGCCACATACTAAGTCACCAGACCGACAACGACCAAGGAAGGTGTGACATGAGCACTGACAAAACTCAATATCCGCGACTCTTATTGGTGACCATCTTCATTTTGGTCACGATCGAATTCTTGCAGGCCGGCATGATCGCATTCGCAGCTGGCCCTATCATGGGGCAGATTGGCGCGTCGCCTGAGGAGTTCAGTCTGATAAGCGCAGTGTATGCTTGTATAGCGATTGCCACCATTTCCAGACATTACTGGCTGGTAGAGCGCCTGGGCTGGCGCATGTTCCTGCAGCTTTCAGTCGCCATATTCGTGGTGGGAGCCTGTATCGCCGGGTTCAGTACCTCGCCGCAGCAGTTCCTGCTTGGCCGTGCAGTGATGGCGTTCGGGGGAGCATCGTTCATGACTGGCGGCCGGATGATGATCAACCTGATCAAGCCAGGCCCGGGAAGATTTACCGGCATCAAAACATTTGCAAGTGGATTGGCCATTGCCAATGCGGCCGCACCCTGGCTGGCATCCGTAGCAGTCATGCATGATCGGTGGAATGCGATCTTTGGCATTTTGATCCTACTGGCATTGACCGCCTTTGCGCTGGGAAGTCTATGCTTGCCAAGCGACAGGGTGCCTGAAGAAGTGCGCACACAGTCCCAACCGTACTTTTTGGTGTGGATGGGTGGTGGTAGCTTCCTAATGCTGTATGCATTGCAGCGTGCATATTACGAATTTTATACGAATGTCACAACATTACTTGTATTGGCTGTACTCGCGATTTTGGCGATCAGTTACTTTGCCCGCTCCCAGGTTCAGCATGCACGCCCGATGCTATTGTTGAAGGAACTGATGCAGCAACGTTATCTGATCGTGCTGGCGCTATTTACTATTTGCTACTTTATATTGGGCGCCACCAACTACATGCTGCCGGTATTAATGCAGCGCGCACTAGGATTTTCGTGGGAGGTCATTGGCAGAATCGAGTCCCTGGGTCTCATCAGCGCGCTGTTCGGCTTTTGGATCATCGCGAACATCATCCCGAAACATCCAGGCCCCCGGAAATTTTATGTGGCGGGATTCGGCGCATTATTTGTGTGCGGCTGGCTACTATCGGGTATTAACGGCAACGCCAACCTGTGGCGCAATATTCTTCCGGCCATTGCATGCTATGGACTCTTCATCATATTGACAATGTCCACCAACGCTTTACAGGGCTTTAAGGACTTACAACACAACGATGTCGCATTCTCACATGGACAGCAAGTCAAGAACATGCTGTCACAACTCGGCATTGGTCTAGGCGTCTCATTTGCCACCGTGAGTCTCCAATGGCGAACCACACAACATTATGGTGTTCTCCATGAACGCTTTGTTAGCGGCGGGGTTGAGTTCACTCGCTCCATCCAGCAATTGTCTGAATATTTCAGCTTGACTCAGGGGCCGCAACAAGCGGCGCAACTAGCTACGTCACAGCTTTCTCAGCAACTCGCTCAACAGGCGACGCTACTGGCAGGGATAGATTATTTCTGGTCACTGATGATAGTAGGAATCGTATTTGCAGGAATCATGGGCATTCAACGGACCTTAAAATAAAGGATGTCTGAATAAGTCCCAAACATACCGATGTTGATGAAACAAATTCTTTGAAACAAAAAATGACGCTGGACGCACTACGCGCATTGAAGGCGCATCATTTTTTGCACACCATGAACAAGTTAGCCAGCGCACAGGTGCCTGCACCTGTCGGCGCGCGGTCTGGTTAACTCGAATGCTCAGCTTGCACGTTGCGCCGCCTTGTCGCATTTCCGGTCAAGCGAAGGCGTCAATTCCCTGAATTAAACGCTTTGACAAACGCGGTTGCCGCAGTTGATCGACCCACCATTGTAGAGCGCGATCTTCGTGGCCACTTCGCCACGCAACGTACAAGACGTTTGGTTCGCGCGGATCGGCAGTGCATTTTTCCACCAGTTCGCCGCGCTTCAACAGGGATGCTATCCGGTGACGCGGCAGCCACCCGATGCCCAGCCCCTCTCGTTGGGCCAAAATCTTGGCGCGCATGCTCGGAACGGCAAGCGCCGCTTGCCCACCGAGCACGCCGTAAGCGCGGCCACCAGTAAGACGCGAGGAATCTGCAACGACTACCGACCGATACTTGGAAATTTGCGCTCGGTCCAAAGGCTCCTTGACATTGGCAAGCGGATGGCGCGGCGACACAGCAAAGACCCATTCCATTACGCCGAATTCAAACCAGCGAAGTTCTGGAATCGCCGGCGGCTCGTTTGTCGCACCAACTATCAAGTCTGCCCGGCCGTCTCGCAGCGCTTCCCACGTACCGCTTAATACTTCATTAGTAAGTCGTAGTTTGACACCGGATTCCAGCGCATCAAAACTCCGAATCACGGGCATCAGCGTCTCAAATTCTAGGATTTCATCGGTAACAATCCACAGGCGATCTCCCCAGCCGCTGGCGACCTGTCGCACGCGCTGCGTCAACCGCGAGACGTCTTGCATCAGTCTCACAGCTTCCTCCGCCAACAGAAGTCCGGCAGGGGTAAGTTGCAGTCGGTAACCTCGACGGTCAAAAAGCAACGCGTCGAATCGATGCTCGAGTTGACGGGCCGCATGCGATATCGTCGATGGTGCCTTGCCTAACTTGGCAGCCGCGCGGGAAAGGCTACCGCTCTCGCGAATAGCTTCCAGTAATGCCAATTCTTCTTCGGACAACATGTTCAACTCCTTCGAACGAGTTCATACAGACTATCGTACGGCAAACATGAACGATCGGTCTACCATACATTCAAGACACATAATTGAAGTGGAGTATTCAACATGGGACTTTTAGTTAATGGCCAGTGGCATGACAAGTGGTATGACACAGCGTCGACCGGTGGCCGCTTCGTCCGTAAAGAGGCTGCCTTTCGCAACTGGGTGATTGCTGACGGTGCCGCCGGGCCAAGTGGCGTCGGCGGCTTTAAGGCAGAAGCTGGGCGCTATCATCTTTATGTAAGCCTCGCTTGCCCATGGGCGCATCGCACCCTGATCATGCGCACCCTGAAAGGCCTTGACGACATGATCAGCGTGTCGACCGTCCATTGGTTAATGCTGGAAGAAGGCTGGACATTCGCTGACGGCCCGGATGTCGTGCCCGACACGATCAATGGCGCCCGCGTACTTCATCAGGTCTATACAGCCGCCGACCCTCAATACTCTGGCCGTGTCACGGTGCCGATTCTATGGGATCGCAAGCAGGCAACAATCGTCAGCAATGAATCGTCCGAGATAATCAGAATGCTGAACTCTGCGTTCGACGGCGTCGGCGCAAAACCGGGTGATTTCTATCCGGCTGCGTTACGCACCGAGATCGATTCGATCAACACACGGGTTTATGACACGCTTAACAATGGTGTGTATAAGGCTGGCTTTGCCACCAATCAAAAGGCTTACGAAGAGGCTGTTAAACCGTTATTCGAGACCCTCGACTGGCTTGACGGACGGCTGGCGACCCGGCGCTTCCTGGTCGGTGACCAGCTTACCGAGGCAGACATCCGGCTGTTTACAACGTTAATCCGCTTTGACGCGGTCTACGCCGGCCACTTCAAATGCAACCTGCACCGCATTGCGGATTACCCCAATTTGTCGGCTTATACACGCGACCTCTATCAGATCCCCGGAATCGCCGAAACGGTGAATTTCGAACACATTAAGCGGCACTACTATGAAAGCCACCGTTCGGTGAATCCGGCTGGTATTGTCCCGCTCGGTCCTGTGCTTGACTTCGCGGCGCCGCATGACCGTGCGCGACTGGCATAACCGGGCTTAGCGCCTGCCGACGTCGAAGCGACAGCCCCCTCTTTTTTAAGCTGGTCGGCGCGATGTGAGGCGCGCGCCGACCAGCGTCTGATCACACTGCTTTCAGCGCGATCGTTTTCGTCTCTTTTTATTTAGGAATAACCATGCTTAAGTTCTATTTCCATCCGTCACCGAATCCAATGAAAGTGGCCCTTCTGCTAGAAGAGCTGCAGACTCCTTTCGAACTCGTCGCTGTAGATACATTCAAAGGTGAGCAACACCAGCCCGAGTTCTTGAAAATCAACCCGAACGCGAAGGTGCCTGCACTTGACGACGACGGCGTGAAAGTGTTCGACTCCCACGCGATCCTGCTCCACCTGGCAGAGAAGCATCAAAAATTCGTGCCGACAGCGCCGGCGCGCCGCGCCGAAATGCTGTCCTGGCTGCTTTTCGTTGCAACCGGACTCTCGCCGTTCTCAGGTCAGGCTGTGCACTTCTTGCATCATGCACCGGAAGCGCTTCCCTATGCGCGCAACCGTTATTTGAAAGAAGTTGAGCGTCACTATCGCGTTCTCGACGAGCGTCTCGCCAACGCGAAGTATCTGACTGGCGACGAATACACGATTGCCGACATGGCGTTGTGGGGCTGGGGCAACTTTGCCGGCTATATCCTCGGCGAAAAGGGTCTCACCGACTATCCGAACGTCAAGCGTGTGGTCGATGAAATCTCCGCACGTCCGGCGGCAGCGCGCGCCCAGGCGCTCAAGGAGAAGCTGACGCTGAAGGCTGAGTTCGACGAAGAAACGCGTCGTGCGCTGTTCCCGCAAAACGCCTGATTGAAGGCGTAAAGAGATAGTGGCTGGTCGTGTTGAACGGCCAGCCGTTGCTCTCGTAGACGAAAGTGTTTTTTTGATTTAAGGAGAGATTCATGTCAAACGGTAATCAACCTGTCGCCGGCAATCTGCGACTATATAACCTTGCGCTCGCCGTTGGGAGCCTGAACACGATGGTAGCCTGGTACGAAACCGTGCTTGGCTTTACAGTTACCGAACGCGGTAGATTTGACGTTGTAGGCGCGGACTTCGCCATGCTGGAAAGTAATGGTCTGAGACTGGAACTTGTTACCAGAACGGTCGGGACGCAGCAAGCAGTCGATAGAACCAATCCACCTGACCACCTCAACGTTCTCGGTTGGAAAGCGCTCGTACTCGAAACCGATGATTTGTCCGCAACGACGGCTTTTCTGACTACAAATAACGCCGAGATCGTTTGGGCTGACCAGCAATTGACTGCTGAGCGTCGCTCGACAATGATTCGTGACCCCGAGGGAAATCTCGTTAACATCTTCGGACCGCGCCGGGTTAACGTCTGAGTCGGAGGACGGTCGGGTAGGCGCAGGCTCAACTTTTGACCTTCCATTCGAGCAAGCTCGTGTGAAAAGTCCCCAGATCTTCCATCTACGGCGCATGCCCTTTACCGGCAAACTCCACCAGGGTGGATTTGGGTATCAATTTGGCGACCTGCTTGCCAAGCAGCTTGTACTGCCCGATTTTCGCCCTCACCTCTTTTGGGGCGATGTCGCTGCCTATCGTGGTAGTATCCGCGTCACCTATCATTAACAGCGTGGGCATTGTCAGGTTCTTGAATTCATAGACGACCGGCTGCGTAAAAATCATGTCGTACAGAAGCGCAGAGTTCCATGCGACCAACCTATGGCCCGGCCACTGATTGAGCCCGGCAGCATTGTCACCCAGCGTTCGTATTCCGGCTTCCACCGACCGACATAATAAGTACTCTCTTCATACTTGCGCACGCTATCCGCGGAAAGCTTCAGCTCTCGCTCATTCCATTGATCCACAGTCCGGTAAGGTACGCCCAGCGCTTTCCAGTCTTTCAGTCCGATAGGATTCACCAGTACCAATTGCGCTACCCGATCCGGATACAACAACGCATATCGGGTGGCCAACATGCCTCCCGTGGAATGACCGATGACCGTCGCTTGCTGTACGCCCAGCTTTTCCAGCAAAGCATGCGTATTGATGGTGAGTTGCTAGAATGAATACTGATAATGCTCAGGCTTGGTGGATGTACAAAAACCGATCTGGTCCGGCGCTATTACCCGGTATCCGGCCTCGCTCAAGGTCTTGATGGTCTGGTCCCAGGTCGCACCGCAGAAATTTTTACCATGCATCAACACGGCGGTGCGGCCGTTGGGCTTGCCGACCGCTGCGACATCCATATAGCCCATGTGCAGGTGAACGCCCTGCGAATCGAAAGCGTAGTGCTTTAACTCGTAGGGATAATTAAAGCCCTGAAGTTCAGGGCCGTAAGTCGGTGTTGCCTGAGTTGTCTGTGCCACCGCACCGGTAAACGTTGTTGCCAATAGCAAACCTGACATCCAGACCGGCAGCGGATTGCGCATATTGATTTTCTCCTGGATAACGTGAACTCGATTTGAACGCATGCGTCATTCTAGCCACTGCGCGCAAAATGCATGTGAGCATACAGTTGGCTCATGCCGCCATCGACAATCAATTCCATACCGACAATGAACGCCGCTTCCGGCGACGACAGATAGCCTCGCTTTGGACGAGGTCTTCGCATCGGCTGCGCCAGACGAGGAGGTACTGTTCGAGTTGGCGGTCACCAAGACGTGGCTACGCCAACTGACGCTGTCCCTGACGCTGATCTGTCACAGCTCGTACCGTGGAGTTGATGCGTGACCTGCTGGGCGTGTCCATCAGCGAGGGCACCGTTCACAATGTGCATCAATTGGCCGCGCAGCGGGCCGGCGCAATCAACCGCGGCCAGGATTTGTCAGGCATTCGTGTCGGCTTGCACGATGAAATCTTTCAGGGCTCCCAGCCCGTGCTCGCTGGTGTCGATGCCAGGTCGACCTACTGTTATCTTCTTGCTGCGGCCGAACATCGCGACGCCGACACCCGGGGCATCCATCTGCTCGACGCCTCACAGCAGGGCTTGAATCCCGACTACACGATTGCCGATGCGGGCCAGGGACTGCGCGCCGGGCAGAAAGCCGCCTGGGGCGACAAGCCCTGTCATTGCGATGTGTTTCACATCCAGCACCAGTGCGAAGTCTTGGCCAACACGCTGGCCAACATCGCCAAGGGCGCAAAGTCACGGTGCCAGAAGCTGCAGGCCAGGATCGGCAAAGCGCGCCAGCGTGGTCCAGACCTTGCCGATCGAATCGAGCTCGCCCGTCAGACCGGGACACAAGCGCATGCGCTTGCGCGCGACATCCGAACGCTCACTGCGTGGCTGAGCCATGACGTTCTGGCGCTGGCGGGTCCGAGCCTCGCCATTCGGCAAGATCTGTGCGACTTCATCGTCGCTGAGCTGGGCCGGCGCGAGCACGAGGAGTGCCGCGGCCGATCAATTCGGACGACAGGTTTTTAGCCAATGAAATCAACGCTGCCTTGCTGGCCGCATACACACTGGCTGCCGGCATCCCGATGTGAGCGTTGATTGAACCATTCAGGACAATTGCGGCGCCCTGGTTGAGCAAAGGCAACAAGGCTTGTATCGCAAAATACGCCCCTTTCACGTTGACATTGAATGTCTCGTCCCACAGTGCTTCATCTACTGCTTCGAGCGGCGCAAACTTGGCCACGCCGGCATTGATGAACAAGGCATCCAGCTTGATTCCCTGATCGGCCAAGGTCATTGCCAATTGTTTGGCAGACTTGAACTCACCCGCATCATTGCGCAAGGCAATCGCGTTGGGTCCGAGTTGCGCCTTGGCCTGATCCATGGTCGCTTGGTCGCGCCCGGTGATGACGACGCGCGCGCCTTGTTTGGCGAATGCCAGCGCAGTGGCCAGACCGATGCCGCTATTGCCGCCAGTGACGAGTACGGATTTGTTGTCGAAACGTTACAAATACACTTATCAATGCTATAAAAACTCATGACATATTCAGCATTTGTGAATCAATAACCGGAAAGAGAACGATGGATCGCTTGCGTGCGCTTGAGGTATTTGTGGAAGTAGTGCGTAAAAATGGCTTTGCTCGCGCGGCCGACGCGCTAGAGACATCCCCGGCTAATGTGACACGTTACGTCCGCGATCTGGAATCCCATTTGGGTACAAGGCTACTCAATCGCAGTTCGCAGAAAATGTCACTGACGGAAAGTGGCGAAGCTCTGTTTGAACGGGCCAAGGCCATCCTCGATGATGTGGCAGAAGCCGAGGCGATCGCGTCATCGGCCACGATGCAGCCGCGCGGATTGCTGCGTATCAACGCCCCCCTGAGTTTCGGTATTCTGCATCTGGCACCGCTGTGGCCGCAGTTCCTGCAGCGCTATCCTGAGGTGGAACTGGACATCGCACTGGTCGACCGTGTGGTGGACATCGTCGAGGAAGGTTATGACTTGGCGATACGTATCTCGCGCACAGGTTCGAGCTCCTATGCGGCGCGCAAACTCGCTACCTCGCACAACATCGTCTGCGCGTCTCCTGCCTATCTGCACAAGAACGGTTCGCCGACGATTCCGTCCGACCTGATTGGCCATGCTTGCATTGGATACAATTACGCCGCAACAGCCGACGAGTGGAGCTTCACCGATGAAAACGGCCAGCCGAACCCGGTAAAGGTGTCATGTGTCATGCACACCAACAATGGCGATACCGCCCGCTCGGCGGCGTTGGCAGGACTTGGCGTCATCTGGCAACCCAGCTTCCTGATCGGCGCCGACTTGCGCGCCGGTCGGCTTGTGCCGCTGTTACCGGGTTACCGACTGCCAGACATCGATGTCCTGGCCGTTTATCCGAGTCGACGTCATCTCAGTGCGAAGGTTCGGG
>JACQFX010000048.1 GCA_016199835.1 Nitrosomonadales bacterium | reverse complement strand
CGCCGTGTTGACCAGATGCACGGTGTATCCGGCTTCCTGCAAGCCATCCACCAGCCAATACCAGTTGTAAGTGGATTCCACCGCCACGCCTTTGATTGTGCCACCGCATGACGCGAGCGCGGCCACGATGTCCGCCAGCACGTTGGGCAGACGCTTCTGGTAGATCACCTGGTCACTTTCATCGAGCGTCACGAGCACGTTGTTGTTGGAATGCAAGTCTATCCCCGCGTATAGTTCCATTTCGGTCTCCTCGTTATGGGTTGTTGTTTGAATCGCAATCCAAACGATACAACTCTTTCGGGGAGGCCGGCCTCTCGGGCTATATGTTTATCAGGTCTTGCCTTTTGCCCTTCACGAAGTATCTGCAAGAGCTAAGGGGGTTTGAATCGCAATAGTTTTTGATTCGCCTTGCCTTTATTTCCCTGGCCGCTAGAATGACCGTATTCAGTCTTTATTCGGTGACCTGCCATGCAAGAACAAATTATCAGCCTGACCGATTTCAAAACTTCCGCCAGCCGTTTGTTGCAGGAGACGCGCGGGAGAGCCAATATCATTTTGACGCAGAACGGTTCGGCGAGTGCGGTGGTGCAGGACTATGCAACCTACCGGGCTCAGCAAGATGCCTTCCTGATGCTGAAGCTGATGGTGCAGGGCGAGGCCGATGCGCAGAAGAATCGTGTCACTCCGCAAGCCAAGGTTTTCGATGGATTGCGCGCGTCTTTGCTAAAGCAGCAAAAGAAACATGGCTGAAGCCAAGACGTATCAGGTGCTGTGGTCGCACACGGCACAGCAGGATTTGACGGAGATCATCGAGTACATTGCGCAGGACAGTATTGGCGATGCGCTGGCGATCTTGCAGAAGCTGGAAACCAAAGCCGCTCTTTTGATTACCTTGCCCAATCGCGGTCGCGTCGTGCCCGAGTTGTTGCATACCGGCATCTCGCAATACAGGGAGTTGGTCAGCGCGCCCTGGCGCATCGTTTACCGGGTTGATAATCGGCAGGTGTTGATCATGGCGGTGCTGGATAGTCGGCGCGATTTGCAGACGGTGTTGCTTGGCCGACTTGCGCGATAAGCCGCGTAGGGTGGGCACGGCTTTGTGCCTGCGCAATATCCATCCCGGCGAACATCATTGGGTAGCAACAAATATTGGCTGCCCGGAAACTTTCGCAATTGCATCGGCTGCTGCTCGTGCCACGGGTGTGAAACGCTTGCCGTTTTCCAAGCTTCAGTTTGGAAATTGCCGCCCAACACCGCATTCGAGAGGGACGCCTGGCGCCCCCTCAGCCCTATTCCAGTATCTGTATCTCCACCAGAGTCTCGTCTGGCGCTACGCTGTCGCCTTTTTTGACGTGGACGCTGATTACGATGCCGCCGTGCGGCGCGGTGATTTCGTTTTCCATTTTCATGGCTTCGATGACCAGTACGCCGTCACCGGCTTCGACTTTGTCGCCGACTCTGGTTTTAACATCGACGATGGTGCCGGGCATGGCGGTGGTGACGCAGCCTTGATGCGATGGGCGCGGGCGGCTGGCACCGGGTTTGGGTTCGGAAGTTTTTTTCTTGCCATTACCTTTGCCGCCGGAGACTTCGATCTCGTTCAGGGTTTCGACGACCACCTCTTCCGAGATGCCGTCTACCGAGACGTAGAACGGGCGCTGGGCTTCGCCGTGGTGACCGCTGCCGGTGAGTTTGATGTGGAATGTTTCGCCGTGCAACGTGACCTTGAATTCGTTGGGCGCGTAGCGTTCGGCGGCGGTAGTGGCGGCTTCGCGGGTCAGCAGCGGCTCGGCCTTGAGTGAACCGGCGTTTCGCTCCTGCAGGAAGGTCATGGCGAGTTCCGGGAACATGGCGTAGGTGAGCACGTCTTCTTCGCTCTGGGCGAAAGTTTCGCTATCGGCCTTGAGCCGGTTCATCTCATCTTCGAGCAGATCCGCCGGGCGGCAGATCACGATTTCTTCATCGCCGACCGCTTGCTTGCGGATCGCTTCGTTGATCTTGCCTGGCGCTTTGCCATAGTGGCCGAGCAGATAGTTTTTGACTTCGTTGGTGACGGATTTATAGCGCGCGCCGGTGAGCACGTTGAGCACGGCCTGGGTGCCGACGATCTGCGACGTAGGCGTGACCAATGGGGGAAAGCCCATGTCTTCGCGCACGCGCGGAATCTCACCCAGCACTTCATCCATGCGTTCCAGCGCATCGAGCTCCTTGAGCTGGCTCGACAGGTTGGAAATCATGCCGCCGGGCACCTGGTTGACCAGCACGCGCGTGTCCACGCCGGTGAAGGCGCTTTCAAACTGCCAGTATTTTTTGCGCACTTCGGTGAAATGGGCGGTGACTTCCTGTATCGCGGCGAGGTCGAGGCCGGTGTCGTAGGGCGTGCCTTTGAGTGCGGCAACGATGCTTTCGGTCGAGGAATGGCTCGCGCCTTCGCCGAACGAGGAGTTACAGGTATCGAGCATGGTCGCGCCCGCTTCCACGGCCTTGAGGAAACACATTGCCGATAAGCCGGAAGTCGCGTGGCTGTGCAAATGGATGGGCAGGCTGACGGCGGCGCGCAAGGCTGTCACGAGTTCGGTCGTGGCGTAAGGCGTGAGCAGTCCGGCCATGTCCTTGATGCAGATCGTGTCGCAGCCCATGGCTTCGAGCTCGCCAGCCAGCATGACAAATTGCGGGATGTCGTGCACCGGGCTGGTGGTGTAGCTGATGCAGCCTTCGGCATGTTTGCCGACGCTCTTCACCGCAGCGATGGAAACGCGCAGGTTGCGCATGTCGTTCATGGCGTCGAAGATGCGGAACACGTCCACGCCGTTGGCGGCGGATTTCTGCACGAAGGCGCGCACCACATCGTCTGAATAGTGGCGATAGCCGAGCAGGTTTTGGCCGCGCAACAACATCTGGATGCGGCTGTTGGGCAAGGCTTTGCGCAGTTTGCCCAGGCGTTCCCACGGGTCTTCTTTCAAAAAACGCACACAGGAATCGAAAGTCGCGCCGCCCCATGCTTCCAGTGACCAGAAACCTATGCTGTCGAGTTTGGAACAGATGGGCAGCATGTCTGCGGTGCGCATGCGGGTCGCGATCAGGGATTGATGACCGTCGCGCAGGACGAGTTCGGAGATGAGGGTTTTTGCCATGGTGTATCAGCCAGGTTTGGGTTGAAATTAAATGCCTTCGTGTGCAGCTATGGCGGCGGAAATGGCGGCGGCTCTCAGTTCCGGCGGAATCCTGGTGACGTACTCGATCAACTCGGGATGCGCCTCGACAAAGCCGGTGTTGAAATCTGCGCCCTTGAAATCTGGGTGTTGCAGGATCTCCTGATAATACTGGATCGTGGTCTTGACGCCATAGACCTGCATGTCGCTCAGCGCGCGGCGACCGCGTTCCACCACGCCGTCCCAGGTGAGCGCCCAGACAGTGAGCTTGGCGCACATGGAATCGAAGTAGGGCGGGATCACATAGCCGCTATACATGGCCGCGTCGATGCGTACGCCGGGGCCGCCCGGTGCATAGTAGCGCGTGATCTTGCCGAAACTCGGCAGGAAATTGTTCTTGGGGTCTTCGGCGTTGATGCGGAACTCGATGGCGTAGCCGCGAAACCCCACGTCTTCCTGTTTGTATTGCAGCGGCAGGCCGTCGGCAATGCGTATCTGCTCCTGCACAATATCGATGCCGGTGATGGTTTCTGTCACGGTGTGTTCGACCTGGACGCGCGTGTTCATTTCCATGAAATAAAAATTGTCGTCCTGGTCGAGCAGGAATTCGACCGTGCCCGCGTTCTCGTAACCCACGGCGCGCGCGGCCTTGACGCCGAGCTCGCCGATATAGGCGCGTTGTTCCGGCGAGATCTGCGGCGAAGGCGCGATCTCGATGAGTTTCTGGTTGCGGCGCTGGATGGAGCAGTCGCGCTCGAACAGGTGGATGGTGTTGCCCTGGCTGTCGGCCAGTATCTGCACTTCGATGTGCTTGGGATTGATCACGCATTTTTCGAGGAACACTTCGGGCTTGCCGAATGCCTTGCTGGCTTCCGAGATCACGCGCTCGTAATTGCCGAGCAGTTCTTTCTCGTTGTCGCAGCGGCGTATACCGCGACCGCCGCCGCCATTGGTGGCCTTGAGCATGACGGGGTAGCCGATCTTGTGCGCCAGCACGCGGGCTTCCTCGACATCTTCGAGATTGCCGTCGCTGCCCGGCACGCATGGGATACCGGCGGCGATCATCGCGTTGCGAGCCTGTATCTTGTCGCCCATCTGACGGATCACGTCCGCATCGGGACCGATGAATTTGATGTCGCGGCGCGCGCAGATTTCCGCCAGCTCTGGGTTCTCCGACAGGAAACCATATCCCGGATGCAAAGCATCGCAGCCCGATGTCACCGCGATATTCACGATGTTATGGGCATTCAAATAACCGGTGACCGGTTCCGAACCGAGGTGGTAGGCTTCATCCGCCTTTTTGACATGCAGCGCATGGCGATCGGCATCGGTGTAAATGGCGACCGACTTGATGCCCATTTCAGAGCACGCACGCACGATACGAACCGCGATTTCCCCCCGGTTGGCGACGAGTATTTTTTTAATCACTGCCTAGTCCATTCCTCACACTCAACCATACAAATTGTAACATCCGTCACTTATTAGTAAACAGTCGAGTGTGGTTAAATTTACAGCGAGGTCACGGGACAGGATGGATCACAACCGCATCCTGCGGGAACCCTGCGAGCGGGCGATCAACTTTCTGCTTCGGCTGTCGCGCCCTCGGGTTTGGCTTTGCGCGGCACGGTCTTGGGGTCGCAGGTAATGGGGCGATAGATCTCGACGCGATCACCGTCATTGAGCACCGCATCGAGTTTGCTGAGCTTGCCGTAGATGCCGACCTTTTGCGTTTCCAGATTGATGTCGGGAAACTGTTTGAGGATGCCGGAGCGGTCGATGGCATCTTGCACGGTGGCACCATCCGGCACATCTATGTCGAACCAGACTTGGCGGGTGGGCAGGGCGTAGGCGATTCCGATTTTCATCTCGTGTCCCTTACGCTGCGCTGTGGGCGCCGCCCATCTGTATGGCTTTGCCGGCACGCACGTCAAGCATGCGTTTTCCTACCACCATGAGGCCTGCGACGAGAAAGCCGCCGGGCGGCAGGATCATCATCAGGATGCCGGTGTCGGCGGGCAGCACGCGCATTTCCATGAATTTGAACGCGGGGCCGAGCAGCAGCGATGCATCGGCGAACAGCGTACCGGAGCCCGTGATCTCGCGCACGGCACCGATGGCGGTGAGCGCGAGCGTAAAGCCGATACCCATGAAGATACCGTCCATCAAGGATTGTGCCGGAGGCTCTTTTGAGGCAAAGGCTTCGAGGCGCGCGAGCGGCAGGCAGTTGGATACGATCAGCGGGATGAACAGGCCCAGCACTTTATACAGTTCGTGCATCCATGCATTCATCGACAGATCGACCAGCGTCACCATGGCGGCGACGATCAGGATGTAAACCGGGATACGGATCTCCTGCGTGATGTAGCTGCGGAAAATGGATACCAGCAGGCCCGAGGCGGCCATCACGACGGCGGTCGCGAGTCCCATGCCAAGGCCGTTGGTGGCGCTCGTGGTCATGGCCATGGTCGGGCACAGGCCCAGCAGCATGGCCAGCACGCCGTTGTTTTCCCACAGGCCGTCTTTAACGATGGTGTTGTATGAAGTCGCCATTTCAGTGCTCCTCTTTCGTGTGCGATTTGTCAGCGTCGGGATTGGCTGTTGGAGTCGCAGCAGCAAGCATTTCCGCCTTGTGCGCCTCGAAAAATTCAAGGCCTTCGCGTATGGCTTTGACCACGCCGCGCGGTGTGATGGTGGCGCCCGCGAACTGGTCGAACTGGCCGCCGTCCTTTTTCACTTTCCATTTCTCTATCGGCGGATTGCCCAGGCTCAAGGTATCGAAGCGCGTGATCCAGTCGGTCTTCTTCACTTCGATCTTGTCGCCCAGCCCCGGCGTTTCCTTGTGCGCGAGCACGCGCACGCCAGTTACCTTGCCGTCTGCGGCCACGCCCAACATCAATTTTATTTCGCCCGCATAGCCCGTGCCGTATATCTCGTAGGCTACGCCGGTCACCTTGCCGTCCTTGGTGGCGCGATAGACGGTGATCTCCTTGCCGAGATTATTCTTCATGGTGAGAGTGTCCTTCACCACGTTGTTGTCATGGATCTCGTTCGGGATCACCTGGCTCAAGGAGTTCTGGCGGTCTTCCAGCGCGCGCGCGGCGATATCGTCCACGGTGACGCTGTTGGTCACGGCGAGTACCAGGCCGAAGCCCAGGCAGAATATGCCGAGGATGACTCCGTGAGTCAGCATATTTTTCTGGCTCATGCTTTCTCCTTTGCCAGCGGCAGCGGCTCACCCTTGCGGCTGCGTCCGAAGATGCGCGGGCGGGTGTATTGGTCGATGATGGGGGTCAGTGAATTCATCAGCAGCACCGCGAAGGCCATGCCTTCCGGGTAACCGGCATAGGTACGGATGGTCCACGCGAGCAAGCCGACGCCGGCACCGAATACCAGTTGCCCCATCTTGGATACTGGCGATGTCACGTAGTCGGTGGCGATGAAGAAGGCCCCAAGGAAGGTGGCGCCGGACATCACATGGAACATGCCGGAGGTGTAGCGCGCCGGATCGGCAGCATGGAATATTGTGCCCATCAGGAACAGCGAGCCGATCACGCTGACCGGGATATGCCAGGAGATGATGCGCTTGTACATGAGGAACAGGCCGCCCGCCAGGATCAGCAGCGCCGAGGTTTCTCCCAGGCTGCCTGCGCGATAACCCAGCGCCATGTCCATCAGGTCGGGCACCTGCGTCATGGACTGCGTCACCGGGATGCCGCGCGACAATTCAGTCTTGACGTAACCCAGCGCCGAAGCTGCACTCATCGTGTCGGGCAGGTGGCCGCCGAAAGTGATGGCGATGGCGTCGGCAAACCCCGGCGCATTGGCCGAGAACAGCGGATGCGGCGCGACCCATGCCGTCATCACGACAGGGAACGAAACCAGCAACACGGTACGCCCTACCATGGCGGGGTTGAACACGTTCTGGCCTACGCCGCCGAAAGCATGTTTGGCCATGGCGATGGCGAATACCGCACCGAGCAGACCCAGCCACCAGGGCGCCCAGGGCGGCAGGCTCGCGGCCATCAGCCAGCCGGTGAGCACTGCGGTGTTGTCGCTCAGCGTTTCTTTCACCGGACGTCCGTACAGCATCAGGCATCCGGCCTCGACTGCCACGCAGGAGCCGATGGTGACGGCGAACAGGAAGATGGCTGGCCAGCCGAACAGATACATGTTGAGGGCGGTGGCTGGCAGCAAGGCCAGCAGCACCGTGGCCATAACGTTCTGGACGCTGTTGGCCTTGTGGGTAAACGGGCCACTAGTGGTTACTGGAATCATGCGTTGGCCTTTTCTTCTGTGGTAGTTGCCGGTGCAGCAGGTGCGGCTGCGGCGGCGGGTTTCTTCGCGGCCAGAGCGGCTTTCTTGGCTTCGGCGGCTTTCTCGATACGTATGGTGCGCGCCTCGACCAGGGTCTTGATGCGCTCGTTTTTGCGCTGGTCGCGCGTCTGTGCATTCAGCATGCCCTTGGCATAGTTGAAGTAGTGCACCAGCGGGATGTGCGACGGACACACCCATGAGCATGAGCCGCACGAGATGCAATCCATCACGCCGAGTTTGGCGGCGACTTCGAGATTGTCCTTGCGGATGAAGGAAGACATCTCAACGGGAGACAGGCCGCAGGGGCAGATGGTGACGCAGGTGCCGCAGCGTATGCACGCGGAAGTCGGGCGATCGCTGATTTCTTCGGCGGTGAGCGCGAGTATGCCCGAGGTGCCTTTGACCACCGGCGCATCCAGGCTGGGCAGCGGTTGGCCCATCATCGGGCCGCCGTTGACCACGCGTTCGGGGCGCTGTGCGAAGCCGCCGCAGAATTCGACGAGGTCGCTGATTTTGGTGCCGATGGCTACTTCGACGTTCCTGGGTTCGCGCAAGGCACCGCCGCTCACAGTCACGACACGCGCGATCAGTGGGCGACCGAAACGCACGGCATGATGCACGGCGCGCGCGGTGGCGACGTTATGCACGACGATGCCGAGGTCGGCAGTCAGCATGCGCGCTGGAGTTTCCTTGCCGGTGATGGCTTGCACCAGATGCTTTTCGGAACCCATGGGGTATTGCACGGGCACAACGGCGATCTGTATGTTGGCGAAGGCGGACGCGGCCTTGCGCATGATGTCTGCCGCCTGCGGTTTGTTATCTTCGATACCGATGACGATATTCGGAACGCCCAGTGCGTGAGCCATGATGCGCGCGCCGTCGATGACTTCATCGGCATGTTCGCGCATTACGCGGTCATCGCAGGTCAGGAAGGGTTCGCATTCCGCGCCGTTGAGCAGCAGCGTATGCAGTTTTTTCTGTGTGCCGAGATTCAGTTTGATCGCCGAAGGGAAGGCGGCGCCGCCCATGCCGACGATGCCGGATTCGGCTACGCGCGCATTGATCGTTTGCATATCCGCAGCGAAAGGATCGGCGATGGGAGCGGGCAGCTCGGCCCATTCGTCCTTACCGTCGGGTTCGATGACGATGGTCAGCGTCGGCAGGCCCGAAGGGTGCGGCGCGGGAACTTCGGTCACCGATGCGATACGGCCCGAGGTGGGCGCATGCTGGGTGGCCGATACCGCGCCCTGATTGCGTCCGATTTTCTGGCCCTTCTTGACCACATCACCCGCTTGCACCAATGCTTCGGCGGGCGCGCCTATGTGCTGTTGCAGCGGAATGTAGAGCGCTGCGGGCAGCGGCATGGCGACGATGGCTTTTTCGCTGGTCTGTTCTTTACGATAGTCGGGATGGATGCCGCCACGAACTGGGAAAAGTTTCATCTTCAAGCTGCTCCTGACTTCAATGCACGGTGACGTGATGGGCGACTTCGGGTTTGGGCCAATGCCAGGTGTTCAGCGTCACCTCGATGGGTTTCATCACGATGGCTTCGGTCGGGCAAACTTCCACGCACTTGCCGCAGCCGTGGCAGGACTCAACGATGATGGTGTGCATCAGTTTGTTGGCGCCGAGGATGGAGTCTGTCGTGCATTCGCGGATGCAGCGCGTGCAGCCTATGCACAGGCCTTCGATGACGTAAGCGTGTTCCGGCCCTTTTTCCTCATGCTCGGAAAGGTCGGCGCTGACGCCCAGTTTTTTGGCCAACGCTTCGATCACGGCTTTGCCGCCGGGCGGGCACAGCGTGACGGGTGCTTCGCCTTTGGCCAGCGCTGCAGCGGCCTGACCGCAGCCGACATAACCGCACTGGCCGCACTGTGAGCCGGGCAACATGGCCTTGAGTTCTTCCTCCAGCGGGTTTTCTTCAACATGGAGATAGCGCGCTGCCGCGCCGAGTATGGTACCCAGCGTGACGCCCATTGCGGTAAGACTGCCTATAGCCATTAACATGACAAATTCTCCTTAACTGGTACTCATGCCGGAAAACCCCATAAACGCCAGGGCCAACAGGCTTGCAACGATGAAACCGATAGGCGGCCCCGCGAACAAACGTGGGACATCCGCCAGCGCCATACGTTCGCGCAATCCGGCGAACATGACCATCACCAGGCTGTAGCCGATGGAAGAGGCGAAAGCGAACAAGGTGCTGGCGATGAAACTCATGCGGCCTTCGACCAGCAGCAGCGCGACGCCCAGCACGGCGCAGTTGGTGGTGATCAGCGGCAGGTAGATGCCCAGCATCTCGAACAGCGGCGGTGAAACTTTCTTCACAGTCATTTCGGTGAATTGCACGGCGGCGGCGATGACCAGAATGAACGTCACCGTGCGCAGATAACCCAGGCCATAAGGTTCCAGCAGGAAGGATTGCACGGCCCAGTCCGCCATGGACGAGACGGTGATCACGAAGGTAGTGGCCATGCCCATGCCGACGGCGGTGTCTATGCGCGTGGTCACGCCCATGAACGAGCACAGGCCGAGGAAGCGTGCCAGGATCACGTTGTTGACCAACGCCGCGCTCACCATTAACAGAACATATTCTTTCATGTCGTCATTCCTTGTTTAATCGTGGTTACACGTCTCGCCCGGTCTGGCGCGGCGTATGAACTGCGGGGCGAGATCGCCGCGCATCAACAACTGGCCTGCGCCCATGCGCGAAAACACCAGTCCCAATCCCAAGCCTGCGACCATCGCCGCCATGGTGATGAGGTCGCTGCCGAAGCGCCATTGCGCCATTGCGCCGGATGTCAGCAGCGTGGCGAGTGGAACAGCATAGGCGGTGATCGAGGCCTTGATCAGCGCGTTATCGCGTACGCCTATCACCACGCGTTCGCCCACGACGAGGTTGGCTGGATTCTCGATCTGGAAGCGGCGTGCTTCCAGCCGGTTGGCTACCGTGCCTATACCCTTGGCGCCGCATGCGCCCGATGCGGCGCAGCCGCCGCAACTGCCGGTCTGCTCGGGCTCCAGCCAGACCTTGCCACCGTTGATCGCCACCACGTGGGCGATGCCCTCAGTCAGGGCGGGGGCACTGTAGTCAGTGGCGCTGTCGGCGGGGGTGTTCATCATCATGCTTCTACAGTGGAGACCACGCCTTCAGGCGTGACATAGATCGCCTTGTCGCCGCCGGCTGCCTTGAGTATGGTCTGGCGACGTTCAGCAGGCGCCAGCAGCATGGCGGCGGAAAGACCATCGGCGACGATGCCGCTGTCAGCAACTACAGAGACTCCGAGCATCGCTGGCGCAGTACGGCCGGTGCGTGTGTCCATCAGGTGGGTGAAGCGGCCCGCGTCATCGAACAAGGTGCCGTAACCACCCGAAGTGGACACGCATTTATTCACCACTTCCAGTGTGGTAACGGCATTGCCGGGGTTGGCAGGATTGGCGATGGCGATGCGCCATGCGGAGCCGTCCGGCTTGGCCGACAGTGCGCGTGGTTCGCCCATATCGACGAGCATGCGATCGAAGCCGTGGGCGCGCAACACATCGGTGACACGGTCGGTGATATAACCCTGCGCGCCGCTGTTCAGCGTCAAGCCCATGCCGGGACGCGCGAAGGAAATGCGCTGGTTCGCGGCATCCACTTCGACTGCGCGCCAATCCACGAGAGACAGTGCAGCGGAGATATCGCGTTGCGCGGGACCTGCGGGATCGGGATTGCTCGCGGTGAAATGGCGGAAATAGGTCTGCCATAGCGGTTGCACGGTGGGGTCGTATACGCCGTCGCTGATTCTGGCCAGCGACAAGGCGCGCGTGAGCATGGCGATGAGATCGTCCGGCGCATTTTCGAGCACGCCATCGCGATTGAGTCTGGAGATGGAACTGTCTGCGCGATAGACGCTGAAGATCGCTTCCTGGCGCTTGAGCTCTCCCAGTCCGGCGGCGATAGCGGCGCGCGCCTGGGCTTCGTCGGTGTGATAAAGCTGGATGGATGCCGGTGCGCCGAGGGCATTGCCATCCCAGCGCACGGGCCGGGCTTGTGCGCCGCCTGCCTTTAACAGCAACGGCAGGCCGGCTGCTGCGGCAACGAAAGTTATGAAGCGACGGCGCGAGATAACGGTAGACATAAACTACGACCTCAAATTAAATTGATCTCCAACGGTT
Source organism: Nitrosomonadales bacterium (assembly GCA_016199835.1). Taxonomy (GTDB): domain Bacteria; phylum Pseudomonadota; class Gammaproteobacteria; order Burkholderiales; family Gallionellaceae; genus JACQFX01. The sequence goes on along the minus strand of JACQFX010000048.1, from coordinate 87,919 downwards.
GAGCTACCACATGCAAAAGCGATGCCACTATAAAATCTGTTCTGTTCAGCAGGTTGCATCCAACGCAGGGTTGGATGCCATGTCGTAAATCTGCCAAACTGTCGGAAGCAGCACTTGCGTCAAGGTAGTGTGGATACATTGCACAAAATCGGCCGCATCTTGTGTGCGTTTCGCCGAACTGTCCAATGCATGAAACCCAACCAGAAATCCTCCAGCCAAAATTATAGGGTAGTGCGCAAACTTAGGGAAGCTTTGCGCACTGCACGGTGCTTTATACCCACGAGACTGTGTGCGGGAACAGGCGATCATGCGTCCGCAGACGTTTTCCTGATAGCGGCTGCAGGGCCATCTCCGGACGCCATTTGTTCCAGCAAGGCATAGTGCTTCTTGATCTCATCGTCATAGGATTCCAGTATCTTGCCGCTATCGCTGCCCATTTCTTTCATCAGCCCACGGAAGCGTGCCTCGTTCTTGATGAGATCCATGAAGGACACGGAAGGTTTGGCAGAGTCCAGCATGAGCGGATTCTTTCCGAGCGCTTCATTGCGCGGGTCGTAGCGGTACAGCGGCCAGTGGCCGGAGTTGACTGCGAGCTCCTGCTGCTGATGTTGCTTGCTCAAATCGTAGCCGTGCTCGATGCAGGGCGCGTAGGCGATGATCAGCGACACACCATCGTAGGACTCGGCCTCGAGGAAGGCCTTCAGCGTATGGATGTCCTTTGCGCCGTAAGCGACCTGCGCGACATACACATTGCCGTAGCTCATGGCGATCTGTCCCAGATCCTTCTTGCCGGTGTTCTTGCCGCCCGCAGCGAACTTGGCCATCGCTCCGCGCGGCGTGGCCTTGGACATCTGGCCGCCCGTATTGGAATAGACCTCGGTGTCGAGTACCAGCATATTGACGTTGCGTCCCGAGGCCAGCACGTGATCCACGCCGCCGAAACCAATGTCATAAGCCCAGCCGTCGCCACCCACGATCCATACGCTTTTCTTCACGAGATAGTCGGCCAGCGTTTCCAGGTTGCGCGCTTCAACGGAGTTGATGCCTTTGAGTTTGTCGCGCAATGCTGCGACGCGCTCGCGCTGGGCATGGATGCCGGCTTCGGTAGTTTGGTCGGCGTGGCTCAGGGCATCAACGAGATCTGCGCCTAATTGGTCTTTCATGCGCGCTATGATCTCGCGCGCCTGTTCGGCGTGCTTGTCTACGCTGAGGCGATAACCTAGGCCGAATTCCGCGTTGTCCTCAAACAGGGAGTTCGACCAGGCCGGACCGCGTCCTTCGGCATTCTTTGTATAAGGCGTGGTGGGCATGTTGCCGCCGTAGATCGAGGAGCAACCGGTGGCATTGGCCACCAGCATGCGGTCGCCGAACAACTGGGTGGCCAGGCGGATGTAGGGTGTTTCGCCGCAACCGACACAGGCGGAAGAGAACTCGAACAGCGGCTGCATGATCATCGAACCCTTGATGGTCGAGGTGCGCAACTGGGTGCGATCGAATTCGGGCAGGGTGAGGAAGAACTCGAAGTTCTCCCGCTCCTGCTCGCGCAACGGTGCGATCGGACGCATCTCCAGCGCCTTGTGTCCGTCGGTCTTGGAGACAGCCGGGCAAATGTCAGCGCACAGGGTACAACCGGTGCAATCTTCCGGCGCGACCTGATAGCTGATGTGCATGCCTTGCTCGAATTCCTTGCCCTTCACCTGAATATGCTTAAAGGTGGGCGGCGCATCCTTGGCGAGCCCTTCGGGGAATACCTTGGCGCGTATCGCGGCGTGCGGGCAGACGAAGGGGCACTTGCCGCAATAGATACACAACTCTTCATCCCATACCGGAATCTCCAGCGCCAGGTTGCTCTTCTCCCACATCGAAGTGCCGGTGGGCCAGGTGCCGTCGTTGGGGAATGCGCTCACCGGCAGCAGGTGGCCGCGGCCTGCCATGAGTTCGGCAGTAACTTTCTGCACGAATATCGGGGCGGAAGTTGGCACATGTGCTGGCATGCTGCGGGTGCTGCTCACTGCTGCGGGCACATTCACCTGGTGCAGGTTGGCGAGGGTCTCGTCGATCGCTTTCCAGTTGGCCTCCACCACTGAGCGGCCTTTTTTGCTGTAGGACTTTTCGGCGGCGGCCTTGATGTGCTTGATCGCTTCATCGCGCGGCAGTACGCCGGAAATGGCGAAGAAGCAGGTCTGCATGATGGTGTTGATGCGGTTGCCCATGCCGGTTGCGCGGGCGATGGTGACGGCGTCTATCACATAGAACTTGATCTTCTTGGCTATGATCTGCTGCTGCATCTTTTGCGTCAGCGTGTCCCATATCTTGCCGGCAGCGACCGGAGTGTTGAGCAGAAATACCGATCCGTCGGCGGCGGATTCCAGCATCTCGTAACGCTCCATAAACACCGGCTGGTGGCAGCCGATGAAGTTCGCATCGTTGTTGCCGATCAGATACGGGGAGTGGATGGGTTTCTCGGAAAAGCGCAAATGGGAAATGGTGCCCGCGCCCGCTTTCTTCGAGTCGTAAACGAAATAACCCTGGGCATAAAGGTCAGTTTCCTCGCCCATGATCTTGATGGTGTTCTTGTTTGCGCCTACGGTGCCGTCCGAGCCGAGGCCGTAGAACATGCAGCGCGTAACACCATTGCCAGCGTCGTTGCGGAAGTCCTCGTCCCAATCCAGGCTGGTATGGGTGAGATCGTCGATGATGCCGATAGTGAAGTGATTTTTCGGCTGCTCTTTTTTAAGCTCGTCGAACACGCCCTTGATCATGCCCGGCGTGAATTCCTTGGAAGACAGGCCGTAGCGGCCGCCCACGGTGCGCGGCATGGCCGAGAACTTGCTCTCGCCCGAAGTAAAGGATTCGGCGATGGCCGTTATCACGTCCTTGTACAGCGGCTCGCCATCCGCTCCGGGTTCCTTGCAACGGTCGAGAACCGCGATGCGTTTGGCGCTAGCGGGAATGACCTTGAGCAATTCGGCTGCGGCAAAGGGGCGATACAGGCGCACTTTCACGATGCCGACTTTCTCGCCGCGTGTATTCAGATGTGCTACGGTTTCCTCTGCCGCATCAGCACCCGAGCCCATCAGGATCATCACGCGCTCGGCATCTGCCGCACCGGCATATTCGTAAATCCTGTATTGGCGACCGGTTAGTTTGGCGAATTTGTCCATGGTCTTCTGCACGATGCCGGGCATGGCGTCGTACAGCGGATTGACGGTTTCGCGGCCCTGGAAATACATGTCCGGATTTTGTGCCGTGCCGCGCAATACCGGGTGGTCGGGCGACAGGGAGCGCGCGCGGTGCGCGAATACGAGTTCGTCGCTGATCATTTCGCGCACGACTTCGCGCGACACCTGCTCGACTTTGGACACTTCGTGGGAAGTGCGGAAGCCGTCGAAGAAATGCAGGATGGGCACGCGTGCTTCGAGCGTTGCGGCCTGTGCGATCAGCGCCATGTCCATCGCTTCCTGCACCGTGTTGGAGCAGAGGTAGGCAAAGCCGGTCGAACGCGCCGACATCACGTCGCTTTGATCGCCGAAGATGGACAAGCCCTGTGCCGCCAGCGAGCGCGCCGAAACATGCATCACGAAAGAGGTCAATTCACCCGCGATCTTGTACATATTGGGGATCATCAACAGCAGGCCTTGCGAGGCGGTGAAGGTGGTCGTCAGCGAGCCAGTCTGCAATGCGCCATGCACCGCACCCGCCGCGCCGCCTTCGCTTTGCATCTCGATCACTTGTGGCACTGTGCCCCACAAGTTCTTGACGCCTTCCGCAGACCAGGCATCGGAGTGTTCACCCATGTTCGAGGAAGGAGTGATCGGGTAGATCGCGATGACTTCGTTGGTCATATGGGCGATATAGGCGACGGCTTCGTTGCCGTCCAGGGTAACCATTTGCGCTTGTTGCATCAAAAACTCCTTCAGTCAGCAATCAGTACTTTGAGCGTCCGGATGTCCGGAATGTTTCGCAGAATTTTAAATCTTGTTATAACGTAAAACGATCACCTGGTCCGGAAGTTGTCTTCGAACTTGCCATGCATGGTGGGGTTCCTTTCGGGCGGGGAATGAGGCGCTACCTTGCTCCCTGATCCAGCTTCTTATTATTTTGTGTGGCAAGAATAAATCAAATATATATTATTTGACCAATCAATTGCTTTAATCTTTAATATTAATATTGTAAATATAATGAAGTGAGCCATGGATGGCAACAGAAAAGCAGCAATACTACAAAAATAATCGCCTCAAGCAGATGCGGGCTTTTTGTCAGGTAGTGCGCAGCGGCAACATAACCAAAGCGGCGGAGCGCCTGTTCCTGAGCCAGCCTTCCGTGACTTTGCAGATACAGGCATTGGAGCGGGAACTCGGCGTCATGCTGTTCGAGCGGCGCGGCCCCAACCTCAAACTTACCCCGAACGGTGAATCGCTCTACACGCTGGCCGGGCCGCTGGTGGACGGCATAGACAGCCTCGAACAAAACTTCGCTGCGCATCACGGCCAGCTCGAATCGGGTGAGCTCAATATTGGCGCGGGCGAGTCCACTATCCTCTACATCCTGCCGGAAGCCGTGCGCCGTTTCGTCGCCGCCCACCCCGGCATCAAACTCAGGATCAACAATGTCACCGGTCGCGATGGCCTTAAGATGTTGCGTGCTGATGAAATAGACATCGCCGTCGGCTCCATGCTCGACGTACCGGACGACATCTCTTATCAACCCGTGGTGATGTATGACCCCGCGCTGATCACACCGATAGGGCATCCGCTGTCGTTATTGCCCAAGGTCACGCTCAAGGATATCAGCAACTACGGCCTGATCCTGCCGCCTCGCCATCTTTCCACCTGGAGCACGGTCAAATATGTGTTCCAGAAACACAAGCTGACTTTTACCGTGACACTGGAAGCGGGCGGCTGGGAAGTCATCAAAAAATATGTGGAACTGGGTATGGGCATTTCCATCGTTACCGACATCTGCCTGACCGGGCAGGAAAAACTCGTGCGCATCCCGCTCAATCGCTATTTCCCGCAACGCGGCTATGGTCTGGTGTTGCGCAAAGGGAAATTCCTGTCGCCACAGGCGCAACGCTTTGTCGAAATACTGACTGAGGTTTATGGGCAGGGCGGTGTGCCGGGATGAGCGATCAGGATGCGACCATGTTACTGCGAGCAGTGAAGATTTTACGGGGGACGGCGCGTTGCTTCCGGTCAACGCCGGATTGACCGCTCAGGCTGCGACGAAGCTGTGCTTATATCAATTTAGACAGCGCTAAACCGACAAGTGATGCTATGCAACGGCCTGGTTATAGTTGCGCCCGGTCAGCCGCTAGTGCTTGGTATTATTCCTTAACCCTCCTGTCATTATTGCAAACCTTGCAAACTTCTTTATAATCCATCGTTCGTTTAAAAATTGACAAGCGGTGGGGCCGGCGGGCCAAACACACAATCGATTCCGGCGCAACGCGGCCAGGAGTTGGACGGGGGGCAGCAAACATGGGAGTAAGTTGCGGCGGCATGCGGGCGGTCGTTCGACACCAACCCGATCACCTTCTGACTTGAATTCAGGGCCTGCGCCGATGGCGCGGCGGGCTGGCAGATTTTGATTTAGATAAAAAGGAAAGCACCATGAATGTAAGCGGTATGCTGCACGGAGCAGGATTGCTCAAAATTGTTGACTTCCCGGCCTCCGAAGTGCTCGGCCCGGAAGCCAGCGAACACGACATACATAACCTGATCGAAAAGTGTGGCTCGGTGTTCGTCAAGCCTATCTTTCGCGGCGGCATCGGCAAGAAGGGCAAGTCCGGCCTGATCGGTCGTGCCAAAGACCTCAAGTCTGCGCTGGCCGAGAAAGAGCGCCTGTACTTCTGCGAATACAAGGTCGGCGATGTCATCTACAAGTCGCGTGGCGTCACCTTCGAAGGCGCGGTTCCCGCCCAGCATGAAATTTATTTCTCTATCACCGACTCGACCCGCTATCGCGCGCCGGTGATGACGCTGACGCATCATGGCGGCATGGACATCGAAGAACTGGACAAGACCCAAATCATCGAAGTCCCGTTCGATCCGCTGACCGGCCTCAAGTCCTTCATCGTTTCCAATGCGCTGACCGACCTCGGCGCCCCCAAGGAAATCATCTCCCCGCTGGTGCAGCACCTGCCCAAGCTGTGGGACCTGTACCACCACTACGGCATGTCCACGCTGGAACTCAATCCGATCCGCATGATGCCGAACAAGTCCGGCTCGCTGGTTCCGGTGGCCTGCGACTTCAAGTGCGGCTTCGACCGCGACGATCCGCGCATGAACCGCCTGACGTTGCCCGAAGATATTTTCGTTACCGAAGCCAATGACTTCGAGCAGGAGATCAATGAACTGCGCACCTATCAGGGGCAGAGCGACGTTTACGTGATCAACGACAAGGGCACGATCCTGGCTCCCACTTTCGGCGGCGGCGCGAATTCGCTGGTCACCGAAGTGCTGGGCAACGATGCCATCATCTCCTCCGACTTCGGCGGCAACCCGCCTTACGAGAAGATGTACGACGTGATGCGCATATCGCTCAAGTACTACCTCAAGCAGACCAACGTGCTGTTCATTATCGGCGGCAAGGCCAACAACACCGACATCTTCGTCACCTTCCGCGCCATGGCCGATGCGTTGCGCGACTACTTCAGCGAGCGTGGCCCCACACCGCTGTATGTGGTGATCGGCCGCGGCGGCCCGCAGGTGATACGCGGCATGGGCGCGTTCAAAGATGTGCTCGATTCGCTGCGCATTCCATACAAGATCTTCGGCTTCGATTCCGCGATGACCGACGTGGTGAACTACGCGCAGGAAGCGGATCGCTGGATGAAGAGCGGCGGCCGCGCCGAAGTGGCGAAGGTGCTGGGGTTGCCCGCAGACGCGTAATCAAGGCACAAGGTTCAAGACGAAAGGTGCAAGGCAAAAACCCCTTGCACCGCAAGATGAATGCAATGAATTAAGCAAAGGTGATAGCAATGAGAAAGCCTGGTATCAAAGATTTCAAATACTACGTCGGCATCCGCTCGCTGGCCGACATCGCCACGCGCGATGACCGCATCTGCGTGCTGAACATCACGGGCAACGAATCGCGTACCGTGACCCCGGTCAGCCACGCCTACTCCGGCGGCAACATCGTGTTCGGCACTTCGCCGGGACGCCGCGGGCAAGTCGTCGAGACGCCCGCAGGCAACATCCCCGTGTACAACAACGTGCGCGAAGGCATGGAAGCCGGGCACAAGTTCAACGTCGGCGTGGTCTACCTGCCGCCTTCCGCCGTGCGCGACGGCGTAGCCGAACTGATCCGCATCAACCCCGATGTAGAAAAAGTCATCATCATCACCGAAAAAATATCGGTGCATGATTCGCGCGAAATCCGCGCGCTCGGCCAGCAGCGCGGCGTGGACATCTTCGGCGGCAACTGCCTCGGCGTAGCCGACTCCTGGAACCAAGTGCGCATCGGTGGCGCGCTGGGCGGCGACAATCCCGGCGAAACCCTGCGCAAAGGTTCGGTCGCGATCTTCTCCAACTCCGGCAACTTCACCACCACGATTGCGAACTATTTGTCCATCGGCGGCTGGGGCACCACGACGCTGATCTCCAGCGGCAAGGATATTTACATCAACTACGCCGCGCCCGAATTCGCCTACGCCATGTCCAACGACGAGCGCACCAAGGCGGCGGTGCTGTACTCCGAGCCGGGCGGTTATTACGAACATGATGTGGTGTTCGACAAGCCGGTGGTCGCCTGCGTGGTGGGCCGCTGGAAAGCCACCCTGACCCGCGCCGTGGGCCACGCCGGCGCCATCGCCGGATCGGGTGACGACGCCCGTGCCAAGGAAGGCTGGTTCATGGACAAGTTCGGCGTGGACAGTCTGTACACGCCCGAGAATCCGGTGTGCTCGAAGAAAGGCGCGGTGGTTACCAACATCGCCCACATCCCGGCGGCACTGACTGCGGTGATGAAGCTGAACGGCGTTGAGAAAGATTTCGAGCCGGAAGGTAATCTGGAACTGAAGCCATGGTTCGGCGACAATCAGGGCATAAAGATGCCTGCTGCGCTCGATATTCCCGTGGTCAAGGCGCTGGCACCATATGATTTGCAGATCGCTGAACTGCTGAAGAACGTCGGTGCGATTTTCCCGCGTCAGTCCATGAAGGATTGCTCCGGCAGTTCGGTGATGGATGCCAAGACCCAGGTCACGAAGGTCAACAACATCTCCATCCTCGATTGCTCCAAGCAGCCGCTGGAATCCAATCTGTGCCTGGCACTGGTGCGCGAACTCAACGACGAGAACGACAACGCGCTGTATAACCTCGCGGTGGCCGCACACGTCAACCTGCACAACGATCCGATGCTGGCCGCAGCCGAAGCTGCACGCGAAGCGGGCAATGCGCCCAACACCGCGATCAGCGCAGCCGTTGCACTGCTCGGGCCGAAGCGTGCCGATGCCGCTCGCATCGCCGCCGACTCGCTGACGGAAATCTTCGCCCACTCCGGTCTGGCCAAGGGCGACGACGAAGCAGCCAAGGTCAATCCCGCCGCCGCCACTGCCGAGCAACTCGCGACGCTGGTCAGCGACAAGGCAGACGCGAAGGCCGAAGCCATGCTCAAGGCCTTCGACAAGCGCGGCGCGAAGTCGGTGTTCGTGAAGTATCTGCGCTCGCTCAAAGGCCATCCCACGGCAGACGCCGTGCTGGCCGCGCTGACCACCACCGTGGCGTGGGAGCCGCTGATGCGCAAGCGCATCTCCAAGCTGACCGTGCGCAACATGCCTTGGTACACCAAGCTGTTCGGCATGATCATCGGCGCTTCCACCGAAGCCAAGCATCATGCAGCGGGCAGCTTCTGCGGCGTGGAAAATCAGGAAATCCTCGACTCCTGGACTGTCACGCAACTGGCCTACATCTCGCTGCTGGGCGAGCGTCCAACAGCAGCCAGCCTGCTGCCGCTGCAAGTGATTCTTGGGTTGATTATCTCCAACGGCGTGGGCACCATCTCGTCGCAAGGCTGCAAGGGCGCGGTATCCGCCGACGGTCCGGAATCTCCGGAGCGTGTGCAGATCAACAAGGGCATGATCGGCTTCCTCACCCACACCGGTTTCGCCCACGGCGGCAACGGCTACGAAGGCATCCAGTTCCTGATCGAAAACTTCAAGGGCACCTCGCTGACCGACGCAAGCAACCCCGGCAAAGACATCGACCTGAAGAAGATCACCGCCGACTTCGCCATCGCCTTCAATGCTGAGAAGAAGCAGAGCAAGGCGCTGGGCACCGGCGTGCGCAACATCCCCGGCGTGAACCACCCGGTGTTCAAAGGTCTGCCGGTCAACCACGATCCGCGCGAGACCTTCATCACCGAGTTCTTTGCCGAGCGCGGCGAAAAGAACGTGTTCCACGATTTTTACAAGACGCTGGTGCAGTCGCTGTACGACAACGGCGTGACTGCCAACGTGTTCTGCGTGAACATCGACGCCGTGATCGCCGCCTCGCTGCTCAAGCTGCTGTGGCCGCGCTATCGCAACGGTCAGTTCAGCGAAAATCTGATGGAAATGGCCGCCTTCACCGCCTTCCTGTTCGGCCGCATGGCCGGCTGCGCGGGCGAGATCGACGACCACATCAATCGCGGCCGCAACATGGACACGCGGACACCGGCTTCGCAGTGCAACCACGTATCGTAACAACTTGGGGGCAAATTTTATTCCCTTAAGGGAAGGGTGAGATGGGGATGGCTTGTATGCCATCCCCATCTTCATTTCAGGAACAGTCGTTCGCAACTGTCAGGGATGGCGGAATAGTCGTACAAACCATTGGAAAACCCCAGACTTTTACGAGATAATTACGGCTTCCGCAATCCGGGGAAGAACGCAGAACGGGTGGAGCACAGCGCGTAGCCCGTCGTACAGTTCATCAGTCTCCGCCAGTTGCATTGCTGCACCCGTCCTGTGACGGCTACCGATTTTTATTTGACGCAATAATCTTGGAGAGGCTATGACTGCATTAAACGTCGCGCAAAAAATACTTCTGGCCAATGCAGCCGGAGGATTGAAACAACTTCCCGCAGCGGGACAGCCGCTGGAAATTCAATTCACCCACACGCTGTACCAGGACGCCACCGGTACCGCAGCCGCGCTGGCTTTCGAGAAGATGGGCGTGGATCGCGTGAAGACCACTTCCGTCATCGTGGTTGACCACAAGACTCTGCAAGTCGGTTTCATCGATGCCGACGATCACCGCTATCTGGAAAGCTTCAGCAAGAAATACGGCTGCTGGTTCTCGCGCAGCGGCAACGGCATCTGCCACAGCGTGTTCCTGCAGGATTTCGCCGCACCCGGTAAATCGGTGATCGGCTCCGACTCGCACACCACCAACGCAGGCGGCATGGGCATGCTGGCCATGGGCGCGGGCGGCACCGATGTGAGCTTCGCCATGGCGGGGACTTCGTACAAGATGGAAATGCCGGAAGTGGTGCAGGTGAATCTCACCGGCGCGCTGCATCCGGGCGTGCTGGCCAAGGACGTGATCCTGAACGTGCTCAAGGTCATCGGCATCAAGGGCAACAAGGGCATCTGCGTGGAGTACACCGGCCCCGGCCTGAAGAGCCTCAACGTGTCCGATCGCGCCACCATCTGCAACATGGGCACCGAAGGCGGCGTCGCGTTCTCCATCTTCCCGTCTGACGAAATCACCCAGGCTTATCTGACAGGCCGCAACCGCGCCAAGGATTACCAGCCGCTGGCCGCCGATGCGGGTGCAACCTACTCGCGCACCATAGCGATCAACCTGTCCGAACTGGAGCCGACCATCGCCTTGTATCCGCGCCTGAAGGGCATGGACAAGGTGAAGGATCATGCAGGCATGGAGATCGACTCCGTGTTCATCGGCAGTTGCACCAACGCCAACTACGAGAACCTCGCTCGCGTCGGCGAACTACTGCGCGGTCGCAAGGTTGTGGTGGACACCGCCATCGCTCCCGGCTCTGCCGCCATTGCGCGCCAGCTCGCCGCCGCCGGTTACATGGAAATCTTCTACGCCGCCGGCGTGCGCATCATGGAAAACGCCTGTTCCGCCTGTATCGGTCAGGGCTTCAGCCCGTCCAGCAACGGCGTGATGTTGTCCACTTCCAACCGTAACTTCGAAGGCCGTTCGGGTACCGAGACTGCCGCCGTACACTTGTGCAGCCCGGCTACCTGTGCCGCCAGCGCCGTGACCGGCAAGTTGACCGATCCGCGCGACTTGTTCGGCGACAACACCGAACTCGCTTTCAAGCTGGTGCCGCCCGTGGTTGACATGGCGTCCTACACCGCGCCACTGCCGCCGGAAGAAGCCGCCAAGGTCAAGATGCATTACGGCCCCGGCATCGCCCCCTTGCCTAACCTTGATCCGTTGCCACCGAAATTGTCCGGCGAGATCCTGCTCAAGCTGGGCAACGAAATCACCACCGACCACATCCAGCCCGCAGGCAAGTACCTCGCGCTGCGTTCCAACGCCGACGAGTACGCCAAGCAGGCGACCTTTGTACAGGTGGACAAGACCTTCAGTTCGCGTGCAGCAGCAGTGCGCGATGCAGGCAAGCATGGCTTCATCGTGGCGGGCGACGGCTACGGCATGGGCAGCTCGCGCGAGCACGCGGGCCTGTGCCCGCGCATTCTGGGTATCCGTGCCATCGTGGCCAAGGGCTTCGAGCGTATTCACCTGGCCAACCTCGCCAACTTCGGCATTGTCGCATTCACCTTCGAGAACCCGGCTGATCTGGATACGCTCAACCAGGGCGATGCGGCAGCACTCGATACCTCCAGTATCGAAAGCGGCGCAGCCAAGCTGGTTGTCGGCGGCAGGGAGATTTCCCTGAAGCTTGCACAGGGCAAGGAAGACATCCCGATGATCCGTGCGGGTGGGGCGCTGTCCTTGTTTGCGAGCCAGATGAAAGCATAAGACAACAAACGTAGGTCGGGCTTTGCCCGATATGTCGGGTGAAACCCGACCTACATTTTTTTAATTGAAGAGAAAAATATGACCACAAAAATCATTTGGACCAAGATTGACGAGGCGCCCGCGCTGGCAACCTATTCGCTGCTACCCATCGTGCAAATCTTCACCAAGGCTGCTGGCGTTGATGTCGAGACCCGCGACATCTCTCTGGCTGGCCGTATCATCGCCAACTTCCCCGAGGCTCTCACCGACAGCCAGAAAATTGCCGACGAGCTGACCGCTCTGGGCGAACTCACGCTCAAGCCGGAAGCCAACATCATCAAGCTGCCCAACGTCAGCGCTTCAGTGCCGCAACTGAAAGCCGCGATCAAGGAATTGCAGTCGCAAGGATTCAAGATCCCTGACTTTCCGGAAAACCCACAGACCGACGCCGAGAAGGCGCTCAGAGTTCGTTTCGGCAAGATACTCGGCAGCGCCGTGAACCCGGTGCTGCGCGAAGGCAACTCCGACCGCCGTGCCGCCGCTTCGGTCAAGCAATTCGCGCGCAAGAACCCGCACCGTATGGGCAAGTGGGCAAGCGACTCCAAGACCCACGTCGCGCACATGACCTCCGGCGATTTCTACGGCAGCGAAACATCCGTCACCGTGCCCGAGGCGACCACGGTGCGCATCGAGTTCGTCGGCGACGATGGCAAGACCACCGTGCTGAAAGAAAAGACCACGCTCAAGGCGGGCGAAGTGATCGACTCCTGCGCCATGAGCGTTCGCGCGTTGCGCAAGTTCTACGCCGATCAGATCGAGGAAGCGAAGAAAGAACCGAACGTGCTGCTGTCGCTGCACCTGAAAGCCACCATGATGAAGATCTCCGATCCCATCATGTTCGGCCACGCCGTCACCGTGTACTTCAAGGACGTGTTCGACAAGCACGCCGCGACCATCAAGGAACTCAACGTCAACGTCAACAACGGTTTCGGCGACCTGCTCGCCAAGATCGCAACCCTTCCTGAGGGTAAACGCGCCGAGATCGAAGCCGACATTGCCGCCTGTTTCAAGAAGCAGCCGCAACTGGCGATGGTGAATTCCGACAAGGGTATCACCAACCTGCACGTGCCTTCCGACGTGATCATTGACGCTTCCATGCCGCCGATGATCCGCGACGGCGGCAAGATGTGGGGCGCCGACGGCAAGGCGTACGACACCAAGGCGATGATTCCCGACCGCAACTATGCGGGCGTGTTTCAGGCAACCATCGACGACTGCAAAAAGAACGGCGCACTCGACCCGGTGACCATGGGCTCCGTGCCCAACGTCGGCCTGATGGCGCAGCAAGCCGAGGAATACGGCTCGCATGACAAGACGTTTGAAGCGGCTGGTAACGGCACAGTGCGTGTGGTGGATGCTGCGGGCAAGACGCTGCTGGAACAGAAGGTAGAGCAAGGCGACATTTTCCGTATGTGCCAAGTGAAAGATGCGCCGATCCAGGACTGGGTCAAGCTGGCCGTCACACGCGCGCGTCTGAGCAACACGCCAGCCATCTTCTGGCTGGACAAGAATCGCGGCCACGATGCGCAGATCATCGCCAAGGTCGAGAAGTACCTCAAGGATCACGACACCAGCGGCCTCGACATCAAGATCATGGAACCGGCCGATGCCTGCCGTGCCACCTTGGCGCGCGCGCGCAAGGGACTGGATACCATCTCCGTCACCGGCAACGTGCTGCGCGACTACCTGACCGACCTGTTCCCGATTCTGGAGCTGAACACCAGCGCGAAGATGCTCTCCATCGTCCCGCTGATGAACGGCGGCGGATTGTTCGAAACGGGTGCGGGCGGTTCCGCACCGAAGCACGTGCAGCAGTTCCAAGAAGAAGGCTATTTGCGCTGGGATTCGCTGGGCGAGTTCCTCGCACTCGGCGTGTCGCTGGAGCATCTGGCGCAGACCTTCAAGAATCCGAAGGCGCAAGTGCTGGCAGACACGCTGGACACAGCCATCGGCCAGATCCTCGACAACAACCGTTCGCCAGCCAGAAAAGTGGGCGAACTGGACAACCGTGGCAGCCATTTCTACCTCGCGTTGTACTGGGCGCAAGCCCTGGCCGCGCAGAGCAAGGATGCCGAGTTGCAGGCCAAGTTTGCACCGTTGGCCAAGACGCTGAGCGAGAACGAGGCGAAGATCAACGCCGAGCTGGTTGCGGCGCAAGGTAATCCGGTGGACATGGGCGGCTACTACCACCCGGACTTCGCCAAGACCTCTGCGGCGATGCGTCCGAGTGCGACGCTGAATGCGGCGATGGCATCGGTGGCTTGATGGGTAACGACTGACCGGACGGTAATCGTCCGGTCAGGTTTCACCGTAAGGGCGCGATTCATCGCGCCCTTTTTCTTTATAATTCTGCCGTCCAGATACTTCCATATCGTCATGAAATTCCGCGTCATCTGACACTGTGGTGCTGTGGCGGGTGCTCGATGCGTAGAAAAACAAACGTTCGATTGCTATCGACAAATATTCCTTAGCACCAACAACTCGCACCGCGCACTGTCCCTGTGCGCGATTCAGCTCATCCAATCGATTCCAGGCCGCATTCCCGCGTCATCGGGGTGTGGCTCGCTTATTGCTGCCTACAACGGCATATGCGAGGAGAGACCTTGAAACGAATATTGATTATCGACGATGTCAGGGATCGCGCCGCCTGGTTGAAGGCCAGCCTGGAAGTGGCCGAGTTCGACGTCGTCGGGATACTGGCGTGGGAGCAGGTGGACGAGCGTTCCATCCAGGCCGCCTCTGCCGATGTGATCATCGTGGATGCCAATGCGCCTGGGCGCGACACCCTGGAGCAGATCAGCCTGATGTCCACCACGCTGGAAAAAACGGTGGTCGTGCTGGGTGCGCAAAAAGACCAGCACAGTATCCAGGAAGCGATGCGTGCCGGAGTGAGTGCCTATGTGTCCCATGCGGTGCAGAGCGAAGATCTGAGCGGCATCATCAACGTTGCCGCCGCGCGCTTCCTAGAACACAAACGCTTGCGCGACGAATTGAAGGAAGCGAAAAGCCAGTTGGTGGAGCGCAAACTGATAGACCGCGCCAAAGGCATCTTGATGGCCGACCACGGCTATAGCGAGACGGAGGCATACAAGCGCATGCGCACCATGGCGATGAGCAAGGGCAAACGTTTGGCGGAAATCGCCGAGGCGATCATCTTCGCCAAGGAATTGAGTGCGTAACAAAGAATATGCCCTGATTTGGGCTTGATGATGCACCAAAGCCGATCGTTATTGAGCGCAGTCGATCCGGATGAGTTTTTGAGTTGCGCGTCTATCAGTTTGATTATTGTATAGATAATTGTTGCATAAAGTAACTGGCACGACTGTTGCATAGCATGGGGCATCAACGAATCAACGGCGGTTCGGAGAATTTAAGCAATAAAGGACAAAGGCGTCCCACTGCGTTTACGCAGTCGGACGCCTTTTTTATTTTCGAACCACAGCTTTTTCACAATGGAGATTTGAAGATGGACAAGTCAAAGCAGGAAATAGTCACCGCAAACACGCAAGCTCCTGAACAAAACAGCCGGAGGGATTTCATGAAACAGACAGGTGCAATTTTGGGTGCAGCCGGGATCATGTCTATGGTGCCGATGGGAACACGCTCCGCCGCCTGGGCCGCCGGTTCCGATGCGCCGGAATTGAAAACGGTGAACGTGGGCTTCATTCCGCTGACCGATTGCGCGTCGGTAGTGATAGCCTCGGCAATGAAGTTCGACGAGAAATACGGCATCAAGATCAACCTGTCCAAGGAAGCCTCCTGGGCGGCGGTGCGCGACAAGCTGGTGAACGGCGAACTGCATGCGGCACATGTCCTGTACGGCCTGATCTACGGCGTGCAGCTCGGCATCGGCGGACAGAAGAAGGATATGTCGGTGTTGATGACGCTGAACAACAATGGACAGGGAATCACGCTTTCAAACCAGCTCAAGGACAAGGGCGCGACGACCGGTGCGAGCTTGAAGAAGCTGGTGGACAGCGAAAAACGCGACTACACCTTTGCCCAGACTTTCCCCACCGGCACGCACGCCATGTGGCTGTATTACTGGCTGGCCAGTTACGACATCCATCCGCTCAGCGATGTGAAGACCATCACCGTGCCGCCGCCGCAAATGGTGGCCAACATGCGCATCGGCAACATGGATGGTTTCTGCGTCGGCGAGCCCTGGAACAATCGCGCCATCTACGACAAGATCGGCTTCACTGCCGCGACGACGCAGGACATCTGGAAAGACCATCCCGAAAAAGTGCTGGGCAGCACGGCTGAGTTCACACAGAAATATCCGAATACTGCGCGCGCCCTGATGATGGCCGTGCTGGAAGCTTCCAAATACATCGACGACATGACCAACCGCCACAAGGTGGCCGAGATTATTGCCGACAAGTCCTATGTGAACTGCCCGGTTGACGTGATCGACCAACGTTTTGAAGGCAAGTACGAAGACGGCCTGGGCAAGAAATGGAACGACCCGAACTACATGAAGTTCTGCAACGATGGCGCGGTGAACTTTCCCTATCTCTCCGACGGCATGTGGTTCCTGACCCAGCACAAGCGCTGGGGCATGCTCAAGGAAGATCCGGACTATCTGGCTGTGGCCAAGAAGATCAACCAGATCGCGCTGTATAAAGAGGCGGCAGCGCAAGTCAAAGTGTCCGTGCCCAAAGACCCGATGCGCACATCGAAACTGATCGACGGTACCGTATGGGACGGCAAGGACCCGAAGAAATACGCGGCCAGCTTCAAGGTGCGGGCATGATGGACATCCGAAAACATCTGGCCGAACATTGGCTGCCGCCCATCACGGGTATCGTCCTGTTCATCCTGCTATGGGCGATGCTGGCGCACGGCAGCGACACGCTGCCGGGGCCGGTCAAGACCTGGGATTCGGCAGTGGTGTTGTTCAGCGATCCGTTCTACCGGAAGACGCCTAACGATCAGGGCATAGGCTGGAACATCCTGAATTCGCTGGGGCGGGTCGGCATCGGTTTCGGGCTGGCTGCGCTGATCGGCATCCCGCTCGGCTTCATGATCGGTCGCTTCGATTTCCTCAACAAGATGACCTCGCCTATCGTCAGCATGCTGCGGCCGGTATCGCCGCTGGCCTGGCTGCCCATCGGCCTGCTGGTGTTCAAGGCGGCGAACCCGGCTGCCATCTGGGTGATCTTCATCTCCAGCATCTGGCCGATGATCATCAACACCGCGATGGGCGTGCGGCAATTACCGCAGGACTACCTGAACGTCGCGCGCGTGCTCAACCTGTCGGAATGGAAAATCTTCACCAAAATTTTATTTCCGGCGACCCTGCCGTACATGCTGACCGGTATCCGCCTGGCCATTGGCACTGCTTGGCTGGTGATTGTCGCGGCGGAAATGCTGACAGGCGGCGTGGGTATCGGTTTCTGGGTGTGGGATGAGTGGAACAACCTGAACGTCGAGCACATCATTATCGCCATCTTTGTTGTCGGCATCGTCGGCCTGCTGCTGGAAATGCTGCTGGTCCAGATCGCCAAACGCTTCAGCTATTGATCGGAAACACCATGAAGAAATATGTGCAAATAGAGAATGTGCAGATGTCGTTCGAGACCAAGCATGGCCCGTTCGTCGCGCTGAAGGACATAGCCCTGAAGATCAATCCGGGCGAGTTCATCACCCTGATCGGGCATTCGGGTTGCGGCAAATCCACGCTGCTCAACCTGATTGCAGGCCTGATCATGCCAACCGACGGGGTCATGCTGTGCGCGGATCGCGAGATCGCGGGCCCCGGCCCGGATCGCGGCGTGGTGTTCCAGAACCACTCGCTGCTGCCCTGGCTGACCTGTTTCGAGAACGTCCACCTCGCGGTCGAGCGTGTGTTTGGTGCGACAGAAAGCAAAGCGCAGCTCGCCCAACGCACGCAGGAAGCGCTGGCACTGGTGCACCTGAGCCATGCCGAACACAAATATCCGCACGAGATTTCCGGCGGCATGAAGCAGCGCGTCGGCATCGCACGCGCGCTGTCGATGCAACCGAAGGTGCTGCTGATGGACGAGCCGTTCGGTGCTCTGGATGCATTGACCCGCGCGCATCTGCAGGACGAATTGATGAAGATCGTGGCGGCCACCAACAGCACGGTGGTCATGGTCACGCACGATGTGGACGAAGCGGTGTTGCTGTCCGACCGCATCGTGATGATGACCAACGGCCCGGCCGCGACGATAGGCGAAATATTGAGTGTCGATCTGCCCAAGCCGCGCAATCGGGTGGCGCTGGCGAACGACGCGTATTACCACTGCCTGCGCGCTGTGGTGCTGGAATTCCTCTATCAAAAACAGGCAAGAAAGGCGGCTTAGCAAAATGAGAAAGTTCTTACGCTCGCTCTATTGGTCAGATTACGCGAAAAAACATCAGGTCGAGATCATGTACTTTGGCCACGCCAGCGATGCACTGATGATGACGTCGGAACGAATGGATATTCAAGACGGGATCGTTTCCGTCAAGCAGGTGTTGGAGAGATTGCGCCAGCGCGGAACCCGATGGGCATATGTACTGGATGCCAACGAGGTGATCTGCGCTATTAACGGCAAGGCCGCGTCGCCGTCAGCAAAGTTTGCGGCCGGAGACGAAATAGGAATCTTCTCCAGAATGCCAGCCTGCGCGGTGTGAGCTTCGGCAAGGTGGTGGCATGAGCGTTATGTGGCAAAGGTCAGCCAGATGAATGGCGACATCAAAGTAGCAGCAGGAATATTTAGATTCGACCCAACGGCGGGTTCTGGATTTTGGAATGCAGCAACGACAAAGGCGTCGTTCCGGTTAGTAACCGGACGACGTTTTTTATTGAGGGGAGTAGATGATGGTAAAGAACAAAATACGCCTGGTGGTAATCGGCAACGGCATGGCCGGCATCCGCACCATCGAGGAATTGCTCAAGATGTCGGCGGATGAATTCGATATCACCGTGTTCGGCTCCGAGCCGCAACCCAATTACAACCGCATCCTGCTGTCTCCGGTGCTGTCCGGCGAGATGGCATTCAAGGACACGATCCTGAACGACTGGAGCTGGTACGAGCAGAACCACATCACCCTGCACACCGGCAAGACGGTAACGCAGATCGATCGCCTGCACTGTCTGGTTGAAACGGACGACGGCATCGTCACTCCCTATGACAGGCTGCTGATCGCCACCGGTTCCAACCCCATCATGTTGCCGGTGCCGGGAATCGATCTGCCGGGCGTGCTGGGTTACCGCAGCATTGATGACGTCGAGAAGATGCTCGCCGCCTCCATGCCGGGCAAGCGCGCCGTCGTGATCGGCGGCGGCCTGCTCGGGCTGGAGGCCGCGAACGGTCTGTCGCTGCGCGGCATGGACGTAGCGGTGGTGCACCTGTGCGAGTGGCCGATGGAGCGTCAACTGGACAAGGTCGGCGGCGGCCTGTTGCAGCAAGCGCTGGAACAACGCGGCCTGAAGTTTTACATGTCGCGGCAGACGGACGCCATCCTCGGCGAAACCTCGGTCACCGGCTTGCGCTTCAGTGGCGGCGAAGAGATTCCGGCCGATCTGGTCGTGATGTCGGCCGGCATCCGCCCCAATATCGCACTGGCCAAATCCGCCGGCATCCACTGCGAGCGCGGCATCGTCGTCAGCGACACCATGCAGACCTATGACCCGAAGATCTATTCGGTCGGCGAATGCGTGCAGCATCGCGGGCAGACTTACGGGCTGGTCGCACCGCTGTTCGAGCAGGCCAAGGTCGCCGCGAACCATCTCGCCCGCTATGGCGCGATGCGTTACGAAGGCTCATCCGTTTCGACCAAGCTCAAGGTAACCGGCATCGACCTGTTCTCGGCCGGCGATTTCAATGCCGGCGCGCAAGACGAAGAGCTGCTGCTGCAGGACGCTGCGCGCGGCGTGTACAAAAAGCTGGTGCTGCGCAACAATAAATTGCGCGGCGCGGTGATGTACGGCGACACCATGGACGGCCCGTGGTATTTCCAGATGATGCGCGACGAGACGGACGTGTCCGAGATGCGCGAACACCTGCTGTTTGGCCAGATGCACATCGGCGATTCCGGCCACGGCGGCACGGCAGCAGTGGCGAACCTGCCGGACTCGGTGGAAGTTTGCGGCTGCAACGGCGTGTGCAAGGGCGCCATCGTCAACGCCATCATCGACAAGAAGCTGTTCACGCTGGAAGAAGTGCGCGCCCATACCAAGGCATCCGCTTCGTGCGGTTCGTGCACCGGGCTGGTGGAAGCAATCCTGGCGAATACGCTGGGCGGTGATTATTCCGCCCAGCCGAGCAAGAAGCCGATCTGCGGCTGCACCGAGCACGCACATCAGGATATGCAGCAGACGATACGCGAGCGCGGCCTGAAGACCATCCCCGAGGTGATGCAGGCCTTGCAATGGAAGACGCCGGACGGTTGCCATGTGTGTCGCCCCGCGCTGAACTACTATCTGCTGGCCGCATGGCCGGGCGAATATGCGGACGACAGCCGCTCGCGCTTCATCAACGAGCGCGTGCATGCCAACATCCAGAAGGACGGCACCTATTCGGTGATTCCGCGCATCTGGGGCGGTGTCACTTCGCCCGCCGAGCTGCGCGCTATCGCCGAGATCGCCGAGCGCCACGAAGTGCCCACCGTCCACATCACCGGCGGACAGCGCATCGGGCTGTACGGGATCACCAAAGAGAATCTGCCCAAGATGTGGAGCGAGCTGGTCGAGGCGGGCTTCGTCTCCGGCCATGCTTATGGCAAATCGTTGCGCACGGTGAAGACCTGCGTCGGTTCGGAGTGGTGCCGTTTTGGCACGCAGGACTCCACCGGCCTGGGCATCCAGGTCGAGAAGATGACCTGGGGTTCATGGACGCCGCACAAATTCAAGATCGCCGTTTCCGGGTGTCCGCGCAATTGCGTCGAAGCGACCATCAAGGATTTCGGCGTGGTGTGTGTGGATTCCGGTTATGAGTTGCATGTGGGCGGCAACGGCGGCGTCAAGGTGCGCGTCACCGATTTCCTGTGCAAGGTCGCAAGCGAAGCTGAAGTGCTGGAATATTGCGGCGCGTTTATGCAACTATATCGCGAAGACGCCCATTATCTGGATCGTACCGCACCATGGATAGAGCGTGTCGGTCTGGCTCACGTCAAGCGGCACATCGTCGACGATGCGGCGAAACGCGCCGAACTGTATGCGCGCTTCCTGGAATCGCAACGCTATTCGCAGGACGACCCGTGGAAAGAACGCGCCGAAGGTAAAGAGGCGCATGAATTCACCGCTCTTGCCACCATCGCATAAGGAGAAATGAAATGAACTGGATACAAGTCGGCAGGCTGGAAGACATTCCGCGTCAGGGTTCGCGCGTCGTCAAGACGGCAACAGGCGAGATTGCGCTGTTCCGCACCTTGGACGACCAGGTGTTCGCGCTGAACAATCGCTGCCCGCACAAGGGCGGGCAACTGTCGCAAGGTATCGTGCACGGCAAGCGTGTCACCTGCCCGTTGCACAACTGGGTGATCGATCTGGAGTCGGGCGCCGCAATTGCCCCGGACAACGGTTGCGCACATCGGCATGAAGTGCGCGTCGCCCACGGTGAATTGTTTCTCGAAGCAGAGGCGGGAGTATGCAAAGCATAACGGTGCCGAACGCTACTAGCAGCACCTGCCCCTACTGCGGGGTAGGCTGCGGCGTGGTCGCGAATGTTGCCGGCGATGGCATCACCATCGTCGGCGATCCGCAACACCCGGCCAATTTCGGGCGGCTGTGCTCCAAGGGCGCGGCACTCGCCGATACGCTGGATCACGCGGGACGTTTGCTGCATCCGCTGATCGACGGACGGCAAACCTCCTGGGATGAAGCGCTGGATCGCGTTGCCAGCGGTTTCAACAAGATCATCGCGGAGCATGGCACGGATGCGGTGGCGTTTTATGTCTCCGGCCAGTTGCTCACCGAGGACTATTACGTTGCCAACAAGCTGATGAAAGGCTTCATCGGCAGCGCCAATATCGACACCAATTCGCGCCTGTGCATGTCCACCGCAGTGGCGGCACACAAACGCGCCTTCGGTGCCGATGCGGTGCCGGTCTGCTATGAGGACGTCGAGGCTGCCGATCTTGTCGTCATCGTCGGTTCCAATCTGGCATGGGCGCATCCGGTGCTGTACCAGCGTTTGGCGGCAGCGAAAAAGAATCGCCCGGCCATGCAGGTGGTGGTGGTCGATCCGCGCCGCACGGCGACTTGCGACATCGCCGACCTGCATCTGGCGATTGCGCCAGGTTCCGATGCACACTTGTTCAACGGTCTGCTGCACCATTTACGCCGCGAAGACGCGCTCGATCTGGTTTATGTGGAAGCCCACGTTGAGGGCTTTGCCGCTGCTTTCGAGGCAGTACGTGCCGCCAATTCGACACCTCAAGTCGCGCAGGTATGCGGAATTGCCGAAGCGCAAATCGGCGACTTCTTTCGTTTGTTCGAGCGCACCGAACGTGTTGTGACTATCTTCTCGCAAGGCATCAACCAGTCCTCCAGCGGCGTGGACAAGGCCAATGCGATCATCAACGTGCATCTCGCCACTGGCCGGATCGGCCGTCCCGGCATGGGGCCTTTCTCTGTCACCGGGCAACCCAATGCGATGGGCGGGCGCGAGGTGGGCGGGCTGGCCAACCAACTGGCTGCGCATATGGATTATTCCGATGTTGGGGATGTCGAACGGGTTGCACGATTCTGGAGCGCACCGCGCATCGCGCAGGCCCCCGGACTGAAAGCAGTGGAAATGTTCCAGGCTATCGCATCGGGAAAGATCAAGGCGGTGTGGATCATGGGAACCAATCCCGTCGTGAGTTTGCCGGATGCCGACCGCGTTCGCGCCGCCTTGCTGGATTGCGAATTCGTTGTGGTATCGGATTGCGTGCGGCATACGGACACCACGGCTTGCGCTGACATCCTGCTGCCCGCCGCAAGCTGGGGCGAGAAGAGCGGCAGCGTGACCAATTCGGAACGACGCATTTCGCGCCAACGCTCGTTCCAGCCGACGACAGGCGAAGCCAGACAGGATTGGTGGATCATTTCACAAGTGGCGCAGCGCATGGGCTTTGCCGCAGAGTTTTCCTACACCAAACCGGCGCAGATATTTCGCGAACATGCGCGCCTGTCGGGTTTTGAGAATGCAGGTCAGCGCGCCTTCGATATTGGCGCACTGGCAGAATTGGACGACGCAGAATATGACGCATTGCAACCGGTGCAATGGCCGGTTAATCACTTGGCTGAGCCAGGTACGCAACGATTGTTCGCAGACGGAAAGTTCTATACGCCCAATGGTAAAGCGCGCATGGTCGCCATTGCACCGCGACCGCCTGTGGTGGCGACCAACGCTGAATATCCGCTGGTGCTGAATACCGGCCGCATCCGCGATCAGTGGCACACCATGACCCGCACCGGGAAAGTGCCGCGCCTGAATGCGCATACTGTCGAGCCATTCGTGCAAGTACATGCGTTCGATGCACTAAATTACCAGTTGCTGGAAGGCGGGCTGGCGCGCCTGACCAGCCGGCACGGCAGCATGTTGGCGCGAGTGCAGGTCAGCGAAGATCAGCGCCAGGGTTCGGTGTTCGTGCCTATGCACTGGAGCGATGCCTTTGCCAAATCGGCGCGCGCGGATGCGCTGGTCGCGCCCATCACCGATCCTGTTTCAGGCCAACCGGAGTCTAAACATACGCCGGTGCGGGTCGAACCCTATCGGGCGGCCTGGTACGGCTTTGTATTAAGCCGAGCCAGGCTTGAGCTTAAGGACGCCAGCTATTGTGCCGGCTCGCAAAGAGCGGGTTATTGGCGGCATGAAATTGCCGGTGAGACATCGCTGGCGGATAGTCGCACTTGGGTAGAAACGGCCTTGGTCGAAGAAAGCGGTCTGGCGGAGCCCCCGAAGCGCTGCGCACATTTTGCCAATGATTGGATCGAATACCGCGATGCGGCAATGGGGCGTTATCGCGCAGCATGTTTGAAGGATGGGCAACTCGAAGCTGTTTTCTTTATGGCTACCGACCCTCGCTTGCCGGAGCGCGATTGGCTGGGGAGTTTGTTTGCCCGGAAACAACTGGAACCTGCCGAATTGGCAGGTTTGCTTTCTGCCCGACCGCCCATAGGTACAGCCGCCGATAGCGGGCGCACCGTGTGTGCCTGTTTTGGCGTAGGAGAAAAAACCATTCTGAAAGCTATTCATGCTCAGGGTTTGAACAGCGTTGAGGCAATAGGCTCGAGTTTGAAAGCGGGTACGGGGTGTGGCTCCTGCGTGCCGGAGATTCGTCAAATATTGGGGCGTTGTTGAATTCTCAATGCCCGCATCGGATCGTCTGCCGCCCTTGCCCTAATGCTGCTTTATAAGCACGACCCCGTCTCTTGATACCCATCCACAAGACTGAAGAGCGGCATTTTCAGGTTAAAATCGCATCCTGAAATTTTCCACATTCAATCAACCCGAAGCCTGATCATATGACCACCATTCGTCAAGAACACCTCATCGCCAGCGTCGCCGACGCGCTGCAATACATTTCCTACTACCACCCGCTCGACTACGTGCAGGCGCTGGGCAAGGCCTACGAGCGCGAGCAGTCGCCTGCCGCGCGCGATGCCATCGCGCAGATACTCACCAACTCGCGCATGAGCGCGCAGGGGCATAGACCGATCTGTCAGGACACCGGCATCGTGACGGCTTTCGTCAAGGTGGGCATGGATGTGCGCTGGGATGATGCGAAGATGAGCGTGACCGACATGATCAACGAAGGCGTGCGCCGCGCATATCTCAACCCGGACAACATGCTGCGCGCTTCGGTGCTGAGCGACCCAGCCGGTGCGCGCAAGAACACGCGCGACAACACGCCTGCCGTGATCAATTACGAGATCGTCGCGGGCGACAAGGTCGAAGTCATACTCGCGGCCAAGGGCGGCGGCTCGGAGAATAAATCCAAGTTCGCCGCGCTCAATCCTTCCGACAGTATCGTGGATTGGGTGCTGGAGACGGTGCCCGAGATGGGTGCGGGCTGGTGTCCGCCGGGCATACTCGGCATCGGCATCGGCGGCACGGCGGAGAAGGCCATGCTGCTGGCCAAGGAAGCGCTGATGGAGCCCGTGGATATGCACGAACTGCAAGCGCGCGGAGCAAAAAATCGCATCGAGGAATTGCGCCTGGAACTGTTCGACAAGGTCAACGCGCTGGGCATAGGCGCACAGGGCTTGGGCGGACTCACCACGGTGGTGGACGTGAAGATCATGGACTTTCCCACGCACGCGGCGAGCCTGCCGGTGGCCATGATCCCCAACTGCGCCGCGACGCGCCACATTCATTTCACTTTGGATGGCAGTGGCCCTGCGGTGCTGACGCCGCCGTCGCTGGATGACTGGCCGAAGATCGAATGGAAAGCCTCCGCCGAATCGCGCCGCGTCAATCTCGACACCATCACGCGCGAAGAGATCGCCACATTCAAGCCGGGTGAGACGCTGTTGCTGAATGGCAAATTGCTTACGGGGCGCGATGCCGCGCACAAGCGCATCTCCGACATGCTCGCGCGCGGAGAAGAATTGCCCGTGGATTTCCGCAACCGTTTCATCTACTACGTCGGCCCGGTCGACCCGGTGCGCGACGAAGTGGTCGGTCCCGCCGGCCCCACCACCGCCACACGCATGGACAAGTTCACCGAGATGATGCTGGCACAGACCGGCCTGATCGGCATGGTCGGCAAATCCGAACGCGGCCCCGAAGCCATCGAAGCGATCAAGAAGCACAAGGCCGTTTACCTGATGGCCGTAGGCGGCGCGGCCTACCTCGTGTCCAAAGCGATCAAGGCCTCGAAAGTGCTGGCCTTCGCCGAACTCGGCATGGAAGCCATCTACGAATTCACCGTGCAGGATATGCCGGTCACGGTGGCGGTGGACAGCAAGGGGACTTCGGTGCATGACACGGGGCCGAAGGAGTGGCAGGTGAAGATAGGCAAGATTCCGGTGAAGGCGGGGTAAAATCAGTCTAGAGTTGAGAGTTGTTTGAGCAGCCCAAGGAAAAATCGTCGAGAAGTGATTTGAGCTTCCATCCGCGAAGTTTTACTGAATAGGCAGCATGGCTCCACTATGAATAAATTTTCTATATCTGGTTAGCGCCTTATCTTAGGAGTTTCGCCATGAATCGAAGCAACCTTCCTCTGTACTGCCCCTACTGCAATAGCACCAACGTTGCTTACACGGGCCGCGATGCTAGTTCCCAAGGCCGCGCCAGAAAACGGCTCGTGTATGAATGTCAAAACGCCGAGTGCGCTAGAACTTTTACAAATGAAACGCTTCTCCGCTATGAAACAGCGCAACGCATGAAAGACTGAGAGGACATAATGACTTTGCGATACTTCCGAACGCTTCTCATCCTTTTGGCCGCCTTGCTTGGCGGATGTGCGGGAATTAATGCAAGACCGACCATTACCGTCAATGTGGATGCCATTGCCAGTGGGCAAGCATCCTACAAGAAAACTTACTGGCTCATGCCCGGCAATGCTGGCATTTCCATAGATGACCTCCAGTTTCAAGAGTACGCTGGCTACATACGACGAGGACTCATTTCATCTAGCTTTCGGGAAAGTCAAAAGCTAGAAGATGCCGATATTGTGATCTTCGTATCCTATGGAATAGGAGATCCACAATTACATACGAGTACCTATTCGTTGCCCGTCTGGGGGCAAACCGGCTATTCCGGATCGATGACAACTGGAACCGTAAATAGCTACGGCGGAAACCTGAGCTACAATTCCTACACAACCTATACTCCAACCTACGGTATCACAGGATACTCAACTCATATTCAACAAGTCACTACCTATTTTCGATACCTAGTCCTTGACGCCTACGACATCGATGCATACAAGCGCGATAAGAAGTTTTCTCAGGTATGGCGCTCAACAACTACGAGTACGGGATCAACGGGAGACTTGCGCTATGTCATGCCTGCATTAGTAATTGGCTCATTCAAGAATTGGGGTGTCAGTACTGGTCAAAGGGTATCATCTACTTTTGCTATTGATGATCCTGCGGTTGAGAACTTGCGAACCCTGCGCTCCAGCATGAAGGTGGAGCAGGAAAAATCGGGTACACCATTCGCCTACAATGCTGATAGTTCACAGGTTGATGATGTAAACATTGAAGCTGAATGCCGTAGACAAGTTAGCATAAAGTATCAAAATGCAGCGCATGTCAATATTAACAGTCTCAATCGCAAGGTATTGGTTACTGGAGAAGCACCAAATGAAAGGATTAAAAACGAGATAGGAAATTTCATTGCAAGTATCAATTATGTAAAAGCTGTTTCCAACGAGTTAGTAGTAGCTCAGAATATCAGCCTTTCCTTGATCAGCAGAGATATGGAAATAACCAATAATGTTAGGGCGCGATTTATCAATAACCAAGAACTCCAGTCTAATAACGTCAAAGTTATTATTGAGAATGGTGCTGTATATATAATGGGAATGCTTCGCCGTAATCAATGCCAAACCGCAGCCGAAATAGCTAGCACTATAAATGGTGTACAGCGCGTAATCAAAGTATGCGAGTATTTAGACTGAGCCAGCGTACAGCCCGCGTAGTATGTATCCCACAAATTTTCGATGCAACCATCCGGTGCAATGCGCTTCGCTTATTGCACCCTACAAAATTGAGGCATAAAAACCTCGTGGAATGAAACTCTCACGCCCCATACGGCGCAATGCGCTTCGCTTATTGCACCCTACGAATTCCTACGATTGTTAATCGTTATATCCCGCTTCATCCTCATTCCCGCCCGCCCAATCCGCCGGATAAATTCCTTCCGCAACCATGCGATGAAATGTTGAATAAGGCCAATCTGCCACACACTTGACCAAGCCATGTTTCACCGGGTTGATATGTACATAATCCATGTGCGCCCGATAATCTCGCTCATCCCGAATCAAGTGTTCCCAATATCGCCGCTGCCATATGCCCCGCTCCCCGCGCCGGATACGCATCGCAGATAATCTTTCGGTGCGCGGCAATGCCTTGGAAAAATCCATCTTGATCAGCCGCCAGCGCGTGGCGTAATCCGCATCTTCCGGGGGCAATTCAATGACGCAGTGCAAGTGTTCGGGCAATATCACCCAGCCGTGAATCTTGAAAGGATGACGCTGCCGTACCGATTTGACCACGGTGCGCAACAGTTCGATATGACGAGTCAGCAGATCATTGCCCTGCCGTTGCAGCAAGTTGACGGTGAAGAAATAAGTTCCGCCCGGATGCCAGGCGCGACGGTAATCAGGCATGGCGGGAGATGTCCAAGGTTTAATGCAGCTTCCTGCTTTGGGGCGGTTAATAGTGCGGTGGTCTTTCATTCACGGATTTGCTTTCACTCACGGAGTCGGCCAGCGATGCGATGTGCCTGGCAAGCGCTTCGCAAGTTGCCTCAAGCCGCTCCAGCTTTTTCTGCTGCTGATAGACCGTTTTGTTCAGCTCCTCGACCAGGTCTTCCTGATAGGTAATTTTTGTTTCGATGTTTATCAAGCGTTGTTCAATCATGGGATGGCCCTGAGAGTCCGGCGACTGGCCGGGGAGGGCGGTCATTCTAGCGCGTGATCGGGATTTGTACTCGGCGAGATGCCCCCTATCCCACATGCTATCATCGCCCCTCATGAAACCCCATCCCGATTCCCTGCAACGTTTCCTGTTCGACCAATCCCATGTGCGCGGCGAGCTGGTGCATCTTGATTCCGCCTGGCGCGCAGTGCTGGAGCGGCATGACTATCCTGCGCCATTGCGCGATGTGATGGGTGAACTCATGGCGGCGGCGGTGTTGCTGGCGGCCACGTTGAAGCTGCAAGGCTCGCTGATTTTGCAGATACAGGGCAGGGGGCCGGTGTCGCTGCTGGTGGTGGAGTGCGACGGCGAGCTGAACGTGCGCGCTACCGCCAAGTGGCAGGGCGAGTTGCCGCAGGGTGGTTTCGCGCAGATGGTGGGCGACGGGCGTTTTGTCATTACGCTCGATCCGCGCGACGGCGGGCAGACTTATCAGGGCATCGTGGCGCTGGACGGCGATAGCGTGGCGGAGGTGTTGCAGAATTACATGCAGCGCTCGGAGCAACTGGACACGCGGCTGTGGCTGGCGGCGGATGCGCAGGGTGCGGCGGGGCTGTTGTTGCAGAAGCTGCCGCAGGAAGGCGGATCAGCCATCGAGACGCAGGATGAAGACGCGGATATGTGGCTGCGTGCGGGAATGCTGGCCGACACCTTGCAGCGCGAGGAGTTGCTTGGCTTGCCTGCGGAAGTGCTGATCCGGCGGCTATTCCACGAGGAAGACGTGCGCCTGTTCGATGCGCAGCGAGTGGTTTTCAACTGCTCCTGTTCGCGCGAGAAAGTAGTGCGCATGCTCAAGATGATAGGGCTGGACGAGGTGCATGCGGTGCTGGAGGAGCAGGGCGTGGTGGAAGTACACTGCGAGTTCTGCAACCATTACTATGCGTTCGACAAGGTGGATGCCGAACTGGTATTCGCCGCCGAGATACCCTTGAGCGGGAGTTCGAGCCTGCATTGAGCGGTTGGAGCTGTCCAGACTTCGAGCTCTATGGCAGCAGGTAGTTATTTTCCTTGAACAGCCTGATACAGGCATCCACCACGTCGGGGGCATACTGTACATCGCGTCCCTTGGCGATCTCTTCCAGCGCGGCATCCATTCCCAGTCCGGGGCGGTAAGGGCGGTGCGAGGACATCGCCTCCACTATGTCAGCCACGGCAAGGATGCGCGCTTCGATCAGGATGGCATCGCCTTTTAATCCTTGCGGATAGCCCGATCCGTCGAGCCGCTCATGATGCTGCAATACGGATTGTGCAATGGGCCACGGGAAGCTGATTCCTTTCAGGATATCGTAGCCGTTCTGCGGATGCATCTTGATCAGGCTGTATTCTATGTCGTTCAGGCGTCCGGGCTTGCTCAGTATTTCCGCCGGGACATGGATCTTGCCCAGATCATGCACGATGGCGGACAGGAAGATGCCGTGGACTTGTTCCTCAGGCAGCCCCATCGCGCGCGCGATGGCTACTGCCAGATGCGCCACGCGGCGCTGGTGGCCGGCGGTATAGGGGTCGCGCATCTCCACCGTGGCGGAGATCGCCAGCAAGGTATCTTCCATGCCGGCGCGCAGCCGCTCTGCATAACGCTGGCTTTCCCTGATCGCTGCATCGCGTTCGCTGCGGGTGCGCAGGCTCACGATGCCGAACGCCAGATCGCTTGCCATCTCTTCCAGCAGCGCTACCTGGTCGGGGCCGAAAGCATCCGGTTCCGCCGCATAGATCGTCAATGCTCCGAGGATGGCGCCGCCTTCCTTTAAAGGCAGGGCTATGTTCGAAGCATAGCCATATTTTTCCGCTGCATCGCACCAGGGGCTCATGCGCGCATCGTGCTGGATGTCATTGGCGATCTGCGTCAGGCCGGTGCGCACTGCAATCCCTGTCGGTCCGCGTCCGAGCGGCTGGTCATCCCAGGTTATATGCAGCGCATCGACATAGCCGCTGCCCTTGCCGGCTATAGCCATCGGCATGATGCTTTTATCTTTGTCCTGCATGGCGTAGCCGACCCAGGCCATCACATAGCCGCCTTCGATAACGGCGTGGCACATGGCCTCCAATAATGTTTTCTCGTTGTCGCCATGCACCAGCGCATGGTTTCCGGCACTGAGCGTCCTGAGTGTACGGTTGAGTCGGCGCAACGAATCTTCTGTCTGTTTGCGTTCGGTGATGTCGCGCACGATGCCCAGACCGTGCCAGTGGCCATGGAGTTTCAATGCGGAGAGCGATAGCTCGATCGGAAACTCGGAGCCGTTGCGTCGTAGCGCCAGGAGTTCCAGCGTCTTGCCGATCACCGGGCCGGTGCCGAATTCCCGGAAATGGGCAAAGCCCTGCCGGGATTTGCCTTGGAAAGCTGGCGGCGCCAGCAAGGGGTGCAGCGCCTTGCCGAGCACTTCTGCCGCCGAGTAACCAAAAATTTTTTCTGCTGCCGGGTTCCAGAAGGATATGCATTCATCGTTATCTATCGTGATGATGGCATCCTGCGCGGAGGAGCTGATGCTGTGGAACAGTTCTTCGCTTTCGCGCAACGCCTGCTCCGCCGCTTTTTGTGCGCGTACACTTTGTTCCACCGATAGTGCCCGTTGCACGGCAGGCGCCAGCCGTGCCAGCCGGTCTTTCAGCACATAATCCTTGGCGCCCGCATGGATCAATTCTACTGCCTCGATGTCGGGAAGCGCACCGGTAACTATGAGCATCGGCACTTCCGGATAGTCGCGCTGCACCATTTGCAGCGCGCTCATGCCATCGAAATCGGGCAGATGGAAGTCGGAGAGGATGATGTCCGGATGGAATTCCTCAAGTGCCCGGATGAATGTTTCCCGCCTTTCCACACGTTTTGCGGTAAAAGCGATGCCTGCCTTGCGCAACTCATGCTCGATGAGTTCTGCATCGCTGGCCGTGTCCTCCAGCATGAGGATGCGCAAAGGATCAGCCATGGGCCCGCCGTGTCGCTTGTGATGTCCCCGTCGCTGAATCGAAGAAGTGGATCGCATTGCGTCCGCCATTCTTGGCCTGATACATCGCCCTATCTGCCCGCTTGATGAGTTCCTCCGGGCTGGCTTCGTGGTTGATGAACAGCGCGACACCGATACTCGAAGTGCAACGATGAACGACTGTTTTTTCTTCATTGTCTTTCTGGAGCGTCAATACATAAGGCTCTGACAGGCTGCTGCGTATCTTCTCGGCGATGGTGCTGGTTTTCGTCAGTGATGCTGTTTTGTCGATATGCAGATCGCTGAGCATGACCACAAACTCGTCGCCGCCGAAACGGGCGACAGTATCCACTTCGCGCACACATGAAGTGATGCGCCGCGCCACTTCGATCAACAGCAGATCGCCTGCGTCATGCCCGTGCGCGTCATTGAGCGGTTTGAAGTTGTCCAGATCCAGAAACATCAACGCGCCGTAATGGTTGTTGCGCTTACTGACCAGCATCGTTTGTTGCAAGCGGTCGTTCAGCAGGCGACGGTTGGGGAGCTGGGTCAAGGAGTCATAGAAGGCAAAGTTGCGAATCTGTTCTTCGGCCAGCTTGCGTTCGGTGATGTCGCGCATGATGGTTTGCAGATAGACGGCACCGCCGAATTCGATCCGGTTCAGGCTGATGTCGACATCGAACGGCTGGCCATCGGCACGCAGCGCGCGCCATTCAAAATGCTGCGATACGCCTGCCATGGCAGCCTGAATTTTTTCAGTCGACACGTCGGCGGATAGTTTTCCGTCAGCTTGTCGTTCAGGAGAAAATTCGACGGGGGAGTGGCCGATGATTTTTTCTTTGGCTACCCCATACATGCACGCCGCTTGCTGATTGCAGTCCACGAAACAGGTCGCATCCTGAAGCAGGATCCCATCATTTGCTGTCTCGAATAAGGTGTGGAATTTGTTTTCGGCTTCGCGCAACCTCTTATCGGATTCTCGTCGTGCCATGATCTCTTCCCGCTCGCGAAGCACGCGCTGGATGGCGGCGGGGAGTCGCGTCAACCGATCTTTCAGGAGGTAATCCTTGGCTCCAGCCTGCAATAATTCGATGGCCTTTTCTTCGCCGATGGCGCCCGTGACCATGATGATGGGAAGATCGGGATAGTTCTGCTGTATGTATCCGAGCGCGGCGCTGCCGCTATAGGTCGGCAAGTTGTAGTCGGATAGGATGAGGTCAGGTTTGAAGTCGGCCAGCGCCTGCTTGAAGGCGGGTTCGGTATCGACACGCTGCGCGACAAACGACAATCCGGCGGTGCGCAGCTTGTATTCCAGCAGCTCCGCATCGTTGGGGTTGTCTTCCAGCAGCAATAGTCGCAGCTCGGTCACGGGCGGCTCACTTTAAACGGGAGGGCGATTGACCAGTAGCCAGTACAGTCCCAATTCGGACACGGTCCTGGCGAACGCATCAAATTCCACCGGTTTGCTGATATAGCTGTTGACGCCAAGCTGATAGCTTTCTGCCACGTCGCGATCCTCCTTGGAAGAAGTCAGCACCACGATGGGAATGGTACGCGTGCGTTCATCGCTCTTGACGCGACGCAATACCTCCATGCCATTTACCTTGGGCAGGTGCAGATCCAGCAGGATGACCTTGGGAACGTGCATTCCCGTACGTCCGGTATATGCGCCTGTGGCAAAGATGAAATCCAGTGCCTCCGCGCCATCCTTTACCCACACCAGCTTGTTGGCAAGCTTGCTCTGTTTCAGCGCCCGGATGCACAGTTCGGCATCGGAGGGGTTGTCTTCCACCAGCAATATTTCCACTTCCTTCACTGCGTCATTCATGCCTTTTCTCCTTGGTTGGCAACGCAAAGTAAATCGTGGCACCTTCACCGATCTTGCCTTCGGCCCAGACGCGCCCATCGTGGCGAGTGATGATACGCTTGACGATGGCCAGTCCGATGCCGGTGCCCTCGAATTCGCCTACGCTATGCAATCGCTGGAATACGCCGAATAGTTTGTCAAGGTAACGCATATCGAAACCGGCACCATTGTCCTGCACATAATATACGGCTTCGCCACCTTCGATAGCGCCGCCCACTTTTATCTTTGCCGGGGTGCTGTTTCGGCTGAACTTGATAGCGTTGGATAGCAAGTTGATGAACACCTGATGCAGCAGAGCCTGGTCGCCCCTGATCGGGGGAATGTGTTCGATTTCCAGCTGCGGTGGCTCTCCGGCAATGGCAGGCTGGAGTTCTTCGAAGACTTCGTGTGCCATCTTCTCCATATCGATTTCGGCATAACTTATTTCCACCCGCCCGGTACGGGAGAATTTCAGGATGTCGTCGATGAGCTGGCTCATGCGGTTGGTGTTGTCCCGCACCACGTTGAGCAGCCGCTTGCCTTCATCATCGAGCTTGTTCTGATACTCGTCCAGGACGATGCGCGAAAATCCGTCGATGGCGCGCAGGGGCGTGCGCAGGTCATGCGACACCGAGTAGGAGAAAGCCTCCAGTTCCTTGTTGGCGGTTTCAAGTTGTGCCGTGCGCTCGACTACGCGCTGCTCCAGGTCGCGGTTGAGTTTCCTGACCTCCTCCTCGGCCTTGCTGCGCTCGGTGACATCCATGTTGATGCCCAGCATGCGTAGTGGCTTTCCCTGTTCATCACGGAACACTTTTGCCACGGCCTTGATGTAGCGAATCTCGCCGCTCGGCCAGATCACGCGGAACTCTGTCTCGAAAGGTTTTTTGTCCGCGATCGCATCCGCCACTTCCTGGTCACCACGCGTAAGGTCATCCGGATGCAGGGATGCACGCCATGCCTCTTCGGTGCCGATGAAATCTTCGCGGCGGATATGGTAGAGCATATACATCGAGTCATCCCAGATCATCTCCTGAGTGACCAGATTCCAGTCCCATACGCCCACGCCATTTTTGACGGTGGCCAAGGTGAGACGCTCTTCTTTTTCCTTTATTGCATTCTCGGCCCGCTTGCGTTCGGTGATGTCGCTGAACGCCACCACAGCCCCGGTGATCTTCCCGGCCTCAAAGATAGGCGTGCTGATGAGTTCCACCGGAAAGCTGCTGCCATCCTTGCGCCAGAACAGGTCGCTGCCACGATAAATCCTGCCTTGTTCTCGCGCGATCTGAGTCGGACATTCAGCCAGCAAGTAAGGGCTGCCATCCTGCTTGGTGTGATGGAACGAAGAATGGCTGCTCTGACCAATGAGTTCTTCAACCGCGAAACCAAGCAATTTCGACGCGGCCGGGTTGACGAAGGTGCATCGCCCGTTCATGTCCATCCCATAAATGCCTTCTCCCGCAGAATCCAGGATCAGCCTGTTCTGCAAGTTCAGTAGTGCTACTTTCCGTTCCGCCTTGTTTCGTTCAGTTACATCGCGCGCGGCGGCGAATACGCCCAGCGTGTCGCCATGCACATCCCGATAGAGGGAAGCGTTGTACAGCACATCGGTAAGATGTCCGTTACGGTGCCGGATGGTGAGTGGATAGTCGGTGACTGAACCCTTTGCAAAGACTTCCTGATAGCCGACGCGTGCCAAGTCCGGCTCGGTGAAGTAATCGGAAAAGTCTGTGCCGATCAGTTCTTCGCGGTGTTTCCCGGTCACCTTGATCGTCGCTTCGTTGACGTCGGTGATCTTGCCGTCCTGGCTGATGGTCACCAGCGGATCCAGGCTGGCTTCGATCAGGCTGCGCGCATACTGCGAGGACTGTTTTAATTCAGTCACGTCGCGCGCGGCGGCGAACACACCGGATACCGCGCCTGTTTCGTTGTGATAGATGCTGGCGTTATAGAGCACATCCATGATGTGCCCATCCTGATGGCGTATGGCCAGTGGGTAATCGGTGACGTAGCCACGGGAGAATACCTGTCTATACCCGGCGCGCGCCTTGTCCGGTTCGGTGAAGTAGTCGGAGAAGTCCGTTCCTATCAGTTCAGAACGATGTTTTCCTGTGGCGGTTTCGGTCGCCTGATTGACGTCGGTGATTTTGCCGTCCGGACTGATGGTCACCAGCGGATCCAGACTGGCCTCGATCAGACTGCGCGCGTAGGCGGCGCTCCGGGCCTGATGTTCGATCTCCTGCAGTTTTCTTTCAAATTGCTCGCCGCTGCGTACCGACCATAAAACACGACGCACCACAGCCCAACTGGCAAGGCTGATCGTCGTGATCAGGGCCGCAAGAAACCACCATGTCTGCCTGATTAGGGCTGCTGAATCATGTTCCGATTCGGCAACGAAAATGTTTGCCCGTTGACGGCTGAAGTCGGTGATATACCCCAGGTCATTATTCAGTCGGGAGAATAACTCGGCACCGGGGCCCTCCATGATACGTATGGCCTCGTTGTGCTGAGCGTGCATGGCCAGATCAATTTCCCGGCTTCTCAGTTCCTGCCATGCATTCAGCAGGTTTTCGCTCTCCACTACCCGTTGCATGTCGCCGAGAAAGCTCTCCTTGATGATTGCCATCTGTGCTCTGATGCCGTCATCCAGAGGGAGGATTTCCGAGGAGAGTTTTCCGATCTGTTCCGGGTCATCGGACAAGCCTATCAGCAGCATATCGTCACGTATCAACGTGATTTTGCTTGTCGCTTCGAGTGCGGCTGTGTTGACCTTGAATGGGTGCTCGTAAAGATTCCGGGTCGCCGAGTGCAGGGCATGCATGCCCGAGATCGCCAGCAGCGCGAGCGCGATCACCAGCGCGATGACGAGTGCGTACCCTGCCGCGATAAAGGTGGTGATTCTCTTTTCTGCCTGATTCTGCATAACGCCTCCTGTGCTTGTTATGTCAGCTCTGGCGCCGCAGGGTGAGCGAAGTCCGTCGTAGCGTTCCGGCCCGGCGGCCTGTGCTCATCCTGCGGTTTTCAGGGGTGCAGCAAATGTTTGACGTGTTCGCGTTCTTCCAGCAGTTCACGATAGCTGTCCTGCATGTGTCCATGTCCGAGCGCACTGATCGTGAGATCCTGCACGATGTGGTACTGGCCTTGTTTGCAGCGCACCGGGAAGCCGTAGATGATGCCTTCGGGTATGCCGTAGCTGCCGTCGGACGGCACGCCCATGCTCACCCAGTTGTTGTGGTGCGAGCCCAGCACCCAGTCATGGATATGTGCGACAGCCGCATTGGCTGCGCTCGCCGCGCTGGACAAGCCGCGTGCTTCTATCACCGCCGCGCCGCGCTTCTGCACGGTGGGGATGAATACGTTCTCTACCCAGTCCTGATCCGGCAGCAGATCGCGCACGGGGATGCCGCGTATCTCGGCATGATCGAGGTCGGGATATTGCGTGCCGGAGTGGTTGCCCCAGACCACCATCTTCTTGATGTCGTGGATGGGCTGGAATAACGTCTGCGCGACCTGCGCGATGCCCCGGTTGTGGTCGAGACGCATCATGGAAGTGAAGTTGCGCGGGTCGAGGTCGGGGGCGTTCTTCATCGCGATCAGCGCATTGGTGTTGGCGGGGTTGCCCACCACCAGCACCTTGACGTGGCGCGCCGCATGTTCGTTGAGCAGCTTGCCCTGTGCGGAAAAGATCGCGCCGTTGGCTTCGATCAAGTCCTTGCGTTCCATACCCTTGCTGCGCGGACGCGCACCGATCAGCAGGGCGATCTCGGTATCCTTGAACGCGACTTTCGGGTCGTCGGTGATGACGATCTGGTGCAACAGTGGAAAAGCGCAATCCTCCAATTCCATCATCACGCCGCGCAACACTTCCTGCGCCTGCGGCAGATCCAGCAATTGCAGGATAACCGGCTGTTCGCTGCCCAGCATGTCACCGTTGGCGATGCGGAATATGGCGGCGTAGCCGATCTGGCCTGCGGCACCAGTGACGGTAACACGGATGGGGGCTTTCATTGTTGCGCTCCTCGTTATGAATTTTGTAAGTAGGGAGATTGTGCCAGTATTCCGTTGCCGCGCAAAGCGTGTAAGATTGCGGCGTTAATTTTTGGAAACAACAATGAACAAGAATCGCCCCAAACATCTGGACTTGCGCCTGATCAAGTTGCCGCTGCCCGCCTTCGTCTCCATTCTGCACCGCGTCAGCGGCTTGCTGCTGTTCCTGGCCTTGCCGCTGTTGCTATGGACGCTGCAATACAGCTTGCGCTCCATCGAGACCTTCACCTCGCTGCGCTGGATGTTCCAGCATCCACTCAGTAAATTATTTTTTATTTTCATGCTGTGGGCTTTCCTGCATCATTTCTGCGCGGGGCTGCGCTACCTGGTCATCGACCTGGATCGCGGCATCCGCCTGGCGCAGGCGCGCGCCAGCAGCCGCTGGGTAATGATCGTGAGCCTGACGCTGGCGGCATTGCTGGGAGTACGGCTATGGTAGATCGCATCGTTACCGGCGCGCATTACGGTTTGCGCAGTTGGCTGCTGCAACGCATCACTGCGGTGATGATGGCGCTATACGCCTTGTTCATGGCGGGCTGGCTGCTGCTGCATCCCGATCTCGATTACGACACCTGGACGCTGCTGTTCTCCAGCGACGTGATGCGCTCTTTCACGCTGCTGGTGTTGCTGGCGCTGTTCAGCCATGCCTGGGTCGGCATGCGCGACATCGTGATGGACTACGTGAAACCCGCCGGGATCAGGCTGCTGATCCATGTGCTGGTGATACTGGCGTTGATCCTGTATGCGATATGGTCGGTGCAGATTTTGTGGGGCATGTGAAAGAATCGCCAATTCCGCTTTCGCGGGAATGGCAACGAAGTTTATTTTTAGGGAATAGCAATGGCAGTCGTAAAAAGAACCTTTGACGTAGTGGTGGTGGGCGCGGGCGGCGCAGGGATGCGCGCGGCGCTGGCCTTGTCCGAAGCCGGGCTCAAGGTGGCCGTGCTGTCCAAGGTGTTTCCCACGCGCTCGCATACGGTGGCGGCGCAGGGCGGCATCGCGGCGTCGCTGGGCAACGTCACGGCGGACAGTTGGCATTGGCATATGTACGACACGGTGAAAGGCTCGGATTATCTGGGCGATCAGGACGCCATCGAGTTCATGTGCCGCGCTGCGCCCGAGGTGGTGTACGAACTCGAGCATTACGGCATGCCGTTCGACCGTCTCGACAACGGCAAGATATATCAGCGCCCGTTCGGCGGCCACATGCAGGACTATGGCAAGAACACGGTGCAACGCGCCTGCGCCGCCGCCGACCGCACCGGGCATGCGCTGCTGCATACGCTGTATCAGCAGAACGTGCAGGCCAACACCAATTTCTTCGTGGAATGGATGGCGCTGGACTTGATCCGCGACCAGGACGGTGACGTGCTCGGCGTGGTGGCGATGGAGATCGAGACCAGTGAAGTGATGGTGCTGCATGCGCGCGCAACCTTGTTTGCGACGGGCGGCGCGGGACGTATCTTTCAGGCCAGCACCAACGCTTACATCAATACTGGCGACGGTCTGGGCATGGCGGCGCGCGCGGGCATCCCGTTGCAGGACATGGAGTTCTACCAGTTCCATCCCACTGGCGTATACGGTGCGGGCGTGCTGATCACCGAAGGCGTGCGCGGCGAGGGCGGTTATCTGGTGAACAAGGACGGCGAGCGCTTCATGCCGAAATATGCGCCGACCGCAAAAGACCTTGCCAGCCGCGACGTGGTGTCGCGCGCCATCGCCACCGAGATCAAGGAGGGGCGCGGCTGCGGGCCGCATGGCGACCACATCATGCTGAAAGTTGATCACATCGGCGAAGACGTGATCAAGCAGCGCCTGCCCGGCATCCGCGACATCGCCATCAAATTCGCGCATGTCGATCCCGCACACGATCCCATTCCCATCGTGCCCACCGCGCATTACATGATGGGCGGCATCCCCACGAATTACCACGCGCAGGTAGTTGCACCTTATCACGGCGGGCCGGAGGAGATCGTGCAAGGTTTCTATGCGGTGGGCGAGTGCGCCTGCGTGTCGGTGCATGGCGCGAACCGTCTGGGCTGCAACTCGCTGCTCGATCTGCTGGTGTTCGGGCGCGAAGCCGCGCGGCAGATCATCGAAGACCTGGAACGTCACCCGCATCCGAAACTATTGCCGCGCGATGCGGCGGATCGCGCGCTGGCGCGATTGGCGCGGCTGGAGTCGCAGGACAAGGGCGAGAGCGTAGCCGAGGTCGGTGCGGACATGCGCCGCGTGATGCAGATGCATTGTGGCGTGTTCCGCTTCCCCGATCTGCTGGCGGACGGTGTTACGAAAATCCGTGCAGTGGCGGAGCGCGCGAAGCACACCGCCATCAAGGACAAGAGCCGTGTGTTCAACACCGCGCGCGTGGAAGCACTGGAACTCGACAACCTGATCGAAGTAGCGCTGGCCACCATGCATGCCGCTCACGCGCGCGAGGAGAGCCGTGGCGCCCATGCACGCGAAGATTTTCCGAATCGCGATGACGACAAGTGGCTGAAGCATTCGCTGTATTCACGGGAAGGGCATCATCTGGATTACAAGCCGGTGCGCCTGAAGCCGCTGACCGTGGATAGCTTCCCGCTCAAGGCGCGGGTGTATTAAGCCACCAGAACCAGCTTAGGAACAATCATGAAATTTTGTATTTATCGTTATAACCCGGAAACCGGCTCCCAGCCTGCGATGCAGGATTATGATCTGGAGCTGGAGGCGGGCGACGCCATGCTGCTGGATGCGCTGGTGCTGCTCAAGCAGCAGGACGACAGCCTGGGTTTTCGTCGCTCCTGCCGCGAAGGTGTATGCGGCTCGGACGCGATGAATATCAACGGGCGCAACGGGCTGGCCTGCATTACACCGCTGTCTTCGCTCAAGCAGCCCATCGAGCTGCGCCCCTTGCCGGGATTGCCGGTGATCCGCGACCTGATCGTGGATATGACGCAGTTCTTCAAGCAATACCATTCGATCAAACCCTATCTGGTCAATAACGATCCGCCGCCGGAGACCGAGCGCCTGCAATCACCGCATGAGCGCAAGGAGCTGGATGGCCTGTACGAGTGCATCCTGTGCGCGTGTTGCAGCACGTCCTGTCCCTCGTTCTGGTGGAATCCGGACAAGTTCGTCGGCCCAGCCGGATTGCTGCAAGCCTACCGCTTCATCGCCGACAGCCGCGACCAGGTGACCGCCGA
Organism: Nitrosomonadales bacterium; assembly: GCA_016199835.1. GTDB lineage: Bacteria > Pseudomonadota > Gammaproteobacteria > Burkholderiales > Gallionellaceae > JACQFX01. The sequence goes on along the minus strand of JACQFX010000048.1, from coordinate 47,360 downwards.
ACGCCTGGACAATCTGGAAGACCCCTACCGCCTGTTCCGCTGCCACACCATCATGAACTGTGTTGATGTGTGCCCTAAAGAACTGAATCCGACCGAGGCGATAGGCAAAATCAAGAACCTGATGGTGAAACGGATAGTGTAGGAGCTGGCTGCACTTGAAGGCGTGACCATGTTTGCTGAGAATTCGCGGGGGCTGCTGTTGGATAACAAGAATCTTGAACGTGTGCGCTGGCGTTGCCGTCGCGGTTTGCTGGAATTGGACATCGTGCTGGGGCGATTCGTCGAACAGCATTATGCGGAGCTGGATGCGGGGCAGCGGGTGGTGTTCGATACCTTGCTGGATGCGCCGGATACGGTGCTGTGGGATATGATCACGGGCAAGGTTGAGCCGCAGGAAGAGTGTCGTACCGTGATCGGGTTGCTTAATCGAGCTGATAACTAGACGGGGAAATAATATGGAAAGCGAACGCAAACGCATTGCAACCTTGACTCTGGACGATGGCCGCAGTGTCGAACTGCCCATCCTGTCCGGCACGCTGGGTTCGGATGTGCTTGACATCAAGAACATCACCAGGCTCGGCATGTTCACCTACGACCCGGCCTTCTTCGCTACTGCAAGCTGCACTTCGAATATCACCTTCATCGACGGCGACGCGGGCCTGCTCTACTACCGGGGCTACCCCATCGAACAACTGGCCGAGCACTCCGACTTTCTCGAAGTGAGTTACCTGCTGCTCAACGGCGAGTTGCCGAATGCCGCGCAGTCCGCCGAATTCAAAGACATCGTCACGCACCACACCATGGTGCATGAGCAACTTGTGCGTTTCTATTCCGGCTTCCGCCGCGATGCGCATCCGATGGCGGTGATGGTCGGCGTGGTCGGTGCGCTGTCGGCGTTCTATCACGACTCGCTCGACATCAACGACGCGCGCCACCGCGAGATTTCCGCGATACGCATGCTGGCCAAGGTGCCGACGCTGGCGGCGATGGCGCACAAGTACTACACCGGCGCGCCGTTCATGTACCCGAAGAACAAATTCAGCTATTCGGAAAACTTCATGTACATGATGTTCGGCCACCCGGCGGAAGAATACGAACCCAACCCGATACTGGTGCGCGCGCTGGACCGCATCCTGATTCTGCACGCCGACCACGAGCAGAACGCCTCCACCTCGACCGTGCGCCTGGCCGGATCGAGCGGTGCCAATCCGTTCGCCTGCATCGCCTCCGGCATCGCCGCACTCTGGGGCCCGGCGCACGGCGGCGCGAACGAAGCCGCGCTGAAAATGCTGGAAGAGATCGGCGACGTCTCCAGGGTGAAGGAGTACGTGCAAGGCGTGAAGGACAAGAAATACCGCCTGATGGGCTTCGGTCATCGCGTGTACAAGAACATGGACCCGCGCGCCGCCGTGATGCGCAAGACCTGCTACGAAGTGCTGAAGGAACTCAAGCTGGAGAACCACAAGCTGTTCGAACTCGCGATGGAGCTGGAGCGCGTCGCACTCAGCGATCCGTACTTCATCGAACACAAACTGTATCCCAACGTGGATTTCTATTCCGGCATCGTGCTGCGCGCGCTGGGCATCCCGACCAACATGTTCACCGTGATCTTCGCCGTGGCACGCACTGTAGGCTGGATCTCGCAATGGAACGAAATGATCGCCGAACCGGATCACAAGATCGGCAGGCCGAGGCAGTTGTATCGTGGTGCGGTAAAGCGGGATTTTGTGGTGATGGGGAAACGGTAGAGTAATGGAGGTGCAGTGTTTAAGTTTATGAGAGCCACGCTGACTATTGAAGACGAGCTTTTCGCCAAGGCGCAACGCGTTAGCGGGCTGAAGGAAAAAGCCGCGCTGGTGCAGGAAGGACTCAGGGCATTGATCGAACGGGAGAGCGCCCGGCATCTGGCGCGTCTGGGCGGCAGCGAGCCGCAATTGCAGCCCGTTCCCAGGCATCAGTCCGATCCGGCATGATTCTGATCGACAGCTCGGTCTGGATCGATCATCTGCCGTGCAATATGCCACCGATGCCGAAGTGTTATTTTTTATCGAGAAACACGGATTGATGGGACGCGGTATCGGCTATGTTGATGCCCATTTACTTGCTGCGGTTGTGCTGGATGGAGAGCCGCGCAACTCTGGACACGGGATAAGCGCCTTTGAGCGGTGGCCGAATCAATGCAGCTGGCTTTTGAGGTGATATAACTCCCGCTCTCATATCTGTGTAATTCAAAGCTCCTCCGTGGCGAGCCCCATTTTACGGTTTAATCCAGAAAGCACAGCTCATGGACATCCCGGTAAAAAACTACATGCAGGCCATGCGCGACACGTCCCTGTTGTTCGGGATGAACGACGTGTTCATCGAAGGGCTGTATGAGGACTACCTCGCCGACCCGGCATCCGTTCTCGCCGCGTGGCGCAACTATTTCGATGCCCTGCAAGCCACAACCGGCGCGGCGCACGAGGTCGCGCATAGTCCGATACAGCGTGCTTTTGCCGCTCTGCCAAAACGATCCGCAGTAACCGCCACAGCGCCGGAACGCAAACAGGTAGCCGTGTTGCAGCTTATCAACGCGCACCGTTTTCTCGGTGTGCGCATCGCCGATCTTGATCCGCTGGCGCGCCATGAGAAACAGCGGATGCCGGAGCTTGATCCCGCCCACTACGGTTTGACCGACGCCGATATGGATGTCACGTTCGAGACCGGCTCCCTGGTGGCGGCGCAGCGCATGACTTTGCGCGAGATATTGCAACTGCTGCGCCAGACTTATTGCGCCAGCATAGGTTCGGAATACATGTACATCAGCGACATCGCACAGAAGCGCTGGATACAGCAGCGCCTCGAAGGCGTGCGCGGTGTGCAGGATTATTCTGGCGAACAGCGCCGCCACATACTGGAGCGGCTCACCGCTGCCGAGACGCTGGAACGCTATCTGCACACCAAATATGTGGGGCAAAAGCGCTTCTCGCTGGAAGGCGGCGAGACGCTGATTCCGCTGCTCGATCATCTGCTGCAACGCGCAGGTAGCCAGGGTGCGCAGGAGACGGTGATCGGCATGGCGCATCGCGGGCGGCTCAACGTGCTGGTGAACATACTCGGCAAGCAGCCGAAGATGTTATTCGCCGAATTCGAGGGAGCCCACGTCAAGCACCTGACCTCCGGTGACGTGAAATACCATCAGGGTTTTCACGCCGATGTTGCCACGCCGGGTGGAGTCATGCATGTCGTGCTGGCTTTTAATCCCTCGCATCTGGAAATCGTCGATCCCGTGGTGGAAGGATCGGTGCGCGCGCGTCAGCACCGTCTCAAAGATGTCGAAGGGCAGAAGGTGTTGCCGATTTTGATCCACGGCGATGCCGCCTTTGCCGGGCAGGGCGTGGTGATGGAGACGCTGGCGATGTCGCAGACGCGCGGCTATCGCACTGGCGGCACGGTGCATATCATCGTCAACAACCAGATCGGTTTTACCGTTTCCGACCCGCGTGACATGCGCTCCAGCAACTATTGCAGCGATGTGGCGAAGATGGTGGATGCGCCGGTTTTTCATGTGAATGCGGACGACCCCGATGCGGTGTTGCTGGTCACCGAAATTGCGCTGGACTACCGCATGCAACACCAGAAGGATGTGGTGATCGACCTGGTGTGTTTCCGCAAGCTGGGGCACAACGAACAGGACGAGCCGCTTGTCACTCAGCCGTTCATGTATGGTTTCATCCGCCAGCATCCCGGCACGCGCGCGCTGTATGCGCAGCGTCTGCTTGATGAAGGTGTTATTCAGGCCGGGGAAGCGGATGCGATGATCGCCGCCTATCGCAGTGCGATGGCCGAGGGGCGCAGTTCCATCCGGCCCGAACTGGTGCAAGACAAGAACAAACCGCTTGCAGACTGGACACCATTCAAGCGCGATACACCGTGGAACGTCGCGGTGGATACCGCCGTGCCGCTGGAACGCTTGCAGCAACTGGCGCTGCCGCTGACCACCGTGCCGCAGGATTTTGCCCTGCATTCGCGCGTGCAAAAAGTGGTCGAAGATCGCAGCGCGATGATGCGCGGAGATGCTCCGCTGGACTGGGGCATGGCGGAAAATCTCGCCTATGCCACATTGCTCACGGAAGGCTATGCGGTGCGTCTCTCGGGGCAGGACAGCCAGCGCGGCACGTTCTTTCATCGCCACGCCACATGGCATGACCAGCAGCGCAAGGAACGCTACGCGGGCGCTTATACGCCGTTGCAGCATCTGGCTGCGGATCAGGCCGATTTCGAGGTGATCGATTCGCTGCTGTCGGAGGAAGCGGTGCTCGGTTTCGAATACGGCTATGCCACTGCCGATCCGAAAACGCTAGTGTTGTGGGAAGCCCAGTTCGGCGACTTCGCCAACGGCGCGCAGGTAGTGATCGACCAGTTTATCGCCTCCGGCGAAGTGAAATGGGGCAGGCTGTGCGGGCTGGTGATGCTGCTGCCGCATGGCTACGAGGGGCAGGGCGCGGAGCACTCTTCCGGCCGCATCGAGCGTTATTTGCAACTGTGCGCCGACTACAACATCCAGGTGTGCATTCCCTCCAATGCCGCGCAGATGTTCCACCTGCTGCGCCGCCAGATGCTGCGCCCGTTGCGCAAGCCATTCATCGTGTTCACTCCCAAGAGCCTGTTGCGCAGCAAGGATGCGGCGTCAAAGCTGGACGAATTTACACAGGGAAAATTTTATCCGGTAATTGCCGAAGCAGATGAGATGGATAACGCCAAAGTACGCCGCATCATCGCGTGCAGCGGCAAGGTATATTACGAATTGCTTGCGGCGCGGCGCGCCAAGGAGATTCATGACATGGCGATCATCCGCATCGAGCAACTCTATCCTTTCCCGCACGACGACTTTAGCGCGCAGATCGCCGCGTATCCGCATGCCACGGAAGTGGTGTGGTGCCAGGAAGAGCCGGGCAATCAAGGCGCGTGGCATCGCATCCAGCATTATCTGCTGCGCCACTTGCGTCCCGGCATGAAGCTGGATTACGCGCTGCGTCCCTCATCCGCCGCGCCCGCGCCGGGCTACCTCGCGCTGCACAACGAACAACAGAAAGATGTGATCGAGGCCGCGTTCCGCCCCGATATCGACATCAAGGTCATACACGGAGGCTCACACCATGGACATTGAAATCAAAGTGCCGCAATTGTCCGAATCCGTATCCGAAGCAACTTTGCTGACCTGGCACAAGCAGCCAGGCGAAGCGGTTCTTGAGGGCGAAAACCTGATCGACATCGAGACCGACAAGGTAGTGCTGGAATTGCCTGCGCCCGGCAATGGCGTGCTGACGAAGATTATCAAGGGTGATGGCGAGAAAGTGGTAAGCGGAGAGGTGATCGCACTGCTGGATAGCGAGGGTGTTGCTAAAACCGCCCCCTCTCCCCCGCCCTCTCCCGCAAGGGGAGAGGGAGTTATGTTATCTCCGTCGGTGCGAAAACTGGCACATCAGCATGATGTCGATGTCAGCCGATTACAGGGCAGCGGGCGGCATGGCGTGGTGACTAAAGATGATGTGCTGAGCGTTGTGCTGGAAGCCAAACTAACTCCCTCCCCCATGCAGGGGGAGGGTGGGGGAGGGGGTAGAAGCATGGCATCCCCCCCATCTTCTGGCATTGCCACTGGCCGCATCGAGCAGCGCGTTCCCATGACGCGCATCCGCCAGCGCATCGCCGAACGCCTGCTGCAATCGCAGCAGAACGCCGCCATTCTCACCACCTTCAACGAAGTGAACATGCAGCCGGTGATCGAATTGCGCAGCAAGTACAAGGATGCATTCGAGAAGAAGCACGGCGTGAAGCTCGGCTTCACTTCATTCTTCGTCAAGGCGGCGGTCGCGGCTTTGCAGAAATTTCCGCTGGTCAACGCCTCGATAGACGGCAGCGACATCATCTACCACGGCTACTACGACATCGGCGTGGCCATCGGCAGCGAGCGCGGCCTGGTGGTGCCCATACTGCGCGACGCGGATAAACTTTCGTTGGCCGACATCGAAAAGCAGATCGCCGATTTCGCCGCACGCGCCAAAGACGGCAAGCTCACACTGGAAGAACTCAGCGGCGGCACTTTCTCGATCACCAATGGCGGCGTGTTCGGCTCCATGCTCTCCACGCCTATCATCAATCCGCCGCAGAGCGCCATCCTCGGTGTGCATGCAACGAAGGATCGTCCGGTCGCAGAGAACGGCCAGGTGGTGATCCGTCCGATGAATTATCTTGCGCTGTCCTACGATCACCGCATCGTCGATGGCCGCGATGCCGTGCTGTTCCTGGTCGCCATCAAGGAGGCGCTGGAATTTCCCGGGCGGGTATTGCTGGATATTTGACGGGCTTGCGGGATGGGGTTATGGGAGCAACCTCCAGTGGGAGCGACCTCCCGGTCGCGATTCGACAAACCCCTCCCAACCTATCGCGACCGGGAGGTCGCTCCCACATAAACCTGCTCCCACAACAGGTTGCAGCGCTCCGCTGCGCCACTCGTTGTAGAATGCCTCCACTGCGGTACGAACAGAAAACAAAATGAAGCGCAGTCCAAACGGAGGCAGGGTCAATCTGGTGCTGTCCGCCATGCTGGCGGCGGTGCTGCTGTATTTTTTATGGCTGTTTTTCGGCCATATTGAAACCAAACCCAATATAAAAATCGGTGTGCTGCATTCGCTGACCGGCACCATGGCGGCGAGCGAAACGCCGCTGGTGGATGCGGTGCGGCTGGCGGTGGAGGAGGCCAACCAGTCGGGCGGGATCGACGGAGCGCAGATCGAAATGATCGTTGCGGACTGTCGCTCGGATGCGAACTACTGCGCGCAGCAGGCCGAAAAACTCATCACGCAGGATAAGGTGCAGGCACTATTTGGCTGCTGGACTTCGGCCTGCCGCAAAGCGCTCAAACCCGTTGTTGAAAAACACCATCATCTGTTGTTCTACCCGGTGCAGTACGAAGGGTTCGAGCAATCGCCCGACATCATCTACACCGGCGCGGCACCCAACCAGCAAATCATTCCGATGGTGGCCTGGGCCTTGCAGAATCACGGCAAGCGCGCTTACCTCATCGGTTCGGATTACATCTTTCCGCGCACCGCGAACCGGATCGTCAAAAAGCTGTTGCAGGCACAGGGCGGGCAAGCGGTGGCGGAACACTATGTGCCGCTGGGCGAACAGAAGCTGGATGCCGTTGTGCGCGACATCGCGGCAAAACATCCCGATTTCGTGGTGAACACGCTGAACGGCGACAGCAACCAGTATTTCTTTAGCGCATTGAAAAAGGCGGGCATCCGCGCTACAGACATTCCCGTGTTTTCCACCAGCATCGCCGAAGCGGAGCTGCTGGCGATGGGGCCGGACTTGATGACGGGACATTATGCGGGGTGGAATTATTTCCAGAGCGTGGATAGCGACGAGAATCGTGAATTCATTGCGCGCTTCCGCCATCGTTTCGGGCAAGACAAAGTGCTGGACGACCCGATGGAGGCGGCCTACGTCGGCGTACGCTTGTGGGTGAACGCCTTGCGCGAGGCGGAGACGCTGGATATGACCACGCTGAAAATCCTTCTGGGACAGCAGACGCTGGCTGCGCCGGAGGGCATCGTGGCGATAGATGCCGCCACGCGGCATCTATGGAAGCAGGTGCGCATAGCCCGCGCCCGCGCCGACGGGCAATTCGATATCGTCTGGCAATCCGGCCGCAGCATGGCGCCCGCGCCGTTTCCATTTTTCATTCCGTATGAAGAGCGTATCGCGATCACGGGAGGTGCGCCATGAAGATTGCCACGCGCCTGCTGTTGCTGTTCGTGCTGGTATCCGTGTTGCCGCTGGCGCTGTTCAGCTATTTCAACCTGCAAGGAGACGAAGCGACGTTGCGGGCTGAAACGATGGAAAGGCTGTCCGGCCTGGCCGACAAGAAGGTGGTGCAGATCAGGAGCTATCTGGGCGAGCGCGAACGCGAGGTGAGCATACGCGCGCGCGGGCCTGAGGTGATGGGTGCGGCCATCACCATGCAGAAGGCCTATGCCGCAGGCTGGCGCAATGCGGCATATGCCGTGGAAGACGCCGGAATGCACCGGTATTTTGCGCGCTATGTCGAAGAAACCGGGCTGTTCTATGACGTGTTCCTGATCACGCCGCAAGGCGAAATCATCTATACCCAGAAACACGAAGCCGACTTTGCCACCAACCTGCTCGCCGGGCCTTACCGTGAAACGCAACTGGCCTGGGCGTTCCGCGCTGCGCGCATGACGCTGGAGCCGGTGATCTCCGGCTACGAGCAATATGCGCCGTCACAGTCTCCGGCGTTGTTCATCGCCGCTCCCATCATGGTTGACGGGCAGTTCAAGGGCGTGTTCGCGGTGCAGTTGGGCAACGAGTTGTTCTATCGGGTCGCGACCGATGCGACCGGACTGGGCTTGAGTGGCGAGGTCGCGTTTGCCAAGCGCGACGGGGATGGGGTGCTGTACACCCTGCCGCTCAGGTACCGCCCGGATGCCGCGATGAAGTTCCGCGTGGCGCAACAAGAGTCAACACTGGTGCAGATGTTTGCCGCGGTATCGGGCGAGTCGGGCGCGGGGGAGCGGACGGATTATCGCGGCAAGCCGATAGTGGCCGCATGGCGTTATTTGTCGGAACTGGATTGGGGCATGATGGTAAAGATGGACGCGGATGAAGTGTTCGTCCCCGTCAATCAGCAACGGACGTTGTTGCTGGAGGTGCTGCTGGGATTGCTGCTGCTTGCCGGGTTGATCGCCTATTATTTCGGCCGCCAGATCAGCGTGCCGCTGGAAATGCTGGCGCAGACAGCGGACGAGATGGCCGATGGCGATCTGGGCAAGCGGGCGGACGTATCCGCTCCCGGCGAACTGGGGTTGTTCGCGCGCGCGTTCAATCGCATGGCGGGGAAACTGCATGAGTCCTATCGCACGCTGGAAGAACGCATTGAACAGCGCACGAGCGAGTTGAATGCCAGCAACGAAGAATTGCAGCAAGAGGTCGTCGAGCGCGAGATGATCGAGCAGTCCCTGCAGCAAAGCTCGGATCGTATCACCACCCTGATGAACTCCGTGGTCGAGGGGATATATGGGGTGGACAAACAGGGCAATTGCACTTTCATCAATATCGCCGGGGTGCGTTTGCTGGGTTATCAGGAAGAAGGCGAGCTGTTGGGCCGGCACATGCACGACCTGATCCATCACACGCGTCCGGATGGTTCGCACTACCCGTCAGCGGAATGCCGTCTGTACCGTTGCCTGCAAACGCGTGAGAACGTTCATGTCGATGACGAATGGTTCTGGCGCAAGGATGGCAGTTCTTTTCCTGTTGATTACTGGTCGCGGCCGACCATGCTGGATGGTGAATGGGGCGCGGTCGTCACGTTTTTCGACATTACCGAGCGAAAAGTCATCAATGACAAGATGCGCGTTGCGGCCGCGACATTCGAGACGCACGAAGGTATTCTGATCACCGATGCACAGGCCAATATCGTGCGCGTCAACCGCGCGTTCGAGGAGATTACCGGATACAGCGCCGGGGAGGTGCTGGGCAGGAATCCGCGCATGCTCAGTTCGGGGCGGCAGAGCAAGGAATTTTATGCGGAGATGTGGCGAGCTTTGCTGGAGGAGGGGGGCTGGTCCGGCGAGATTCTGGACAGGCGCAAGAATGGCGAGATTTATCCGAAGTGGCTGACCATCAGTGCAGTGAAGAATGAGCAAGGCAAGGTCACCGAGTACGTCGCCATCTTCAGCGACATCACCGCGCGCAAGCGTGCCGAGGAAGAGATACGCAGCCTGGCGTTTTTCGATGCGCTCACCGGGTTGCCCAACCGGCGCTTTCTGCTGGATCGCTTCCATCTGGCTTTGTCGCAGTCGGCGCGCAGCCATCATTGCGGTGCGCTGCTATTCCTCGATATGGACAAGTTCAAGATATTGAACGATACGCAAGGGCATGACTATGGTGACCTGATGTTGATCGAGGTTGGGCGGCGCATCCGCGAGTGTGTGCGTGAAACCGATACGGTGGCGCGTCTGGGCGGCGACGAGTTCGTGGTGCTGTTTGAGGAAATCGGCGCGAACATGCAGGAGGCGTCGAAAAAAATTGCACTGATCGCCGAAAAGGTGCGCGCCGTGTTGTCCGAGCCGTATGCGCTCAAGGGCTATGAGTTCCGCAGTTCGCCCAGCATCGGGGTGAGCATGTATCGCGGCAATGCGGAGTCGGTGGATATCCTGATGAAACAGGCGGACATGGCGATGTACCAGGCCAAGGATGCCGGGCGCAATGCGGTGCGTTTCTTCGACCCGTTGATGCAGCAGGCGGTGGAGGCGCGCGCGGAACTTGAAACGGATCTGCGTGGCGCATTGCATAACCACGAGTTGCAACTGCATTACCAGATACAGATGGACAGCGACAGTCGCCCGATTGGGGCGGAGGCGCTGATCCGCTGGATGCATCCCCGGCGCGGCATGGTGCCGCCCCTGCAGTTCATTCCTGTCGCTGAAGAAAGTGCACTGATCCTCGATATCGGGCATTGGGTGTTCGAGGACGCCTGCCGTCAGCTTGCCGAATGGCAGCAGGATGAACAGATGTGTCATCTGGTTCTTGCGGTCAATGTCAGCGCGCACCAGTTTCGGTTGCGCGATTTCGTGGAGCGGCTGGAAGCGGTGATCGCCCGATATGATATTGTCCCCGCGCATCTGAAACTGGAATTGACCGAGAGCGTGGTGCTGGGCGATGTGGCGGATGTGGTGGTCAAGATGCATGCGCTGAAGGCGCTCGGTGTGCGCCTGTCGCTGGACGATTTCGGTACCGGCTATTCATCGCTGGCCTACCTGAAGCAGTTGCCGCTCGACCAGATCAAGATAGATCAGAGTTTTGTGCGCGATGTCATCACCGACCCCAACGATGCCGTCATGGTGAAAGCCATCATAGACATGGCGCAGAACTTCCGCCTGAACGTGATCGCGGAAGGGGTGGAAACCGAAGCGCAACTGGCTTTTCTAAAACAGAATGGCTGCATGGCGTATCAGGGTTATTTGTTCAGCAAACCGGTGCCGGTGGGGGAGTTCGAAGCGCTGGCGCGGCGGTTGTTCGAGTAGCGCAGGATTTTGTGGGAGCGACCTCCTGGTCGCGAGATGTGCGCCGCCAAACCCGTCGCGACCTGGGGGTTGCTCCCACAAGTGTCGCATCCATTTTGGGTTAAGCAATGGAATAAGGAGCAAGCATGAGCCCCCGATTTCATGTCTATCGTATTGTTGATGAAAACGGCAAATCATCCGGGCGTTTCGTTGAATTATCGCTGGACGAGCTCGATCCGGGCGAGGTGGTGATTCGCGTTATTTACTCCGGAGTGAATTACAAGGATGCACTGGCGGCGACAGGCGCGGGCAAGGTTATCCGGCGCTTTCCCTGTGTGGGCGGCGTGGATGCGGCGGGTGTGGTGGAGTCCTCGCTGGACGCGCGCTTCAAGCCGGGCGATGCAGTGATCGTCACCGGTTACGACATGGGCGTGGCACACGACGGCGGCTTTGCGGAATACGCGCGCGTACCTGCTGGCTGGGTGGTGCCGTTGCCGCAGGGCTTGTCGCTGTTCGAGGCGATGGCCTTGGGCACGGCTGGATTCACGGCGGCACTGGCGATACATAGGCTGGAACAGAACGAGCTGTCGCCGGGAATGGGCAAGGTCATCGTCACTGGCGCGACGGGCGGCGTGGGTAGTCTCGCCATTGCGATGTTGGCGCAACTCGGTTATCACGTTGTCGCGCTGACGGGAAAAGACAGTGAGCACGCATATCTGAAAGCCCTGGGGGCGAGTGAGATACTGCCGCGCAGCGAGATCGATCTGACGGACACGCGGCCTTTATGTAAAGCGCAGTGGGCGGGTGCGCTGGATGCAGCAGGTGGCGCCACGCTTGCCTGGCTGACGCGCAGCATGCAGCAGAATGGCGCCATCGCGAGCTTCGGCAATGCGGGCGGCGCGGAATTGCATACCACGGTGTATCCCTTCATTCTGCGCGGTGTGCGTTTGATCGGCATAGACTCCGCCGCCACGGCCATGCCGCTGCGCGAGAAGCTATGGCAGCGGCTGGCGACAGATTTGCATCCACACCAGATGGCGCGCTCTACCCGCACCATTTCCTTCACGAGCCTGCCGCAAGTTTTTGCCGCGATGCTGCAAGGCGCTGCGCACGGGCATACGGTGGTGCAAATTGCGGATGATAGTGCGGCACAATGCTAAGATGCATCCAGAGTAAACAGTCCGAGCCCCAATAATGTTCCGCAGATCCACTCCAGAAACCCGAGCGCAGCATATGTCTCCGATCCGCCTGCTGCTGGTTCTCGCCGTCACGGTATTCACCACGGAAGCGCTCGTGATGTTTGCACTTGATTTCCTGTTGCCGCCCATGCCGGCTCTGTACGCCAACAGCCTGGATGCGGCCTTGCTGGTGACCCTGGTCTTTCCCGTTTTTTATTTGCAGGTTTTCCGCCCGATGCAGCGGAACATCAGGGAACTGTCCGAACTGGAACAGGCCCGGCGCGCGAACGAAGCCAGCCTGCGCGCCATGATGGACAACTCTCCTTACCGCGTGTGGCTGAAAGATACGGCGGGACGTTTCCTGGCGGTGAACGGACAGTTTGCCAAGGCATGCGGCATGGCAACTCCGGAGGAACTTATCGGCAAGACGAACAGGGATATTTTGTCCGAGGAACAGGCTGAGAAATACAGTGCGGAAGAGCTGGTGGTCATGACCTTGCACAAGCAGAAGTATTCCGAGGAATATGTGCTCGACCACGGCAAGGCAAGATGGTTCGGGACGTTCAGGACGCCTATCATCGAAGGGGCAGGAAAAATAATTGGCACCACCGGTTTTTCGCGCGACATCACCGAGCGCAAGGACGCGGAGGCCCAACTGCGTCTGACCGCCAAGATATTCGAGAGCAGCCACGATGCGATTACCATCACCGACATCGAGGGCACCATCATTTCTATCAATCCGGCTTTTTCCAGGATCACGGGCTACAGCGCCGAGGAGGTGGTCGGCAGGAATCCGCGCATCCTGAATTCCGGCAAGCAGGGCAAGGAATTCTATGTGGAGATGTGGCGCTGCATACTGCAGAATGGCTACTGGAGCGGTGAGGTATGGAACCGGGGCAAGGATGGCGGCGCTTACGCGGGGCGGCTCACCATCAGCGCATTGCGCGATGAGACGGACAAGGTGACGCATTACATCGGCGTGACCAGCGACATCACCGAGTACAAGACGGCACAGGAGCGCATACGCAATCTGGCCTATTTCGACCAGTTGACCGACCTGCCCAATCGCAGCCTGTTGCGCGACCGCGTTAATCAGTTGATCCTGGCTTCGCAGCGCGACAAGCGGGGATTTGCCGTGGTGTTCATCGATCTCGACAACTTCAAGAACGTGAACGATTCGCTGGGGCATTATGCGGGCGACCAGTTGTTGCAAATGGTCGCCATCCGTTTGCGTGACTCCGTGCGCGAGATGGATACGGTGTCACGGCTGGGCGGGGACGAGTTCGTGGTGGTGTTGCCGGAGGTAAGTATCGAGGATGCGCATCAAGTGGCGCGCAAGATCATAGGCCAGGTGGCCAGCAGTTATCTGATCAAGGAGCGCTACATGACGGTGACCGCCAGCCTGGGAATCAGCATGTACCCGGCGGATGCGCAGGATCTGGATTCGTTGCTCAAGCATGCGGATACCGCGCTTTATCGCGCCAAAGGCAAGGGCAAGAACGACTACGTCTTTTTTACCGAGGAAATGAATGCGGCGGCCTACGAACGTATGCGGCTGGAGAATGACCTGCGCCGTGCGCTGCTGAACGAGGAATTGCTGCTGTACTACCAGCCGCAGATTGATCTGGCGAGCGGGAAGATGATCGGGATGGAGGCGCTGCTGCGCTGGCCGCACCGGGAGCTGGGCATGATTCCGCCGGATCGTTTCATCCCCATTGCAGAAGAAAGCGGATTGATCATCGAGTTGGGTGAGTGGGTGATGCATGAGGCATGCCGCCAGAACCGGCAATGGCAATTGGCTGGTTTGCCCGCCATCCCGGTCTCGGTGAATGTGTCTGCCCAGCAACTGAAAAATAACAGCTTGTTCGATACCGTGGAAAGGGTGCTGCGCCATACCCGACTGGATGCCCGCTATCTCGAACTGGAGTTGACCGAGCATGCGGTGATGGACGAGGTGCAAGCTTCCATCGAGATGATGAAGAAGGTCTGCGCGATCGGGGTCAAGTTCTCCATCGACGATTTTGGCACCGGCTATTCCAGTTTTTCCCATCTGAAGTATCTGCCGCTCAATATGGTAAAAATAGACCAGTCTTTTGTGCGAGATATGCCAAGCAAGAGCGATGATCGCGAGATTGCCAGTGCGATCATCCAACTGGCGCATAGTTTGCGCCTGAAAGTGGTAGCCGAGGGGGTGGAAACCAGTGCGCAGATGGAGATATTGCTCGAGCAGGGATGCGATAGCGCGCAGGGATATTTCTTCAGCAAGCCGCTGCCGACGCAGGAGTTGGAAGTTTTTTTGCGTGCCGCACAAACCGTCTGACAGCAGCTTGATGCTACAATTACGCGGCCAGTCGGCGAACGTGGCGGAATTGGTAGACGCACTGGATTTAGGTTCCAGCGCCGTAAGGTGTGAGAGTTCGAGTCTCTCCGTTCGCACCAGATGACGGCCCATCTGGAGTTATGTTGTGCTATTTGCCATTAATAGTGAAGGAAGAATAAATGAAACGTTGCATCCCGCTTGCTGTGCTGCTTGCCTCGACCCTGACCGCTTGTGGTCAGAAACAAACTGAATCGCCCGCAGCCTGGGCGCCAGCCGCTCCTGCTGCTACGGCTGCCGAATCTGCGGCGCCGACGCCCGGCGCTGCGCCTGCGGCCGCCTTGCCTGCCGGACACCCGGCCATGGGTATGACAAAAATGACGCAGACTGCGCCTGGCGATCTTCCGCTGACGCAGAAAGCCCAGGTGCTCAGCATCATTGACGTTCCCCAGTACACCTACATCGAGGTGAAACAGGATGACAAGACACGCTGGATCGCGGCGACTACCGTCGCGCTGAAGAAGGGCGACATGATCCGCTTCAGCGATGGGACGGTCATGACCAACTTCAGCAGCAAGGTATTGAATCGTACTTTCCCCAGCATCACTTTTGTCGATCGCGTGGTTGTCGACAAGGGCTAACGCCCTGCGCGTGTGCTGATCGGGCAGGCACGTCTGCGGCGTGCCTGCTACTGCGGGAACAGGTTGATGCCGCGCACCCCAGGTGCGATCTCCGGCCCCAGATGGTGCAGCAGCTCGGAGAGGCTGTCCTGATCCCCTCCGGCTGCCCGCGCTTTGCCGTGGAATTCCAGTCCGCGCCCTGCCTTCCACTCCCCCTGTCCATCGAGCATCAATATTCCTGATGTCGTCGCCAGTGCTATGGCGATGCGCTTGCCTGTGCCGTTCAGTGCCAGGTGATAGTTTCCCAGCGGGGCGATGCTGCTGAGCGCAGAACTGGCTTGCTGCCAATCGACGACGGCATTCCCCTCCACGCCATTCGGTGAGAAGGCCAGGTGTTCGCTCTGGATATGCAGTTGTCCGCGAAATTGTGCGGGCTTGAGCAGCGGCGAAGCTTCGTCCAGCACGTGCGCCGGGAGTTGCAGTTGCACATGCTGTAGCTCGATCTGCCCGGGCGTGAGCGTCGCTTCCGTAACGGCAGACTGTCCCTCAACTTGTAGCCGCACCAGCATCTTGCCGTTGAGCAGGGATGCGGCGGAAATCTCCCAGCGCAAGGCTTGCAGGGCGACGAGGCGTTCATTCTGCTGACGCAGGGAAAGCGTGGCCGAACCGTTCCATATTGTGCCTGCGGCGTTGGCCAGCGCCAGATGGTTCTGGCTTGCACGTTGCAGCGCGGCATCCAGCAAGGATGCCGGAGCCGTGGCCAGCAATGCCAGCAGATAGGCGAGAGCGAACAGCGCCAGCATGCGTTTGCTGAGCATCGCTATTGCGCGCCGCCGTTGCTCAACGTGGCATTGATTTTCACCATGCCGGTCTGCGGCAAGGCTACGATGTTGGCGGAGTCCACACGCAGGTGCTGTTCGCGTTGCAGGGTGCGCGACCAGTCCAGCCATTGCGTGTATGCAACCGATGCCAGCGTGACGCGCACGGCGTTGGGCTCCTGTGCATCCAGCGTGGAGAGTGCATCGTGCATGCCGTGGCGCGTGGCCGATTCTTCGACCGCAGTTTTCAGGGCGCGTGCATCGAGCACGGCGGGCAACGCGGAATGATGCAGTGCCGCCGCTTCTTCCGCCTGAGCGCGCAGGTGAGCGGCCTGCGCGCGCATGGCGGGAACCTCGGCGCGCAATTTTGCGGTGGCGACATGCGCCGGTTGCCACAGCAGGGACCAGGCGAGCAAGGGCAACAATATCAGCGCGGCGAAACCCAGCATGCGCCGTTCGCGTACATCGCGGCCATCCCAGTTGCGTTTCTTGAATGCTATCCAGTGCGCCTTCATCGCCCGTCTCCAGGCAGTATCGTCAGGCGCGCTTCCGCGCCATTTCCGGCGTCGTGTATATCACCCATTAGCACGGCGATGCCTTTGCCTTGCAGGCGTTGTTGCAGCGCGCGGAAGTCATCGCTGCGCGCGAGCTTGAGATCCACATCCAGTCGCCCCGCCTCATAGTGCAAGGCATGCACACTGCCTTGTGGCAGCGCGGCGAGCGCGGGAGCGGCGGCATCGAGCAGTGGCAGGAAATCGCCATCGTCGGGCAGCCCCGCGCTGTGCCGCAATTCCGCGAGGTTGCGCTGCATTTGCAAGGGCGCATTGACGAGGACGCCGTTATTGCCGAAAGCGGAACGGAAGCTGCGTTCCATGTCCTGCGCCAGCATTTTCTTTTCGCTGGCGAGCGAGAACCACTCAAGGTTAGCTCCGGCGGCCTCCACGCCCAGTGCGGCCAGCAGGATCAGCAAGGCCGGGCGCAGTTGCGGCCAGTGTTCGCGTATCCGGGCGCGCGGCGCAAAATCGCCCCACAGCAGGTTCAGTGCATCGTCCGGGATGGGCGCGTACCGCCAGTCCCATGTTGCTCCGGCAGAGAGTGTGACGGGCAGCTCATTCCATTGCGGCAAGGTACGCAGCGCTTCTGCCACGTGTTGCGCAAAGCGCAATTCGATTTTTTGCGGCCGCGTGGCGGCGGCATCCAGACTCAAGCGCAAGGCAAGCGGGGCGGTGTGCGTATCGCCCTGGTCCAGCGCCATGCCACTGGAGGAAGCCGTGCGCAGGAAGCCGCTATTGCCATCCCATACCAGCACCCATGTTTCCGGCGCGAGCGCGGGCAAGAAGGTTTCTGCGACCATGCGGCGCACGGACAGGTTCGCCGCGCGGCAGGCTTCGGTGATGCGCTTGAGCCAGGGCTTGTCCATTACGGCCAGCATGATGCGGCCATCCGCGAGCAGCGGGCCGGGTATCACGTGGTTGTCTTCCGGATCGGGCAATGTGTACTCTTCTGCCACGAAGGGCAGCGCTGCCTGCCAGCGCCGCCGCGAACCCGGCGGCAGTTTGGCGGCAATGCTCAGCACGCGATCCGGCGCGGCGATGGCGATGCACTCATGCCCCCTGGGCAAGGCCGCAAGCGGATCGTTGCCGGATTGCAGCAGCGCGCCGCTGTCATCGCACAGCGCCCACGGGCAGGGCGATGTGCTGTCGCGCCAGTTCTCTGAAAAATAAATACGCAGTATGCTCATCTACAGTTTTAAAAAAACATTTCACACGAAGCGGCACGGAAGCCGCCGGGCATCATTGCACGCTTTGCCATACGACGTCCGGCCAGGCGTTGTTGCGTTGCAGCAAGGCCTGGATAGTGACCTGCGCGTGCCCTATGCTGGCGCGTCCGGTCACCAGAAAGAACTGGCTGCTTACCGCGATGTCTGCATCCGACATTTGTATCCCTCCATGCGGCAGGCGTTGCCGAAAATCTTCCACGCTCTTGAACGGGCGTCCGCTGCGTTGTTGCACCAGTATGCGCGCGTCCGCCAGGCTCATGTTCTCCGCCATGGCCGCCAATATTTCCGGCTGCGCGAAGTTGACGTTGACAGGGCCGGGCTGCGGTAACACGGTCACGAACGGACGCAGGCGCGCGATCACCGTCTCGTCAAAACCTTTCACCAGCGCCAGCTCGCCTGTCTCCGTCAACGGGCGGTTCGCCGCGCGGTACGGGTGCGGCAGGGCGAGATAATACGCATCTTCCGCGCCGCCCGGTTGCCGCGCTTCGCCGTCCGTGTCCATCCAGTCCGCCAGCGCGTCCGCCAGTTCAGCGGGCAGGCCGAGCAACGCCAGCAATCTTTTTAATTGTGCCACATCGGGCGTGCTGCTCACACCATTGCGCACCAGATTGTTCAGGTTGAACAGTCCCTGCCGGTCTTCTATGGCACCGGTCACCTCGCCGTTTTCCACCGGCATGGCGGGCAGGCGCGTCGCCCAGATTTCCTTTTCGTGATCTATATTGTTGCTGCGTGCGTCGTCAGCCAGCACGGCGCGCGCCCAGTCTATCGCCGCGATGCCAATGCGCCGTGCCTGGGTGCGGTCGAACTGGCTTTCCACCTGGCGTTGCCACAGGTTCTGCTGGGTCGCCATGAAAGCCGCGAGAGCAGTGGCGAGCGCAACGATGAGCATCACCATGATGATCGCTACGCCGGATTGTCGGGAGGGTTTTATCCCGGATTGTTTATCATGCCGTTCGTGGTGAGCTTGTCGAACCACCTGCACTGTGAGATCAAGCCCTTCGACAAACTCAGGGCGAACGGCTGCTGACAGATCACGGTGTATCGAACTAATTGAACAATCAGGTCTCATTGCAGCGCAAACACCCGTGTGACCTGTTCGCCGCTGGCCAGCGTCACTTGAGCTTCCAGCGCCATCGGCAATCCGCCGGCCTGTCCGGCGGGCGGCCATTGTTCCATCCAGTTGCCGTTGACGTCGAGATGGCGCAGATGGAATTCGCGCACGCCGTCCAGCAGCGGATAGCGTATGGGTTCGGTGTGCGGCGCCTGGTCCGGATAAGGCCAGTGCAGCAGCATGATGGAGCCCTGTTGCAAACGATAGCCCAGACGTTGCGGCGCGAGCCATGCCGCTCCCTGATCCGGGATGCCCGCGCGCGTGAAAATCAGTTCGGCGTCGTTGTCCGCCATCACCACGGTGTGGCCCAGCCATTCCGGCTGCGGTAAGCCACCCTGATCGCGCGCGGGGCGGCGCACGGCTTGCGCCACGTCCTGCTCCAGACGCGAAAAGAAAAAAGCCAGGTGCTGCCACTTGCGCGTTTCCTGCGCCACGTGTTCGCGCGTTTGCAGCACCGCATTGAGCGCACGATAGCCCGCGACCGACAGCATGATCAGGATGAACAGCGCCACCAGCAATTCGATCAGGGTGAAGCCGTAAGCGCGGCGGGTCATGTTACTTGCGCCGTTGCGAGGTGAGGAAGCCGGACAGCTTGCGCAGCGCATGCTGTTCGTCGTCCGGCGCGAACACGCTCACATCGATACGGCGGAACGCCGGGTTGGGTGTGTCATTGATCTCTTCGCGCCACAGCAGGCGCATGCCCGCTTGCGTCTCTTCGCCATTCTGCATGCCGGTGGCGATCCAGTCGCCGCGCGCTGCGTGCAATGCCAGGCGATTCTGCGCGACCCAGTCGGCCAGCAGGCGCTCGCGCAATGCTTCCGCATGATTGGTCTGCGCACCGGCCGCGCGCAAGATGGCCGCGAGCGCGATGGCGAGTATGGCGAGCGCGACCAGGATTTCGAGCAGGGTGAAACCGCGCTGGCGCCGGGTTCTAGTTGGTTTTTGCATCGCTGCTTTCGCCATCGAGTCTTGCGCTGACCGCGCCCGTGCTGCTGCCCGCGATGTTTGCACTCGCATGCTCGCCATGCATGCGGATGGAGAAGGGCGGGGCGAAGGACCAGGCGCTCAACGGCATTTGTGCGCCGGGTTTCAGGGCTTGCGCTTCCACGCTGACTTCCGCGATGTGCAATCCGGCGGGCAGGCTGCGCGGGCGGAATATTGCATCGTCATCGAGGCCCACCCAGTCGCCGTAATCGTTCTTCTTCCAGAAACGGTAGCCGTCATTTTCGGCGGACCATGCCAGCGGACGCCCGCTGGCGCGCGCTTCCATGCCCGCGTTCTCCAGCAACAATGCGAGGCGCTGCGCTTCCTCGCGCAAGGTCGCGCGGTCGTCCGGCATCAGTTGCACTACGGCCACGCCGAGCGCGATGCCGGTTATCACCAGCACGACGAGCAGTTCGATCAGGGTGAAGCCCCGGTTTTTTACAACTCCCACGATCCTATGTCCGCGTCGTTGCCTTCGCCGCCGGGCGCGCCGTCCGCGCCCAGACTCATCACGTCGATGTCGCCGTGCAGGCCGGGTTGCAGGTATTGGTAAGCATGGCCCCAGGGATCGTTGGGCAGTTTTTCGAGATAGCCGTTGCCTTTCCAGTTCGGCGCTTCGGGCGGGATGGAGGGTTTCTTCACCAGCGCCTGCAAACCTTGCTCGGTGGTGGGGTAGCGCAGATTGTCCAGCTTGTACAGTTTTAGCGCCTGCGTGATGGAGGCGATGTCCTGCCTGGCCGCAACAACGCGCGCCTCGTCCGGGCGACCCATCACCTTGGGCACGATCAGCGCGGCGAGTACGCCGAGAATGACGATGACCACCATGACTTCGATCAGGGTGAAGCCGCGTGAATATCCTGGTGCAGGTTCGTGTGTAAACATGTCGTTCAGTGTGTTGTCAGTTGATGGGCGAGGGGGAAGTTTAGCAAACGCAAGACTTAACCGGGAGATGTGTTGGTGTGTATACTCTACGCCCACGAATGGGAGCCATGGAAGTGAAAACAGGGGGAGTGTCCTTGCGCGGAGGTTTTTTCTGGCGTGCTCTTGGTGCGCTGGTGCTGGGCGCGTTGCTGGCGAAATGGAGCTGGATGTTGTTTGCGCCGCACGCGGCGGTCGTCGCCGTGGCGCCGGGGCATGAGGCTGCGGTCGAGGCCGGACAGTTATTCGGCGCGGTGGCGGTGGGCGCTCCTGCGGCCCAGGTCGGGATAGCTCCGGACGTGCATCTGGTCGGGGTGTTTGCACCCTCCGGTGCGGGTCGGCCCGGATTCGCGGTGCTGGAACTGGATGGCAAGAATCAGGTGGGTCTGGCGCTGGGAGAGAGCACGCCTTCCGGTGCGAAGCTGGTCGAAGTGCATGCGGATTACGTGTTGCTGGAGCGGGACGGCGCGAGACAGCAGGTGAATCTGGAAGGCAAGACCCCGGATTCGGGTGCCAAATAAAATCAAAATCATAGTCGGTGATGATTCCATGAATCGTATGTTGGGTATATGGATGATGCGGGCGCTGCTTTGCGGCGCGCTACTGTTTTCTTCTGCGGGCATGAGCGCGCAGGACGAGAAGGTGTCGCTCAATTTTGTGAACGCGGACATCGCGGAAGTGATCAAGGCGGTGTCGCATATCACCGGGCGCAATTTCCTGATAGACCCGCGCGTGAAGGGGGCGATCAACATCGTTTCGACCACTCCGGTGCCGTCTGCGCTGGCCTATGACATCCTGCTCTCGGCTTTGCGCTTGCAGGGTTTTGCCTCGGTGGAATCCG
Organism: Nitrosomonadales bacterium; assembly: GCA_016199835.1. Lineage (GTDB taxonomy): Bacteria > Pseudomonadota > Gammaproteobacteria > Burkholderiales > Gallionellaceae > JACQFX01. The sequence continues at coordinate 25,721 of JACQFX010000048.1, read as the reverse complement.
GCGGAGTGACCAAGGTGATGCCGGAAGCTGACGCCAAGCTGTATGTCGGCGCATCCGGCGATGGACGTGCATCGGGCGACAAACTGGTGACGCGCGTGTATGTGCTGAAGTATGAATCGGCCGTGCAACTGGTACCCATCCTGCGACCGCTGATCGCGCCGAACAACATCGTGGTGGCCTATCCCAACAATAATACGCTGGTGGTGACGGATTACGCGAGCAACCTCAAGCGCATCGAGCAGATCGTGGAGTCCATAGACCAGCCGAGCGCGGAAGCGCCGATAGCGATTGCACTCAAGCATGCATCCGCGATGGATGTGGCGCAGACCATCACGCGTTTGATGCAGGATGGCGCAGCGCCGGGCGGGGATGCGAGCCAGCGTTTCGTGCTGGCGGCGGATGCCCGGACTAATAGTTTATTGTTGCGCACCGACAACCCGGCGCGCGTGGAGCGCGTGCGCGATCTGGCGAACAAGCTCGACATGGACACCGGCGTACCGGGGAATGTGCATGTGGTGTACCTGAAAAACGCCGAGGCGGTGAAAGTGGCGCAGACCTTGCGCGCGGTGATGTCGGGCGATGTTTCCGCGCCAGCGGCGCCCACACCCTCTACAGCGATGACCTCGACCCCGGCTGTCCCGGCTTCCGCATCCTTCGCCACGAACAGCAGCGCTGCGGTGACGGGCGGCGGCATGGTGCAGGCCGATGCGGCGACGAATGCGCTCATCATCACTGCGCCGGAGGCTATCTACAATAATCTGCGCGCGGTAGTGGAGATGCTGGATGTGCGCCGGGCGCAGGTGTATGTGGAAGCGCTGGTCGCGGAAGTGACGGCGGACAAGGCGGCGGAATTCGGCATCCAGTGGCAGGGCCTGGGCGGCGGCGTTAACGGGACGCTGGTAGGGGGCGGGACGAATTTTGGCACGGGGAACGTCAACATCACCAATGTCGCAGCGGGCCTTATCAATAAGACTCCCGCATTGAGTCCCGGCTTGAACATCGGCCTGTTGCGCGGAAAGGATCTGGGCGTGCTGGTGCGCGCGCTGGAGACCGATGCCAATGCGAACATCCTGTCCACGCCCAACCTGCTCACGCTGGATAACGAGGAAGCGAAAATCATCATCGGTCAGAACGTGCCGTTCATCACCGGCAGTTATGCGCAGACCGGCAATACTTCCACCGCATCGCCGTTCCAGACCATAGAGCGCAAGGACGTGGGGCTGACCCTGCGCATCAAGCCGCAGATATCCGAGGGCGGGACGGTGCGTTTGCAGATATATCAGGAGGTGTCCAGCGTGGACAGCACGTCGCTGAATAATGCGGCCGGCGTGGTCACCAACAAGCGCTCGCTGGAATCCACCGTGCTGGCGGATGAGGGGCAGATCGTGGTGCTGGGCGGACTGATCCAGGATTCGGTCAGCAACGGCGAGGACAAAGTGCCGCTGCTCGGCGACATTCCGGTTCTGGGCAACCTGTTCCGTTACGGAACACGCCACCGCACCAAGACCAATCTGATGGTGTTCATCCGCCCTCACGTGTTGCGCACTGCCGCAGCCGCGCAAGGACTGACGCAGGATCGCTACGATTATCTGCGCGGCGAAGAGGGGCAGGGCCAGATGACGTCGCGCGCGATGTTGCCGGACATGGCTGCACCGCAGATTCCTCCGCTCGAACTCAAGCAGGAATTCTCGCTGCCTTCAGTGCCTGCTGCGAATCATTAAGGTTCCAACCATCATGTCCCAATCCGCCGCCCTTACCGACCGGCAAGCTGCCCGCAGAATTCCCTATTCCTTTGCCAAGGCCAGGGGCGTGCTGATCACGCACCTTTCCGCTGAAGGCGCGGACGTGCTGGTGCGCGCCGGTGCGGCACCAGAAGCCCTGGCCGAAGTGCGTCGCGTGCTGGGCGTGCCTGTGCGCGCTACGCTGTTGCAGGCGCAGGTATTCGAACAGGCGCTGGCCGGTGCTTATGCGCAGGACGGTGCGGCTGCGCTGGTCGGCGATGTGGAGCTGGACATGGATCTGTCGCAACTCATACACGATCTGCCGCAGGCCGAAGACCTGCTCGATGCGGAGAACGATGCGCCGGTGATACGCATGATCAATGCGCTGCTCACGCAAGCCGTGCGCGAGCACGCTTCCGACATACACATCGAACCCTTCGAGACGCGCTCGGTTGTGCGCTTCCGCGTGGACGGCACGCTCAAGGACGTGGTCGAGCCGCATCGCGCCCTGCATGCGGCCATGGTGTCGCGCATCAAGATCATGGCGGAACTCGACATAGCGGAGAAACGCTTGCCGCAGGATGGGCGCATTACTTTACGTTTGGCCGGGCGCCCGGTGGATGTGCGCGTCTCTACCTTGCCTACCGGACATGGCGAGCGCGCGGTGCTGCGCCTGCTTGACAAGGATGCCGGTCGGCTGGAATTGACGCGCCTCGGCATGAGTGACGACACGCTGGCGGCGGTGGATGAACTGGTGCGCCAGCCGCACGGCATCGTGCTGGTTACCGGGCCGACAGGATCGGGCAAGACCACCACGCTGTACGCCGCGCTGTCGCGCATCGATGCGAGCGTCACCAACGTGATGACGGTGGAAGATCCGATCGAGTACGACCTCGACGGCATCGGCCAGACGCAAGTCAATCCGCGCATAGACATGAGTTTCGCGCGCGCGCTGCGCGCCATCCTGCGCCAGGATCCTGACGTGATCATGATAGGCGAGATACGCGATCTGGAGACTGCGCAGATCGCCGTGCAGGCCAGCCTCACCGGCCATCTGGTGCTGGCTACGCTGCACACCAACGATACGGCGAGTGCGGTGACGCGGCTGACCGACATGGGGGTGGAGCCGTTCCTGCTGTCTTCAAGTTTGCTCGGCGTGCTGGCGCAGCGGCTGGTGCGCTGTCTGTGTACCGAATGCCGCGAAGGCTATGTTCCGGGTGCTTCCGAACTCGCGTTGCTCGAAGGTGCGCAGGCGCAAATGCTGTATCGCCCCGTGGGTTGCGCCGCCTGCAACCACAGCGGTTATCGGCGGCGCACCGGCATCTATGAATTGCTGCGCGTGGACGACGCCTTGCGCCGCCTGATCCATGATCGCGTGGCGGAACAGTCTTTGCGCGAATATGCCGTGCGGCAGGGCATGCATGGTTTGCGCAGCGATGGCGTACGGCTGGTGGTTGCGGGGGTGACTTCGCTGGAAGAGTTGCTGCGGGTGACGCGGGATTGAATTTATGGGTATGAGCAAGGCGTCAGCCGCAGTGAATGACCTGTCAGCCGGATTGCTGAAAGATATTCGCGCACTGATTAAGGAAGCGCGCCAGCAAACGGCGGCTGCAGTTAATGTTGGCCTGACGTTGTTGTACTGGCGTATGGGGCAGCGCATCCATGCAGAGATGCTGGGCAACGAACGGGCAACCTATGGCGAACAAATTGTCGCGACACTGTCACGACAATTGGTCGCCGAATATGGGCGTAGTTTCGGCGTCAAAAATTTGCGCCATATGATGCGGTTTGCGGATGTTTATCCAGAGGAAAAGATTGTCTACGCACTGAGTAGACAATTGAGTTGGACACATTTCCGCTCGCTGCTCTACCTCGACAAACCCTTGCAGCGCGACTTTTACGCCGAAATGTGCCGCATCGAAGGCTGGAGCACACGCACACTGCGTGAGCGCATCGACTCCATGCTCTACGAGCGCACCGCATTATCCAAAAAGCCCGATGAACTGATTGAACAGGAACTTGCCACACTACGCACCACGGGCGACCTGTCGCTGCCATTCGTTCTGAAAGACCCGTACGTGCTGGACTTTCTCGGTCTGCAAGATCGTTATCTGGAAAAAGACCTGGAAGACGCCATCCTGCGCGAACTGGAAACTTTCATACTTGAATTGGGTACCGGCTTCAGCTTCATCGCCCGCCAGAAGCGCATCCAGCTCGACAACGACGACTTCTACATCGACCTGCTGTTCTACAACCGCAAGCTGAAACGCTTGGTCGCCATCGACCTCAAGCTGGGCGATTTCAAGGCCGAATACAAAGGCCAGATGGAACTGTATCTGCGCTGGCTGGATCGTCACGAACGCGAAGCCGACGAACAGACACCGCTAGGCATTATCCTCTGCACCGGGAAGAAGCAGGAACAGATCGAACTGCTGGAACTGGACAAGACCGGCATCCACGTAGCCGAATACCTCACCGTTTTGCCGCCCCGCGAAGAATTTGAACAACGTCTGCATCTGGCGATTACGCAATCGCGGGCAAGGTTTGAGAATCGGGAGGGTGAGGCATGAGCCAACTCCTCATCAACGACTATCTCAAGCAACTCGACGTGATCAAAAAGATCAGCGGCAGTTCGCGCGAGACCATCGTGCGCGAAGCGTTCAAGGATTTGCTCAAGGCCTGGGGCAAACAACACGATCTGGTTTTTCTGGCCGAGTACCCGCTCAAGACCGCGACGAAAACCAACATCACGGTGGACGGCGCGCTGCTGCACGAACTGCGCATGCCGCTCGGCTATTGGGAAGCTAAAGACGCCGATGACTATCTCGACGAGGAAGTCAGCAAAAAATTCAAGAAGGGCTACCCGCAGGACAACATCATCTTTTCGGATGACGTGACCGCCGTGCTGTGGCAAAACCGCAACGAGGCGATGCGTTGCGACATGACAGACACCCATGCGCTGGCCAAGCTGTTGAAGCTGTTCTTCGGTTTTGAGCGCCCCGAGATAGCGGGCTTTCGCGCGGCGGTAGAACAATTCAAGGCCGACCTGCCCGCCGTGCTGGAAGCGTTGCGCAGCATGATTGCGGCACAGGAAAGTGGTAACGCAAAGTTTCGCGCCGCCGCCGCAAAATTCCTGACTCACGCGCAGGAAGCGATCAATCCCGGCCTCACCGAGGCCGATGTGCGCGAGATGCTGATCCAGCACATCCTCACCGAAGAAATTTTTGCCAAGGTGTTCGATGACAGCGATTTTCACCAGCACAACAATGTGGCGCGCGAACTATATGCACTGGAAGGCGAGTTCTTTACCGGCAGCCTGAAGAAACAAACGCTCAAGGGGCTGGAAACCTACTACGCCGCCATCCGCGCCGCCGCCGCGCAAATCAGCAGCCACGGCGAAAAGCAAACCTTCCTCAAGGTCATCTACGAAAATTTCTACAAGGTCTATAACGCAAAGGCTGCCGACCGGCTGGGCGTGGTGTATACGCCCAACGAAATCGTGCGCTTCATGATAGACGGCGCAGACTGGCTTACCGAAAAACACTTCGGCAAAAACCTGATAGACCAGGACGTGGAAATCCTCGATCCGGCAACGGGAACTGGCACTTTCATCTGCGAACTGCTGGAACACTTTCGCGGTCAACCCGCCAAGCTCAAGCACAAATACCTCAACGAACTGCACGCCAACGAAGTCGCCATCCTGCCTTACTACGTTGCCAACCTGAACATCGAGGCCACCTACGCTGCTATCAGCGGCAGCTACGAGGAATTCCCCAACCTGTGTTTTGTGGATACGCTGGATAACGTCGGCTTGCACACCGCAGCCAAGGGAACGACGGCGGATATTTTTGGCAGCGTGTCTGAGGAGAACGTCGCGCGCATCAAGCGGCAGAACGGCAAGCGCATCAGCGTCATCATCGGTAATCCGCCGTACAACGCCAATCAGGCGAATGAAAACGACAACAACAAAAACCGCGAATACCCGGCGATAGACAAACGCATCAAGGACACCTACATCCACGAAAGCACCGCGCAGAAGACCAAGCTGTACGACATGTATGCGCGCTTCTTCCGCTGGGCCAGTGACAGGCTGAGCGAGAACGGCGTGCTGGCCTTGATTACCAACCGCAGCTTCATCGAGAGCCGCACCTTCGATGGTTTCCGCAAAACTGTGGCGCAGGAATTCAGCGACATCTACGTGGTGGACTTGGGCGGCGACGTGCGCGCCAACCCCAAGCTGAGCGGCACCAAGCACAACGTGTTCGGCATCCAGACTGGCGTGGCAATCAGCTTCTTTATCAAAAAGAGCGGCCCCCTCGCCCGCTCGCGGGAGAGGGCTGGGGAGAGGGTAGCTCGCGTCTACTATATCCGCCGCCCTGAAATGGAAACGGCAGAAGAAAAACTTGGATTCCTCGCCAACAACGCGGCGCGCAGCTTGCACTTTGATGAAGTGCAGCCGGACAAGAATCACAACTGGATCAATTTGAGCAGCAATGACTTCGATACTCTGATTCCGCTAGCGAGTAAGGCCACCAAGGCGGCGAAGACGGCGGGGAAAGAGCGGGCGATATTCAAGCTATTTTCGCTAGGAGTCTCAACGAATCGAGATGAGTGGGTCACAGATGCCGAAAAGATAGTGTTGGAAAAGAAAGCGGCGTATCTCTGCGAACGCTTGACAACGGATACGAAACAGAACGCTATCAAATGGTCGCGAAACCTAAAGCGTCGTGTACAACAAGGCAAGATTGAAGAGTTCGATGGAACCCGGATACGGCCAATGTATCGACGGCCTTTTTTGGTTGAATGGTTTTACGACTCCGGTGTCCTCGTAGATGAACGTGGCGCAGCACCAGATGTTTTTCCAACTGACTTAAAGGTTTCTTATTTTGCTGTTCATTGCATTTCGTCACACAACGAACTCTGCGTCCTTGCGCATAATGATCCGCCCGATTTGAATCTCTTAAAGCGGGGAAATGGCGGTACGTATTACATGCCGTTCACCGTTGGGGAAACAAAAGAAACCCGCGCGGACAACATCACCGACTGGGCACTTAAACAATTTACCGCCCACTACAAAGCCCCCTCTCCCCAGCCCTCTCCCGCAAGCGGGCGAGGGAGCAAGACTCAGAAGATCACCAAGGAAGCCATCTTCCACTACTGCTACGCCGTACTGCACGATCCGCTGTACCGCGAAAAGTACGCGCTGAATTTGAAGCGCGAATTCCCGCGCATCCCGTTCTATGCGGACTTCTGGCAATGGGCGGCGTGGGGCGAGGCGTTGATGAAACTGCACATCGGCTACGAAGCGGTGGAACCATTCAAACTTAAGCGCACCGACATCCCCGACGAGAAAGTCCGCGCTTCAGGCTTGCCACCCAAAGCTCTGCTTCGCGCCGACAAAGACGCGGGCAGCATCGCGCTGGATAGCGAAACCACCTTGCGCGGCATTCCGCCCGAAGCGTGGGACTACAAGCTGGGCAACCGCTGCGCGCTGGAATGGGTGCTCGACCAGTACAAGGAAAAGAAACCCAAAGACCCGACCATCCGCGAGAAATTCGACACCTACCGCTTTGCCGATTACAAGGAAAAAGTGATAGACCTGCTGATGCGCGTAACGGCGGTGAGCGTGGAGACGGAGCGGATCACACAGGCGATGAAGGATGCTGTGCGATGATTCGTGTTAACAACAGGAACTCTCCGCAATCCGATCTGATCAGACTTGACTCGTTTCGAATGAGTCTTGCTCATTTAGTTTTGGGTTAAACCATGGCCGCTTTCCGCTACGAAGCATTAGACAATACAGGCAGCCTCACTCATGGCGTGATCGAAGCCGATGCCTTGCGCCAGGCGCGTGCACGCTTGCGCGAACTCGGCCTGGTGGCGGTCGCGGTGCAGGCGGTGTCGCAGGAGACGCTGCACGACGGTACGGGACAGCGCTGGCAATGGCGCAACGGCATCTCATCGGCACAGCTCAGCTTGTTGACGCGACAATTATCGACGCTGCTGGATGCGGGCTTGCCGCTGGAGCAGGCATTCAATGCGCTGATCGAGCAGAGCGAGAACGAAGCAGTGCGCCAGGTGCTGGCCGGAGTGCGCGCGGAATTGCTGGCGGGGCACACGCTGGCGCAGGCGATGGGAAAATACCCGCGCGTATTCCCCGACATCTACCGCTCGCTGGTGAAAGCGGGCGAGGCATCGGGCGAGTTGAGCCGCGTGATGCTGCGCCTGGCCGATTACACCGAGTCGCGCCAGGCCTTGCGCCAGAAGGTCGGGCTGGCTTTCGTCTATCCAGCCATCGTTACGACCGTGGCTTTGCTGGTGGTCACCGGCCTGCTGATATACGTCGTGCCGCAAGTGGTGAGCGTGTTCCAGCAGTCGCACCAGACCTTGCCCTTGTTGACACGATTGCTGATTGGCCTGAGCGCGTTATTGCAGGCGACATGGTTCTATCTGCTGGCGGTACTGGCCGGCGCGGTATTCGCCGTCTATGCCTTGCTGCGCCGCGAGGAAATCCGTTATCAATTCCATCGACGCCTGTTGCGCCTGCCGGTGATCGGTCGCCTGGTGCGCGGCGTCAATACCGCGCGCATGGCCAGCACGCTGGCGATCCTGTCTGGCAGCGGCGTGCCCTTGCTGGTTTCGCTGCAAGCTGCGGCGGGTGTGGTGGGTAATTTGCCGATGAAACGCGCGCTGGAAGAAGCCGCTGCCAAGGTGCGCGAAGGTATGGGGTTGAGCCGCGCGCTCGCCCTATCCGGTTTATTTCCGCCCGTGCTGATTCACCTCATTGCCAGCGGTGAGTCCAGCGGCAGGCTGGGTGCGATGCTGGAACGCGCCGCAACCCAGCAGGAACAGGAGACCGGCGGCTACATCGCGGTGCTGACCGCATTGCTGGAGCCCGCGCTCATCCTGCTGATGGGGGGCGTGGTGCTGACTATCGTGCTGGCTATCCTGATGCCGGTGATCGGGATGAATCAGATGATACGTTGATGGATCTGGTTTTACGCCTTATCCGGCCTTCGCGCGCGCGGCAGCCCGGATGCTATGCCCACCAAGAGTTGTGCGGCCTGCTATAATTGTTCCATTGCGCCGGGTTTGGCATAAAGGAATCCCGGCGGTTTTTAATTCATCCACAAGGAAAGTCAGCATGGTTAGTGTAGAAACTTTGGGGGCGCTGGAACGCCGTCTGAGCGCATTTATCCCTCAGCAACAGATACGTGGCGAGACCGAGGAACGCTTGAAGCGTATCGGGCGTAACGCCAAGGTGCACGGCTTCCGTCCGGGCAAGGTGCCGTTCAAGATATTGCAGCAGCAGTATGGCGCGCAAGTGCATCAGGAGGTGCTGGGCGATGTTTTGCAGCGCTCGTTTGCCGAAGCTGCAAAAGACAATAATCTGAAAGTGGCGGGTGCGCCCAATTTCGAGATCACGAGTGCTGATCCTGCTGCCGAGCAGATCGAATACAGCGCGACATTCGAGATCTATCCCGAGGTGGTGCTGGGCGATGTCAGCGCGGAAAGCATGGAGCGCGTGTCCTATGCCTTGAGCGATACCGACGTGAATAACACGATAGCCACATTGCGCAAGCAGCGCACGGTATTCGAGAAAGCCGACCGCGCGGCGCAGAACGAAGATCAGGTGCGCATCGATTTCACCGGCAAGCTTGACGGCGAGGTGTTCGCGGGCGGCGAAGCGAAAGATTATCCGGTGGTGTTGGGGGCGGGACGCATGCTGCCTGATTTCGAGGCTGCCATCCTCGGCATGAAAGCGGGCGAGACCAGGTCTTTCGACATGACCTTCCCTGCGGATTACCACGGCAAGGATGTGGCGGGCAAGCAAGTGACGTTCACTATTACTGTGCTCAAGGTCGAGGCGCCGCGCCTGCCTGAGCTGGATGCCGCATTTGCCAAAGAGCTGGGCGTGGAAGATGGTGACGTGGAAAAACTCAAGGCTGAGATACGCGACAATCTGCAACGCGAGATCGAGCGCCGCCTCAAGCTGCTCAACAAGGATCGCGCGATGGATGTGTTGCTCAAGGTCTGCCAGTTCGATGCACCCAAGTCGCTGCTGGAATGGGAAGCGCAAAATCTGATGCAGCAGACCATGCGCGATATGCAGGCGCGTGGCGTGAAGATACCGCAGGGCGCGTCATTACCGCCGGACCTGTTTGCCGAACGCGCACAAAAGCGCGTCAAGCTGGGACTGATCATGTCCGACCTGATCGAGAAGCACGGTCTGGAAGCCAAGCCGGAGCAGGTCAAGGTGCTGGTGCAGGATTACGCGCGCAGCTTCGAGCATCCGGAAGAGGTGGTAAAGTGGCACTACGGCGATCCTTCGCGTTTGCGTGAAGTGGAGAACGTGGTGCTGGAAGAGAACGTGGTGGCCTGGGTGATGGGTACTGCCAAAGTCACCGACAAGGCGATGGAGTTCAACGAACTGATGGGGAACGATTGATGATGTATGGCCAGATGCCGCGAGCAGGAGAAGAGCTGTCGGACGCCGGTGTTCAGAACATCGGACTGGTGCCTATGGTGGTCGAAACCAGCGGACGCGGGGAGCGTGCGTATGATATCTATTCACGCCTGCTCAAGGAGCGCGTTGTATTCCTGGTGGGCGAAGTCAATGACCACAGTGCGAATCTGATCGTGGCGCAGATGCTGTTCCTGGAGTCGGAAAATCCGGACAAGGACATCCATTTCTACATCAATTCGCCGGGCGGCTCCGTCACGGCGGGCATGGCGATTTACGATACCATGCAGTTCATCAAGCCCAATGTCAGCACGCTGTGCATAGGCCAGGCGGCCAGTATGGGCGCATTCCTGCTGACGGCGGGCGAAAAGGGCAAGCGTTTCGCGCTGCCCAATTCGCGCGTGATGATCCATCAGCCGCTGGGCGGTTTTCGCGGGCAGGCGTCGGATGTCGAGATCCACGCCAAAGAGATTCTGTATCTGAAAAAGCGCTTGAACGAAATGCTGGCCCAGCACACCGGGCAGCCGGTGGAGACTATAGAGCGGGATACCGATCGTGATAATTTCCTGAGTGCCGAGGATGCTGTGAAATACGGGCTGGTGGACAAGGTGCTGGACAAGCGATAAACATTCAGCGGAGAGACTAATGTCTACGGATAAAAACAAAGGTGAGAAGCTGTTGTATTGTTCGTTTTGCGGCAAGAGCCAGCATGAGGTGAAGAAACTTATCGCCGGGCCTTCCGTGTTCGTGTGCGACGAGTGCATCGAACTGTGCAACGACATCATCCGTGAGGAAGCGCAAAGCGGCGCGACCGGCAAGGTGGAGAAGAGCGACCTGCCGGTGCCGCACGAAATACGCGCGCGCCTGGACGAGTATGTGATCGGGCAGGAAGTGGCCAAGAAGATTCTGTCGGTGGCGGTGTACAACCACTACAAACGCCTGAAGAACACCGACAAGGATGGGGTGGAGCTGTCCAAGAGCAACATCCTGCTGATCGGCCCGACCGGTTCAGGCAAGACGCTGCTGGCGCAGACCATGGCGCGCTTGCTCAACGTGCCGTTCGTGATGGCGGATGCGACTACGCTGACCGAGGCGGGTTATGTCGGCGAGGACGTCGAGAATATCATCCAGAAGCTGTTGCAGGCATGCGATTACGATGTGGAGCGCGCGCAGCGCGGCATCGTCTACATCGACGAGATCGACAAGATCTCGCGCAAATCGGACAACCCTTCGATCACGCGCGACGTGTCGGGCGAAGGCGTACAACAGGCGCTCTTGAAGCTGATCGAGGGCACCAAGGCCTCGGTGCCGCCGCAGGGCGGGCGCAAGCACCCGAACACCGAATTTCTGCAAGTGGACACCACCAACATCCTGTTCATTTGCGGCGGTGCGTTTGACGGGCTGGAGAAGGTCATACGCAACCGTTCCGAGAAGGCGGGTATCGGCTTCGGCGCAGACCTGGCCAAGCGCGATGACAAGAAGGGCGTGGGCGAAGTGTTCCGCAAGGTGGAGCCTGAGGATCTGATCAAGTTCGGATTGATCCCGGAATTTGTCGGTCGCTTGCCGGTGGTCGCCACGCTGGAAGAGCTGGATGAAGCGGCACTGATCCAGATATTGACCGAACCCAGGAATGCGCTGGTCAAGCAGTACCAGAAACTGTTCTCCATGGAAGGTGTGGAGCTGGAATTCCGTGACGGCGTATTGCAGGCCATCGCCAGGAAGGCGTTGGATCGCAAGGCGGGCGCGCGCGGCCTGCGCTCCATTCTGGAACACGCGTTGCTCGATATCATGTTCGACCTGCCCTCCATGGAGAACGTGGAGAGGGTGGTGCTGGATGAAAACGGTGCGAGCGGAGATATTCAGCCCATCGTGATGTATGCGGATACGCCCAAGGCCGCGTAATCCTTCGTTCTTTTCGGAAATGTGCGCGGCGGCTTGAATTATTGCGCCGCGCCACAATCTACACAGCAAGTTAACCCCACGGGAAGTCTGCCATGCTTGACGACACCAAAGACAAAACCTCCTCCAGCCCCTATCCGTTGCTGCCCCTGCGCGATGTGGTGGTATTCCCACACATGGTGATCCCGCTGTTCGTCGGGCGCGCGAAATCCATCCGGGCACTGGAATCCGCCATGGAAGCAGGCAAGAGCATCGTGCTGGTGGCGCAGAAATCCGCCGCCAAGGATGAGCCGTCCATCGAAGACCTGTATCGCATCGGCAGCATCGCCAATATCCTGCAAATGCTCAAGTTGCCCGATGGCACCGTCAAGGTACTGGTGGAGGGTACGCAGCGCGCACGCGTGTTGCGCGTGCTGGACGAGAAGACGCATTTCGACGCCGATATCGATCCGGTGCCTGCGGACGATAACATCGGCCACGAGGCTGAAGCGATGCGTCGCGCGCTGATCAGCCAGTTCGACCAATACGTCAAGCTCAACAAAAAGATTCCGCCGGAAATATTGACCTCGCTCGCCGGGATAGACGATGCGGGACGCCTGGCCGACACCATCGCCGCGCACCTGCCGCTCAAGCTGGAGCAGAAACAGGAAGTGCTGGAGATATTCGATGTGCGCAAGCGTCTCGAACATCTGCTCGGATTGCTGGAAGCTGAGCTCGACATTCTGCAAGTGGAGAAGCGCATCCGTGGCCGCGTCAAGCGCCAGATGGAAAAGAGCCAGCGCGAGTATTACCTGAACGAACAGGTGAAGGCGATCCAGAAGGAGTTGGGCGAAGGCGAAGAAGGCGCCGATATCGACGAGCTGGAGAAGAAGATCAAGGCTGCGCACATGCCCAAGGATGCGCGTGCCAAGGCCGAGTCCGAGATGAAAAAACTGAAGTTGATGTCACCCATGTCTGCCGAGGCGACCGTGGTGCGCAACTACATCGATGTGCTGGTTGGTCTGCCATGGAAGAAGAAGACCAAGATCGACACCAACCTCAAGCACGCCGAAGAAGTGCTGGAGGCCGATCACTACGGTCTGGAGAAGGTCAAGGAACGTATCGTCGAATATCTCGCGGTGCAACAGCGCGTGGACAAGATGAAGGCGCCGATCCTGTGTCTGGTAGGCCCTCCCGGCGTGGGCAAGACCTCGCTCGGGCAATCCATTGCGCGCGCGACCAACCGCAAGTTCATGCGCATGTCGCTGGGCGGCGTGCGCGATGAGTCCGAGATACGCGGCCATCGCCGTACCTATATTGGTTCCATGCCCGGCAAAATTTTGCAAAACATGGCCAAGGTGAGCGTGAAGAATCCGCTGTTCCTGCTCGACGAAGTGGACAAGATGGGCATGGACTTCCGTGGCGATCCTTCCTCGGCATTGCTTGAGGTACTCGACCCTGAGCAGAACCACACATTCGTCGATCACTATGTCGAGGTCGAATACGACCTGTCAGACGTGATGTTCGTTGCCACCGCAAATAGCATGAACATTCCCGCGCCGTTGCTGGATCGCATGGAGATCATCCATGTGTCCAGCTATACGGAAGACGAGAAGGTCAACATCGCCTCGCGCTACCTGATACCCAAGGCACTCAAGAACAACGGCCTGAAGCCGGAAGAGATCAGCATCTCGGAAAGCGCCATCCGCGACATCCTGCGCTATTACACGCGCGAAGCGGGGGTGCGCGGACTGGAGCGCGAACTGTCCAAGATTTGCCGCAAGGTGGTCAAGGCGCTGTTGCTCAAAGGGCGCGAAGCCAAGGTGACGGTGAATGCGCGCAATCTGGATAAGTACCTTGGAGTTCGGCGCTACTCTTATGGCATCGCCGAAAAGGAAAATCAGGTCGGACAGGTGACCGGTCTGGCGTGGACTGAAGTCGGCGGTGAATTGCTGACCATAGAAACGGCAGTGTTGCCGGGCAAGGGTAAAACCACCACTACCGGCAAGCTGGGCGAGGTGATGCAGGAATCCATCCAGGCTGCACTTTCCGTGGTGCGCAGCCGCGCGCGCGCGCTCGGTATCGCCGAAGATTTTTACCAGAAAAACGATCTGCACATCCATCTGCCGGAAGGCGCAACTCCCAAGGATGGCCCGAGCGCGGGCGCAGGGATATGCACGGCGATCGTATCGGCGCTGACCGGCATTCCGGTGCGCGCCGATGTGGCGATGACCGGCGAGATCACACTGCGCGGCGAGGTATTGCCGATCGGCGGTTTGAAAGAGAAGCTGCTGGCGGCGCAACGCGGCGGCATCAAGATCGTGTTGATCCCGGAAGAGAACACCAAGGATCTTGTGGAAATCCCGGACAACGTCAAGAACAAGCTGGATATTCATCCGGTAAAGTGGATAGACCAGGTGCTGGAAATGGCACTGGAGCACAAGCCGGAACCATTGCCGGAAGTCGTGCCGCCAGCCAATCCAATTCCGGCGGTGGCGGAAGAAAATCGCATCACGACTGTGATCAAGCACTGATGCCGAGAGTGCGAAATCCATAAGTGTTTTTAATATTGCGGCACGATACTCAGAGTTTCTTGACCCGCCCTGCGACACTTGATATAAAGCCGCCGCAGGGCTTATCTGTTGTTCACACACCAAGGGGAGACATTACATGAATAAATCCGACCTGATAGATGCAATTGCAAAATCCGCTGATATTTCCAAAGCGTCTGCGGGACGTGCGCTCGATGCGACCGTTGATGCGATCAAGAAATCCTTGAAAAAGGGTGACATGGTTTCCCTGGTTGGCTTCGGTTCGTTCTATGTTGGCAAGCGCGCTGCGCGCAGTGGCCGAAATCCGCGCACTGGCGCGACGATCAAGATCAAGGCAGCAAAGGTTCCGAAATTCAGGGCTGGCAAAGGACTAAAAGATGCTGTAAACTAGCGTTCTTTGTCGTCGGGTGCTTAGCTCAGTTGGTAGAGCGTCGCCCTTACAAGGCGAATGTCGGGGGTTCGAACCCCTCAGCACCCACCAGGTGTTTAGTTGTTTAAGTTTATGGAGTGGTAGTTCAGTTGGTTAGAATACCGGCCTGTCACGCCGGGGGTCGCGGGTTCGAGTCCCGTCCACTCCGCCAAACCAAGGCGAACGCAAGTTCGCCTTTTTTCATGTTGTTTCGGGAAATGCAATCATGTTCGATTTTGTGCAGAATCAAAAGCGCCTGATCCAGATCGTGCTGGCTTTGATCATTCTTCCGTTCGCGTTCTGGGGAGTGGATTCGTACCGCAAATCCGGTGGCGGCGAATCGCTGGCTACGGTGAACGGCGAAAAGATCAGCCAGCAGGAATTTGACAATGCACTGCGTCAGCAGCAGGACAGAATGCGTCAGATGATGGGCGACAAGTTCGATCAGGCCATGTTCGACAAACCTGAGATCAAGCATTCCATACTGGATAATTTGATTAACCAGCGGTTGTTGGTTTCGCAGGCACGCGCGGTCGGGTTAACGGTGAGCGACGAGCAATTGGCGCAAGTCATCGCCGGTATAGATTCTTTCCAGAAAGACGGGAAATTCGACAAGCAGCGCTACGAAGCGGCATTGCGCAATCAGGGCATGTCGCCAGCGGTATTCGAGGAGCGGATACAGCAGGAACTGGGTTTGCGTCAGTTGACCGATGGCTATACCCGGAATGGTTTTGCTTCGGGCACTATTGCTGACCGGCTGATCCGCCTGAATGGGCAGCAAAGGGTGATCAGCACTGTGTTGCTTGCGCCCGAGGCCTTCGTCAAGCAGGCGACCGTGGATGAGGCGGCGGTCAAAAGCTATTACGAGAAACACGCAGAAGAATTCCAGACCCCGGAACAGGCGCGTGTGGAATATGTGATGTTGTCCGCCGAGGCATTGTTGCCGCAAATAACCGTGGATGATGCCGAGGTCAAAAATTATTACGATGAACATCAAGCGGAGTTTGGTGCTGCCGAGCAGATCCATGCTGCGCACATCCTGATCACGGTATCCGCGCAGGCGCCGGAGGCAGATAAACAGTCGGCTAAAGCCAAGGCTGAGCAGGTGTTGCAGCAAGTAAAACAATCGCCGGGCAAGTTTGCCGAGCTGGCCAGGCAATATTCACAAGACCCCGGTTCCGCAGCCAATGGCGGCGACCTTGGATTGTTCGGGCGTGGCATGATGGTTAAGCCGTTCGAGGATGCGGCATTCAAACTCAAGCCGGGCGAGATTAGCGGCTTGGTGCAAAGCGATTTCGGTTATCACATTATCAAGTTGCTGGGAACCACGCCTGCGAAAGTGCAGCCATTGAATGAGGCGAAAGCCACGATATCCTCGAAACTGAAGCTGCAAAAGGCGAGCGACAGATTTGCCGAGCTGGCTGAGAAATTCAGCAACACCGTGTATGAGCAGAGTGACACCCTTAAGTCTGCGGCGGAACTCGTGAAACTGCCGGTGCAGCAAAGCGTCTGGCTGAGCAAGGGTCAGCCAGGCGCTGCGCCCTGGACGGACAAGGCATTGCAGGCGGCGTTCTCCAATGAGGTCGTAAAAGATAAACGCAATAGCCCCGCCATCGAAGTTGCGCCCAACACCATGCTGGCGGTGCGCATGCTGGAATACAAACCGGCTGGTGCGCGTTCCTGGGCTGAGGTGAGCGATGCCATACGCCAGAAGCTGTTGCGCCAGAAAGCGCTGGAATTGGCGTACAAACAAGGCAAGGAGGTGGTGGAGCAGTTGCGGCGTGGAGACAAGCCGAAGCTGGAGTGGAAGCCCCAGACCATTACTTATGCGCAAGCCGCAAGCCTGGATAGTGAATTGGTGCGCCAGGTATTCCAGGCGGATGCGGCAAAACTTCCTGTTTATGCCGGAATGGAGAGTGCGCAGAACGGTTATATGCTGATTCGTGTAGAGGCGATTAAGGAAGCCGGGCAGGCGGACGATGTCAAGCGCACGCGTTATGTGCGGCAGTTGCGTCAGATGACGGGCGATGAGTTGCTGCAAGCCTATATGGCGGACACCCGGAAGCGCGCCGAGATTAATGTACGCCTGCTCGACGAGAAGAAATAATCAGGCAAGAAAGCTGCATAAACATAAACTGGAGCGGAAGAAGTGCCAATGCGATATGGGCTGTTACGTAGAGCCCAACGCCGTGGTGTTGAATCCGCCATCCACATACATGATCTCGCCGGTGACGCCGCTGGCCAGGTCGCTGCACAGGAAAGCGGCGGCATTGCCGACTTCCCCGATGGTGACGTTGCGTTTCAGCGGGGCGTTCCTGGCGTTATAAGAGAGCAGTTTGCCGAAGTCACCGATGCCGGATGCGGCCAGCGTCTTGATCGGGCCGGCGGAGATGCCGTTGGCGCGTATGCCTTTTAATCCCAGTTCCATCGCCAGATAACGCACGCTGGCTTCCAGGCTGGCCTTGGCCATGCCCATCACGTTGTAGTGCGGCATCGTGCGCACTGCGCCCAGATAACTCATCGTCAGCAGGGATGCATTGCGGCCCTCCAGCATTGGCAATGCGGCTTTGGCCATGGCCGGGAAACTGTAGGCGCTGATGTCGTGTGCGACGCGAAAAGCCTCGCGGTCGAAACCATCGAGGAAATCTCCGGCCAACGCTTCGCGCGGCGCAAAGGCGATGGCATGCACGATGCCGTCGAATTTGTCCCAGTGCTGGCCGAGGTCGGTAAACAGTTGTGAGATTTCCTCATCGCTGGATACATCGCAAGGGAATATCAACTCGCTGCCGAACTCCTGCGCCATCTCCTGTACGCGGTCTTTCACGCGCTCACCCTGATAGGTGAACGCCAGTTCTGCGCCCTCCCTGTGCATGGCCTGTGCTACGCCGTATGCGATGGAGCGGTTGCTGAGCATGCCGGTGATCAGGATGCGTTTGTTCGCCAGAAATCCCATGCTGTCCCTTTATTATTGGTTTTAAGGCGGCGGATTATAACGCACTGACATTACAAGGCATCGAGCTCATGTATAATCCCGCGCTGTTCAATTTTTACTAATTCCCTATACCGATGCTGGAAATTAGCGATCTCGCCTGCGCCCGTGGAGACCACAGGCTGTTTTCCGGCCTGTGCTTTGCGCTGTCGGCCGGTGAACTGCTGCAAGTGGAGGGCGTCAACGGCAGCGGCAAGACCAGTCTGTTGCGCTCCCTGTGCGGTTTCCTGATACCAGAGGCGGGGACGATACGCTGGCGCGGCGAAGACATCCGCGAGATGCGCGAGGACTATCACGCGGAGATGGTTTACCTGGGTCACCACAACGCCATCAAGGATGAATTGAATGCGCTCGAGAATCTGCACATCAATGCGGGTCTGTCGGGTTGCGCGCTCGATGACAAGCAGGCCATCGCGGCCCTGCGCCGCATGGGGTTAAAAGGGCGTGAAACTTTACCGGTGAAGGTGCTGTCACAGGGCCAGCGTCGGCGGGTGGCGCTGGCGCGTTTGCTGGTCGGCAATGCCCCTCTGTGGATACTCGATGAACCGCTCACCGCGCTGGATGTGGGCGCGGTCGGGTTGATGCAGGAGTTGATCGGCGAGCATCTGGCGAACGGCGGTATGGTAATCTACACGACTCACCAGCCGCTGGAAGTGGCGGGTGTAACGACGCGGCGGTTGTCATTATCATGAAGAAGCTGTCGCTGTTCGAATTGCTGGGATTAGTGATACGGCGCGATCTGGTGCTGGCGATGCGTCGTCGCGCCGACGTGTTGACCACACTGGTTTTCTTCGTCATGGTGGTGAGCCTGTTCCCGCTCGGCGTAGGGCCGGAGCCGGACATGCTGCGCAAGATGGCGCCGGGTGTAGTGTGGGTGGCGGCGCTGCTGGCTTCCATGTTGTCGCTGGGGCGATTGTTTTCTGCGGACTATCTGGACGGCACGCTGGAACAGATGCTGCTGGCGCCGCAACCGCTGTCGTTGCTGGTGCTGGGCAAGATCGTGTCGCATTGGATGGTGTCGGGTTTGCCGCTGGTGTTGATGGCGCCGGTGCTGGGGTTGCAGTTCGACATGTCGGCGCAAGGGTTGTGGGTGCTGATGGCGGCCTTGCTGTTGGGTACGCCGATACTCAGCATGATAGGCGCAGTCGGCGCGGCGCTGACCCTGGGTTTGCGCGGCGGCGGCGTGCTGGTGTCGCTGCTGGTGTTGCCGCTATGCATACCGGTGCTGATCTTTGGTGCCGGTGCGGTGGAGGCGGTGACCAGCGGTATGAGCATCGCTTCGCACTTGTCCCTGATGGGCGCGATGCTGATGTTGGCGCTGGTGTTCACGCCGTGGGTCACGGCACAGGCTTTGCGTATTTCAATGGAGTGATGATTTGGCTATAAACTGGTTTAAATATTCTGCCCCCAGCACTTTCTATGAGCTGGCTGGCAAACTGGCGCCATGGTTCGCATGGTCTTCCGCAATCCTGTTTGTGATCGGTTTTTACATCGGCTTCTTCGTGGCGCCGACCGATGCCACGCAGGGTGAAGCCTACCGCATCATGTTCATCCATGTCCCGGCTTCCATCCTGTCCATGTTCATCTATCTCATCATGGCCGGCTATGCCGCGCTGGGATTGGTGTTCAACACGCGCTTGTCGTCGATGATGGCCACCGCACTGGCGCCGACCGGCGCGCTGTTCGCCTTCCTTTCCCTGTGGACCGGCGCGCTGTGGGGCAAGCCGATGTGGGGTGCGTGGTGGGTGTGGGATGCGCGCCTGACTTCCGAACTCATCCTGCTGTTCCTCTACATCGGTTTCATCGCTTTGCATTCCTCGATAGACGACCCACGCCGTGCCGACCGCGCAGCAGCGCTGCTGGCCATCGTCGGCTCGGTCAACGTGCCCATCATCTATTTCTCGGTGAAGTGGTGGAACACCCTGCACCAGGGTTCGACCATCAAGTTCACCGGAACCTCCATGCATGCCGCGATGCAGCAGGCGATGTGGTCCATGGTCGTGGCGTGCTGGCTGTATGCGATCGCTGTGGTGTTGACGCGCGTGCGCAGCATCATCCTGGAGCGCGAACGCGGCACGCAGTGGGTGTCCGAGCTGGAGGAAACCAAATGAGCGATTTCTTTGCCATGAACGGCTATGGTTTTTATATCTGGGGCTCGTACGGCTTGGCGCTGCTGATCGCCATCGTCGAGACCGCAATGGTGCGCCACAAGCGCAAGATCACTTTACAACAGTTGCGCCTGATGCGTGACGCAGGAGAAGAGGAATAACATGACGCCACGTCGCAAGAAAACCATGTACATCATCATAGGCGCGCTGGCCGGTCTGGGCATGGCGGTCGGCCTGGTGCTGTATGCGTTGAAGAACAATGTCAGCCTGTATTTCACCCCTACCCAGGTGTTCAACAAGGAAGCGCCGCAAGGCCGCAATTTCCGCATCGGCGGACTGGTGGAAGCGGGCAGCGTGCAGCGCGACCCCGACGGATTGCGCGTGCGTTTCAACATCACGGATACGGTCAGGAACATGCCGGTGATCTATAAGGGCATCCTGCCCGACCTGTTCAAGGAAGGCAAAGGCGTGGTCGCGGAAGGCAAACTCGAAGAAGACAACGTGTTCCATGCCAGCGAAGTGCTGGCCAAGCACGACGAGAACTACATGCCGCCGGAAGCCAAGGATGCGCTGGATAAAGCCGCCAAAGCGCAGGCAGCAGCAGGTGCGGCTTCTGCCGTTCCGGCACCCGTAGCTCCGGCTGCTCCCGCAGCAAACAAATAATCAGAAGGTTCAGCATGATTCCAGAGATCGGTAATTTCGCCATCATCGTCGCCCTGTTGCTGGCGCTGCTGCAAGGGGCGCTGCCCATTTACGGTGCGGCGCGCAGCGACGGCGTGCTGATGGGCATGGCGCGCCCCATCGCCGCAGGGCACTTTGTGTTCGTGGGCATCGCCTTCGCCTGCATCACCTACGCATTTCTCAACAACGATTTTTCCGTGCTGTATGTGGCGGAGCACTCCAACTCACAACTTCCTTCCTACTATCGCTTCGCCGCGATCTGGGGCGGACACGAAGGTTCCTTGCTGCTGTGGACCTTCATCCTCACCATCTGGACCGTGGCGGTGACCTTGTTCAGCAAGCATCTGCCGGACGAGATGGTGGCGCGCGTAGTCGGCGTGATGGGTCTGATCTCTGCGGGTTTCCTGCTGTTCATGCTGCTGACGTCCAATCCTTTCGACCGCCTGATTCCCGCAGCGGCGGACGGCGCAGACCTGAATCCCTTGTTGCAGGATCCGGGGCTGGTGATTCATCCGCCCATGCTGTACATGGGCTATGTCGGCTTCTCCGTGGCGTTCGCGTTCGCGTTGTCCGCGCTGATCGGCGGGCAGATGGATGCGACCTGGGCGCGCTGGTCGCGGCCATGGACTACGGTGGCCTGGATATTCCTCACGCTCGGCATCGCGCTGGGCAGCGGCTGGGCCTATTACGAGCTGGGCTGGGGCGGCTGGTGGTTCTGGGATCCGGTGGAGAATGCTTCCTTCATGCCTTGGCTGGTCGGCACTGCGCTCATGCATTCGCTGGCGGTGACTGAGAAGCGCGGCGCATTCAAGAGCTGGACCATGTTGCTCGCCATCGCGGCATTTTCCTTGAGCCTGCTGGGTACTTTCCTGGTGCGTTCGGGCGTGCTGACTTCGGTGCATGCTTTCGCCACCGATCCCAAGCGCGGCGTGTTCATACTTTCTTTCCTGGTGGTGGTGATCGGCAGTTCGCTCACCCTGTTCGCATGGCGCGCGCCCAAGGTCGGAATGGGCGGCAAGTTCGGACTGGTGTCGCGTGAATCCATGCTGCTGGCCAACAATGTGATGCTGTCGGTCGCCTCGGCCTCGGTGTTCCTCGGCACGCTGTATCCCTTGTTCATGGACGCGCTGGGCTACGGCAAGCTGTCCGTCGGCCCGCCTTATTTCCAGGCCGTGTTCGTGCCGCTGATGACGCCGCTGGTGCTGATGATGGGTCTCGGCCCCATCGCGCGCTGGAAGCAGGCGAGCTTGCCGGACATGTGGACGCGCGTGCGTTGGGCGCTGGCCGCCAGCGTGGTGATCGCATTGCTGTTGCCTGCGGTGATGGGCAAATGGACGCCACTGGCCTCCATGGGTTTCCTGCTGGCGTTCTGGGTGTTTAGCACTGCGCTGCTTGATCTGCGCAAACGCATCGGCGGACGTGAAGGCGATCTGGGCCAGCGTCTGGCCAGCCAGCCGCGCAGTTATTACGGCATGCAGCTCGCGCACATCGGCATCGGTGTGTTCATTGTCGGCGTGACCATGGTGAAGGCTTACGAGACCGAACGCGACGTGCGCATGAATGTCGGCGACACGGTGCAAGCGGGCGGTTACGAATTCCGTTTCGACGGCATACGCGAACAGCAGGGGCCGAACTATGTTGCCTCGGTGGGGCGCGTATCCATCACCAGAGATGGCCAGCCGGTCACCATGCTGTATCCGGAAAAGCGCCAATACGCCACTTCCGGCATGCCGATGACCGAAGCGTCGATCCAGACCGGATTCACGCGCGACCTGTACGTGTCGCTGGGCGAGGCGATACCTGATGGCAGCGGCGCCTGGGCGGTGCGCGTGTATATCAAACCGTTCGTGGACTGGATCTGGGTGGGCTGTCTGTTGATGGCGCTGGGCGGCATGTTGGCGATCAGCGACCGGCGTTACCGCATTCATTCGAAGAAGCATAAGCCTGCTGCGGACAAGGCTGCAACGAATACCATAACCAAAAAAGAACAGGCCGTACCGGCCATGGAGGGGAAATCATCATGATGCGTTTTATCTGGCCGCTGGTCGCTTTTCTGATCCTCGCTGCGTTCCTGTACAAGGGGCTGAGCCTGAATCCTCGCGAAGTAAATTCGCCGCTCATCGACAAGCCTGCGCCCGCGTTCTCGCTGCCGCAGTTGCATGATCCGGCCAAGAGTTTTTCGGCGGAGGAAATGAAGGGCAAGGTGTGGCTGCTCAACGTGTGGGCGTCGTGGTGCGTGTCCTGCCGCGAAGAACATCCGGTGCTGGTCGAGTTGTCCAAGCAAAACATCGTGCCGATCTACGGTCTGGACTACAAGGATAACCGTGCGGACGGCGAGGGCTGGCTGACGCGCGGCGGTGATCCTTACACCCTGAGCGTGTCGGACATGGATGGTCGTGTCGGCATCGATTACGGCGTGTACGGCGTGCCGGAAACTTACCTTATCGACAAGCAGGGCATCATCCGTTACAAGGAGATCGGCCCGGTCACGACAGAGAAACTCAGGGACGTAATTCTGCCCAAGGTCGCGGAGTTGCAAGCTAAATGAAGCGTTTATTGATCCTCCTGATATGCCTGCTGCCGTCGTCCGTTTTCGCGGGCGAGGCAAAGGATCTGGCGAAAGATCCGGTGATAGAGAAGCGCATGGTTGCGCTGGCCGAGAACCTGCGCTGCCTGGTGTGCCAGAACGAATCGCTGGCCAGCTCACATGCCGAACTCGCGGAAGACTTGCGCAAGGAAGTGCGCGAGATGATCGCGAAAGGCATGACCGACGATCAGATCACCGAATATCTGGTGGCGCGTTACGGCAATTTCGTGCTGTATACCCCGCCGGTCAAAAGCTATACGCTATTGTTGTGGTTCGGCCCTTTCGCATTGTTCCTGATCGGCGGTGGCGCCTTGTTCTACCAATTGCGCAAGCGCCGCAGCACCATGCAGGAAGCCGAACTTTCCCCCGAGGCGGAGCAACGTGCCGCCGCTATGCTCAACGACGATAAAGATAATCACGCATGACCACATTCTGGATGATATGCGCGCTGCTGCTGGCAGTCGCGGTGCTGTTTATTGTGCTGCCGCTGTGGCGCAGCAAGGTGAAGAACAACCATGTGTTGCGCGATGCCGCCAACCTGGAGATATTCCGCGACCAGATCGCCGAGATGGATGCCGACCTGCGCAACGGCCTGCTCACTCAGGAACTGTATGACCAGGGCAAGCGCGAATTGCAGTCGCGCATGCTGGACGAAGTGAAAGACGCGCAGGCCGAGGATTCGACGAAGCGCAATCCGCATAAAGTCCTGGCGCTGGTGCTGGCCGTGCTGTTGCCATTGCTGGCTGTCGGCATCTACTCGAAGATCGGCAACCGCGACGCATTCGCGCCTGCCGGCAGCATGGGCATGCAGGGTACCGGTACGGTGCGCACCGATGCCGCATTCAAGGAACTCGAAGACAAGATCGCGCAGAATCCCAAGGATACGGAAAGCATGCTGACGCTGGCGCATTCCTATACCGAAGCCGAACGCTACGTGGATGCCGCCAAGATTTACAACCAGCTCACCAAGATCGTGACGCAGGATGCGCAGGTCTGGGCGGATTTCGCCGACGTGCTGGCGATGGCGAACGGCCAGTCGCTGGCCGGGCATCCCACACTGCTGATCAACACCGCGCTGGTGTTCGACCCGAACAACGCCAAGGCACTGGCACTCGCGGGTTCGGCGGCGATGGAGCGCGGCGATTACCCCGCCGTCGTAAAGTATTGGGAACAACTGCTCAAGCAGATGCAGCCCGGCGCGGATGAAACGAAGATGATAGAGAGCGGCCTGCAGAAGGCGCGTGATGCGATCGCCCAGGGCAAGGGCGGCAAAGCTCCGATGATGGCCGGAGGCATGCCACCCATGGCCGCAGGCGGCGGCATGCCGCAGGCAGGCGGGGCGGAACGCATCACCGGCACGGTGACTCTGAGCGACGCGCTGAAGTCCCAGGTCAAACCCGGCGACATGCTGTTCGTGCTGGCGCGCGCAGAGTCCGGCCCGCCCATGCCGCTCGCCGTCGTGCGCAAGCTGGCGAGCGACCTGCCTTACCAGTTCACGCTGGATGACAGCATGGCGATGGCGCCGCAGATGAAGCTGTCGAGATTCGACAAGGTCGTCGTGGTTGCACGCATCGCCAAGTCTGGCGATCCCATGCCGCATCCCGGCGACATGCAAGGCCTGAGTGCAACCATCAAGCCCGGTACCACGGGCCTCAAGGTGGTGATAGACAGCGTGGTGAAATGATGCGCCATCGCGTTTGAATGGAATGACAGAAGCCCGCAGCGATGCGGGCTTCTGCTTTACTCGGGAAATGCACAGGCCTTTTATCGGCTTGTGTGGAATGGTTTCTTGCTGCTTGATTGCCTGACGTGAGGTGATGGCAGGGGGGCTGATGGGTGCCCCCGATGTAGACTTTTATATTGATCCAAAACTTGTTAGGGAGGAGTAAATGTCATTTACATTGACAGTGGGAGGGGTGCGCAATGTTTATAAGGACATCTTGGAGGAGAATCCGGATGACCAAGCCTATGTCAGCCTCCTGGACAAGATAGCGCCCTACACTATGACGTTAAAGAATGGGGCTGATTCAACATATGAGCTTTTTCACCTTATCAAGTATATTGCTCAAAATCGTATCGAGGGCGACATTGTCGAGTGCGGAGTATGGCGTGGCGGCTCAATGATGCTTATGGCGTATGCATTGCAATATTTCGGCGATACCGGTCGTCAGCTTTATCTATACGATACTTATTCTTACTGTGTCACAAACGTAGTCTTGCGCTGACCCAATTGCAATGCGGGCAGAAGCCCAGTTCGCCGACGAGCGCCGTGCTCAAGTGCAGGCGCAACGAGGTGATCGAGTCCGGCACGTGGCGCTGCGCGCGTTGGGCT
>JACQFX010000025.1 GCA_016199835.1 Nitrosomonadales bacterium | reverse complement strand
CGACTTTCTGAA
Organism: Nitrosomonadales bacterium; assembly: GCA_016199835.1. Taxonomy (GTDB): domain Bacteria; phylum Pseudomonadota; class Gammaproteobacteria; order Burkholderiales; family Gallionellaceae; genus JACQFX01. The sequence goes on along the minus strand of JACQFX010000025.1, from coordinate 32,670 downwards.
GACGCTTTGATTATGTGGAGAGCAAAATACGCGTCGACCTTTGCCCAGCAGCGGTTGGCGCGCATCCACAGGATCAAGTCCACATAATCGAGCAGTCTACATAATCGGCGATAGCAGTCGATAGATGCCGAAAGATCCCCGTCACTCCCACTCAATTATTTCCAGCGCCCTGCAACCCTTATGAATACTGGGTTTGGCTCGTATATTTTTCGGCGATACCGTCACTGATACCGTCAAAAATACGAGGCTTAGTATTCATGCGGGTTTCAGGGCGATGTTATCGAAACACACCTTTCGCCATCTATCGAGGACTATCGAATCAAGTAGTGTTCTGAGCACGCCATGAAACCTAAGAGTTTATCCTGTTGTCCAACGATTCCCATCCCATCCCATCCTGATACCGTCAGCGCCATCGCATAATATACGAGGAGGCTACGGCCTTCCATGAGATTTTGCGTTCGGATCGAGCCGATGAGTATCTTCACTCGCCGATTACATATCCCATCGCCTTGTAGCCACGCTGACGCCTATCCCACATCCGCATCAAGACAGGATGCCCTGTATCAACATAGTCATAGATGCGCACGTCTGTTTTGAATGCGTGCTCTCGATGTAAACGGCCTGCATATTGTTGCAGCGTCCCTTTCCACGAAATCGGCATAGCCAGAACCAGAGTATCGAGTGGCGGATGATCGAAACCTTCTCCCACCAACTTGCCGGTAGCCAACAATACTCGTGGAGCATCCGGGGGAAGCTCGTTCAGTTGCAGGATGATCTGTGTACGCTGTTTTTTCGGCATCCGCCCGTGAAGCACAAATAGACGATCCACAACGCCAGCCAGATTCTGGTTTATGGCATCGAGATGATCGGTGCGCTCGGTCAGCACCAAAATCTTGCGCCCTTCCTGATAGGCTTGCGCAATCGTGGTTGCTATAAATTCGGCGCGCTGTTTGTTGGTTGCCAGATGCCGGAACACCTCCTGAATCGCAACATCTTGCTGCAGGTCAATCGGCGCAGGCAGCATTTTGGGAATCACCTTCAACAATTGTGGCAGGCCTTCCGGCTTGGCTGCGGTATATCGGGTGGGGCCGCACTGCATAAAAATGATGGGTTGTCTGCCATCACGCCTGATGGGTGTGGCGGTCAGCCCGAGCACATACTTGGCCTTGGCACGTTTCAATATTTCCTCGAAGGAAAATGCCGACAGGTGGTGGCACTCATCAACGATTATGTGTCCGTAGCTTTCGACAATCGGGTTGACCTCCCACTTGCGATTCAGCGATTGCATGACGGCGATATCAATCTTGCCGGAGGGTTTGTTCTTTCCTCCGCCAATGACTCCAACAATATCTTTTCCTGCACCAAGAAAGGTCTGCAAGCGCTCCTGCCATTGCTTGAGCAGCTCGGTGCGATGCACAAGAATTAGCGTGCTCACCCCGCGCCTCGCAATCATTGCCGCAGCAGCGACAGTTTTGCCGAATGCTGTCGGTGCGCACAGGATGCCGATGTCATGTTTCAGCATTTCACCCACTGCGACCTCTTGATCATCGCGCAATTTCCCGAAGAACTGAAAAGCGAAATGTTCTCCCTCTACGCGCTCGTCAATCAAGTTGCATCTGATGCCGTTCTCGCGCAGCAGCTCTTGTGCTGCCTGCAAGCATCCTCGTGGCAAGGCAATATGCTTGGGATAATTGTCGGCACAACCGATGACTCGCGGCTCGTCCCATACGGGCAGACGCATGGCCTGTGCCTTATAAAATTCCGGGTTCTGGAATGCCGCAAGCCGGATCAGGCGGTTGGCAAGCGGCTGGGGCAACTTGGCTTTTTCGAAGTACACCATATTCGCAAAAGTCACCTTGAGAGATTTCGGCATTTTTCCGGGAGGTTTCCTCGACACAAGCGGAGACTGCTTCCACGGCTCCTTCTGATCTTCCTCTGCTATAAATGCCACATCCAAGGGGTGCGCATTGCCCGTGGCGAGCAGAATCGCGGCATCCATGTCGTCCATGCTCATAGTCCGGATTGATGCGAGGTAGCTCCATTGATCGGCGAATGGCACGAATTGCTCGTCCACGAACTCACTGAACCCTTGCTCACGCGGTTTCTTTTGCAAGGGCAAGGCAATCAGGTTGCCGAACCCGCCTTTCGGCATAGTGTCCTGATTCGGGAAGAGACGATCATATGAAGTCAATTTCAGTTGCCGGGTGCGGACGCAGGTGTGGCTGATAATCGCAGTACCCAATTTGCGTGCATCGCGTGCCAACACACTACGGGCAAAAAATATCCAAGCGTGCGCACCATTGCCAGAGCGGGAAATTTCCAGCGCCGCCGGTACACCCAGTTCACTGCACGATTGCATAAAGGCACGCGCATCTTCTCGCCAATCCGCCTCGTCGAAATCTACTACCAGGAAATGGCAGGTGTCATCGGTCAACAGGGAGTAGACGCCTATGGTGTGCTTACCTGCGAGGTGCTCGTAAATGATGACATCGGTCAACGGCCTGAGCAGTCTGCTGCTACAGTCTGCACATTTGACACGCGGTTTGTCGCAGACTCCTACTCGCCATTCATTCAAACAAACTGGAGAATAGCCGGACTTGCCGGTTTTCTTGCTCTCCCAACGCATGGGGTAAACATCAGTGCGCCCACGGAACAGTCGCATGAAGAGCGCGACTTTCTCGTCCGTGCTCAGGTTGGCGGGCTCTGATTCTTTGGCAGGAGGTCGAACGCGAACCGGATCGGCTGGTTTTTTCCAGGCTATGCCGTGCGCATCGAGTAGCGCAATCAGCCGCGCATTCTCTGCGAGAAGATTGTCCAGTTTTGCGGATTCATCCATCAAAAGCCGGAAGGGGGTTATGCAAATACCACAGACACATGCCCCTCTGTTCTTGAACGAGGCGCAGACTTGACGACGATTTCAATATCTCGCCCCAGCTTGGTAAGACATTCCAGCATCTTGGTTTCAGATACGCCGCGAAACTGCCCGCGCAGCAAACCGGACAGCTTGGGTTGTGTAATGCCCAGCAGTTGTGCAGCTTGAACCTGTGTTAGTTTACGCCGCTTGATGATGTCGCCAATCTTCGTGGCCAGTTGTGCTTTGACCAGCATTTCTTCGGCATCCGCCATGCCGAGATCGGCATATACATTGGTGCTGCCACGTTCGATCTTGCTCATTTTGCTACTCCTTCCGAATGCTTCTGCGCAAACTTCAATCTTTCACGGATCAGGTCAACATCCTGCTTGGCCGTTTCTATGCCCTTGTGTGATTTCTTCTGGAAACAGTGCAGGATATAAATTGCGTTGCCAAACCTGACGGTATAAACCGCACGGTAGGTGCTGCCATCGTCATCCTCAACGACTTCCAGCACACCTGCCGAGCCAAATCCCTTGAGCGGTTTTGCTTGCTGGTGTTTTCCGCCATGCTGAGCCAAGTGAAGTGCATAACCAAATACATCCACCACTTCTGATGGCATGGAAAGCAAATCTTTCTTGGATGATGCAACCCATTCCAAGGGCTTTACAGGCAGTTTACTCATGTCGCCGATTATACCCATAATGGAATAACAAGCAACTCATGACGTGCGCCAGGCTTAACCGTAATCTGACAAGGCTTAACATACCGCTCTCGCGGGGGAGTTGCACTCATGTCATATCACCCGGCAGTCTCAACCTGACTTCAATGCCGAAACGGTTACAGACGGATAAAACTTTTCCGACCTGAGCTGTTGGCTTCCCTCGCTCCAGTCCGTTCAGAAAAGGCAAGCTCACGTTGCACAGCGCTGCGGCGTCACGTTGAGTCAGTCCGGATTCTTTGCGAACAAGCCGGAGGATTTTTCCAAGCTCTGCGATAGAGGAAACATCAACCTCCCTGTCCATAGCCACCCCATAAAAAATAAACGAGCGTTGAATTCTTCCTTGCATTTGCCCTCAATGCAACAAAAATTCAACGCTCGTTTATTCCAACAGTAGCGAATCAACGCAAAACTCCCGTCCCACTTGGGTTACAGCGCTTTGATACCGTCAACTCATAAATTTCACCTGACGGTATCAGAAATGATGCTCGTTAATGTTTGCTCCAATACCGTCAACGATACCGTCCCCAGAAGAAAGCTGCGCCAATTTTCCACGTAAAATCAAGGCGGCGGTTTGCCGTATATAATTGATTTAAAAGTGTTCGGCGATAGCTGCCGATAGATGCCGAAAGATCCCCGTCACTCCCACTCAATCGTCGCTGGCGGCTTCCCCGAAATGTCGTAGACCACGCGGTTGATGCCGCGCACTTCGTTGATGATACGGTTGGAGACTTTGCCCAACAGTTCGTAGGGCAGATGCGCCCAGTGCGCGGTCATGAAGTCCTGCGTCTGCACGGCACGCAGCGATACCACCCATTCGTAGGTGCGCCCGTCGCCCATTACGCCTACGCTCTTCACCGGCAGGAACACGGTGAAGGCCTGCGAGGTGAGTTCGTACCAGGTCTTGCCGCTGGTGTCTTTCGTGTTGCGCAGCTCTTCGATGAAAATGGCATCGGCGCGGCGTAACAACTCGGCGTACTCGCGTTTCACTTCACCGAGGATGCGCACGCCCAGGCCGGGGCCGGGGAAGGGATGGCGGTACACCATGTCGGGCGGCAGGCCGAGAGCCACGCCGAGTTCGCGCACTTCGTCCTTGAACAGTTCGCGCAACGGCTCCAGCAACTTGAGGTGCATGGTGTCCGGCAAGCCGCCAACATTGTGGTGGCTCTTGATGGTGTGCGCCTTCTTGGTTTTTGCCCCGGCGGATTCGATCACATCCGGGTAGATGGTGCCCTGCGCCAACCACTTGGCCTGCTTGAGCTTGGCCGATTCGCGCTGGAACACCTCGACGAATTCGCGCCCGATGACTTTGCGCTTCTTCTCCGGATCGGTCACGCCTTCGAGGTGCTTCAGGAACTCGCCGCTGGCATCCACATGGATGACTTTCATATGCAGGTGATTGCCAAACGTCTCCATCACCTGCGCACCTTCGTGCAGTCGCAACAGGCCGTTGTCAACGAATACGCAAGTGAGCTGGTCGCCGATGGCGCGATGGATCAGCGCCGCCGCCACGGAAGAATCCACGCCGCCGGACAAGCCGAGTATCACTTCCTCGTCACCGACCTGCGCACGAATTTTCTCCACCGCCTCGGCAATGTAATCCGGCATATTCCAGTCCTGCCCGCAACCGCAGACGTCATGCACGAAACGCCCGATGATGGCCTTGCCCTGATGGGTGTGGGTCACTTCGGGGTGGAACTGCACGGCATAGAAGCGACGCGCCTCATCCGCCATCGCGGCATAAGGCGTGGCTTCGTTGGAAGCGATCGCCGAAAATCCTGGAGGCAAAGCAGTCACCTTGTCGCCATGACTCATCCACACATCGAGCAGGCCGTGACCTTGCGCGTTGCTCTTGTCCTGTATGCCTTCAAACAATTTCGAGTGGCCGTGCGCGCGTATTTCTGCATAACCGAACTCGCGCACCTTGCCGCTTTCGACCTTGCCGCCCAATTGCGCCGCCATGGTCTGCATGCCGTAGCAAATGCCGAACACCGGGACGCCCAGTTCAAACACCGCTTGCGGCGCCTTCGGTGTCTCTTCCTCGTACACCGAATTCGGCCCGCCGGACAGGATAATACCAGAGGGACTGAACGCGCGGATGTCCGCTTCCGACATGTCCCACGGATGCAGCTCGCAGTAAACGTGAGTTTCACGCACGCGACGCGCGATGAGTTGGGTGTATTGGGAACCGAAGTCGAGGATGAGAATTTTTTTGTGCATGATTCTTTCGAGGATTCAGGATACGGGATTCAGGATGCGGGCCGGTTTCCCTGAATCCCGCATCCTTGTTCCAGAATCCTAGTCAATGTGGTAATTCGGCGCTTCCTTGGTGATCTGCACGTCGTGCACATGCGACTCGCGGATGCCCGCCGAGGTGATCTCGACGAACTCGGCCTTGGTGTGCACGGTGGCGATGTCGGGGCAACCTAAATAGCCCATGCTGGCGCGCAGGCCGCCCATCAACTGGTGGATCACCGCGAGCACACTGCCTTTGTACGGCACGCGCCCTTCCACGCCTTCCGGCACCAGTTTGTCCTGATTGCCCTCTGTGTCCTGGAAATATCTATCACTCGATCCTTGCTGCATCGCGCCCAGGCTGCCCATGCCGCGATAGGATTTATAGGAACGTCCCTGGAACAATTCCACTTCGCCCGGCGCTTCTTCGGTGCCGGCAAACAGGCCGCCGAGCATGACCACATGCGCACCTGCGGCAATTGCCTTGGAAATGTCACCGGAAAAACGTACGCCGCCGTCCGCAACCAAGGGCACGCCGGTGCCCTGCAAGGCATCGGCCACGTTCTGGATGGCGGAAATTTGCGGCACGCCCACCCCCGCGACCATGCGCGTAGTGCAGATCGAGCCGGGGCCGATGCCGACCTTGACGCCGTCCGCACCGTGATCCAGCAGCGCTTTGGCTGCCGCGCCGGTAGCGATATTGCCGCCGATCACTTCGACTTGCGGGAAGTTTTTCTTCACCCATTGCACGCGATCCAGCACGCCTTGCGAATGGCCGTGTGCGGTATCCACGATCAGCACGTCCACACCGGCTTCCACCAGCAGACTGACGCGCTCGTCCGTGCCCTCGCCCACGCCGACCGCCGCGCCCACGCGCAAGCGCCCGAGATCATCCTTGCATGCTTGCGGATGTTCGCTGGACTTCAGAATATCTTTCACGGTAATCAGGCCGCACAACTCGAACGCATCGTTCACCACCAGCACACGCTCGATACGGTGCTTGTGCATCAAGGTACGCGCCTCATCGCGGCTGGCATTTTCCTTAACCGTGATCAGCCGTTCGCGCGGCGTCATGATATTCAGGATGGACTGGTCGAGGTTGGTTTCGAAGCGCAGGTCGCGGTTGGTGACTATGCCCACTACTTGCTTGCCCTGCACCACCGGCAGCCCGGAAATCCTGTGCAAACGGGTGAGATTGAGCACGTCGCGCACTGTCATGCTGGGCGCGATGGTGACTGGATCCTTCACCACTCCGCTCTCGAAACGCTTGACCTTGGATACTTCCAGAGCCTGGGATCGGGCGGGCATATTCTTGTGCACGATGCCGATGCCCCCCTCCTGCGCCAGCGCAATCGCCAGACGCGCCTCGGTCACGGTGTCCATGGCAGCGGACAACAGCGGAATATTCAGGGTGATATTGCGGGTCAACTGGGTGCGCAGACTGACATCGCGCGGCAGCACGTTGGAATGTGCCGGAACCAGCAGGACATCGTCAAAGGTCAACGCCTTTTGAGTAATACGCATAATGAACGCCCTCGGCAAAGCGCGCATTATAGCAAAGTTGGCGCATCAGTTTGTATAGCACGCCATCCATCCAAACCTGGTCAGGGTGACTGCGTGGGCATGGAAAGAGAATTCAGTTCCTTGACAATGCCAGTAAGCTTGTTCTGGATGTCATGCGCATGAGATGCACATTAGAACCTCAAGCGATCCGCCATGTAGCGGCCATGCAAGGCAGATATTTCATACAATTTCTCGGAGTGCGCCGCTTCCACTTGCTCCCAAGTGAAACGCCACTCCCAATAGCCTTCCGGCTTTCCCGGCAAATTCATGCGGTGCTCCGAACCCAATCCCAGAATATCCTGGAACGGATGGATGGCAATATCTGCGACCGATTCCGAAGCTGCATGGATCAAATCCCAATTGATTTCCTTGCCATCGGTGCGCAGATACTTGCAGGCAAAGGTACGCTCACGTTGTGGCGCAGCATCGAACCAGCCTATGGCGGTGTCATTGTCGTGCGTGCCGCCATAGACAACTGTATTGTTCTTGTAGTTATGCGGCAAATAGGGATTGTCATTTCCGCCGCCAAAGGCGAATTGCAGGATGCGCATGCCGGGCAAATTGAATCTTTCCAGCAAGGCCACTACGTCCGGCGTTACCACCCCGAGATCTTCAGCGATGATGGGCAAGGTACCCAAAGCGCCCTGGATCGCATTAAACAGTTTTTCTCCAGGCCCCGGCATCCATCTGCCATTCATCGCGGTTTGCTCGGAGGCGGGGATCTCCCAGTATCCCGCAAAACCGCGAAAATGATCGATGCGTACGATATCAACCAACTCTATTTTCTTGCGCAGCCGCTGTATCCACCATGCGTAACCTTCCTGCTCATGCGCCTGCCAGCGATACAGCGGATTACCCCAGCGCTGCCCGGTTGCACTGAAGTAATCGGGCGGTACACCGGCAATAACTGTCGGCTGGTGATCGTCCCCCAGCTCAAACAACTCTTGGCGCGCCCAGACTTCCGCACTCTGGTAAGCAATGAAAATCGGAATGTCGCCGACAATCTGGATGCCGCGCTCGTTAGCGTAACGCTTCAACTTGCGCCATTGACGGAAGAAACACCATTGGCAAAAATTCCAGAACTCGATTTCGCCTGCCAACTCGGCGGCAGCCTTCAACAAAGCTTTCTTCTCTCGCCGCGCAAGAGATGGTTCCCAGCTCCCCCAGTCTTGCCAATTGAATTTATCGGCCAGCGCCATGAACAGGGCGTAGTCGTCCAGCCAGGATTGCTCCGCCGCACAGAATGCCTCGAATTCGGCATGATAGTGTTGCTTGTCGGCGATGAACCTGTCTGCCGCGATGCGCAGCTTGTCCATGCGGTATTGATGCACGACGCCGTAATTTACTTTCTGCGCCTTGAAGCCGGGATCAGGCAGCAAATCATCGGTGGTTAGCCAGCCCTGCGTATGCAAATCGTCAAGGTCTATCAGCAAGACATTGCCCGCGAACGCCGAACTGCTCATATAGGGAGAGTTGCCCGGACCTATCCCACCCAGCGGCAATATCTGCCACATCTTCTGCCCTGCCGATGCGAGCCAGTCGACGAAATGATAGGCACTGATTCCAAAATCGCCCGAGCCATAAGGCCCCGGCAATGAAGTCGGGTGCAGCAGGATGCCACTGCTACGCGGGAAGCGCATGATCAGATCTTTCAGATTGAGGGGAGCGACAGGAAATCAACTTGGCCTCTCAAGAGCCGCGCCGCATCGCTCCGCCCACCTCGGCATCGCCACCACCACGACTGATCGGCAGGTTGAGCACGGCGGGCACCGGCAATTTCAGTAACTGGTATAGCCGCACCAGGTTGTGGCGGTACAGCCGGTCAAAACTTTCCACTGTGAGCGACGGATTGTAATCGCCAAACCACCAGAACCAGTCCGAGCTTTCGCACGAAGCCAGTTGCTTTTCAGCCGCCGCGCGCTCTTCCTCATTCAAGCGTCCGCTCGCCATCACCAGATCGAAGCTCTGCTTCGCCACACACAACAAATCCCAGGCGCGGTTCTTGTCCGGCGAACCTATCCAGGTGGAGAAGCTGCCATACACCCAACTGCCGGCAACCAGATGCGTCAACTCCCCCTCTTTGATCAGACCTTGCCCGGCACCGGACTCGCGTCGATCCAGATAGTCGCCGTAAGTCGTGACGCGGATATATGGATGCGATTGCAATACGGAATACAGGTCGTTCAAAAAGTGGTAGCCGTTGTATGGATAGTATTCCCAGGCATTTTCCCCATCAAGGATAACACTGACCACAGGCGTTTCACCGTCGGCAGCATGCTGTGCGATAGCTTCGAGCTGGGCAACAAAATCCAGAGCCGCATCCTTTCCGTGCCAACGCGAATATTCAAAACCGATCAGGTCGGACAAACGGTCATCGCGGAAAAAACAATGCACGTTACCCGCCTCTCCCTTTATGTGATAGGGACGATAGAGGTATTGCGGGCGCGCTATGGCGCCATATTCGGTACCACGCAAACTGTTGGCCAGCACGCCTTCCCCGCTCGCAGCCCAGCGACATTTCTGTTCCGCCAGCAACTCCACCAATGCCGTGGAGACAGCCCCCTCTGCCGGCCAGATACCCTGCGGAACGACACCGAAACGCGCGCGATGACTCTCCTGCGCTGAAGCCAGGTGCGCCTGTACGCGGTTCTTGCCGCCAGGATAGCGCTGCGATTGGGGCAGGCTGCAATCCGGCACGCTCTCGCGCGCGCTGTGCAAATCCAGCAACAGAGGCGCCAACGGATGGTAATGCGGCGTAGCCGATATCTCGACCTGCCCATTTTTCGCCAGCTTGCGATAGCGTGGAATGATGTCAGCGATGGTTTGACCGATCAGATCAAACAGGCACTTGCGGTCAGCGTAATCGAACCCCTCATCCTTGCTCATCAGGCGGATGATCACATCATGCTCGCGGCGCACGCTCTCGCCACACCACACCAGGTGGTACCACATCAGCAGGTCGGAAAGATATTGCCCGGACAGGTAGGCCAAAGCCACATCGCCGTCTGCCTCCAGAGTCTTGAACAGGTCAAACAGGCGCTTGTAAGCAGGGTATGGGGCGACCATTTTCTGGTGATCGCTGCGAAAGCAACTGTACAACACCAGATGGCGGTCAGCCTTATCCATACCCTCCAGATTCTCGCGCGCCAGCAGCCGCAGCAGCGGGTCGCGTATATCTCCAGAAGCGAACTGCTGCGCATAATCTTCGAGCTGGTCCAGCAATACCGGCACGAAATTCACCACCGCCTTCATCTGCGGATGCTGCTCCAGATGACAGGCCATATCGGTGTAATCCTTCATGGCGTGCAGATAGACCCACGGCAGCAGAAACTCGCCGTCGGCAGAGTCGCGATAGTCCGGCTGATGCATATGCCAGAGAAAAACCAAATCCAGGGGCTTAGCCATGAAAATTCCAGAAGTCTTGAAAGAAAGGCATCCCGCGCGGGGATGCCCAAGTGAATTATCTCATGCGATGCACATCTTGCCCAAGCATCTCGGGGGTGACCAGCGTGATGCCCCGGTCTGACACGAAGAAGCGTTTGGCATCTTCTTCGCGATTGACTCCTATGACCATGCCTTCAGGAATCACGCAGTTCTTGTCCACCACCACACCTTTGAGCGTGACGTTACGCCCCACTTCCGCATTGGGCAGGATCACCGAATCCTCGACCACGCTGAAGCTGTGCACGCGCACGTTGGAATACAGCAGCGAACGGCGCACCGTCGCACCGCTGATGATACAACCACCGGACACCAGCGAATCCACCGCCGAGCCGCGCCTGTCATCGTCGTCGAATACGAACTTGGCCGGAGGCAGTTGCTCCTGATAAGTCCAGATCGGCCACTCTTTGTCGTACATATTGAGATCGGGAACAATCTTGGTCAGCTCCATATTGGCTTCCCAGTACGAGTCTATGGTTCCCACGTCACGCCAATAGGGCACATTGTCGCTTCCTTCGCAGGTCACACAACTGTTCTCAAAACTCTGGGCGAACACGCGGTAATGCGACGACACCAGATGCGGGATGATGTCCTTGCCGAAGTCGTGACTGGAACGCGGATCGTCCGCATCACGTATCAGTTGTTCATACAGAAAACGCGTATTGAATACATAGATACCCATACTGCAAAGCGCATGTCCCGGCTTGCCGGGAATCGGTGATGGTTGTGCGGGTTTCTCACTAAAATCCACCACACGCGATTCTCCATCCACTCCCATGACGCCAAAAGCAGTAGCCTCATTCAGCGGCACCTCGATGCAGGCCACGGTCATATCAGCCTTCTTCTGCGCATGAAAAGCCAGCAGCTTGCCGTAGTCCATCTTGTAAACGTGGTCGCCCGCCAGTATCAGCACAAACTCCGGATCGATCTCGCGCAGAATATCTATATTCTGAAACACGGCATCGGCCGTTCCCTGATACCAGACTTCTTCGATGCGCTGCTGTGCCGGCAACACATCCACGAACTCGTCGAACTGGCCGTTCAGGAAGCTCCAGCCGCGCTGGATGTGCTGAATCAGGCTGTGCGCCTTGTATTGTGTCGCTACGCCGATGCGGCGTATGCCCGAATTGACGCAATTCGACAGCACGAAATCGATAATGCGGAACTTGCCGCCGAACGGTACCGCCGGTTTTGCCCGCCAGTCGGTCAATTGATGCAGGCGCGAGCCACGCCCCCCGGCCAGCACCATGGCATAGGTATTCTTGGTCATCGAACTTACAAAACGCGACTTCTGTGTCATGGCGATCTCCCTGTACGCAACTTTAGCCTTTGCCTGAATGTACCAGATTTCAGCTTATTCCTGTATGCTGAATGTAGTTATAATTTCGGTATATGCAAACAATCGTGAAAAAAACCCGCCCAGAGTCCGACCCTCGCACAGATATGCTGCTACAAGGACGTTTGTATGATCCTTATTCCTATCTGGGGCCGCATCATGAAAAAAATGGTTATATAGTGCGCGCGTTTCTGCCATATGCCAGCGAAGTCAGCCTCGACACTGCCAGCGGCAGCGCCCCCATGCAGCGCATCCATCCTGATGGATTATTTGAATGGCATGGCAACGAGCCGCCCGCGTACCCCTACCTGTTGCGCATCACCGAAGATAATACCCAGCGCCTGGTGCATGATCCATATACGTTTCCCCCGAGCATCTCCGACTTCGACCTGCATCTGTTCAACGAAGGCAAGCTGCACCAAGGTTATCGCTTCCTCGGTTCACACGCGATGGAAATCAACGGCGTGACCGGCATACGCTTCGCGGTGTGGGCGCCGAACGCAGAACGCGTCAGCGTGGTAGGTGAATTCAATCGCTGGGACGGACGTATCCATCCGATGGGGGCGCATGGTTCAAGCGGCGTCTGGGAATTATTCATCCCCGGTATCGCGCATGGCGCGCTGTACAAATTCGAGATCCGCAACCGCAATGGCGCGTTGCTGGTCAAGAGCGACCCTTACGCCCACGCCTTCGAGGTGCGCCCGGGCACCGCCGCGCGCGCCGGAGCACAGGCCAATCACACTTGGCAGGATACAGCATGGATGTCGCAGCGCAGCCAGTGGGACTGGCTGCACGCTCCGCTCAACGTTTACGAGATCCATGCGGGCTCATGGAAACGCCACCCGGATGGGCGCTTCTACAGCTACCGCGAACTGGCCGCACACCTCATTCCCTACGCCCATGAAATGGGCTACACCCATATCGAATTGATGCCGGTGTCGGAGCACCCGCTGGACGAATCCTGGGGCTACCAGACCACCGGTTATTTCGCCGCGACCAGCCGTTTCGGCTCGCCGGACGACCTGTGTTATTTCGTGGACAGTTGCCACCTCGCCGGCATCGGCGTGCTGCTCGACTGGGTGCCCGCACATTTCCCGCAGGACGCTTTCGCGCTAGCGCGCTTCGACGGCACCTCGCTGTACGAACATGAAGACCCGCGCCTGGGCTACCACCACGACTGGGGCACGCACATCTTCAACTACGGCCGCAACGAAGTAAAAAGCTTCCTGCTGTCGAGCGCGCATTACTGGCTAAGCGAGTTCCACTTCGATGGCCTGCGCGTGGATGCCGTCGCCTCCATGCTGTATCTCGACTATTCGCGCAAGGCCGATGAATGGCTGCCGAACAAGTACGGCGGTCGCGAGAATCTGGAGGCCATAGACTTTCTGCGCGAACTCAACATCATGGTGCATGATGCCTTCCCCGGTGCGCTCACGCTGGCCGAGGAATCCACCTCCTGGCCCGCCGTATCGCGCCCGGTGTACCTGGGCGGGTTGGGCTTCTCCATGAAATGGAATATGGGCTGGATGAACGACACGCTGAGCTTTATACAACGCGAACCGATATACCGCCGTTACCATCTCAACCAGCTCACGTTCAGCCAGCTCTATGCTTACACCGAGAATTTCATGCTACCGTTCTCGCACGACGAAGTAGTGCATGGCAAAGGCTCGCTGATCGGCAAAATGCCCGGCGATGCCTGGCAGAAATTTGCCAACCTGCGCCTGTTGCTGGCTTACCAGATGTTCAGCCCGGGCAAGAAACTCAACTTCATGGGCAACGAATTCGGCCAGGGCCGCGAGTGGAATTCCAAGTGGGAACTGGATTGGTCGCAGCTTGAGATCGAACAGCATCGCGGCATCCATAACATGATGCGCGACCTGAACCGCCTGTATCGCGACTTGCCATCGTTGCATGAGCTGGATTTTGAACAACCAGGCTTTTCCTGGATAGACTGCAACGACGCCAACCAATCGCTGCTCTCCTTCCTGCGCCGGGGGCGCAACGGCGAGACGGCGCTCGTCGCGCTCAACCTGACTCCCGTGCCGCGCCCGCATTTCCGCATCGGCCTGCCCTTCAATTGCACTTATCGCGAAGTTTTCAATAGCGATTCGCAGTATTATGGCGGCGGCAATCTCGGCAATGGTGGAGAAATTTGTTCCGAGCCGACTCCCTGGATGGGACTTCCTTACTCTGCGGAAATCGAATTGCCTCCATTGGCTGGCATAATGCTAACTCCGATATGACAGCCGGCTCTCCTGACTTAACATTTCTGCAACGATAACTAACTACCCTCACACCTTTTGAAAGGGAGACAACCATGGCGACCTCAAGCACCACGACAAAAAAGAAAACCGCTGCCTCTGTCCCAGACAGCACAGCCGCAAAGAAACCAGCCGTAAAGAAACCAGCAGCCAAGAAAGTCATGGCAACAGACAAAGAACCCGTCGGCAAAGCCAAGCCGGCAGCCAGGAAGGCCCCTGCTGCTGCAAAGTCTGCCGCTCAGGTAAAAGCGGCTGCCCCAGCGAAGAGGGTGGCGCGTAAAGTCAGCAAACCCGCCAGCGTCTCACCCGAAGACCGCTATCACATGATAGCCACGGCGGCTTACTATCTGGCAGAGAAGCGCGGATTCGCCGGGGGCTATGAAATGAACGACTGGATCAGCGCCGAGGCTCAGATCGACGGGATGATCAGCAAGCTGTAAAGCCGCTGCATCCGTTTGCGCATCTGACTACAGGTTCGCACCTGCATTCGCTCCATATAGCCCTGACCTCATGCCGAAATTGACCGACACTCCAGCCTGGCGCGCACTGAAGGCGCACCTCACCACCGTACGTGCGCAAACCATGCGCGAAATGTTCCGGGCCGATCCGGCACGTTTCGATAAATTCTCGCTGCAACTCGGCGGGCTGCTGCTCGACTATTCGAAGAATCTCATCACCGGGGAAACGCGCACGCTGCTGCTGGATCTCGCGCGCCAGAGCAAGCTGGACGTGTGGATGGCGCGCATGTTCAGCGGCGAAAAGATTAACACCAGCGAGCATCGCTCGGTGCTGCACACCGCTTTGCGCGCGCCGCGCGATGCCGAAATATTTGTCGACGGCAAAAATGTCGTGCCGGATGTGCATCGGGTGCGGGATCATATGCGCAGTTACACCGACGCGATCCGCAATGGCCGGCTGCGCGGCCACACCGGAAAACTCCTGCGCGATGTGGTAAACATCGGCATCGGCGGTTCCGCGCTGGGACCGCTGATGGCGTGCGAGGCGCTCAAGCCTTATGGACACCCCGAAATGCGCGCGCATTTCGTTTCCAATGTAGACGCCGCCGACATTGCGGAAACCCTGAAACAGCTCGATCCCGAAACTACGCTATTCATCGTCAGCTCCAAGACTTTTACCACACAGGAAACGCTCGCCAATGCGCACACTGCACGCGCCTGGCTGGTGCAACATCTGGGAACGGAAGCTGCCGTCGCCAACCATTTTGCGGCAGTCTCCACCAACATTACAGCGACCTCTGAATTCGGCATCAATCACGAACACGTGTTCGAGTTCTGGGACTGGGTCGGCGGACGCTACTCGCTGTGGTCGGCTATCGGCCTACCCATCGCGCTCTACCTCGGCATGGACAATTTCGAGCAGATGCTCGCGGGCGGCCACGCGATGGACAAGCATTTCCGCGAGGCACCGCTCGAATGCAACATGCCGGTGATGCTGGGCATGCTGGGCGTATGGTACGCAAATTTTCTCGATGCGGGCACCCATGCCATCCTGCCCTACGACCAATACCTGCACCGTTTTCCCGCCTACTTGCAACAGCTTGAAATGGAGAGCAACGGCAAGCGTGCGGATCGCGAGGGCAACACCGTGGACTACGCGACACAAGTAGTGATCTGGGGCGAGCCGGGCACCAACGGCCAGCACTCTTTCTACCAGCTCATCCACCAGGGTACTCGCCTTGTGCCCGCCGATTTTTTCGCGCCCATCAACAGCCATAACCCCATCGGCGCACATCATGCGATGCTGCTGTCCAACTGCTTTGCGCAAACCGAGGCATTGATGCTGGGCAAAACCGCTGACGAAGCGCGCGCCGAACTCGAAGCGCAGGGGCTGCGCGGCGCGGAACTCGAAGCGCTGCTGCCGTACAAGCTGTTCCCCGGCAACCATCCGACCAACACGCTGCTATATGAACGCCTCGACCCACATATGCTGGGCATGCTGATCGCCCTCTACGAACACAAGACGTTCGCACAAGGTGTGGTATGGAACATCAATTCCTTCGATCAGTGGGGCGTGGAATTCGGCAAACAGCTTGCCGGGAAATTGCTTCCCGAGCTCCAAGGTGGGCACCCCGTAACTTCTCACGATTCATCAACCAACGCGCTGATCAACCGCTGCCTTTCACAAGGACTGTAAACAAACGGGGAAACGTGCAGGTTGGCTCCTCAACGGGGCCTGATCACTCAGGAAAACGCGCCGACAGAACGCCTGCAAGAACGGCTACAGCCAGACTGTTCGATTCATTTCTGACACGTGGGCCGCGCCATATTTGCATAGGTATAGAAAGAGTTTCTCTCTGGAGTCGGAGCCCCGGAATTTCATGTCGGCCAAGCGCCAGGCAGTAGCCTTGTAAATCTCCAGTTCACTTTTTTGCTCCGCATTCATCCCTTGGCTGGCGGTGAATCGGTGCGCAAAATTGAAACCATTTTGCATCTTCTGGATGCTGGTTATCGAGTATTTCTGCAAATCATCAAGCATGGGCGAGTCTTCGAGCAACATGAAGGTGCTGCCAGTGCCATGCGAAAGTATACCCCGATGATCGCGCACAAAATCGACCGTTTCCTTTGCCTCATCCAGCGTTTCTGTCGGAAACCCGAACATCAGGAAGAGGAAATTCCAGACACCTTCTTCGTATGCGGCTTCAAGAACTTTCAGTCGAGAATTCTTGTCGGCGATATTCCCTTTATTCATTAAGTGGTAAACACGCTCGCTGGCCGATTCGAACCCCCATAACACCATACGCAATCCAGCGCGATATGCGAGCCTGAATATTTCCCGATCAAACGCCTTTTCGATCTTCGCATAAATGTAGAAATTTATTTCCACGCCCGCGTC
Organism: Nitrosomonadales bacterium; assembly: GCA_016199835.1. Lineage (GTDB taxonomy): Bacteria > Pseudomonadota > Gammaproteobacteria > Burkholderiales > Gallionellaceae > JACQFX01. Next base: position 15,406 of record JACQFX010000025.1, on the reverse strand, counting down.
GATGAGCGCCTGAGAAAAGCGTTTCAGGTAAGCGGGACTGATCGCCTCATCAACAAGATGAAAGAAACGCGCACCGTGCGCATTTTGCAGCGCCATGATTTCGGCGACGGTTTGTTCAACCGGCTTGATGGAATAACGGCTGCCAGCATGATGGGTGCAGAAGCTGCACTTTTTCCAGTAGCAGCTACGACTGGCCTGGATGTTGTAGATCACCTCGGGGAGATAGTATTTACTCTTCTGCAGGTCGGAGAATTCAGGACGTGGAAGCGTGTTGACCGGAAAAGGAGTAGCTTCCTCGTTGATAACGATATGCCCGTCCGCATTCAGATAGATCAGGTTGGGAACATCCTCAATACCGGCCTTTCCTTCCAAGTGTGCCAGTAATTCAACTACGGGTTTTTCCCCTTCGTTGAAAATCACAAAATCCGTAAACAGCCTGAAAAATTCCGGGTTATTGACCAGCACTCCGGTATATCTGCCGAACAGGTTTCCGCCTATACAAATATGGGCATCGGTTGATTTCTTAAGCAGCATCGCCAAGGTCAAACCCGGGAGCAATTGCGAGTAATCTCCAATCGAGATGCCGATGAATTCCGGCTTGCTGTCGCTCAGAATACTTTCTATCCGGGGCTCAAAGAAACTGCGGAAGATATTGCCATCGAGGTTTTCGCAATCATCCATGAGACTGTCGATGCTGTAATACACCTTGATGCTCGGATTGGAAAAGTACACGTTCGAAGGATGGTGCGTCGCAGAAAGGATGCCGCAGGCCTTGTTAATCACGACAAGCGCTTCGGCAACAAGGGCAGGATCATAAAATGCATCCTTATCCTGCATCACCCCAGTGGCCCACGCGATTCTCTTGATGACAATCCGGTATTCGTTTCTCTGCGCCATCCTGAAGATTTCCTGGTATCGCTTGTAGCGGCTCTGGAAATCCTTGGGGTGATCCTTCAAGCTGTTTTCATCAGAGCAAGCCTGAAACAGCGCGGTTGAATTCTTCTCGAAGTCGGCAAACGCAGACTTGATGGATTCGTATAAAAATTCCGGTGTGAGTACGGAGTTGTAGAACTCGGCATTCAAGTCGCACAAGTGCGCCTCGTGCCCGTGACTTTTGATAATGCCATGAATCACTGGCCCGGCCAGATGTGGGCTAAAAGGCATCCATTGGGGAGGGAAAATAATCAATGATTTCATCAGCAGCGATTATACATTATGTGCCACAAGCGCCCCATCAGCCTGGACTTGCCAAACAATGCCGCTGAACTTGCACTCAAAACAAAACGGCAGGTCACCCTGCCGTTTTGTTGGCACCGCATTCATTCGGCTTCAGCGCGGCTTCGCACAATGCTGCTGCATCTGGTCGCTCATCTCGATCAGGAATTGCAACGAACGCGCCGTCTTCTCGTCAGTCATCATGCGCCACATGCTGCCGACACCGCCTGCTGCCGGATGTTCGCGGCTCTTGCTCGCAGCGCTTTCCATGCAGCCCATCAACCCGGCTATCATATCGAGACGATCTGCCAGTTGCGGCAGCGTATTGGCGATGCGTTCCAGCGCCCCGGTGGATTCTAGGTGTTCCAGCATCTCCACCAGACGCCCCGCTCCGCTGCGATTGACGCGATCCAGCAGGGACAAGCCCTCGCCCAGCGTTTCCGCCAGACGCCCGACCATTTCGTCAGTCAGCGCATCCTGCGCCGAACTATAGACCCGCGCCAATTGCGACAGCCGCTCCAGATCACCGTCAATAGCCATGCGCGAGATGATGGGGATGGCTTTGTCCAGGCCAGAGCGGTTCACCTGATCGAGCAGGCTGAGTCCGCCGCCCACCGCGTCTGAAAGGCGTCCGACCATCTCGTCGGTCAGCGCATCCTGCGAGGCGTGATACACGCGGGCAAGCTGCGCCACTCGCTCGAGATCGCCATTATTGACCATCTCGGCCAGCGCCGGAATCGCCTTGCCCAGTCCCGCGCGACCGGCCTTATCCACCAGATCAAGCGCTTCGGCGGCAGAACCTGCGAGTCGCCCGACCATTTCGTCAGTCAGCGAATCGCGCGCCGCCGAGATCACACGGTCCACTTCGCGCTGCACCGCAGCTCCTTCTTCCTTGGTCTCTGTGTTCATGGCATCCTCCGCTTACAGGAGTCCGCGCGCGGATATCCAGTAGAGTTTGTTGTAGGCCAGTTTGAACCAGTGCACCGCCTTGGTCGGCGCCTTGGGATCGGGCGGGTTTTTATAATCGAACATGGCGTAGGTCGCGCGATCCTTGCCCACTTCGATGAAGCAGAATACTTTGCCGTCGTACTCCCTGACCGGCATGCCGATCTTTACCATGGCGGCGATATTCTCGCCCAGCGTATCCGCCTCGAAGTGTGCGGTGGAGCCGGCTTTGCTGATCGGAATGTTGGTGGTGTCACCCAGAGTGAATACGTTATCGCGGCCTTCCACGTTGAGTTTGGTGCGGTTGGTCGGAATCCAGCCGTTCTGGCCGAGGCCGTTCTTCTCGATCACTTCCATGCCCTTGTGCGCTGGAATCGTGATGAGCAGGTCGTATTTGATCTCCACGCCCTCTTCGCTGCGCAATATCTTGTTCGTAGCGTCCACTTCCTTGATGTTGAAGAAAGTATCGTAGGTGATGCCGAGCTTGTCCATTTCCGGCGCAGCCCACTTGGCCACGTTTTCCAGAGCATGCACGCGACCGATCGGATAGGTGTAATGCAGTTGCACCTTGTCAGCGATGCCGCGATCCTTGAAGTAGTCGTTCAGCATGAAAGTAATTTCCAGCGGCGCCATCGGGCACTTGTGCGGCACGCCGACAGTGATCACTACTTTGCCGCCTTCGAACGATTGCAGGCGCTTGAACATCTTCAGTGCGGTCTCTTCGGTGTAGAAAGTTTCGGCAGCCTCGACCATGCCGGGGATGCCTTCCGGAAACATGCGCGATCCGGTGGCGATAACCATGATGTCGTAGTTGTGGGTTTTGCCGCTCTTGGTCTTCACCTGATTCTTGTCGAGCATGAATTCCTCGACCGGATCAACGTGGAACTGGATACCTGGTTCGAGCAAACTGGCCTGGTCGCGATACAACTCATCGGGAGTCATCTTCCCCATCGCCAGATAAAGCAGGCCGGGCTGATACATGTGCTTATCGGAAGCCGACAGCATGGTGATGCGCGCCTTGCCGCTCTTGAGCTCGTTCGTCAGACGCCGCGCGAGGTTATTCGCCAATATCGTGCCGCCCGTACCACCACCAACAATCAGTATCTTCATCGCTGCCTCCACTTGAACTTGCCTGGTTAATCGAACTTTCTTATTTTGCCTTGCGCATCATGATATGCCACACGCCATCCGCCTCTGTCGTCGCAATATACTCGTGACCAACCTTGTTGATCCACTCCGGAATATCATTCACCGACCCCTTGTCGGTGGACAACACCTCCAGTTCGTCACCGACCTGCGATGACTTCAGCGCCACGATCAGCTCCATCAGCGGGCCGGGACAAAAGCTCCCCCGTCCATCAACGATCTTTCTTTCCGCCATCTCGTCATTCTCCACTAATTAAAAAGTCCAAACCTGTCCGTCTTGCGCGTCATGCAGGAACTTTGTCAGCCCCGTCGCATTTTCCAGATAATCCTCGATGCCTTCCTGTTCGACGCCGAGCACATCCATGGCCATGGAACACGGAAAGATTTTAGCATCACCGAGTTCAACTGCCTGCTCGAACAACATCTTGAATGCCGGTATTTTCTTGTCTGCCATCAGCGCCCCCATTTCGCCTTCATGCGGCGCTTTGGAGTCATCGCCTTTCACGAAGTAGGACAGCGCATTCATGGAAAGAAAAACCAGCACTTCCTGTCCGCTCACCGCCGCGACGGATGCCACCATCGCCGCCATCTGCAAACGCTCAAGAGTACCCGATACGACCACGACACAAACCTTGCTAGTTGCCATTTTCACTAACTCCAAAAGCTGAATCGCCAAGAAATAATGATATGTCTCCATACCGCCCGGACATAGCATTGTGGAAATAATCGTAGCGATGCTACTCCCGCCCCCGGCAGGCCGCAATAACCCCTATAGGTGTGAGGCGTTAATAACCCGAATAGGCTATATGCAACACTGCAAAGTTATGTTTTGTTTTTTTCCTGGTTTTATTTCCATCCACATGCGCGATAGTATGCGCCGCTGGTTACGATCCAGATCGCGCAGCATTTCCAGATACACGAGATCCGGGCGCAGGCCGCTCTTGTGCAGTGCCATGGAATCGAGCCCCAGCACTACACCCTCCTTCTGGATACTAGACGCTTGGCACCGACAGGCATTGCAACTCCATACAATCACTACTATGCTTTCCGGGCGAAACGTTCTACGATGGCAAGCAAAAGGGACGTTAATCGGGGAGTTGCCATGTCAGACAACGCTGGTTCAAACACCGCCCATCTTGAGACGATACTCGGATGCCATGATCATGATCCGGGCAAGCTGCTGCAAATCCTGCGCGAAATACAGGAACAGTATGGGCACATTTCACCGGACGCCATCACCCGCATCGCATCGCAACTTGCCATTCCACGCGCGCGCGCCGAAAGCGTGGCGTCGTTCTATTCCTTCCTGCATATAAAACCTGACGGCGCATACCGCGTGTTGTTCTCCGACAACATCACCGACCGCATGCTGGGCAGCGAAGAATTGATGAGGCGAATGTGCCAGCAACTCTGGGTTGAGCCGGGCAAAGTATCGGAAGACGGCCTGGTCAGCATCAATACCACTTCCTGCACCGGTATGTGCGACCAGGGGCCGGCCATGCTGGTGAACGGTCGCGCCATCACGCGCCTGACCCACCAGCGCGTGCAGGAGATCGGTCACCTGATACGCAACCGTACACCGCTGGCGGACTGGCCCGCCGATTTCTTCCGCGTGGACGACAACATCCGCCGCAAAGGCTTGCTGCTGGACAACAAGCTGGCACCCGGCGATGCGCTGCGTGCGGCGCTCACGCTCGGTGCAGCAAATATCGTGGAAGCGATCAAGGCCTCCGGCCTGCGCGGGCGCGGCGGTGCGGGGTTCCCCACCGGGCTGAAATGGGAGGCTTGCCGCAACGCGGCGGGCATCACCAAGCATGTGGTATGCAACGCCGACGAAGGCGAGCCCGGCACGTTCAAGGATCGAGTGCTGCTGACTTCGTATGCCGATCTCGTGTTCGAAGGCATGACGCTGGCCGCGCTGGCGGTCGGTGCACAGCAAGGCTACCTCTACTTGCGCGGCGAGTACCGTTACCTGCTCGAACCGCTGCAAGCCATATTGCAACGCCGTCGCGACAAAAATCTGCTGGGCGAAAAAATCCTCGGTCAGCCCGAATTCGATTTCGACATCGCCATCCATCTCGGCGCGGGAGCCTATATCTGCGGCGAAGAATCCGCGCTGATTGAATCGCTCGAAGGCAAACGCGGCGTGCCGCGCAACCGCCCGCCCTTCCCGGTGACGCACGGCTACATGCAACAGCCGACTGCGCTGGATAACGTCGAGACCTTCTGCCAGGCCGCACTGGCGATACAGATGGGCGCGGAAAAATACAAAGCCATCGGCACGACAAAATCCACGGGCAGCAAGCTCATCTCGGTGTCCGGCGACTGCCCGCGCCCCGGCATTTACGAATACCCGTTCGGCGTAAGCGTGCGCGATGTATTGCAGGACTGCGGCGCAGCCAACACGCGCGCGGTGCAAATCAGCGGGCCTTCCGGTATATGCATCGCCGAAGGCGAATTTGGCCGCAAGCTGGGCTTCGAGGACTTGCCTACCGCCGGAGCCTTCATGGTGTTCGACGACAGCCGCGACATGTTCGAGGTGGCGCGCAATTTCGTGCATTTCTTCGCACATGAAAGCTGCGGCTTCTGCACACCGTGCCGCGTCGGCACTTCAATGCTGAAGCAGACCATGGACAAGATCGCCGCAGGGCACGGCACGAGCCACGACCTCAACGAAGTCGAGAACCTGGATCGCGTGTTGCAGACCAGTTCCCATTGCGGGCTGGGGCGCACCGCCTGCAACCCTGTATTGCACACGCTCAAGCATTTCCGCCCCGCTTACGAGAACCGGCTGAAGTCGCTGGACTTCGAACCGGCGTTCGACCTTGATGGCGCATTGGCGCGCGCGCGCCAGATGACCGGGCGCGACGATACCGGGGCGCACCTGAACACGGAGGAGACATGAACGACACCTTCCAGCTCGACGGCGCTTCCGTCCCGTTCGCCCCCGGCCAGACCGTGATGCAGGCCGCGCTCGCCGCCGGACATTACATCCCGCACCTGTGCTATCACCCCGAATTCAAGCCGCACGGCAGTTGCAAGCTATGCACGGTGAAGATAGGCAACCACACCGCCGCGTCCTGCACCATGCCCGCCGAAGCCGGGCTGGAAATCGAGAGCGACATCGAAGAACTCAACGCGCTGCGCCGCACGCTGGTACAGATGCTGTTCGCCGAAGGCAACCACTTCTGCCCGTCGTGCGAGAAGAGCGGCAATTGCGTATTGCAGGCGCTGGGCTACGACCTCGAAGTCCACACCGCCGGTTTCCGCCACATGTACCCGGATCGCCCGCTGGATGCTTCGCATCCGGAAATCCTGCTCGACTTCAATCGTTGCGTGCTGTGTGAATTGTGCGTGCGCGCATCGGGCGAAGTAGACGGCAAGAGCGTGTTCGCGCTGGCCGGGCGCGGCATCACCAAACACCTCATCGTCAATTCGGCATCGGGATTGCTCAAGGACACAAACATCGCGCTCACAGACAAGGCGATGGAAGTCTGCCCGGTGGGCGTGATCCTGAAGAAGCGCGTCGGCTTCAGCAAACCGATAGGCGAACGGCGCTACGACCAGCGCCCGATCAGCGCACAAGCGCTGGACGATGCGCCGCGCACACCTACGGGAGCGAAACATGAATGACATCACGCATCGCCCGAAAAAACTCAAAATCGCCACCACCTCGCTTGCAGGCTGCTTCGGCTGCCACATGTCATTCCTCGACATCGACGAACGCATATTACCGCTGCTCGACCTGATCGAGTTCGACCGCTCGCCCATCACCGACATCAAGCACTGCGGGCCGTGCGACATCGGCCTGATCGAGGGCGGCATCTGCAATGCGGAGAACGTGCATGTACTGCGCGAGTTCAGGAGAAACTGCAAAATACTGATCTCCATCGGCGCCTGCGCCGTCACTGGCGGCCTGCCCGCGCAGCGCAACCATCTCGATCTCGGCTCCTGCCTCACCGAGGTATACCTCACCGAACCGGGGCTCGCGCACGGCCACATCCCAAACGATCCTGAATTGCCGCTGCCGCTGGACAAGGTACACCCCTTGCACGAGGTGGTGAAGATCGACTACTTCATTCCCGGCTGCCCGCCCTCCGGCGATGCGATCTGGAAATTCCTCACCGACCTCATCGCGGGCAAGACGCCGGAATTGGGGCATGGGCTGATCAAATACGATTGAGCATTACGACCAGTCTTAAAGGAGAAGCGCATGTTTAACCGGACAACGAGATTTATTGCCGCGACAGTTCTGCTTGCCGCCAGCGGCGCTGCTTCTGCTCACACCGGTCACGGTGTTGCCGGCTGGGGGGCAGGATGGGCACACCCTTTCTCCGGCCTTGACCACATGCTCGCCATGCTGGCCGTCGGGCTGTGGGCTGTGCAGGGTGGCGGACGCCGGGCATGGCTGTTGCCCGCCACCTTCATGGCTATGCTCGCTGCGGGAGCCAGTGTCTCGATGATCTGGCAACACCCCTTGCCGGTGCTCGAAACCGGAATCGCCTTATCTGTGCTGGCGCTGGGTCTTTTGATTGCCCTGTCCATGCAATTGCCAATCTGGTCAAGCATGGCGATCACAGCCCTGTTCGGCATGTTTCATGGCTATGCGCATGGGCTCGAATTGCCTGAATCCGCCGCACCGTTTGCCTATGCCATCGGCTTCCTTTCTGCAACTGCGATATTGCATCTTGGGGGAATCGTGGCAGGTGTGGCCATGCGCGAGAAATATGCAATGCTGGCCAAAATCGCCGGGGGAGCCATCGCAATGAGTGGCATAGGATTGCTTGCCTTCCCCTCTTGAATCATGCCCAAAAGATAGCGCTCTTCCTGCGAGAATCGAATCATGACTGACATATCCAACAATCTGGAAACTGCTGAGCACCCCGAGAACCTGCGCCGCGTCGCCATCGACCCGGTATCGCGCGTTGAGGGCCACGGCAAGGTCACGCTGCTGCTGGACGAAAACGATCACATCCATCAAGTGCGGCTGCACATCGTCGAGTTTCGCGGCTTCGAAAAATTCATTCAGGGGCGGCCGTACTGGGAAGCGCCGGTGATGGTGCAGCGGCTGTGCGGCATCTGCCCGGTGAGCCACCATCTCGCGGCATCCAAGGCGATGGATACGATAGTCGGCGCGACGCTCACGCCCACGGCGGAGAAGGCGCGGCGGCTGATGCATTACGGCCAGATTTTGCAGTCGCATGCGCTGCATTTCTTCCATCTGTGTTCGCCTGATCTCTTGTTCGGTTTCGATTCGGATGTGGCGAAGCGCAATATCGTCGGCGTGATCCATGCCTATCCCGAAATCGCCAAACAGGGCGTGCTGTTGCGCAAGTATGGACAAGAGGTGATCCGCATCACGGCAGGCAAACGCATCCACGGCACGGGTTCGATACCGGGCGGAGTGAACAAGAATGTCAGCCTTGAAGAACGCGATTATCTGCTCAAGGACATCGAGCAGATGATCACCTGGAGCCGCGATGCGGTCGGTATCGCGCGCCAGTTGTTCGAACAGAACCTGGCCCTGTATAACGACTTCGGTACCTTCAAGGCGCACACGCTGAACCTGGTGCGTGAAGATGGTGCAATGGATCTCTACCACGGCGGCCTGCGCGCGCGCAGCATGGACGGCGAGACCATGTTCGACCACTACGACTACGGACATTACTGGGACGTAATCTTCGAGGACGTAAAGCCGTGGTCGTACATGAAGTTCCCTTTCCTGCGCAGCCTGGGGCCGGAAACTGGCTGGTATCGCGTCGGCCCGCTCACGCGCGTCACGCAATGCGACTTCATTCCCACGCCGCTGGCGAATCAGGCGCGCATGGCCTTCCTCGCCTTCAACGGCGGCTCGGCGGCGAAGGCTACGCTGGGCACGCATTGGGCGCGCATGATAGAAATGCTGCACGCCGCCGAATTGATCCGCGAGCTGCTGCACGATACTGATTTGCAGGGTACGGAACTGGTGAACATCGGCAAGCGTCAGGAGCGAGGAGTCGGCGTGATCGAAGCACCGCGCGGCACGCTGATCCATCACTACAAGGTAGATGAACACGACCAGATCACGCGCTGCAACCTGATCGTTTCCACCACGCACAACAACCAGTCCATGAACGAGGCCATCAGGCAAGTCGCACGGCGTTATCTCGACGGCAGGAAGCTCACCGAGGGCCTGCTCAATCACATCGAAGTGGCGATACGCGCGTTCGACCCCTGTCTGTCCTGCGCCACGCATGCGCTGGGCAAGATGCCGCTGGAAGTGGAACTGGTGGATGCGGAAGGGACGCGCGTGAATGTGTTGGCGCGCTCGGCCAATCACATGTAGGTCGGGCTCCGCCCGACAGGGTGGGCAAAGCCCACCCTACCAAACACCATGATCGCCCCCATCCTCCTCCTGGCCATCGGCAACGAATCGCGCGGCGACGATGCGCTTGCGCCGCTTTTGTTGCGCCGTTTACAAGCTGAGGCCCTGAATGAGCGCATCGAATTTCTGGAAGATTTCCAGTTGCAGATCGAACATGCCGCCGACCTCGTTGGACGCGAGTTGGTGCTGTTCATGGATGCGGGAGTGGAAACGCCTGCGCCCTACTCCTTCTACCGCATCCAACCCGACGATGGCCGCACCGTGTTCAGCCACGCGCTCGCACCGCAAGCCGTGCTCGCCACTTTTGTTCAGGTTTATCGGGCGAATCCGCCACCTTGTTTCGTGCTGTGCCTGCACGGCGAACAATTCGAACTCGGCGCCACGCTTAGCTCTGAAGCGGAACAAGGCATGGCTGCTTCCATGGAATTCATGCAAGAGTTGTTGCGCGAACCGCACCTCGATGCATGGGAGCGACGCTTGCGTTAATGTACCGGGCGCAACAGCGGTTCGGCAAGCGTGCCTGACAGTGCCAGCAACACATTGCCTAGCCCTTCACGCATTTTCATATCCACATTTAACTGCCCGGACAAACGCCCGCTCGCGCCGACATCGACAGCACCATCGGCCTTCATCATCGCCCCGGCAGACATCCTGAGTGGCCGCAGATGCAAACCATTGCTATCGGCCTGCAATGATCCATTCAATTCATCAAAATGAGTACGTCCACCGGATACCCCTTGAAGGCCGCTTAGACGTGCGGTTTCCACCACGTCCATTTTGTTGATCGTTCCCTTGCTCACGGCAAAGCTGCCATCCAGATGCGGCGCATCGGCAAGCTGCGGCAAGGTCGCGCCCTGCATGGTGAAATCGGCCTTGCCATTCAATTCGCCTTCGATGCCGAACTTCGGCAGCATCGTGTGCAAGTCCAGCGCCTTGACTGTGACACGCCCCTGCGCCAGCCAGCCATTCTTCCAGTCCACACGCACATTGCCAGACAGCGTGCCGCCATACAGCCGCCCGTCCATCCCCCTGAAGGTAATGCCGTTCTCATCGGCTTCGCCTTTCAATTCCAGTTCATCAAACATTACATCGGGCAGCGGGGTCACGCGATTTTCCTTGATATCCAGAGTCACCTGCCAATGTGCAGCTTGCGGCTGCACCGCCACCTTGAACTTCTCATCCTCGCTGGATAACTCGGCATTGGCCAGATGGCCATGCTCGTCATAATCCGCGCTGCCGCTGACAGGCGGGATGTCCAGCCCGCTCTCGTTGATATGCGCGCGTCGCAATACAAGCTGCGCTACGGGATAATGCGCATCCGCCGCAACCGCGAGCAGCCACGACAACTCTTCGTCGAAATATTTCGCACTCGCGGCGAGGTCATCGATTTCTGCGCTGCGAATGGCCCAGGTTTCAGTGAACAACGATCCAGGACTGAAATTCAGCACGACAATCCCGGCTTTCAATTCTTGCCCGGCACCTACGGTTACCTCGCGCAATTCCAGTTTCGGCAATGGCAATAGCGCCATGCGCAATTCGCCAATATGCACCGGCTGGTGCAACTGTGCAGTCAGCTTCTTCTCGATCTGTGCAATATAGTCCTGCGTCGGCCACACATAGGGAAGCGCCGCTGCCAGCAACAGCGCAAACACGAACAATGCACCTGAAATCCTGCCCCACGGCAACGCCAGACGCGACGACCTGGCAGCGCGTTTCCCGGTCTGCGATGCGGCTCGTTGCGACTCTTGTTCCGCTTCAGATTGCATGGCGATTTCTTGCGCCCGACGTTCGGCCTCCGCCCATGCCTGTGCCTGTTCCTCGGCCATTTTTTTGCGCGCAGCCTCGTCTTCCTGCAAGCGCGTCTCTTCCACTTGCCTGCTGGCCATTTCAAGGCTGCGTCTCTCCGCTTCTTGTTGCTGTCTTTCCGCTTCCTGTTTGGCCTGGAGGCAAGCAGCTTCTGCCAACTGCTGCTCTCTCAGCTCCGCTGCCTCATTGGCCCACTCTTCAATTTCCTCCCGCACCTCCTCGACAGGTATCTCCGGCACGACAGGCGCCTCGATACCTGGCAACGGAAAGGATGTCGTCACAATTCCATCCAGGATAAACGGTTCGAGCTGAACAGCAGATTCCACAGGTTCCGGCTGCGTAACATATTGCTCGGCAGCAATGGGTTGCTCTTCCGCAACCTCGTATACCTGATGCTGGCGCCCGTGCTTGTCCACCTCCACACCCCGATACTGGAACAGCTTCGCGTACTCGACTGTCAGGCGTGAGATCACGTCGTAATACGAGCGGGAAATGTAGATGCGATCCGGCGGAGCAAAACCCATGACACGTTGCGCGTCATTGATGCCATCGCCCACCATATTGCTCTGGCCATTCATGTCTTTCACAATATTTACCGGCCCCAGATGTATGCCGATCCTGACCCTGAGTTCCGGATAGTCGCCATGTTTGTTTGCACATATCGCCTGGCGGAACTGCATCGCAACTTCTATCGCATGCTCCGGGTGCTGCAAAAAACCAATGGCCGCGCCATCGCCCGTATCCAGGATGATGCGCTGATTTTCATCTATATCCCGAAGCAATCTCGACACCAAACCATTGAACTGCCCCTTGAGCTCTATCTGCCTGGATACGGACAACTTGGTGTAGCCCACCACGTCAAAGAACAATACCGTGGCGATCATGCTGCGCACAGCGGCATCGGGTTTCGTGCCATCCATCTGTGTATTCGCTTCTGCCGTTTCCTGCTCGACCTTCAAGCGCAAGGCTTCCGCCTCAGCACGCACTCTGGCAATTTCTTGTTCCGCCTTACGCCGTGCGAGATCCGCTTCCTGCTTCGCCCTGGCTTCTGCCTCGGCCTTGATTCGTGCGGTTTCCTGTTCACTCTTGATGCGTGCCGCGTCAGCCTCTGCCTTGGCTTTTGCGGCCTCTTGTTCAGCGCGCATGCGCGCGGCCTCTGCTTCGGCGCGGGCCATTCGTTCAGCTTCGCGCTGTGCCGCTTCCTGTTTCGCTTTCGCCGCTTCTGCGGCGCGCGCGCTCGCTTCTGCTTCAGCCTTCATCCTGGCTGCTTCGAGTTCCGCTTTAGCCTGCGCTGTTTCCTGTTCGGCCTTCAAGCGCAACGCTTGCGCCTCCGCTCGCACTCTGGCGATCGCTTCTTCCGCCTGGCGGCGCGCAAGATCAGCCTCCTGTTTCACCCTGGCTTCCGCTTCGGCCTTGTGTTCGCTCCTGATACGCACCGCCTCAGCTTCCGCTTGCGCTCTGGATGATTCCATCTCTTCCCGGATGCGCGCCGCCTCCGTTTCAGCGCGAACTCTGGCAGCCTCTTGCTCGGTTTCGCGTTGAGCAGCCTGCTGCTTTGCTTTTATCTCGGCTTCTGCCCGCGCTGAAGCCTCTTCCGCCGCCTTCATCCTGGCCGCTTCGAGTTCCACTCGCGCCTGAGCTGCATCCTGTTCAGCTTTGATACGCAAGGCTTCCGCTTCAGCACGCACCTTGGCGATCTCTTCATCTGCATTACGGCGCGCAAGTTCAGCTTCCTGTTTCGCCAATGCTTCCGCCTCAGCCTTGGCCTTCGCAGCTTCCTGCCCGCTTCTGATGCGCGCCGCCTCAGCTTCCATCCTGGCCCTGACGACCTCTTGTTCTGCACGGATGCGCCCAGCTTCCGCTTCAGCACGAACCCTGGCAGCTTCCTGTTCGGCTTCGCGCCGAACTGCTTCCTGTTTTGATTTCACTTCGGCTTCTATTCGCGCCTTGGCTTCTTCTTCCGCCTTCATTCTGGCAGCTTCAAGTTCAGCTCTCGCTTGCGCCGCTTCCTGTCCGACCCGCAAGCGCAACGCTTCCGCTTCGGCGCGCACTTTGGCGATCTCTTCATCCGCTTTGCGGCGCGCAAGATCGGCTTCCTGTTTCGCCCAGACTTCCGCCTCAGCCTTGACCTTCGCGGTTTCCTGCTCGCTCCTGATACGCGCCTCGTTTTCCGCCCTGGCGGCCTCCTGCTCTGCTCGAATGAGCCAGGCTTCGGCTTCAGCACGGGCATTGGCTTCCGCCTCGGCGCTTTCAGCCTGCACCCGAGTATCATTTTCAATTGTCATGCCTGGCAGAGTTTCCGGGACATGGGCGCGCGCAATCGCAGTGAAATCCAGATCACCGCCTTCTTCTTCCGGAATATGTTTTTCCAGTGTGACCGTCTTGGGAGTAGCCATCTTCGGCATGGCCACCCGTGGAGCATTGCGCGCCTTGTTCTGGATGAATCCGCCATGCTCCAGCTCTTGCAACAAACCGCCCAGCACTCCGCGCAGACCGGGGACAGCCCGTCGGATCAGTTCCTCTACCGTGGATTCGTCATCAACCAAAACCAAAGCGCGTTTCACCGCTTCTGGCAAATGCCTGGTGTGATTCTTTATTTCCCCCACCCCTTTCAGGGTCAAGGTGAAAACCGTTTTATTATCCATGCCAAAATATCCCGCCCTGAAACTTCCCCTGCGGGCCCTGCCCTTGCGCGGCATCCCACAGAAACAAGTCCCGAGCGTCACCAAGACAAACCGTGAGTGACTTCATGCAGCATGATACCCACCCGCACCCGCACAGAGCAAGCCGGACACGGCCCCAGCAACCTACCCGGTGATGCTTCTGCCGATAGTTTCTGCTGGATAGCTATTGACCTGAGTGACCTTCACCGCTAATATGCCGCCCTTGTCAATTCCCTGATAGCTCAGTCGGTAGAGCGACGGACTGTTAATCCGCAGGTCCCTGGTTCGAGTCCAGGTCGGGGAGCCATAAATTCAAGGCCTTGCAGCGATGCAAGGCTTTTTCGTTTTAGCTCTGGGTCTCACTTGGGTCTCATTTGGGTCTCACTTCGCAGCATCAGGCATTGTTGAACTGCACCTAAAATTGCTTCGCCTAACGCAGTAAATTGCATTCAAATTTGACCTGCGTATAGATACTGACTTGCTCTTTATTTCGGCGGCGCAAACAGGGGGTAACATTGTGGTATTGAGTCGCATCAGACGTTGGTACTGCCAATGGGGGTAGGTCATTGCGAGGTTGGGAATTGTAGGGATACGAGTTCCATACGGATTCTTAGTCCGCAGGTCACATCCATTTAAAGTTGTTACTTCTTGCCTGCTTCTCGGTGCCAAAGTGGACGGTAGCGACTTTATTCCTTCCGTCAAATATTCAATGCCGCTTCTCGTGCGCGCCGAATCAGTGTTGTCCATTCTGGATCGCTCCCGATATTCGCGCCATATACTTTTTCGTCAAAGGGGGCATCACTTAACAGCCACATCAAAAACTCTCGCTTGCCGATTATAACTTTCCCCCCCTCTTTGCCGCGTGAGTATCGGCCATCCCGTCCTGGATAGTTGATGATCTTATCGCCATCTTCGTTGAGTTGAGATTCATTCCAGTTGAACAGAATTTCGCCGACATCATCGCGCCCTAGCCCCTTGATTATGGCGCTGAATGCTTTGCCAACAGCCAGATTGCTCATAGATGATACCGACACGGAGCAACTCATCATTCCCTCAATGGTGATGGGCTGGCTACCTGCTTGATGCCGCCTTCTTTAATCCATCGGTCGATCGAGTTTTGTGCTTCGTTTGTTGGTGCGCGTTTAAAATTACCCAGTCCTGCGCGTTGAATTTTACCCAGGCACTTTAAACCGCCGTTTGGGTGGCGGCTGCGGATAAGTGTAGCTCAATTTCACTGCATTTACCCCGGAGAAGGAATGCGCGCAGT
>JACQFX010000022.1 GCA_016199835.1 Nitrosomonadales bacterium | reverse complement strand
TGTTTTGCGCTTCTTTTTTACTTCCTCTCCCCTCGTGGGAGAGGACTGAGGTGAGGGGGCGCCTTTCGTCTTCGTCCCCTTTGCCGTCATTCCGGCCCCCGAGCCGGAATCCAGTTCAGCTTTCCACGTAACCTTTCGCTGATGGCGGTTCTCGGGATTGTAGTTCTTCACAAACTCATCAAGATCAGACCGCTGAAGGGAGCTCGTCTTGAGTGTGAAGTGCATGTTCGTGCGGAGATCGTAGATCCAGAGCTTCTTGGTCCAGGGCGTTTCGCTTGCCGGCTTTTTGTCGAAGAACAGCACGTTCGCCTTGACGCCCTGGGCGTAGAACAAGCCCGTGGGCAGGCGCAGGAGCGTATGCACGTCGCACTCGTGCAGGAGCTTTCGCCTGACCGTCTCCCCTGCCCCGCCTTCGAACAGGACGTTATCCGGTACGACAACTGCCGCGCGGCCATTCTGTTTTAAAAGGGTCTTTACATGCTGGATGAAGTTGAGCTGTTTGTTGGATGTCGTGGCCCAGAAGTCCTGGCGCTCGATGATATCGGTCTCTCGTGATACCTTGCCGTTCTCGGCAACGATGGTGGTGCTGCTCTTCTTGCCGAAGGGAGGATTGGTCAGTACGATATCGAACCGGTCTCCCGGGTCGGCGGCAAGAGAGTCCGAAACGATGATAGGAAGGTCCTTGTCGGTCCCGATGCTGTGGAGCATCAGGTTCATGGCGCAGAGCCGGGCCGTGCTCTGGACCAGTTCCCAGCCCTTGAAGGTCGAGCCTTTGAGCTTGCGCTTCTCGTCGGCGCTCATGTTCAGGTTGTGCTTTACCACGTAATCGTGCGCGGCAAGGAGAAACCCGCCGGTCCCGCACGCGGGATCGCAGAGGGTCTCTTTCGGCTTCGGTTGGATCACGTCAACCATGGCCTGGATCAAAGGACGGGGAGTGAAGTACTGGCCAGCGCCGGACTTGGTGTCCTGTGCGTTCTTCTCCAAGAGCCCTTCGTATGCGTCCCCTTTCACATCAGCGCTCATCACCGACCAGTTTTCCTTATCGATCAAGTCGACAACAAGCCGCCGCAACTTCGAAGGGTCCTGGAACTTGTTCTGGGATTTGTTGAAGATCAGGCCGAGCAACCCTTTTTCATTGCCAAGACTTTCGAGCATGTGACGGTAGTGGTCGAACAGATCGTCGCCGTCCTTCTTTAAGAGCGTGGGCCAGTTGTACTTCGCGGGCACGGCACTCGGCT
>JACQFX010000047.1 GCA_016199835.1 Nitrosomonadales bacterium | reverse complement strand
GGGCCGGAGTGGTGGCTGTATTCATCCCGATACCCGTCCAGAGAATGGTGTCGGATCGGAGCCACATGAGCCCCACGCCTGAGAAACGAACGAGACATCCGTTTCAAGTCAATTTCGCTGCCCCGTTTCCAAGAACAGGGTAGCTTCGGCCTTCTTACTTGCTTACCCAAGGCATAGGGAGGTCGATGTCAGAGACCAGCTTTCCACTGCCGAAGCTCATGCTCTCCAAGGGAATGGCATACATCATCAGGGTGACATCGTCCTGGCTGACACCAACCTTTTCTACTGCGTATCGGGTGACCAACTCCGCGAGCTTGCGTTTCTGCTCCACCGTCCTGCTCGTACCGGACGTCACCGTTACGACCATGCGCTTGTCGGATCTCTTTAGGTCAGGAAAAGTCGGATGGATGAAGAATTCATCGTCCTTGTGCTCACTGATGATGACGAAACGGTCATCCATCGGCGTATCCATGGCTTCATGAAGCGCGAGATTTAAGGCGTCCGCCAGAGCCCGCTTTTCTTCGCTGGAGAACTTTTGAGCCGGAATGTGGGCGTGAAATATTGGCATGAGTGTTTCCTCTTTTGTGTTGTTCAGGTTAAATGAGGCGATGACGTTGGCTGTTTTCCCGGCTTAGCTAAAGAAGTCCTGACCGAGTGTTCCTTCGAGTCGCTCCTTGAGGCCAGATGAGAATTCACGAACGACGGGAAACGGGCTTTGGAAGAGCTTGATGTTGTTGATGAGGCCAGACTCATTCCGAGTGAGTATGGTGGTGCCGGCGACCGGCTTGCCAGCGTGGATGGCATCCCACTCAAGGTAAGTCTTCGCACCGTCAACCGTCTCCGCAGTGAACGCGAAGTGTTCATACATCGTACTCGTCGCGGCAAAGAACGCCCCGATGAGTGTCGGGCCGACCACGGTCTTGCTGAGGGCTGAGGTCTGAAGGCTGGCGTCAGCGGTGAACGACGTCGCGAAGTCGCTCGTTCCTTTCTTCATGACGATTTGCATCCATGCCGTTCCCGGCGTGCTGGTGTCAGTAGTCATTACAATCTCCTATCGAGTGTGTTGTCAGTAGTCATTACAATCGCCTATCGAGTGTCTGCGTCTTCGCAGAGTGAGCGCGCGTGCTATTTCTCGAGGTGCCCGATGAGAAACTCGCCGGCTCTCTGCAGCGCATCGTGGGCCTGAGGCAAAGAGCCTGTCTGAATGTGCCAGACGTGCAGCATCTCCGGCCAGACCTCAAGGTGCGACTCGCCGCCGGCCGCGCGCACCTTTCGGTCAATTTCAAGCGCGTCGTCGAGAAGTACTTCGTCGCTTCCGACATGGATGAGCAGTGGAGGAAAACCGTGCATGTCGGCGAACATGGGCGAGATGCGCGGATCCTTCAAATCGTGGTTGCCAGCGTAAGCCTCGACCATCTCCCGCATCGCGCTCGCTTTGACCATTGGGTCGCGGTCGGCCAACTGCGTTAACGAGGGCAGCGTCAGCGTTAAGTCTGCCCATGGGCTAATTAGTAGCGCTGCTCGCGCGTCCTTGTGGCCCTTCGAGGATGCGTAGGCAAGAACGCTGAGAACCATGCCACCGCCACTGGAGTCTCCTGTCACGGCGAACGGCTTGCCAAGCGCACGCACTGCTTCGTAGCCGCGGATGGACTCGTCGTAGGACGCCGGAAATGGGTGCTCGGGTGCCTTGGAGTGGTCCAGGACGATGACCTGGGACTTTGCCGCTCGAGACAGCTCTCCGAGCATGCCCAGATGCGAGGCAGGAGAGCCAGCCACCCAGCCGCCACCGTGGAAATGGTAGATGACTCGGTCTTTGGACGCGCCGGGAGCCGTAATCGCCACCGCGGCTACGCCACCGAGCTCGGTCGGCTCGACGGTTAGGTCAGCCGCCGGCGGGTTTGCTTGTGAAATTGCCTCCATGCCGACGCGGAGGGTCTCGATGGTACGTACGGGATGCGCAATGTTGAAGGCGAACATCGCATCGCGGAGCTTGCGGATGGAAGATGAATCGTAGGTCATGGTTCAGCTCACTTCAGGTTGAGGAAGGTCGCCGGGACCCAGTCGTAGCCAACGCCGGTGTCGGCCTTGCGAACACGGCCCAGGCCAGGGAACGGCATGTGGGCGGCGGCAATCATCGTCTTGTCCGCAGCGAGTTTCACCAGAAGGTCTTCACGCGTTTTGATGGCCATCGCGCCGTCTGAGTCGAAGGCGATGCCGATTTCCGGGTGCGGCATCTGGACGGCGGTGACGTGAGTGACGTCGCCCCAGACTAGCAGCGACTGACCCTTTGAGGAAATCATGTAGCCGGTGTGACCGGGCGTATGGCCGGGAATGGCATACGGTGCGATGCCGGGGACGATTTCGTCCATGCCTTCGTACGGCTTCCACTTGCCTGCAGCGATGTAAGGCGTGGCGCCATCCTGTGCCACCGTGAAGAATATTTTTGCTTCTTCCGGGGCCTTGGCGGTGATTTCCTTCGACAGCCAGAAGTCGGCATCGGCCTTCTTCATCATCACGGTCGCGTTCGGGAAGACGCGTTTCCCGTTTTTGTAGATTCCGCCAGCATGGTCAGCGTGAAGATGAGTCAGCAGCACCAGGTCAATCTGCTCCGGCTTGTAGCCGGAGGCCTTCAAGTTCTGCACGAGCTGGCCCAGCGTGGGGCCGCCCCAGTGGCCGCCTGCACCAGTATCGATGAGAACGAGCTTGGAGCCGGTGTTGACGAGGTAGCCTTGGACGGTGGCCGAGACATTCTTGGGATCGTTTTGGAAGGAGCGCGCCAGGAGGGACTGGATGAGCGCCGGATCGCCATGCAGGAGGTTGGAGTCAATGCCGGCGCCGCCGTCATGGAGAGCGGTGACTTCATAGTCGCCAATCATCGTGCGATAGAAGCCCGCAACCTGCTTGTGCTGCATCGGCGC
>JACQFX010000046.1 GCA_016199835.1 Nitrosomonadales bacterium | reverse complement strand
GCCATTGGTCAGGACTTCGGTGCGCATGCCGCTGGCGCGCAGCAGGGTCGAGGCCGGCAGGCCGATGAACGAGTAGCGGCCGAAACGCTCGCCGCCGACCACCGATTCCAGCAGGAAGGAATTCTTGCCGACGTTGTTCTGTTGCGCCAGTTTCAGGTACAGGGACAGCGGCGTTTCGAGGTCGGCCAGCGCTTCGGCGATCAGCGGGATGCGATTGTAGCCTTGCGCGGCCAGCGATTTGAATTCGAGTTCAGTCATGTTGTTCTCCGGAACGCCATCGGTGGGCGTTCGTTGCGGTATTTTTTAAAAAACGTTACCGTCCGCACAAGGGCGCGGACAGCACAAAACGTGGGAGATTACTCAGCCCAGGATTGCCAGCGTCGCCAAAGCCAGGCCTCAATCGAGGCTGCTTGCGAGACGGTGCGTTTTTTGTCGAGAGACATGACGTTATATATAGATGTGGTTGCGATTTATGCAGAGATCAGATGCGCTGCATCGAGCAGCGTTTCGACTATACCATCGGAATCGACCTCTTGTATAGGCTGGCCATGATTGTAGCCGTAGGGCACATTCAAGACCCGGCAACCGGCAGCGCGGGCCGCCAGCGCGTCGTTGGAAGAGTCGCCGATGGCGACCACTTGCTGCGGCGCCAGCGCGAAATCGGCACACACTTGCAGCAAGGGCATCGGATCGGGCTTCTTCTTGGCGAACGAGTCACCGCCGTACACCACGTCGAAATAGCCGGTCAGTTGCATCTTGGCCAGCAGCGGCCGCGCGAAAGCGAGCGGCTTGTTGGTGACGCAGGCCAGGCGCAGGCCTTTGGCCTGCAGCGCTTCCAGTCCTTCGCGCACCCCCGGGTACAGGGTGCTGTGATCGCCGTTAATGACCAGATAGTGCTTTTGATACGAAGCGAGCGCCTGTTCAAAGCGTTGTTCTACACCTGCCGCGTCAAAATCGACGCCCAGCACGCGCCGCATCAGATTTTCCGAGCCCTGGCCGACGAAGGTTTTGATGGTCTCGATGGCGAGCGGCGCCAGCGATAATTCATCGCGCATGCGGTTGATGGCGACGTGGAAATCCGGTGCGGTATCGAGCATGGTGCCGTCCAGGTCGATGATGGCGGCACGCACGCCGCTCATGGTCAGGCGTTCCGGCGCATTCATGCGGTTTCCAGCTCGCTGCGCATCGCGTCTATCACTGTCTTGTAATCGGGCTGGCCAAAAATCGCCGAACCGGCCACAAACGTATCCGCGCCGGCCTTGGCGGCGGCAGCGATATTGTCGATTTTGATGCCGCCATCGACTTCGAGCAGGATTTCGCGTTCCGGATTCTGTGCCAGGTAGGCATCGATCCGTTGCCTTACCTCGGCGATTTTTTTCAATGCGCCGGGAATGAACGATTGTCCGCCGAAGCCGGGGTTGACCGACATGATCAGGATGATGTCGATCTTGTCCATCACGTGATCCAGATGATGCAGGGGCGTTCCCGGGTTGAACACCAGTCCGGCCTTGCAGCCATGGTCGCGAATGAGTTGCAGCGTGCGGTCGATGTGTTCCGACGCTTCCGGATGGAAAGTGATGATGTTTGCGCCCGCTTTGGCGAAATCCGGCACAATGCGGTCAACCGGTTTGATCATCAGGTGGACGTCGATCGGCACCTCGACATGGGGCCGGATGGCCTGGCAAACCAGTGGGCCGATGGTCAGGTTGGGAACGTAATGGTTGTCCATCACATCAAAGTGGATGATGTCTGCGCCAGCGGCGATGACATTGCGTACTTCTTCACCCAGGCGGGCGAAGTCGGCGGACAGGATGCTGGGGGCGATGCGGTAGGTGGGCATGGCAGTCAATTTTATGAAAGATGCGGTATTTTACTCTTTCATGTGCGGATTAATTCTTGCGCCGGTTGCGGTTTTCGTGTGCAATACTTTGTGCCTGTCGCTGTTTGCGAATGCACTGATCAAATTTGAGGAATTAGCATGGCAGCCTATGAATTTACCATCTCGGTCAAGACACAATATCTGGCGGACCAGTCCGATCCCGAGCGCACCAGTTTTGTGTTCGCCTACAGCATTACGATCAAGAATACCGGGCATGTCGCAGCGCAGTTGATCTCGCGCCACTGGTTGATCACGGATGGTAACAATCATCTGCAGGAGGTGCGCGGCTTGGGCGTGGTAGGACATCAGCCTTTGCTGCAACCGGGCGAGGAGTTCGAATACACCAGCGGTACCGCGCTGGCCACCCCGCAAGGATCAATGTGCGGAACATATTATTGTGTGGCCGAGGATGGCGAGCAATTCGAGGCGAAGATACCGGAATTCGTTTTGTCCTTACCCCGTACCCTGCATTGATCCGACGTGATTAATCGCCTTTTGTGTCTTTTGGTCGCACGGTTTTTTGTGGTTTTACAGGTGGCGGTTTCCGGCCTGAAAACATCGTCCACCAGACAATGAAAACCAGCAACAGCATCGCGCCACCTGC
>JACQFX010000045.1 GCA_016199835.1 Nitrosomonadales bacterium | reverse complement strand
CGGCTGCCCGTTCTTTAAGGGTGCATTCATGTGGTCTCCGTGCCAAAAATTGTGTCTTTGGGTGCGATGGTTTCGCTGTCAAACTGAGCTGCCTTGTGAGCAAACCGTTTTATATTTTGACATGCCGCAGAGTAGCACAAAGCGGCATTACGCTCACTGTGCAGTGCAGCATGGCAGAGCAATCGTGCCGGCCTGTGTGGCGGCACGACTGCCAGTGGAACTGAGATGTGTTGACCTACATCACGCCGAGATTCTGTTCACCCGGCAGCAGGGTGTCGGCCGGCAAGGTTGGCAGTGTCTTCAGGCGGGCGTAGATCGGGGTGAAATCCGGCGCGGTATGCTCGAACAATTGCTGGAAATCCTGGATCACGAAATAGGTTTCCTGATAGGTATCGATCTTGTACAGGGTGCGCATCACGCGCTCGACGTCCAAGGCAATGCGGCGCGGCACGCTGCTGTGCAGGCAGTATTCGACCTCGCCGCCGGACGACAGGATGCCGGCGCCGTAAGCGCGCAAGCCCTGCGGCGTCCGGATCAGGCCGAACTCGATGGTGTACCAGTACAGCCGCGCCAGATTTTCCAGCCCGCCCAGCTCAAGCGCCTTAAGTCCGGCCTTGCCGTACTGCTGCAGGTAGTCGGCGAATACCGGATTGAGCAACAGCGGCACATGGCCGAAGAAGTCGTGGAAGATGTCCGGTTCGACGATGTAATCGAACTCTTCCGGCGTGCGCAGCCAGACCGTGACCGGGAAGCGGCGATTCGCCAGATGGGTGAAGAAGGTCAGTTCCGGCACCAGCCCCGGCACCGCGACCAGTTGCCAGCCGGTAGCCTTGAACAACAGCGCCGACGCGCGCTTCAGGTCCGGGATGCCGGCGGCGGCATCCAGATGGTGCAGGCCTTCGATGAATTCGTCGCAGGCACGGCCCGGCACCAGTTTCGCCTGGCGCTCATACAACCGGCGCCACAATGCGTGCTGCTCCGGCGTATACGCCTGCCATTCCTGCTCGACCACATAGTCGGCATCGGCCTTCGCATAATCGCCGCGCAGCGCAGCGCCATGCGATTTCTCCGCCACCGTGGCAAAGAATGCATCGGTACTCAGTTTGCTATCCATACAACACTCCGCTGGCGCTGAAAAACTTGCTGCAGGGCTTTAAATATACTCCACCCCAGCATTATTTTCAGCACAATGAATATAAGCGGGTAAGCCTATATATCAGGCTATACCCCCTGTTATTTCTCATTTCAGAACACCGCCAATGCTACTTGGCCGGTGCGTCTTTCAGCACGCCGCGCTTGATCTGGTCCAGCTCGATCGACTCAAACAGCGCGCGGAAATTGCCTTCGCCGAAGCCTTCATCACCCTTGCGCTGGATGATTTCGAAGAAGATCGGGCCGATCACGGTCTGGGTGAAGATCTGCAGCAGCAATTCGCGATGGGTCGCATTGCTGTTGCCGTCGATCAGGATGTTCAGGCGGCGCAGCTCGGCCACGTTTTCGCCATGCGCGGGCAGGCGGCGCTCGATCAGATCGTAATAGGTGGCGATGGTTTGCTGGAACACGACCCGCTGTGCGTTCAGCCGCTCCACCGTCTGGTAGATGTTGTCGGTGCCGAGCGCGATGTGCTGGATCCCTTCGCCGTGGTACAGGTCCAGGTATTCGGCGATCTGCGACTTGTCGTCGGACGATTCGTTGATCGGGATGCGGATCTTGCCGCAGGGCGAAGTCATCGCCTTCGACTTCAGGCCGGTCAGCTTGCCTTCGATGTCGAAGTAGCGCACTTCGCGGAAATTGAACAGGTTCTCGTAGAACTCTGCCCATTCCTTCATGCGGCCGCGGTGCACATTGTGCGTCAGGTGATCGATGTAGGTCAGGCCGCAGCCGACCGGATTGGCATCGACACCCGGAATCGCGACGAAATCGACGTCGTAAATGCTGATGTCGCCAATCCCGCCCGGCGCGACGCCTTCGACCGCATTCTTGCCGTGCCAGCGGTCGACGAAATAAATCAGCGAATCGCCGATGCCCTTGATGGCCGGGATGTTCAGCTCCATCGGCCCGGTCTTGTTGTCGAAGCCCCAGGCGCCCAGCTCCAGCGCGCGCTGGTACGCGAATGCGGCGTCGTTGACGCGGAATGCGATCGCGCAGATCGACGGCCCGTGCTGGCGCGCAAAGCGTTGTGCGAACGAATCCTGCTCGGCATTGATGATGAAGTTGATATTGCCCTGGCGATACAGCGTCACGTCCTTGTGGCGATGGCGCGCGATCGCCGCAAAACCCATCTGCTCGAACAATGCGCCCAGCGCTTTCGGGTCCGGCGCCGCGTATTCGATGAATTCGAAGCCATCGGTGCCCATCGGGTTGTCCCAGGGTTGAAAGTCCATGCCTGTCTCCATAATTAGTATGAAAATAGTATAGACGCGCGCCACTAGCATAAAATTTCAAATAAATCCTTGATTCAGGCTAATTGCGCAATAATATTGCCGATATAGTCAACAGGAAAGCACATCATGGCGCACATCACACTCGATAAGACCGACCGAAAAATTCTGGCCATCCTGCAGTCGGATGGCCGCCTGTCGAATCAGGAAGTGGCCGAACGGGTCAACCTGTCGCCGTCGCCCTGCCTGCGGCGCATCAAGAATCTGGAAGAAGCCGGCATCATCCGGCAGTACGTGGCGCTGCTCGATCCGGAAAAGATCGGGCTCGGCTTGCTGGCCTACGTGAATGTACGACTGGAGAAGCATGGCGACGCGTCCGCTACCGGCAGCGCGCGCTCGCCGCGTGCCGATTTCGCCGCCTCGGTCGAATTCTGGCCGGAAGTGGTCGCCTGTT
>JACQFX010000044.1 GCA_016199835.1 Nitrosomonadales bacterium | reverse complement strand
GTACCGCCGACGATGCCGACTTTGATCATGTCTTTTCCTTGCATGGCTGAACTGAGTTTTCTATTTTAGCAGGCGATGAACGGGCGAGATTCAGATCACGCCGATTCGACAATGCTTTCACCCATAAAAAAACCGCCGGGATAATCCCTAGCCGGTAACTTAACGTGTTGCTGGTTTGTTAGGTCCGGGCCTACAATGCCCTTCATATCGCAAGATATGGAGGGCATATTTCTAAGCAAAAATCTGCTTCAGGCGCCAGTCGATGGCGATACCCTCCTACGGTGGGCGGTATCCAAGTAAATCATTGCAAAAATCCTCTTTGCGCTAATTTTGGCATCCCACCTAAACTTGAACCGGCCAAGGGCATCGGTCGTCCAAAGAAAGGCTCAATACACGCACCCGTGGAGCCCGGCGATTACATAGTCAGCGCCAACGGTAAAGCCCGCCCCGCGCTTACTTGCGAACTTTGCGGTGAGGTCATTCCGATGCAAAGCAACCTGGCCGTTGTTGAAGAACTGATGCGCATTGGCGCATACCTAAATCCCGTGCCGCAGCTTTGCTGCCCTGAAGAAACTTGCGCACAGCACAGTATCCCGGTGGACACAGAAGGCGCCCGCTATAAAAAATCTGGCAAGAGTGCGGCGGGCACACCCCGACACCAGTGCCTTCTCTGTAAATCAACGTTCTCCGGGCAAGCCAAATCCTCCAGCCGTCAACGGTTTACCCATAAGAACCGCGATGTCTTTCTGCTACTGGTCAATAAATCGCCTCTGAAACGAATAGCTGCAGTCACCGGCCTCAACATGGTGACCCTATATCGAAGAATTTCCTTCATCCATAAACAATGTTTGCTTTTTGCTGGTGAGCGAGAATCGCGCCTTATGGGCCGAGACTTGCCAACCCGGTATCTGGCGACGGACCGGCAAATGTTTGTAGTTAATTGGGCTTCGCGCAAAGACCGTCGGAATGTCCAGTTATTGGCCATTGCCACTGCCGATGTTGAAACTGGTTATGTCTTCGGGATGCACCTCAACTTTGACGGGAAACTGAACCAGGATGCGGTAGCTTTGGATATGCAGCGCTATGGCGACGACCATTTACCCCAATCATTCCGCCGATATGCTCGAATATGGCTACCACAGGACTATGAGAAAGAACGTCGAATACGAACACCAAAGGACCGAGCTGCTGCGGAGGCGAAAGCCGCAGAACACGCGTTAGAAGCCGAAATTCGGCGTATATATGCGGATGCCATCGAGCGTGATGACGTCGAATCGAGCGACCAGGCAGCTTCTGAACGCCAACTTCCACGGTTGGGTGTACAAGTTCATGAACAGGTGTCGATGAATGCGCACATCCAGTTCATTTCTCGCCTGCTACACCGAGCGGAAAAGCTGCGATTCTTCGTGGACCAGGAATCAGGGTTACGCGCTGCCATCATGGCTGCCTTGGGGCCGCGAATTAAGGCTCGGACTGCTGACGCCTGGTATGTGCAGGTCCTCAAAGGAACGACCGTCGACGAGAAACGCAAGGCCACCAAATCTGCAGTAGAACGCTTTGCTGCGGCACAATTGGCTAATCCAACACTCAGCGAAGAAAAAGTTGAAATGAGGTTGATGCAGGAGCAAATGGCGCTTGCCAAGGAATTCGGTCACTGGCGTGACCGCTGGGTGGAGCACCCATTACCAATAATGACCGAGCCGGCTAAGCGAATGTGCTGGCTGACTGACCTTGGCGACTATGACGAAGACCATGTTGCGAAGCTGTACCTGAAGGCTACCTTACATCCGGTTGACCGCTATTTTATGCAGATTCGCAGACGTTTAAGCCTTGCGGAGCGCCCCATCTCCTCGGCGGGTAACGCTGGGCGCATATGGAACGGCTACGCGGCCTACCAACCCGACAACCTCGCAAGCGTGCTGGAAATATTCCGTGTTTATTTCAATTTCTGTGAATCCGGCGCTGACAAGAAGACTCCGGCAATGCGTCTTGGGCTGGCAAAGGGACCAGTAGCACTGGAGGACATTCTGTATTTCATTCCAGGGCCATCAAAGGCTCCCGAATGAAAAAAGGACGAGCAAAATACTCGTCCTTTTGAATTTCCCGCGGTTCATATTACCAGCAACACGTTAAGTTACCGGCTAGGCAGGTTTGCGGGGCTTTTTTCAATTCGGCGGCAGAGGATAGCAAATGTTTGTATTGGCTTGGATTTGAATGGCTGGAATTGCCACCGATGCGGCGAATAGGCTTTCAATCTGGTCTTCCGGCAATCACTCCGCCACGACGCTGATCCGGATATCGTCCAGGCTGACCACCTGACCGGCGCGGATCTTGCAGGTTTTGCGCAGTTCCTGCTGGCCGTCGACTCTGACGTTGCCGCTGGCGACGATCATCTTGCCGGCGCCGCCGCTGTCGCAGATGCCGCATACTTTCAGCAGTTGATTGAGTTCGATGTATTCGCCTTGCAGGCTGAACGAGATTTTTTGCATGGTGTTCCTGATTTGAGGGGTAGTAAATAGAATAATTATGGGAGTATGCTATCAAAACCATATTCTCCCGCATGTTTTCAGCGCTGTTTTAAAAATACAGCCATGAGTATATTTCCGGCTGCCGAGGCTGTGTCCGCAGCGATCCGGAGCACTTTCCGGCTTCAGGCGTGTTGCGCCGCGGTGATGAACAGGCCGATCACGCTGGCATACGCGATTGCCCACATGATTGAGCGCAGGGTCGGGCGGTCGACCAGGTACAGCACGGTGTAGGCCACGCGCGCGACGATGAAGATCGCGGCCAGTGTGTTGACGGTGGCTTGCGGCGCGTGCAGTTGCTGCGCGATGATGACGGCGGCGGCAAAGAACGGGAACGCTTCGAAGTGGTTGCGGTGCGCATAATCGGCGCGCCGGCGGCGGCCGGTCAGCTTTTCCATCCAGGCGCGCGGTTCGCCATTGTCGAAATCGGGCCGTCCCCACTTGGCGAAGATGACGGTCAGTACCGGCAGCAGGCCGGCCAGCAGGACGCACCAGAGGGCGAGCGACATGGCTTTCCTTTCAGCGTGAATCAGAGTTGCGCGGTGTCAAAGGTATTGCAGTTGTTCAGGCGGCCGGTGTCGATGCCGCGCTTGAACCAGCGCACCCGCTGCGCCGAGCTGCCATGGGTGAATGAGTCCGGCACCACGCTGCCTTGCGACTGGCGTTGCAGCGTGTCGTCGCCGATCGCGTTGGCCGCCTTCAGCGCACCTTCGATATCGCCCGATTCCAGGATGCTGCGCGCCTGATTCGCATGGTAGGCCCAGACCCCGGCGAAGCAATCGGCCTGCAGTTCCAGCCGCACCGACATTGCATTCGCCTGTCTTTGCGAGCCGCTGCGGCGCACTTTGTCGACTTTATCCATGATGCCGCTGAGGTGCTGCACATGATGTCCGATCTCATGCGCGATCACATACGCCTGCGCGAAGTCGCTCGCTACATGGAAGCGCTGGCGCATGGTCTGGTAAAACTGCAGGTCGATATAGACCTTCTGGTCGGCCGGACAGTAAAACGGTCCGGCGGCAGTTTCACCGCTGCCGCAGGCGGTCGGGGTGCGGCCGGAAAACAGCACCAGTTTCGGCCTGACATAGCGGGCGCCGTTTTCGCGGAACAGTTCGGTCCAGGTGTCTTCGGTATCGGCCAGCACGGTGGAGACGAATTTCGCCATCTGGTCGTTGGCCGGCGGCCGGTGTGCAGTGCGTGGTTGCGATTGCTGCAGCGGCGCGTTTTGGCCGGAGCCGCCGCTGAGCAGGTTGAGCACGGTCATCGGGCTGACGCCGAGGAAATACGAGGCCACCAGCGCGATCGCGATGCTGCCGAGTCCGATCGAGCGCCCGCCGAAACCAAAGCCGCCGCCTCCGCCGCCACTACCGCCATCGTC
>JACQFX010000043.1 GCA_016199835.1 Nitrosomonadales bacterium | reverse complement strand
TTCGACCGCTTCCAATCCGTTTGTCAGTAAGCCCATTGTCGGTTCTCTTAGGCAGGGGCATTCATCACGTCGTGATACACCCGCGCCCAGTGATTGGTCGGGAATGCGAGGTACGACTCGCCGACCCATGTCGTTACTTGCTGACGGTACGAATCGGGATTAAAAATCACCGCGAGGTTCTGAAATAAGACTTCGCGTTTTTCGCGAGCTTCCTCATTGAGTTTTACTAAGGCATCGCCAAAGACGCGGGGGTCGTGCGTGCCCCATGCCTCGGTCGTGTAGTCACGGTGTGATGCCAACCAGTTGAGCAATGTTTTCGCGTCATCGCGAAGGCCTGGATCGTCGGACTGCAACGCCACCATGATTGTGCGCTGCAGGTGATTGACGTCTTGACCACGGAGACCGGGTACATAGGCAATCACCGCATTCCCGTTACCGAGCTCGCCCAAATGCTGCCAGCCGTGGCACAGCGAATCGATTGAACGCAGATTCTCAGGTTGCATGTCGCGATGGTTGTCGTTCACGTTGTGCACTTCATTCCGTGATGAATAGAAGCCACAAAACACGCAGCGATGTCCCTCCCGCGTGAGCGTCGCCTGTCGTAAGCCGTCGTTCACATATGACGGGTCGGTCGGTTCAATGGCTTGTGGCGATGGGTCACCCAAAATTCGGCACTTGGTTGAGAATCGTAATGTCGGGTACGTCGGTGAATCGAAGTTCGCTCCCAAGCCAGCTTTCGGTTGAACACTGGCAATATCGATAATTTCGGGGTCGCGCATATCGTTGTGAACTCCTGGGCCATGGAATGTGCGGCGTCCAACGAGATGCCGTGGGTCACTAAGGCACCTGGCCCTGTGAGGAGGCTTCGATGCCTACGGTTTCACCGGCCCTGAGCATCATGAACCCCGACGCGCCGAGCATGGCGCCGGCGAGGAGTGGCCCAATAATCTGGCCGGTTGTGATTGGGCTATGGCCGCTCTTATCGCCGTTTTTGCGAAATAAGTTATAACCGCCCCAACCGGCAAAACCAAAAGCGGCCGCAGCAAAGATCTTGCCAAGGCTTTCCTTTATCGAGTCGCCTTGGTCAGAGGCCTTCCCAAACATATCGGCGAAACCGTCCGCATGCGCGGTTCGCACGAACAGCAAAGCAGCGGTCGTTGTCGCCGCGCCGGCGAGCAACGCGAACCGCTGTTGCGGCGATGCGGTGTATTGCATAACTCTCATCACCAACGCAATGTGCGCTTTACGCGGCACATCGCCGGCCCATTCAATGGCTTTACGCACTGCATGCTTCATGACGTTTTCTCCTTAGGAAAATGAATTACCAATACAGATGGGTTGTTTGTCGGAAGGCCTCGATCATTTCTGCTATTCGCACCAACGCCGCGCCGCCGAACAGATGCGTCATAGCGCGCGCGAAGTAGTCGCCCGAGCCATGAGTGGAGTAGCCATCCACGCACGATTTCTTCAGAAACAGCATTCCACGGAAGCAATAGAAACCCCCGCCAACGCTCGCTAGTGTGAGTACCGCGTTGATGGCGTCGGCCAATCGGCCGAAGTCTGCGGCACCGTCGTAAGAGATCGGTCCATAGGTCACGGTGCCGGTGCCAAACGTGTTCCATACCGAGTTGATGAAAACCGCAAGATTCGCCAATAACCCGCTGATAATGAGGACCGGGAGGATGTCGCCGAACGTCACTTGGCTCGGTCCCGGAAACCGCGAGGCCCGGATCAAGCGAAGAAAAGCAAACCCGCAATACACCGTACCGACTAGCGTCGATAGAACCCATAAGAAATGCCACATGGGTTCGACCAAACTGTTCGCGCCCTCGACGATCATTTGCGAGAGATCCACTCGCCCTACTCCTAGCGAATAACACCATTCGATGTGCTCACCAGTCGTGCCGCAGGATCGATACGCAGAATGAATAATCCGTTAAGCGTATCGCCCACTTGCACGATGTAGGTTCGCTCGTCGTTCTGAATCCAGGCCTGATCGCGATAAATCGTATTGAGCGTAAATTCGGACAGTGTTTTCGGTTTCCCAAGCGACGCACTGGCGGCGCGCTTGGCTTTCGGCTTTGGCGCCGGCGGCGCCGCCGTTGGTTCCTTCTGGATCGTCAGGTTGTTCCGCATCACCAGGTTGGTTAGCGCTGCCTCAAGCAAAGCGACCCGGCGTTGCAGCTCATCCACCTTAGATTGGAGTTCGATTTCTGACGGCGACGGTGGCGTTACCGCCTCCGGATGCGCCGGTCCGGCCGCAGAATTGGTGGCACCTTGCGGCGTTGTCGAATTGTTTTCCGGCACCGTGATCGGGTCGCTTGAAACAACGTCCAACGATTGAGGTTGGCGCTCGTTGGCGGAGGAACGCAGTAAGTGAGGCCCGAAAATCCAAAGAACCGCGATCGCAACGCTTAACACAACAAAGTGCACCGGCTTCAGCTTTGCTGCTTTCGCTATGAGCGCGTTCTTCCATGTCGCCCCCTTGATCGGCGGCGCCGTGGGCGGCGTAGTGACGGTGTCGGCGCCAGGTGCCGCGCTACTGTCTGAAACAGGCTTGGTATTGAAGACGTCGACGGCGGGTGTCGACGTCTTATCGTAATTTTTTGGTTCGCTCATGTTAGGCACCCTTATTTAGTTACGTGGGTAGACATTGTTGGTTGGTGCGCCGGGCGGCGCGTAAGTACCGCCATAGGTCGGCGCTGTCGGTGCATTCTGGCGTGGAGGTTGCGAGGCCGGTTCACTCAGTGCATTGAGATCCGTCGGCGGCTGATTCGGTGCTCGTGCCGCCGCGGCCACGTCATTGCTGGTTAACACGGGGCCGATGAATTGGATGCCGATGGTGGTTCGCTTTGGGATCAGCACTTGTTTAATCGGCATATTCGCGGCGTCGTTTGCCAAGACTTCGCCCGCGTGGGTGCCGATGCCGCCAACGATGGTTCCCGCAACCGCACTACCGCTCGGTGTTGACGGATGGGTTTGGATGACGCCGCCTTCCGGCGTGATGATATTTTGCGCATTGGCCTGCTCGTAGAGCTGACCCGTACGACCGATGCCCTTGGCGAACGCCGGTATGATGATTCGACTGAACCATCGGGTATTGACCTCACCGGATAGTGCGGTGCGCATCGTTGTTTGATCGACCGGCTTGGCCGTGATGGTGTATGAGCGCCCTTGCCACTTCATATATGTGAACGTCATGTCGACCGAATTATTCAGCCGTTTGTAACCCATCGCGTAAACCTTGGCGCCCGCGTAATCACCCGTCGGAATACTGGCGATCACGACTGAGTTTTCGTCGGTGTCGATGTCGGTTTCGAGTAGCGCCGGCACGAGTGCGAAATCTTCCACGATCTTCTGATTGACGGCCGCGGCTGTTGTGGACTTTGCATTGGGATCAGCCGGCGGCGGCGCCAACGATTGCGCGAAATTATTGCTGGCAGTTTCCCGAGCCGCCTCGTGGGGAACCGATTTCCAGTTGGCAAGCAAGGCTTGCGTTTGTTCTTCCAGTAACTTTGCGGCCCGCGGGTCGGGTTTCGGACTACGTGGGGGTTGCTGCTGTTGTTGTATCTTCGGCTCGACGACCGGCTCCTCGGGCACGTCCTTTGTCCGGCTGGACAATACCGACAGATAGGAGTCGCCTGTTTGCTTGGCGCTGTCCGCGTTCTTCTGGTTGTAACGATTTAGTACGTCGCGGTAGTGGTCGCTTTCGCTGGTGGGCGTACCGCGGCCATTTTTAACCGCACTTATTCCACGATAGTTTTGTGTGGGTTTCCTGGCGCTGTCAGCGACATAGGTCCACGCGATATATCCAACCAATACCACCGTGACAACTATGAAGAGAACTACCACTTTGCTCTGGCGGCCGACTTCCGCTTGCACTGTCATGATCGAGTCCTCAATTGATGTCCAGTTGGAGAGTTATCGAACGACCCATTTCTGACAGCGTGATGTACGGTGTCGGTGGCAAGCGATAAACGCGAGTGCCGTCCGCGGACGCGATGCTCTGATCAAATGCAGTCTGAATTTCGAATACCGTGCGGATGAAAATATCGCCACCGTACTGCCATACCTGCGCCGCGATGGGAGTGGCGCTATGAACTTTCACCTTCTTCGCGTCTCGCGGCGGGATACCATCTAAGAACGCTTGCAAGGTATCGTCATAGAGACCGATTTTGCCTTCTTCTAAAAGCGGGGAGCGCGCATTGGGGCCGCGACCCGGGACACGCAGATCAAGGCGATAGTCAACCACACGACTTTTAGCTTTGGAATTTGTCTCGCCAGCCGACAATTTCAAGACGACAGGCGTCGCGAGTCCGTGCAAAAAAACCGTTAGGTTGCCGGCCTCGTAGGGCGCCAACACAGAAATAACGACTA
>JACQFX010000042.1 GCA_016199835.1 Nitrosomonadales bacterium | reverse complement strand
ACACTTTGCTACAGATATTATCGGTCTCGATTTTCGAGAAAACCCTTATTTCATGCGCCTTGCAGCCAGATACCGCCGGAACCATTACGCCTCAACCTGGCAACCAAATGATTCTGTTTGATTTTTAACCGGACACTACTGATCGCCGAACACTTTTAAATCAATTATATACGGCAAACTGCCGCCTTGATTTTACGTGAGAAATTGGCGCAGCTTTCTTCTGGTGACGGTATCGTTGACGGTATTGGAGCAAATATCAACGAGCATCAGTTCTGATAGCGTCAGCCGAAGATTTATGAGTTGACGTATCGGTAACTGTTCATCTACATCATGCAAATTCCAGCCGATCATTTTGCGAGAACGGGTCAATGTTGATCCGGAGAGAGTGGACGGTAGCTGTCGGCACCTTGCGACGGTCAACATTTTTCAGCCGCACGAAACCAATTGCTTCAAGCTTACCAAGGGTGCGAGTAAGGTTCGGTTGCGCTCGGCCCGTCAGCACCGCGAGTTCGGCGATTGACTGCGGCTTCTTGTCGCGAATGATGGCCAAGAGTTGACGGTTCTGTGGCGTCAGCAGACGCATCAGCGCCTCGACAGAGTCGAACGTCGTGCCTCCAGCATCCTTCGCTGCCGGCCTCTCCCCGCGTGCAACAGCCTTCATTTCTTCGCGCAAGGATGCATGGCTCTGAATTTTTAAATGCTTCATGGTTTATCTCCTTCCTTTACTTCGACGGTCTCGAACGGGATACCGTGCTCTGCAAGCACACGTTCAACTTCGTCGAAAAAATCGTCCATCAATGTTTCCGCATCCTTGAACGTATAGGGGCGCCCCTCATCTGTTTCCGTTCGATGCCAATGATCCATCGTTTTCGGGCGCTTGTTGAAACGTGATCCCTTGGCAGACACGCTGTGCGCGTTATCAAAGCCGATCAGCCTTCGGTTGTCTGGCCCATGCAGGGTAAAGGAGTAGTCCAGTCCGTGCGGTTTTCCCTCACATTCCTGTACTTTCGCTATCTCGAATTTCAGCCAGTAGCCGCCAGCATAACGGTGGATGTGTCCATCGAATGCCAGCAGGAATTCAAGCGTATCTGAACCAGCGTCTTTATTGGGTTTGCGCGGAATTTTTCATCAGAAGATTTTATGCGCATCAAATTTCCGTTGAAAACCTTGTCGCGCAAGGGTTTCAGGCTAACTTAAAACAAAATTTACACACCTTTAGTGAACGGCTAGCAACGAGCGTTGAATTTTTGTTGCATTGAGAGAAAATACAAGGAAAAATTCAACGCTCGTTTATCTTGAGGGGGTGGGCTATGGCACACAGGGAAGTTGATATTTCCTCTATCGCAGAGCTTGGAAAAATCCTTCGGCTTGTTCGCAAAGAATCCGGTTTGATTCAACGTGATGCCGCTGCGCTGTGCAACGTGAGTTTGCCTTTTCTGAACGGTCTGGAGCAAGGTAAGCCCTCAGCTCAGGTCGGAAAAGTTTTATCCGTCTGTAACCGCTTCGGTATTGAAGTCAGGCTGAGATTACCGGGTGATATGACGTAAGTGTTTTCATTGCCTCGATCTATAGGGGCGATTTATAGGGTGGTGAACTTTATCATCAGTTGATACACTAACGCATGCAGACAGATAACGGCATTGATACGTTGATTGATTTGAACGGCAACATCGTTCAGCAGGAGCGTGGTTATTGGGTCGAGATTCATGCATGGCGCGTTGAACCCACTGTTTTGATCCCACATCGGTCTCGGCCCCCGCACGCTTTATGCGATTGCGCCGCCAGCAACTCATTTTCAAACGCATTTTCAAACGCATCTTGACAATAAAATACCTGTCTAATAAAGTAGTGCTGAACACTACATGTAAAGGAGTCCTCATGAAAACCGTTACCGCAGCAGATGCCAACCGCCAGTTTTCAAGCGTGTTGCGCGATGTCAGTCAAGGCGAGATATTCACCGTGGTTTCAAGGGGTAGACCCGTCGCGACCATTTCTCCCGCCAAGTCGGTAGACGCGCAACGCAGCGCGTCTAAGACGGCTTTGATCGCCCGCCTGCGCAAGCAGGAAGCCTGCGGTGAGCGCAACTGGACGCGTGACGAACTCTATGAGCGCGGGCAATGAGAGTCGCACTGGATACAAATGTACTGGCGTATGCGGAAGGTGTTGGCGACGAAATTCGCTGCACCGCCGCGATCACGCTGATCGAACAGTTACCTGCGGAACTGATCCTGCTTCCGGCCCAAACGATGGGTGAGCTTTATCGGGTTCTCACCGGAAAAGCCAAGCGTGATCCCGCCGAAGTGCGCGAAGCAATACTGGCATGGGCCGATAGCTTCGAGGTTGCCGATTCGTCGTGGGTGGCTTTTCAATCGGCGCTGGACTTGGCCGCAGATCATGGCTTGCAAATATGGGACGCGCTGATTTTGTCCGTTGCAGCGGACAACCGTTGCCGCCTGTTGCTCAGCGAAGATTTACAAAATGGCTTTACCTGGCGTGGTGTGACGGTGGTCAACCCGTTTGTTGCGCCCCTCTCCCCGCTGCTCTCGAATATCCTGGCTACCGGGTAAAGCGATTTACCGATAAACAGGGCACGTTCAAATCGGCAGCGCGCGCGGCGCGCGAAGGCAAGAACCCGAGAACCGGCGAGAAACTAAAGATCGCAGCGACGACGGTGCCCAAGTTTTCTGCCGGTGCCACTTTCAAGCAGGCAGTCGCCAGCAAGGGTAAAGCCAAGAAGAAATAAGCAGCCACGGGGGCAATACCTAGCTAAAATAATCAACGAGCGTTGAGCTTTTGTTGCATTTAGGGGCAATGCAAGGCAAAATTCAACGCTCGTTTATCTTTATGGGGGGGGTATGGCAAACAGGGAAGTAGGAATTTCCTCTGTCTCGGAGCTTGGGCAGATGGTTCGGGCTGTTCGGAAGGAATCCGGGCTGACCCAATGCGATGCCGCAGCG
Organism: Nitrosomonadales bacterium; assembly: GCA_016199835.1. Lineage (GTDB taxonomy): Bacteria > Pseudomonadota > Gammaproteobacteria > Burkholderiales > Gallionellaceae > JACQFX01. The sequence goes on along the minus strand of JACQFX010000042.1, from coordinate 44,192 downwards.
CTGTGCAATGTCAGTCTGCCATTTCTAAACGGCCTTGAGCAAGGAAAAGCTACCGCCCAGATCGGGAAAGTTTTGTCCGTCTGCAACCGCTTCGGCATTGATGTCAGGCTGAGGCTGCCGGGTGAAACAGCATGAGTGTTTTGATTGTCTCGGCCAATGGGATTCCGGTTGGAACCCTGGAAGTCCAAAAGGGGCAGTGGAAATTCGTCTACGCGACCGAGTGGAAGGATTATTCACTTTCGCCCAACTTCCCGGTGGCCACCCAAAAATATGAAGACACCGCGAACGACAAGCCGGTCGAGTGGTTCTTCGAGAACCTGTTGCCCGAAGGCCGACTGCGAGACCTGATCGCCACTCGGGACAGGATAGATCCTCGCGATACGTGGGCGCTTCTGGTCAGACATGGACAGGACACAGCCGGGGCGCTGTCGCTGACCCCGGCAGGACTCGCGGCAGCGACAAAGGAAATTCTGCTGCCACTTTCACAAGAGGCGCTACAGGAAAAGATCAAGGCTTCCAGAGCGCGCAATCTCCCCTTGATGGCATCATGGGACGAAATCCGCATGTCCTTGGCGGGCGCTCAGGAAAAACTGGGGCTGCGTATTGATGCCAATGGCGCAATGTTTCTTCCAGAGGGTGCTGCGCCATCAACTCATATCGTCAAGCCGGAAAATGCCAGTGCGGATTTTCCATATTGTCCTGCCAATGAATTTTTCTGCATGCGCTTGGCCCATGAACTGAAGGTTCCAGTACCTGCGGTTGGGCTGCTGCACCTCCCCGAACCGCTTTATGTCATCGAGCGGTTTGACCGCGAGCCATTGGATACGGGGGCTGACACGGCCTTCAGGCGGCTCCACCAGATAGACCTGTGCCAGGCGATGGGTGTGGCACCGTCAAAGAAATATGAGAGCGAAGGTGGGCTGGGTTTGCATCACTTGTTTGGAGTGCTTCGAGGCACCTTCATGGATCGTCCAGTCGTGGCTGCCAATGCCGTTGTCCAGTGGATTTCCTTCAACTATTTGATCGGCAATCTGGACGCACACGCGAAGAACATTGCCTTCCTGATGCGTGGTCAAAAAGCAGCGGTGGCTCCGTTCTACGACATGCTCTGTGTGGAGGCGTATCTGCCGAGACAGACCATGGCCATGTCCATCGCCGGAGAGAACAAGCACGGATGGGTGGAGGGGGCGCATTGGGATGCGATGGCCTATGAGGCCGGTGTGGCGCCCCGACTCGTTCGCGGTGTCTTGTCGCGCATGAGCGAGGAGCTGCCGGAAGCGATCTCCAAGGTGATCGGAGATGAACGGCTGTTGCCTGTCGAACGGGATTTCCTGCGGGAGAAAGTGCTTCCCGTCATCGAAGATAGAAGAGGCTTCGTGGCAGATGCGCTCAAGACCCGGCAGTCTACAATCGCTGAGCTACTGACGAAGCGGGAATTTGATCCGTCGGTAGCGGAGCGGCTGTCCAATCTTTCGTGATGTGTAGTGAAGGGCCGGGTTGCGCGGTCAGCGGCAAGTATTGAGGAAAAAAATGATTGAGGCACCCATCAGCATGATTTCACATTTTCGGGTACACGCATGAAGCTTACTGACTTTTATATTGGCCTGGAATTTTTTGCATCTGCTGGATTTGTCTGGCGCTGCACCGATGTTGGCACTCGAACCATCACGGCCATCCATATTGAAGAGGGGCGTGATGCAAGTTGGTACAACGGGCCACCATATCCGGTCGCAGAGACAGTCTTTGATGAATACGATCTACCCGGCTGTTATCTTAGCTTGGATGATGCCATTGATGGCGCAATCCACGAAGCGGATACGTCTGGTCATCCCGGTTATCCTCATGAGGACGTTTCTCGCATGTTCAAGGAAATGTGGGCGGATGAGGCGGCGGTAAAGTATCCGAACAAGGGGTTGTTGCGCTTTGATCGAATACGCGAAGACGGCGAGCTACTTCACCCTTACGCAGCACTGAAATCAAACGGTGAATGGTTCATTCGCCTGTATCTTCCCTTTCTCCATGAATATGCTGAAATGCCCGAAATAGATTTTCTGGCATTGCCGATTGCAACAGATGTTGAGGTGAAACGAAGGGCATCGTAATCGGCCAGTGCAGCTATAGCGCTATGGGCTATCGAATCAATTCTGAACCAATGAGTTTTGCCTGAAAGGGGCACACTATTATGAAACCCAAACGCAAAACCACCAAGCCCACCAAGGAACCCAAACTTTCCCGAACCCATGCCCCCGACGGGCTTTTACCGATTGACTGGCAGCGCGCGTTGCGGCGGCAGTTCGGGCGCGAGCAGTCGTTCGATCTGGAATGTCTTGGAACCGAGCCATTTTTCTCGGATTTCCGCATCGGCAATCCGCAATCGAAGAGCAGCTATCGCGTGGCGATTCGTGGACTGCATCCGGGCGACAATTTTTGCGAGTGTCCGGATTACGCGACCAACGAGTTGGGCACCTGCAAGCATATTGAATTCACCCTGGCACAACTGGAAAAGAAGCGCGGTGCCAAGGTTGCGTTTGCGCGCGGTTATCAGCCATCGTTCTCCGAATTGTATCTGCGTAACGATGGCGGTCGGGCTATCCATTTCCGTGCAGGGACAGATTGTCCATCTGCAGTGAGCAAGGCGGCTGCGCTGCTGTTCGACGAGTCACGCGGCTGGGTGTTGCGCGAGAACCGCTTCGGCGAGTTGGAGCGCTTTGTCGCGGCGGTGGCGAAGAGTGGCCACGAGTTGCGCGCCTACGATGATGCGCTCGATTTTGTCGCGGGGCAGCGCGATGCGGAACGTCGAACCGTCGCGTTGGATGGAATTTTTCCGCGTGGCGCGAAAGACCCGTTACTGAAGAAGATGCTGAAAGCGCCGCTCTATGCCTATCAAGCCGAGGGCGCGCTGTTCGCGGTGAGGGCGGGGCGCGTGTTGATCGGCGACGAGATGGGGCTGGGTAAGACCATTCAGGCCATTGCGGCAGCCGAGATTTTGGCGCGGCATTTCGGCGTATCCAAGGTGCTGGTGATTTGCCCGACCTCCCTCAAGTATCAGTGGCAGAGCGAGATCGCGCGTTTCGCTGGCCGTGAGTCGCGGGTTCTATCTGGAGGAAGAACACAGCGTCAGAAGGACTATGCGCTGGACGATTTTTGCAAGATCACCAACTACGAGAAGCTCAAACCCGATCTGGATTTGATCGCGGCTTGGGCGCCGGAACTGGTGATCGTTGACGAGGCGCAGCGGGTGAAGAACTGGAACACCATTGCGGCAAAGGCGCTCAAGCGCATAGATAGTTCTTACGCCATCGTGCTGACCGGCACACCGCTGGAAAACAAGTTGGAAGAGTTGATTTCCATCGTCCAGTTCGTTGACCAGCATCGCCTCGGCTCCACATGGAAGCTGCTGCACGAGCATCAGGTCAAGGACGAAGCAGGGCGCGTGACAGGCTATACCGGACTGGAAAAAATCGGCGAGACGCTGGCTCCGGTCATGATCCGCCGCCGCAAATCCGAAGTGCTGCAACAGTTGCCGGAACGCACCGACCAGAACCTGCTGGTGCCGATGACCGAGATGCAGATGATCCATCATCAGGAAAACGCCGAGGTGGTGACGAGAATCGTGCAGCGCTGGCGCAAGATGAAATTCCTGTCGGACTCGGATCAGCGGCGGCTCACCTGCGCCTTGCAGAACATGCGCATGTCATGCAACAGCACATATCTGCTCGACCAGGAAACCGACCACGGCGTCAAGGCCGACGAATTGGCTGCATTGCTGGATGGCCTGTTCGCGCAGCCGGAGAGTAAGGCGGTAGTGTTCAGCCAATGGACTCGGACGCACGATATCGTCATCCGACGGCTGGAGGCGCGCGGCATCGGCTACGTCAGTTTTCACGGCGGCGTACCGTCTGAAAAACGTCCGGCGCTGATCGAGCGTTTCCGTGATGACCCGGACTGCCGCGTGTTCCTCTCGACCGACGCAGGCAGCACGGGACTCAACCTGCAACATGCTTCCACGCTGGTGAACATGGATTTGCCGTGGAATCCGGCCATCCTCGAACAACGCATCGCTCGCATCCACCGCATGGGGCAGAAGCGACCGGTGCAGATCGTCAATTTTGTATCCAAGGGCACCATTGAGGAGGGCATGCTGTCTGTGCTGGCGTTCAAGCGTTCGCTTGCGGCGGGCATACTCGACGGCGGCACGAGCGAGATTTCGCTCGGCGGCTCGCGCCTCAACCGCTTCATGAAAGATGTGGAAAATGTCACCGGCCACATGGGCGAGGGCGAGGCCGTCAGTCCGGCGGAAGAGGCGGGCAGTGTTGCGACCGCATCCGGGGCGGAGCCGACAGTGGCGATGGACACCGAGGACAAGCCCGATGCTGGCGTGAAGGCGCAGGCCGATGATGCCGTGCCAAGTCAGGCCAACGCCGATCCTTGGGGCGCGCTATTGCAGTTCGGTTCACAGTTAGTCACCGCGCTGACTGCGACCGATAATGGAGAAACAACACCTCATCCCTGGATCGAGCACGATCCGGCGACCGGCAGCCGCAGCCTCAAGGTGCCTTTACCGCCGCCGGAAACGGCGAAAAAGATTGCCGATGCGCTTGCGGTGTTGGCGGATGCCTTGCGGGGCAGGTAGACATCAACGAGCATCACTTCTGATACCGTCAGCCGAAAATTATGAGTTGACGGTATCAAAGAGCTGTAACCCAGGCGGGGCGGGCGTTTGGTGTTGGTTCACTACTGTTGGAATAAACGAGCGTTGAATTTTTGTTGCATTGAGGGAAAATGCAAGGAAAAATTCAACGCTCATTTACTTTTTATGGGCGGGCTATGACACACAGGGAAGTTAATATTTCCTCTATCGCAGAGCTTGGAAAAATTCTCCGGCTTGTTCGCAAGGAATCCGGACTGACTCAACGTGATGCCGCTGCGCTGAGCAACGTGAGCTTGCCTTTTCTGAACGGCCTGGAGCAGGGGAAGCCTACCGCCCAGGTCGGAAAGGTTTTATCCGTCTGTAACCGCTTCGGTATTGAAGTCAGGTTGAGACTGCCGGGTGATATGACATGAGTGTGTTTCATAGCCTTGGCCTATGGGGTGGCGAACTTTATCATCAGTTGATACACTAACGCATGCAGACTGATAACGGCATTGATACGCTGATTGATTTGAACGGCAACATCGTTCAGCAGGAGCGTGGTTATTGGGTTGAGATTCATGCATGGCGCGTTGAGTCCACTGTTTTGATACCTCACGGCATTCGCTATGCACTAACACTGCACGAGCAAAGCGGTGAGCGTGTGATGGGCTACGACAACGCGCACGCGGTCAAGCCATCTGGTCGTTTCAAGTTTGCCGGGCAAGTATTGCCTTATGACCACAGGCACAGGCATATTTCCGATAAGGGCGTACCTTACGAATTCAAGGATGCCTACCAGTTGCTGCGGGATTTTTTCGCGGACGTGGATCGAGTATTGAAGGAGACAGAGAAATGAAAAGCATCGTGATAGGCATCATGCCGCAAGAAAAGATTCGTGAGCGCATCTACGCGATTGCCAAGGGCGAGTATAAGCCGAAGCCAAGCGAGCCCAAGATATGGTTCACTTCCATGAAGTCGCTGGCCGAAGTGCTCAGCGACGACAATCGCGCGCTGCTCCATGTGATCAAGGACTCGCAGCCGGAGTCTATTTCGTCTTTGGCGGAAATGACCGGGCGTAAACCGGGCAATCTCTCCCGGACGCTCAAGACTATGTCAAACTACGGCATCGTCGAAATGCGGCGCGAGAAGAACCACGTGCGTCCGATTGCCATGGCGACCGACTTTCATATCGTAACAGCCTGATGGACTTGCACCGGTAATAGGGGAGCCAGGTTCTTGTTACGGTTGTGTCAGTTGTGCTCTCTACTTGCTTTGAGCTTTCTATGGAGATCAGCCGAACTGGTTGGCGTGCTGACGGTATCAGGGGGGCTGATATCGTTAGTTCAAAGGATATTTCAACAATACAGTAGCCCGAGTTGATAGTTGTCGTGGCGCCTTGGTGGAATTTCATACAAGACATCATGGCAGCAACGAATACCAAGGCACAGCGACGGCCACACTATCAGTTCGCGGTCGCCAATATCGAGGGGATGAGACCATGGCTATTTCAGGGCTGACGGCGTTATCACAGCGCCTTGGTGGCAGCACTGCTGCCCATCTTCTGTTCGAACGTTTATACGCATCCCGTTGCGTTTGCGCGGGTGTTCGCCAAGCGGGTCGGCGTATCACCCAAAGAGTGGCAAGATCGCGCAAAGGCACAAGTGGTTTGAGTTGTATTAACGATCAGGGTGGGGGCTAGCCTTCGGTAACTCTTGAGTCAATTCGGGGGGCTCGACTTTTCCGCACCTGAAAATATCTGTATCGTACGGGTTTGCAGCAGATTGACGCCGACAGCCTATATCACCGAGCCGGAGCGTAAACAAATGAATGAATCCTTGCACGAGAGCACGCATTTCATGAAGATGCTCACCGATTTCATGCCCGGCATGGTGGGGTATTGGACGAAGGAATTGCGCTCAACTTTTGCCAACCGGGAGTATTTGAGCTGGCTGGGCAAGAGTAAGGAGGAAATAACGGGGATCGCCATTCGGGAGTTGTTGGGCGATGAGTTATTTCGCAAGCATGAGCCTTACATCCGCGCGGCACTCGCGGGGGAATCTCAAGCGTTCGACTACACGCTGATGTTGCCTAATGACGAGACGAGGGAAACTTTAGTTCACTACATTCCCCACCGTGACGGCAACGAGGTGCTGGGTTTATTCGTCCTGATCCTGGATATTGCCGAGCGCAAAAATCTGGAGCAGGCAATGATTTCCGCAGCAGAAAAACGCCAGCGCTTGATCGGCCAGGAATTGCATGACAACCTTGGGCAGCAGATTGCGGCGATTGCTTATCAGGCCCAGGCGCTGGAACGCAAAATAATTGCATCGGGGAGTGAGGGGGCGGCAGAAATCGCCGCCGCCATTGCCGCACAGGCACAGAATGCCGTTGTGCAGTGCAAACATCTCGCACGGGGGCTGCTTCCGCTGGAGCTGGAAAGCAGCAGCCTGGCGGACGTGTTGCAGGCATTCGCAAAAAGGATTGCACTCACCTATGAGATCGATTGTTCTTTTGTATGCACAGGTGAGACCGTGATCGACGATGACAATCTGGCTCTCAACCTGTACCGGATCGCACAAGAGGCCAGCCACAATGCGATCGATCATGGTGGTGCGCAACACCTGACGATTTCGCTGGAAACCGGAAAAGGGGAAGCCGGGAAAGGCATGTTCCGCCTTTCGATATGCGACGACGGCTGCGGCTTGGCTGGTCGCGATACCAAGCGCGAGGCGATACCGGGCTTGGGCATCAAGATCATGCAGTATCGCGCCAATCAGATTGGCGCGACATTGAAACTCATACCCCGCGCGGAGCGGGGAACAGAGGTGCTGGTAGAAAGGCAAGCGCTGTAGGGTATGGCAGGCTTAAAGACACAAGTGATGCTGGTGGACGATCATGCCATGTTGCGGCATGGCATGGCGATGCTCATCAATGCCGAGTCTGATATGGAAGTGTTTGCCGAGGCCGAAGACGGTGGCGAAGCGATGGCCAGGCTTGAGTCGGAGCATCACCCTGACATTGTGCTGGTGGATTTATCTCTCAAGACCCTCTCCGGCCTGGAGCTGATTAAGAGCATGCACATTCTGCTTCCCGCGCTGCCTGTGCTGGTCGTTTCCATGCATGATGAAACCGTCTATGCGGAACGCGCATTGCGCTCCGGCGCGCGTGGCTACGTGATGAAGCAGGAGCCGGGCGAGGTGCTGATAGTCGCGATACGCGAAGTGCTGAAGGGCAACTATTATCTGAGCGAGACCATGCACACGCAGTTGATGGATCGCTTGGTGAGCGGGAATTCGGGGGCTGAACTCTTGATCAACAGTTTGACCCCGAGCGAATTTGAAGTGCTGCATCTGATAGGTTCCGGCCACAGTAGTCGACAAATTGCCCAATTGCTCAGCCGCAGCATCAAAACCATAGAAGTACACCGAGCCAATATTCGCGCCAAGTTGCAGTTGAAAGACGGCGCCGACTTGATACGCTATGCCACGCACTGGATCACGGCGGAGCATTAACCCTCGCAAGGACGCAAGACATTACGCCCGAAAGAAAAATATTGCATAAGGGAAACCCCTATGGAGGAACAAGGGTTTCTCCAATGCCACTGTTAATGTTGAGGATGGTACGATGCCGCCAGTTAAATTTAGCGGGGTGTTGTCGTGGCAAAAGTCCGTCAAACCAAGGTTGTTAAACCTGTCGTCAGCAAGACAAAAAAGGCCCCCGCGTCGACTGCCAACACAAAGGTTGCGAAACTTCCCGCCAGCAAAAAATCGCAGACGCCTGCGCCGCAAGTCAGTCCCGGGATTGCAACGCCCGCCATCGATCAAGCCAAAAAAACACGCGGAACTGCGGTCAATTCCTCGGTCGAGCAGCGTAACTTTATAGCCGAGAAGATAAGTAAAAGCCCCAGCAAGCCGCGCAAAGTTGCCGCAAAAAAAACCAATCCGAAGAAAGCTGCCACGCAAAAAATTGTGGTGTCATCCGCCCAGCCGATTGAGGAGCGCAACTTTATCGTTGGCATCGGTGCCTCCGCCGGTGGGCTGGAAGCGCTCTCGGATTTGATTGGCGCATTACCCGACGATCTGGGCGTTCCCTATATCGTGGTTCAGCATTTGTCCCCCACCCACCGCAGCATGATGGTTCCGTTGCTGGCCCGCGAAACCTCAATGCTGGTCAAGGATGCGGAAGACGGTGAAATCCCGTTGGACAACGTCATTTATGTCACCCCGGCCAATTGGAATATCATCCTGAAGGATGGGGTCATGCGGCTGCTGGTGCCAGGGAAAACAGTATTGCCAAAACCTTCCGCCACCACATTATTCAATTCGCTCGCCGAGGAGAAAGGCGAAGATGCTATCGGGGTGATTCTGTCCGGCACCGGCTCGGACGGTGCGGCGGGTATCGCGGCGATCAAAGCCGCCGGAGGCTTTACCTTTGCCCAGGATCCCGAGGCGGCGAAATACAGCGGCATGCCGCAAGCGGCTATCAGTACCGGTTGTGTGGAATGGGTGCTGACCTGCAAAGGCATTGCCGAAGAAATCACGGCCATCGCGCGCGCGCACGGCTTAATCAACCGCGCCACCAAGCAGGAAAATGTACCGGCCACCATGAAGGGCCTGCTGCAAATGGTATACAAGCATTCCAAGATAGACTTCTCCGGGTACAAGGAAGCCACGCTATCGCGCCGCGTCGAGCGCCGCATGGCGGCCAACCGCTTGGGCAATCTTGCCGCCTATTTCGACTATTGCAGCAAAAATCCGGATGAACTGAACAAACTCAGCAAAGACATTCTGATTTCCGTCACAGCATTTTTCCGCGACCGGAATAGCTTCGAGGGTTTACGCAAAACCCTGGCGGAAATCGTTGCCGGGAAAGAGCCGGGAGATGAAATCCGCATCTGGGTGCCGGCGTGCGCCACGGGCGAAGAGGCCTATTCTATCGGCATTCTGCTATCGGATTTGCTGGGCGGGAAGTTAAACGATTACCGCATCCAGATTTTTGCCACCGACATTGACATGGACGCTATGGCAGTTGCGCGCAAGGGCGCTTATACCGACACCTCGCTGGTGGAAGTCAGTGCCGACACGACCGCGCGCTACTTCAGCAAGAAAGCCGATCTGTATGAAATTGCGCGTCCGATTCGCGATATGGTGGTTTTTGCGCGTCAGGATCTGGTGCTGGATCCACCCTTTCTGCGCTTGGATCTCATCAGTTGCCGCAATTTGCTGATCTATTTTCAACCCCTGCTGCAAACGCGGGTGCTTTCTATTTTCCACTTTGCGCTGCGTCCGTCCGCCTATTTGTTTCTGGGAAAATCCGAGAGCATCGTGCATCAGGACAACCTGTTTTCCCCGGTCAGCAAGGAAGCGCGCATCTTCAAACGCGTCGCCGCAAAAGACCAGATGATTCCCATTCCGCTGTACTCCAGCCAGGACGCGGGTGCTGGCCCAAAGCAGCCGATCACCATCGCAGAACGCACGCAACGCAAGCAGGAAAACAAGTTACAGAAAGCGCTCTCGGAGATTTACGCGCCGCCCAGCGTGCTGATCAACAAAGATATGGATGTGGTCGAAATACACGGCGATGTGCAGAGCTTTCTGCATTTCCCCTCCGGCAAGCTGGAGATGAACCTGGTGCAACTGTTGCGCCGCGAATGGCGCACCGAAGTGCAAACGCTGGTACATCACGCCGACCTCAAGCACACCATTGCGATGGGGCGGATACGGCCAATTAAAAACAGGGCCGGTCACAGCGTCAAGATCGAAGTGCATCCGGTCGCGTCGCGCGACGATCAGAAGCAATTCATGATCAGTTTTATCTCCTTGTCTGCACAAACGGGTGACACGCCGGTGGCGGATCAACCGCTGGCCAATAACAGCGAACTCGAAGACGAGCTGATCGCCACCCGCGAGCACTTGCAAACCGTCATTGAGGAGCTGGAAACTTCCAACGAAGAATTGCAGGCGTTGAACGAAGAGATGCAGGCGGCGAACGAGGAGTTGCAATCTTCCAACGAAGAGCTGGAAGCCTCCAACGAAGAACTGCAGTCCACCAATGAGGAACTGACCACCGTCAACGAGGAATTGATCGTCAAGGGCGGCGAGTTGAGCCTGGTAAACACTGAGCTGGAAAACCTGCAAAACAGCACGGGATTTTCACTCGTCCTGCTGGATCAGGACTTGCGCTTGCAACGCTACAACAAGGAAGCCGCCGCCTTGTTCGGTTTCAGCGTACATACTCTCGGCAAGTCGATACCCGGCCTCACGCTTCCCGTGGTCGAGGTACTGGGAACCGCGCAACTGGCCATGTCGGATGGAATCAAGAGGCAACAGCAAATCAGTTTTGGCGGCAAGCATTACAACGTCATCTGCTTTCCCTATACTTCGCAGGATCAAACGTTGGGCGGCGTGATTATCACCTTCATAGACGAAACCGAGTTAATTACGGCCCAGCAGGACATTCAGTCAAGCCAGGAACGCCTGATTGCGGTGATGCAGAATTCACCCATGCTCATCAGCATCAAGGACACTGCCGGGCAGTACCAGTTCGTAAACAAAAGCTTTGAAAGCCTGTTCGGCCTGGAGCGAAGCGCGGTCATCGGTAAAACTGATACGCAAATATTCCCCGAAACCATCGCGATGCTTTTTGAGAAATTGCACTTTGATGTGCTGCATAAAAAAAGCCGGGTGGAAACAGAAGAGTGCATCAGTGTTGGCGATCAGCAGTATTGGTTTGCGTTTATTTGCTACCCGCTTAACGACGAACAAGGTTCGGTCAGGGCGGTTTGCAGCCAGGCAATTGATATTAACGAACGCAGGGAACTGGACGAGCAGAAAAAACTGACCGCCAAATTTTTCGATGCAGCCAACGAGGGGATCATCATTACCGATACCCAGCAAAATATCGTCAAGGTCAACCCAGCCTTCAGCAAGGTCACCGGATATGAAGAGGCGGAAGTTATCGGCAAAACCCCGAAATTGCTCAGCTCGGGTAAACAGAATGCCAAGTTTTATGAGGACATGTGGAAGGAAATCAACACCCACGGCTGGTGGCAGGGCGAGCTGTGGAACAGGCGCAGGGATGGCAGCCATTATCTTGAGTGGCTGACGATCAATACGGTGCGGGATGAGCGGGGCGAGTTGAGCAACTACATCGGCATTTTTTCAGACGTTACGCTGGTCAAGGCCTCGCAGCAAAGGCTCGAATATATGGTCGCGCATGATGAACTGACCGCCCTGCCTAACCGCAACGAACTCAAAGGGCGCATGGAGCAAGCCATGGCGCGGGCGAAGCGTCAGGAAAAGACTTTTGCGTTGATGTTCATTGACCTGGATAACTTCAAAAACGTCAACGATAACCTCGGCCATGAATGCGGTGATTTACTGTTGCAGGAAGTGGCCGAGAGACTGAAGTTATGCGTGCGCGGCGAAGACACGGTCGCGCGGATTGGCGGCGATGAATTCAACGTGTTGCTGGAAGGCGCTACTGAATCACAAATCGCCAACACGGCGCAGCGTATTCTGGAAAAGGTATCCAAGCCTTATCTGATCAAAGAGCAGCAAGTATTTGTTTCGGCCAGTATCGGTATTGCGATTTATCCCAAGGATGCGGACGACCTTGAAACGCTGACCAAGAATGCAGATTCAGCCATGTACCAGGCCAAGGAAAAGGGCAAAGACAGCTACCAGTTTTTCACTTCCGACCTGAAAGAAAAAATCAGCCAGCGCATCGTGCTGGAAAACGCGCTGCACAAAGCGATTGAAGAGAACGAGCTGAAATTGGTATTTCAGCCGGAATTCGATATTCAAACCGGCGCACTGATTGGCGCAGAAGCCTTGTTACGCTGGAACAGCAAGGCATTCGGCGCGGTCGGGCCGGGCGAATTTATTCCCGTAGCAGAAGACTCTGACCTTATTCTGGATATAGGCGAATGGGTGATAGAGCATGCCGCCGAGCAACTGAGCAAATGGCGCAAAAAGGGCAAGGCATTGCCCGGCACGCTGTTTGTTAACGTTGCCTCACGCCAGTTGATGCGCCAGCCTTTGCTGGCTATCATCAACCGGCAATTACAGCGATACCGTTTACCCCCCGGCGCTATCGGCATCGAAATCACCGAGCGCACGCTGATGAACAGCGGCGAAGAGGTTGCCAGAAAGCTTCATAAAATTGAGCTGGATGGAATTCCTGTCGCCATCGACGATTTTGGCACGGGGTATTCTTCGCTGTCGTACCTCAAAACATTCCCGATTTCCTTCCTCAAAATACCGAATCAGTTTGTTGATGGGATCGCGGCCGATGAAAGCGACCGGGGGATCGCAACGGCCATACACAGTGTGAGCATCGCGCTCAAATTGCAAACTATCGCCGAAGGCATCGAAACGCATGAACAACTGCACGTATTGCGTGAAATCGGCTGCCATAGCGGACAAGGTTATTTACTCGGGAAACCGGTTGACGCGGAAACATTTTCCGATTTGTTTCTTACTGCAGGAGGCGAGCATGCACAATAAGAATTTCCCGCACAAAAGTGTCCGTTCGCATCTTTTCCTGGAAGCATCCATGCGCGAATCCTGTTCTGCAATAAAGGAAGCGGATAAGCCGCTTGTTTCAAAGAAGTTCGAGTTCGATGTACGCCATATCATGAGCAGACGGCCAACCCGACTGAGCCTGGAGCTTTTGTCCCGTGCCAGGGAAATGGAACTCATGCCATACAAGATGGCAGATTGAATTAGTGCCATTCAGCCACTGACTGCGACCACTCATCTGGATTTTTTTAACCTTTCATTCCGGAGTGTGAAGCAGATGAACCGGCATGACATCGCGTCATGAATTGGATAAATTGCAACCGTGCTTAGCGATGTTGCAGACGCAGGATATCTGCCTCACCGCAGTTCAGATTCTCCCCCCTAGGTGCAATACCTAGCTTTTTCGGGGCAGGCAACTGCCCCGATTCTTTTTATCAAGATTTGCTACAGTATCAGGGCGCCGGGTTTGGATAGGTTCGATGCACGGCTTCAATTTTTTCCAGTGTTTCCGCAGATAGCGTGACTTCGATGCTGGTCAGATTTTCCTGTAACTGCTGTGTGCTGGTTGCGCCCAGAATGACGCTGCTGGTGAACCTGCGGGTGCGGGCATAGGCGAGGGCCATTTGCGCGGGGCTAAGTTCGGCCTCATGGGCGATGCGCACATACTCACGCGTGGCGGCAGGAACATTGGGTTTGTTGTAGCGCTGGCCGAAACCGGGGAACAAATTGATGCGCCCGTGCGCCTGCGGGTCAGCACAGTATTTTCCACTCAGATGTCCGAAGGCCAATGGGCTGTAGGCAAGCAGGCCTACATTGGCATGATGGCAGGCTTCAGCGAGGCCGCTCTCAAAGCTGCGATTCATCAGATGGTAAGCATTTTGTACAGAGACGATTTTCGGCAGCCCCAGCCCGGCTGCACAACGCACGAATTCACTCACTCCCCACGGTGTTTCGTTGGAGAGGCCGATATGGCGGACTTTCCCGGCTTGTACCAGTTCTGCCAGCGCTTGCAATTGTTCGGCGATAGGCGTGCTATCGCGCTCCTGTGTTGCGTCATAGCTTATTGCGCCGAACATGGGCACATAGCGATCCGGCCAGTGGAGCTGGTAGAGATCAATATAGTCGGTCTGCAAACGGCGCAAGCTGCCATCGATCGCGGCATTGATGTGCTCTCGATTGATGTGCGGCCCGCCGCGTATCCAGGTGAAGCCGCGCGCGGGACCGGCGATCTTGGTGGCGATGATAAGCTTGTCGCGCTGTTGATGTTTGAGCCAGTTGCCGATGTAACTCTCGGTACGGTGCACAGTCCCGGCGCGTGGCGCGACCGGGTACATTTCGGCGGTATCTATAAGATTCACGCCATGCGAAATGGCGAAGTCGAGTTGTTCATGCGCTTCGGCTTCGCTGTTCTGTTCGCCAAAGGTCATGGTGCCAAGAGCCAGCGCAGATACCAACAGGTCGCTACTGCCCAGGCGCCGGTATTCCATGGCTTACTCCATGCCCGTCACCATCTGGTTGGTCCAGATGATGGCTTGTTGCTGGGCGGCGCAGGCTTGTTCCATGCTCAGCCAGGGAAGTTGTGTGAGCGCTTTCTCAATGTCCGGCAGGTTGTCGCGTTCGAAAAGCTCAGCCAGACGAAGCAACTTACCCAGTTCCCCCTCTCCGCATAGCAGTGCGCTTTCGACGTTTTCGTCGACGCCGAGCGTGCTGATTAGTTCATCCAGCGGCATGTTGAACAGGGCGCCCAACAGCGACAGGATGCCAACCATAAAAGCTTCCTCCTGAAGGTTCTGGTCAGAGTATGCGGCAAGCAATTCCATCAGGCGCGCGCGCTGGGACGCTATTTGCATTAGCGGTTCGGAAGATTTTCCATGGTGTGTGGTTTGGGAATAAAGCAGCAGCTTGAGCCAGCGCGTCAACTGGTTGCGTCCAAGGGCGATGATGGCATCGTGGATGGAAGTAATCTTGCGGGTGAGACCGGAGCCGACCGAATTGATCAGGCGCATCAGTTTCATGATGAGTTCGGGCTGCGACTTGATCAACTTTTCGAGTTCAATGGTTTCAGCATCGGCCAGCAGCAGACTAAGCAATTTCATCAGAGCCAGCTCGGAAGGCGAGAGCTGCTTGCCGCTCATAATCACCGGTTTGGCGAAGTGATAGCCCTGGAATAAATCGAAGCCGAGGTCCAGACAATACTGATGTTGTTCCGGCGAATCCACTTTTTCTGCCAGCAGTTTGACTGGCCATTTCTTCAATTGGGAAACGGTCTCTTTCAATTCGGCGCGGCTGAGTGGCAGGATGTCCACCTTGACGATGTCGACGATCTCCAATGCAGGAATGAACGCTTCGCTGAAGGTCAGGAAGTCATCCAGCGCGAGGGTGAAGCCTCGGCTCTTGAGCTGCTTGCAGCGCTCGATGATGTCCGCATCGATGTGTATGGTTTCCAGTAATTCGAATACGACCCGGTCGCGCGGCAGGAGTTCTATGGTGTCGCTTTTCAGCAAGAAGGCATCGAGATTGAGGAAACCCTTATGTTTGCCGAGCACGGCGTCTATGCCGAGCGAGCTAAAGGCATTGCTGATGACGGTTGCGGTGGCGATAACGTCATCGGTTACATGCGCATCCTTCTCCCTGCCGGAACGGAACAGCAACTCGAACGCCACCAGATTGCCTTGACGGTCGAGTATGGGCTGGCGTCCGATGTAGATTTGCTCTTCTTCCATTTTTTGTGCGTGTATTTTTCAGAAAGGCAGTGCGGCGTGGGGAGCGGCTTGTTGCAATATGTCGCGGAAATCCTTCTGTATGCGTTGCAGGGCTTCGGCGTCATTTGCCTCAAAGCGTAGCACAATTACCGGCGTGGTGTTGGAGGCGCGCATCAGGCCGAAACCGTCCGTATATTCCACACGCAGGCCATCTATGGTGATGATATTTTGCGCACCGTCGAACTTTGCATCCTGTTGCAAGCGTGAGATCAGTGCATGGTTTTCGCCTTCCTTGAGCTGGACGTGCAGCTCCGGCGTACTGACAGAATCGGGCAGGTCATTCAACGTGGCGTTCGGGTCGGCGCTCTGGCTCAGGATTTCGAGCAGGCGCGCACCTGCATACAGGCCATCGTCGAAGCCGTACCAGCGCTCCTTGAAGAATACATGGCCGCTCATTTCGCCTGCGAGCAATGCGCCGGTCTCTTTCATCTTGGCTTTCACCAGCGAATGTCCGGTTTTCCACAGCAAGGGTTTGCCGCCGCGTTCACGTATCCAGGGGAAAAGATTGCGCGTGGACTTCACGTCGAAAATGATTTCTGCGCCGGGATTGCGGCTCAATACGTCGGCTGCGAACAGCATGAGTTGCCGATCCGGGTAAATGATCTTGCCATCCTTGGTGACCACGCCGAGGCGGTCGCCGTCGCCATCGAAAGCGAGGCCGAGTTCGCTGTCATTGTTTTTCAGCACGTCGATCAAATCTTCGAGATTGTGCGGATCGGATGGATCGGGATGGTGGTTGGGGAAATTGCCGTCCACCTCGCAGAACAACTCTGTCACTTCGCAACCGAGGCCGCGATAAAGTCCGGCGGCAAAGTTACCCGCCACGCCGTTGCCGCAATCCACGGTGATCTTGAGCGGGCGCGCCAGCTTGATGCCGGATACGATGCGCGCGATGTACTCCGGTGCAATGTCGTATCGGGAATAGCTGCCTGCGCCGTGCGCGAGATTGCCGCTCTCGATGCGCGTGCGCAGGGATTGTATGGTTGCGCCAGACAGCGTTTCGCCCGCCAGTACCATTTTCAGGCCGTTGTAGTCCGGCGGGTTGTGGCTGCCGGTGATCATAACCGCGCAATGGGTGTCGAGCTGGAAGGCGGCGAAATAGGTCATGGGCGTAGCGACCATGCCCACGTCTATCACGTTGATGCCGCTCTTTTGTATCCCGCGCGCCAGCGCTTGCGCAAACTCCGGGCCGGACAGGCGCCCGTCGCGCCCGATGGCGATGGTGGTCTGTTTGCGCGCCACAGCTTCCGAGCCGATGGCGTGGCCTATGGCTTCTACGCCTTCTGCGGTCAGCGTTTTACCGACGATACCGCGTATGTCGTAGGCCTTGAAGATATCCTTGGATGGGACGGTCATGGTTTTACTTTGTTTGTTGTGGAATATATTTTGCGACCTGATCCGGCGTCAGTTGCTTCATGCAGTTGAAGTGGACTAACGGGCATTCGCGTTTGAAACAGGGGCTGCACGGCAGATCGAGCTTGAGCACGCGCGCGCGATCCGAAAGCGGCGGGGTGAACTGCGGGCTGCTGGAACCGAACAGTGCGAGCATGGGCCTGTCCAGCGCGGCAGCCAGGTGCATCAGACCGGAATCGTTGCTCACCACCAGGTCGGCGCAGGATAACAGTGCGATGGCATCGGCCAGGTCGGTCGCTCCGCACAGATTGCGGCATTCCGCATTGCCCAGCGCGACGATCTTGTCGGCGATCTCTTTGTCCTTGGGCGAGCCGATCAGCCATATGGCGTAGCCTTGCGCGCGCAAGGTTTGCGCCAGTTCGGCGAAATAGGGAATCGGCCAGCGTTTGGCCGGGCCATATTCCGCGCCGGGGCAGAAGATGGCAACGGGTTGGCTCAATGCCAGATGGAGCTTGTCCAGCACGTGCAGGCGCTGCCCGGTGGTAACCTGCAAGCGCGGATGGGGAAGAGGGCGCTGTATGTTGCCGTTTGGTGCCTCGGCGAGTTGAGCGAAACGTTCTACCATCAGCGGCAATTTGTGTTTGTCCAGTTTGCGCGCATCGTTCAGCAGGCCGTAGCGCATCTCGCCGGTGTAGCCGGTGCGCAGCGGGATGTCGGCGAACCAGGGAACCAGTGCGGATTTGAGCGAATTGGGTAGCACGACAGCCTGGTCGTAATTCGCGTTGCGCAATTGCTTGCTGAGACTGCGGCGCGCAAGGATTTGCAGCGCACCGTGAGGAAAGGGATTGACGATGACCTCGTTCACCTCCGGCATCTGCCGCAGCAACTCAACTGTCCATGGCGGCGCGAGCACATCGATCTGCACGCCGGGATGGCGCTGCTTGAGGCGAGCCAGCATGGGCTGCATCAACATGCAGTCGCCCACCCAGCTTGGCGCGATGACGAGGATTTTTGTCATGAGAAGATCGTCGGACGGGTGGAACACAGCGTAACCCATCTAAAACCGCATGGTCGAATGATGGGTTACGCTACGCTCCTCCCCATCCTACATATTAGTGGTGTCCTTTGGGCAGTTCGCCCTTGAACTTGTACAACGTGCTGCAATATGGGCAGCGCGCTTCACCCAGCTTGTCCACCGGAATGTACACCTTGGGATGGGCATTCCACAGAACCATGCTCGGCGTCGGACAATGCAGCGGCAAATCTGCGGCAGTGACTTCGATGTAGCTTTGCTTGGCGTGTTCTTGCATGATTTCCCTCTCTCCGGCTCTCCCACGGCAGGGGAGAGGGGCAAAGTATCGCTATGCGATGATCAAGTTAAACGTGCGCCAGCCAATCGCTATGCTGCGGATTCTTGCCGGCGACACAATCGAAAAACAGCGATTGCAGCTTGTGCGTGATGGGCCCGCGCGAACCGCAGCCTATGGTGCGGTTGTCGAGTTCGCGTATCGGCGTGACTTCGGCTGCCGTGCCGGTAAAGAAGGCTTCGTCGGCGCAATACACCTCGTCGCGCGTGATGCGTTTCTGGATCACTTCGATGCCGAGATCGGCAGCGAGCGTCAGGATGGATTCGCGCGTGATGCCTTCCAGACAGGAGGTCAGATCGGGCGTGTACAGCTCGCCCTTCTTCACGATGAAGATGTTCTCGCCCGCGCCCTCAGCTACGTAGCCGTCCACGTCCAGCAGCAGCGCCTCGTCGTATCCGTCGTGCGCCACTTCATGGTGCGCGAGGATGGAGTTGGTGTAGGTGCTGACCGATTTGGCGCGGCACATGTTCACGTTCACATGGTGGCGCGTGTAGCTTGACGTCTTTACGCGTATGCCTTTTGCCATACCTTCTTCACCGAGATAGGCGCCCCACGGCCAGGCGGCAACGGCGACATGCACAGACAATGTCGTAGCGGCGATGCCCATGGCTTCCGAACCATAGAACACGATGGGGCGGATGTAGCAGGATTCCAGCTTGTTGGCGCGTACCACTTCCTTCTGCGCTTCCATCAGTGTCTCGCGATCCCAGGGCATTTTCATCTGGAAGATGTAAGCCGAGTTGAACAGGCGCTCGGTGTGTTCCTGCAAACGGAAAATTGCTGTGCCGCTGGTGGTTTTGTAGGCACGCACGCCCTCGAATACGCCCATGCCGTAATGCAGGGTGTGGGTGAGCACATGGGTAGTGGCATCGCGCCAGGGTACGAGCTTGCCGTCATACCAGATAAAACCGTCGCGGTCGGACATGGACATGATTCGATTTCCTCAAGAGTGTCGCAAAGGAAGCGATTCTAGCTTCTTCCGTGGAAATTATGAAGCACTGCCTGCACCCAGCAGCGCTTTCCACAGAGCCAGCACCGGCGCGGTATCAATTTCGTCGGCATCGACGCGGCATGGCACCTGGTTGTTCAGGCGCATCTTGTGCTGCAAGGCGCGCAGTTTGCGATAAAGATCGCAAACCCGCTCCGCCTGCTGTGCATCCACCAGGCCTAGCTCGCCGCAACGATGCAGCAACCTCAAATTGCTGCGGTCGTTGGTCAACTCCGGATGGTCGTGCGCGTGCGCCAGCACGAGGAATTGAACCATGAACTCGATGTCCACCATGCCGCCGCTATCGTGCTTGATGTCGAACAATTGGCTGTTATTCGGATGGCCGTCGCGCATTTTCTGACGCATCGCGATGATTTCCTGGCGCAGGGTGCTTATGTCGCGAGGTTGGCGCAGTACTTGATGGCGGATGGCCTTGAATTGTTCGCCCACGCGCGCATCGCCGACGCAGAAGCGTGCGCGCGTAAGCGCCTGATGTTCCCATACCCAGGCGTGTTTCTGCTGGTATTCCGCGAATGCCTCTATCGAACTGACCAGCAGGCCGCCCTCGCCGTTGGGACGCAGGCGCAGATCGGTTTCATACAGACGCCCGGCGGATGTATAGCTACCCAGCATGGCATTGATGCGCTTGGCCAGCCTGGCGTAGATTTCTCCAGCATCCGGGTGCGGATCGTCGTACAGGAAAATGAGATCGAGATCGGAGGCGTAGCCGAGTTCGCGCCCGCCCAGCTTGCCATAGGCGATAATGGCGAACTGCGGTTCGTTGCGGTGTTTCTTGCGCGCCTCGCGCCAGCATAGTTGCAGCACGTGGCGCAGGATCAAGTCGGCGAGGTCGCTGAGGTGGTCGCTGAGCGTTTCCAGCGGCAGCAGGCCTTGCAGATCCAGCGCCAGCAGGCGGAATGTCTGGACATGTTGGAACTGGCGCAGTACGTCCATCTGCTGCTCGATATCCTGTTCACATTCGGCCAATTGCTTGTGCAATGCAGCATCCAGTGCGGCCCAGTCTGGCGCGCGGTAGATTTCGCGCGCATCCAGCAATTCATCCAGCAGGATGGGATACTGGTTCAGGTAATCGCTGGCCCACGCGCTGGCATTGGCGAGATCTATCAGGCGTTGCAGTGCCAGCGGATATTCTGCGAGGAAGGCCAGGTAGGAGGCGCGGCGGCCTATGCTTTCGAGCAGGTTCAATAGGCGTGTCAGCGTCTGGTCGCGGTTGGGTTGCGCGGCGCTACGGGCGATGAATTGCGGTACCAGCAGGTCGAAGCGCTGGCGGCTGCTGTCCTGCAACTGGCGGTAGCGCACGCTGTCGCGGATTTGCAGCAGACGCTCGGCGAGGCCTGCGGCATCGGCATAGCCGAGTTCGCCCAGGCCGTTGCGCAGTTCTTCTTCCTGCATGTTGTCGTGCCACAGGGTATTGTCCGGCGCATCGCCTTCTTGCGTGCTGAAGATCAGCGCAAACTGCGCGCTGACCAGCGCGCGGTGGCGATCCAGTTGTTCCAGCATCGCGGTGTAATCCGGGTAGCCCATGCCTTCAGCCAGCAGCGCACGATCATCGGGATGCTCCGGAATGTCCTGTGTCTGCTGGTCGTCCAGATATTGCAAGCGATGTTCGAGATTGCGCAGGAAGACATAGGCCGCGCTCAATCCGGCCACCGTCCCGGGTTCAAGCTGCGCGTTTTCGCGCAGCACTTGCAGCACTTGCAGCGTGGGCAGGATACGCAGTCCGGCATCGCGTCCGCCGCGTATCAACTGGAACACCTGGGCGATGAATTCGATCTCGCGTATGCCGCCGGGGCCGAGCTTGACGTTGTTGAGGCGGTCGCGGCGCTGCACTTCCTGGCGGATCTGCGCATGCAGTTTGCGCATGGAAGCGAAGGCGCCGAAGTCGAGATATTTGCGGAACACGAAAGGTCGCGCGAGCTGCATCAATTCGTGAACGAAAAGTTCGTGCAGCGATTCGTTTGCTCCCTCTCCCGCAGGCGGGATAACCAGCGACTTGGCTGCGGTATTTTGCAGCTTAGTCGAATGGCTAGTTGTTTCATTCAGAGGATTTATGGCCGGAGAGACCACGCGCGCCTTGATCCAGGCATAGCGCTCCCACTCGCGCCCCTGCGTGAAGAAATACTCCTCCAGTCCGGCGAAGCTCATCACCAGTGGGCCGCTGTCGCCGTAAGGGCGCAAGCGCATGTCCACGCGGAACACATAACCCTCCCCGGTAGCTTCGTTGATCAGGTTGATCAGGCGGCGTCCAAGTTTGGTAAAGAATTCGTGATTGGACAGGCTGCGCGCTCCATTCGTTTCGCCATCCTCGGGGTACGCGAAGATCAGGTCGATGTCCGACGAGACATTGAGTTCGCCGCCGCCCAGCTTGCCCATGCCGATTACCAGCATTTCCTGTGGCACACCGCTGTTAACGCCTGCGGGCGCTCCGTATTGCTCCACCAGCGATTGCATGATGCAGGCTTGCGCGCGCCGTATGACCAGTTCTGCCAGCGCGGTCATGGTGGTCATCACCTCGTTCAGGTCGGCCAGTCCGCCCAGGTCGCGCGTCAGCAATTTGAGCATCACGCGTTTGCGCAACTGGCGCACTGCACGCGATAGCGACGCTTCATTGGTCACTGGCATGGCATCCAGCCAGCCGGTCATTTCTGCGGTACTGCACGGTGACGCATGGTTTGCCCGCAACCAAGGCAACAATCCGCTGTCACTGTCGAGTAGCCGTTGTATGTAACGGCTGCCGCGCAAACTGCGTTGCAGGATGTTTTCAAAGTCGGAGGGTGGGGGAATGGGATGGGTATTCACGATGGGATTCAGGTTAAAATGATGCAAACACCAGCTTATTATAGATCTCGTATGCCTGCCTTGCTTCGTTTGCCAAAATGTTGAAATCTTCCCTGCGCCTTGTCTGGCGTAGCCTCAACCATCTGACGCGCATCGCGCTGGTTTGCGCCGCGCTGATTATGTTTGCCGGAGGTGCCCTGTTGCTGAGCCTGCGTTACTGGATATTGCCGGATATCGAGCGTTATCACGACTACATTACTGTCTCGGTTAGCCAGGCTGTCGGTCAGCCAGTTACCATCGGCAGGATAGAGGCCGACTGGCGGGGGCTGCGTCCTCATCTGCTGTTTACCGATGTGCGCATCCTGGATAAAGAGCGGCGGAATCAGGTCGCCCTGGTGTTGCAGCATGTGGATGGTGTCGTGTCCTGGATGAGCCTGTTCAGGGCCAGGGCGCGGCTGTATAGCCTGGAGCTGGATAAGCCGGATCTGCTGATCCGGCGTGATGTGAAGGGTTTTTTGCATATCGCCGGGGCGGCATTGTCCAAGCAGCCGCCCGACCAGAACGATCTGACAGATTGGCTGTTGAATCAGTCGCGCATTGTGGTGCACGATGCGCGCATCACCTGGCTGGATGAGTTGCGTGCCAGCCCCGCGTTGGTATTCGATCAGGTGCGTCTGCGCATTGAGAATAGCGGCAGCCATCACCGTTTTGCCATGCTGGCCATGCCGCCGGCGGAGTTGTCAGCACAGCTCGATGTGCGCGGCGATTTTTCCGGCGAGAGTTTTGAGGTGCTGGATGCCTGGCATGGGCAGGTGTACGCCAGGCTTGAATATGCCGATGTCGCGGCCTGGCGCACCTGGTTGCCGCTGCCTGCCGGATTCAAGCGCGGCAGAGGGGCATTGCGCGGCTGGCTGGGCATCGGTGGCGGCAAGGTGAATCAATTGGTCGCAGACCTATCGCTGGCGGACGTGCGGGCGCAACTGGCGGACGGCCTGGCGCCGCTCGACGTGCGTACTCTGCGCGGGCGCCTGGGCTGGCGCGAATCGGCGCAAGGCGTAGAGGTGTCCACGCAAAAGCTCTCCTTGCAGATGAGTAACGGACTGATGTTGCCTCCCACCGATTTTTATCTGCGCCATGCCGATGCCACGGATAAGGAACCGGCCAGCGGCGAGGTGCGAGCCAACGTTCTGGAACTTGCCAATCTCGTCAGCATGACAGATGCGCTGCCATTAGATGCTTACCTGGCAAAACAGCTTGCCGAATTTGCGCCGCATGGGCGCATCACCGGCTTGCAGGCAAAATGGCAATCTGCTCCGGATAAACTCAAACACTACGAGATCAGGGCTCGTTTTGATCAGCTATCCCTTAACCGCGTGGGCACGCTGCCGGGATTCAGTGGCTTGAGCGGTGAGGTGGACGGCAGCGATGTTCGTGGCCGGTTGTCATTGAATACGCGCAAACTGAAAGTGGATGCGCCGCAAATCATGCCGGAAGCGCTGGCGTTCGATACGTTCACCGGGCAAGGCAGTTGGCAGACCAATAAGCAGGGACAACTGGGAGTTGAATTCAACAACATTTCTGCTGCCAACGAAGACGTCGCCGGAACGGTGTTTGGCAGTTTCCAATCCTTGCCGGGCAGCCCCGGCTTGCTGGACTTGAACATTGCGCTGACGCGCGCAGCAGTGAGCCATGCCGATCGCTACATTCCGCTGGTTGCTCTGGACAAGCAAACGCATGAATGGCTGCGCACGGCGTTGCGCGATGGACAGGCAGATGAGTTCCGCCTGCGCCTGCACGGTGACCTGAACGATTTCCCCTTTCCGGAAAACCGCAAGGGTGAATTCCGCATACAGGCGCGCGTGCGAGGAGGAGAAGTGCAATATGACCCGGCATGGCCGGGCATAACTAACGTGATCGCCGACCTGTCTATTCAGGGGAAGCGGCTGGAAGTCAATGCAACATCCGCAGCAATGCAGGGGATGCGGCTGCAAAAGGCCAGCGTGGTCGTGCCGGATTTGACCGGTTCCGACATGCGCTTGCAAATACGCGGTGAAGTGGCGGGCGAAACCGCGCGTGCGCTGGATTTTATCCAGAGCAGCCCGGTGCACGCTTATATCGATGGCTTTACCGATGGCATGACAGCGCACGGCAACGGCAACCTGCGCTTATCAGTAGACATGCCGTTGCAAGGTGGCAAACCGGCAGTGGTTGTCGGCAATTATCGTTTCCTCGATAACGAACTGAATCTGGGGGCGGGGGCGCCGGTGCTGTACAAGACCAATGGCGAACTGCTGTTCACCGAGTCGTCCATGAGAACGAAGAATGCCAGCGCGCAAATCCTTGGCGGCCCCGCTACACTGTCGGTGCAAAGTGGTGCGAACGGGATGGTGTCGGTCAAGGCGCATGGCCGGGCCGACATGGATGCGCTGCGCAAGATTGTGCCGCATCCCCTGTTTGCCTATCTGCACGGCGGAAGCGACTGGAATGCAGAGATTGATTCGCAGAAAAAGCAGACGAACGTGCTGGTTACCTCGGATTTATCCGGCCTGGCTTCCAGCTTGCCTGCGCCGTTCGACAAGAGCGCAAGTGAGGCGATCCCATTGCGTTTCGAGATGCGGAGTGTGATGGCACAGCAGGAAGTGTTGTCCTTGCAATATGGCAGGCTGCTCGGTGCGCGGGCGTTGCGCCGCAAGGAAAACGATGTTTGGGTGGTTAAGCGCGGCACGGTGAATTTCGGCGGTCCCGGCAAGTGGCTGAACCGCGACGGCGTGTGGATTACCGGTACGATACCGAGGCTGTCTTTGTCTGGCTGGGGGCCGTTGCTCGGAGCGTCCGGCGGAGCCTCTCCCTTCAATATCGCAGGTGCCGAATTGTCGATCCAGAAGCTTGATGCCTTCGGGCACGGAATCAACAATCTGCGTATCAATGCGCGCAATCAGGACGGTTTGATGATCGCGCAACTGGGGGCGAAAGAAATAAATGGCGAGATAAGCTGGCGCTCGCAGGGCAAAGGTCGGCTGGTGGCGCGCATGAGGAATCTCACGCTGGGCGAAGAATCTGCGCAGACGACCATTGAGCAGCGTAATCCGGTCGTGGCCGCAAGTGTCAGCGATACCGACTTTCCCGCGCTTGACCTGATAGTGGACGAGCTTGCATGGAAAGATAAGCAACTCGGCAAGATGGAATTGCTGGCGCAGCAGCACGGGCGCGACTGGTTGCTGGAGCGCATGCGCATCACCAATCCGGACGGGGTGTTGAATGCGGACGGGAAATACCACATGGCGGGCGATGCGGCGCAGACCCAGGTCAACTTCAAGCTGGAGATCGCCGATGCGGGCAAGATACTCGCACGTTCCGGCTACCCGAACAGCGTCAAAAAAGGCGGCGGCACGCTGGAGGGATTATTCTCCTGGCGCGGTGCGCCGGAAGATTTCAATTATGCTGCGCTGGACGGCAAGCTCAATCTGGATACAGACAAGGGGCAATTCATGAAAATAGATCCGGGGGTCGGCAAATTGCTCGGCATCCTCAGTCTGCAAGCTTTGCCCAAGCACATCACGCTGGACTTTACCGACGTGTTCAGCGAGGGTTTTGCCTTCGACAGCATTACGGGTACGGCGCAAATCAAACAGGGCGTACTGGCGACCAATGATTTCAAAATAGATGGCTCGGCAGCCAAGGTGCTCATGCAGGGGCAGATAGATCTGGCGCGCGAAACGCAAAACCTGAACGTTGCCATCCGCCCCACCATAGGGAACACGGTATCTTTCCTTGGTGCGCTGGCGATCAATCCGGCGGCAGGCGTCGGCACCTTCCTGATCAACAAATTGCTGCGCGAGCCACTCGATAAGTTGGCCTCGTTTGAATACAATGTGACCGGCACCTGGATCAATCCGAATGTAGTCAAGGTAAAGAAGCAAACCAACGAAACGAACAACAAGGCCATCGCCCCTTAGGAAAACATGAATATGCAAGACGCCAGCTCCACCCAGAAACGCATTGCCGCCCAAACCCAGGCTTTCAAGGTAGCCGCCGTGCAGATGGCCTCCGGCCCCAATGTCTCGGGCAACTTGAGCGAGGCGCGGCGCCTGATCGAAAAAGCCGTGGAGAAGGGCGCGCGCCTGGTGGTGTTGCCGGAATTCTTCCCCATCATGGGCATGAGCGACACGGATAAGGTCAGGGTGCGCGAGCAATCGGGCAATGGCGTGATCCAGTCCTTCCTGAGCGAGATGGCGCGCAAGCACAAGGTGTGGATCGTGGGTGGCTCCATCCCGCTGGCGGCCAGCACACCGGACAAAGTACTCAATACCTGCCTCGTGTTCGACGAGAACGGCGAGCAGGTGGCGCGTTACGACAAGATACATTTGTTCAACCTTGATCTTGGCAACGAGCATTACCATGAGGCGAGCACCATAGAGCCGGGCAATAAGGTGGTGGTGGTGGATAGCCCGTTCGGGCGCATCGGCCTGGCGGTTTGTTATGACCTGCGTTTCCCGGAGCTATTCCGCGCCATGAAAAACGTGGACATCATTGTGTTGCCCTCGGCCTTTACCGAGACCACTGGCAAGATGCACTGGGAAGTGCTGGTGCGCGCGCGCGCCATCGAGAACCTGGCGTATGTGGTTGCCGCTGCGCAGGGCGGCTACCATGTCAGTGGGCGCGAGACTCACGGCCACAGCATGATCGTCGACCCGTGGGGGCGCGTGCTGGACCAGCTCGTGCGCGGCTCGGGCGTGGTGGTCGCCGAAGTGAATCCGTCCTATCAGGCCAGCTTGCGTACCAGCCTGCCTGCGCTGTCGCATCGCACGTTGACCAGTTGCTAGTAGTGCCTCGTCACTTCGGGCAGCAGCAGCGCGAGGAATCTTGCCGGAGATTTTCCGCCGGGACTGAACGAAGATTTCTCGCGAAGCTCGAATGACAGGCATGGCGCTGCCATGATCCATTAAGTTCTCACAGGTCTTTTGATGAAAAACGATTCCTTGTTTACCCTCGCGCAGCAATCCCTGCTTGCGCCCCATGCGCTTGGCGCACATCAGATGCAACAAGTGTTCGGCCAGATGCTGATGCACAAGCTGGATTACGCCGATCTGTATTTTCAGTACAGCCGCGCCGAGAGCTGGTCGCTGGAGGAGGGCATGGTCAAGTCAGGCAGCTTCGGCATAGATCAGGGCGTGGGGGTACGCGCAGTGAGCGGTGACAAGACTGCCTTCGCCTATTCCGACGAGATCAGCCTGCCCGCGCTGGAAAGTGCGGCACAAGCCACACGTGCGATTGCGCGACAAGGCGGTACGCGGCACGTACCGCTGTTGAAGGCGCGCGGGAACAAGAGTTTGTATCTGCCGCACGACCCCATCGCCTCGCTCGATGCCAGCAGCAAGGTGGCGCTACTGGAGCGGCTGGAGCGTCACGCGCGCAGCCTCGACCCGCGCGTGACGCAAGTGATGGCCAGTCTCGCCGGCGAATACGAAGTGGTGCTGGTGGCGCGCAGCGACGGCTTGATGAACGCCGATATCCGCCCGCTGGTACGCCTTTCGCTGCAAGTGATCGTCGAGAGCGACGGACGTCGTGAGCAAGGAGCGGCGGGCGGCGGCGGGCGCTTCAGCTATGATTATTTCACCGATGCGGTGCTGCGCGATTACGCGGAAAAAGCCGTACACCAGGCCGTGATCAACCTTGATGCCAGGCCCGCGCCCGCAGGCAACATGACCGTAGTGCTCGGTGCTGGCTGGCCCGGCATCCTGTTGCACGAAGCCGTGGGGCATGGCCTGGAGGGCGACTTCAACCGCAAGGGCAGCTCGACTTTCTCCGGTCGTGTGGGCGAGCGTGTCGCCGCGAAAGGCGTCACCGTGGTGGACGACGGCACGATAGCCAACCGGCGCGGATCGCTCAACATGGACGATGAAGGCAATCCCACGCAACGTACCGTGCTGATCGAAGACGGCATACTCCAGGGCTATTTGCAGGACACGCTGAACGCGCGCCTGATGGGCGTGCCCGTCACCGGCAACGCAAGACGCGAATCCTTCGCGCACCTGCCCATGCCGCGCATGACCAACACCATGATGCTGAATGGCGACAAGACGCCAGAAGAAATCATCGCTTCGGTTAAACACGGACTCTATGCCGCAAATTTCGGCGGCGGCCAGGTGGACATCACCAGCGGCAAATTCGTGTTCTCCACCACTGAAGCCTACATGATCGAAGACGGCAAAATCACTTACCCGGTGAAGGGCGCCACGCTGATCGGCAACGGCCCCGAAGCGCTCACGCGCATCAGCATGATAGGCAACGACATGGCGCTTGATCCCGGCGTCGGCACCTGCGGCAAGGAAGGCCAGAGCGTCCCGGTCGGCGTGGGACAGCCTACGATGCGGATAGATGGCTTGACGGTGGGCGGGACGACTTAGGGAGTTGCCTGCTAATCAAACAAACGCTTGAGCCAGGCAAGCAGACCGGTGTTCTCTCCGGGGAATTTTTGCCAGTGCTGATGCCGGGCATCTCGTACACTTTGGATAGTGTCTCCTGCAAGGCAGGAACAGCAGAGGCGTCCTCTCGCTCCCGCCCGTTCGGGCAGGCAATGTGGATTAAGTTCAGGAGAGCGCTTGGGCGATACGGCTGACGGCGTTCCGCAAATTCTCCATTGAAGTGGCGAACGACAAACGCATATAACCTTCGCTGCCGAATGCCGAGCCCGGCACCACGGCCACGCCGGCTTCCACCAGCAGGTATTCGGACAGCGCGATGTCGGTGGCTTCCTTGATGGTGCCTTTCTTGTGCAGCGTAGCGATGGCGCCGCGCGCATCCGGGAACGCATAGAACGCGCCGCCCGCCATGATGCATTTCACGCCGGGTATCTTGTTGAGCTCATTCACCACATACACATGCCGCTCGCGGAACGCCTTCACCATCGGTGTGATGCAGCCCTGGTCGCCGTTCAATGCCGCTTCCGCAGCGACCTGCGAAATCGAAGTCGGGTTGGACGTGCTTTGCGATTGCACGTTCTCCATCGCCGTGATGATGTTCTCCGGCCCCGCCGCGTAGCCGATGCGCCAGCCGGTCATCGAGTAAGCCTTGGACACGCCGTTCAGCACCATGGTGCGCGGATACAGGTCGGGACAGGCGTTGAGGATGTTGGCGAACTTCTCGTCGGTCAGCGCGACATGCTCGTACATGTCGTCGGTGGCGATCAGCACATGCGGATGCTTGCGCAGCACTTCGCCGAGTGCGAGCAGGTCTTGCAGCGAGTACACCGCGCCGGACGGATTGCTCGGGCTGTTGATGACGACCATCTTGGTCTTCGGCGTGATCGCCGCTTCGAGCTGTGCGGCAGTCATCTTGAAGCCTTGCTCGATGCCCGCCTCCACGATCACCGGCTTGCCTTCCGCGATGATCACGATGTCGGGATACGACACCCAGTAAGGCGCGGGGATGATCACCTCGTCGCCGGGGTTGATGACCGCCAGCGCGAGATTGAAAAAGCTCTGTTTGCCGCCGCAGGAGACGAGAATTTGTTTGGGGGTGTAATCCAGCCCGTTATCGCGCTTGAACTTGGCAATGACGGCGGCCTTGAGCGAGGGCGTACCACCGACGGCGGTGTATTTGGTGAAGCCCTTGTTGATCGCGCCTATGGCGGCGTCCTTGATGTGCTGCGGCGTATCGAAATCAGGTTCGCCTGCGCCCAGCCCGATGATGTCTTTCCCTTCGGCTTTCAGTTTCGCGGCACGCGCGGTGACGGCGAGGGTGGGGGATGGCTTGATGGCTTGTACGCGAGTCGAGAGTTCCAAAATTTTTCCTTGCTGTTTCAGATATGGGTGCGGATTATACCTGCGCCCGCAGTAGGATGGGTGAAGCGTAGCGTAACCCATCATCTAATCCACCCGGCCTCATGGCCGCCCGGGCTTTGATGGGTTACGCTACGCTTCACCCATCCTACGCGGGCTGGCAGCGAACGATTACCATGTTTATGGCGCAAAGCCACCATTCGTAGGGCGGGCTGTGCCCGCCGTGTCGGGCGTAGTCCGACCTACATTTCAGTTTGAATTTCTTTCCCTGCCTCCAGCATGGCTTCGCGGCTGTGCGGGGTTTCCAGGCTGATGCGCCCAAGGGTGCCGCTGCGGTAATCCTGCAACAACATGAGCGCGGTCTTTTCCAGATCGGGCGCGCCGCCCTTGAGCAGATAACCCCGGCGTCTGGCGATGGCCGCAATGACGTCGGGGCCATCCATGCCGTCCACGGCGAAGCTGTAGCGCGCAGTGAGCAGAGCCGGGTAACGCGCGAGCAGCAGGTCGGCGAGAAAGGTGGCGACCTCTTCGTCTATCACGGCGTTGCGCCCGATGGCATGGCTCGCGGCCAGCATCAGGCCGTCGCTGTCGTGTTCGATCTTGGGCCACATCAGGCCGGGCGTGTCGATCAGCGTCATGCTTTCGTTGAGGTCGAAACTTTGCTGGCTCTTGGTGATGGCCGGTTCATCGCCCACCTTGGCCGCGCGGCGTTTCAGCAGCGCGTTCATCAGCGTGGACTTGCCGACGTTGGGGATGCCCATGATCATCATGCGCAAAGGCTTGAGGCGCGTGCCGCGATGCGGAGCGAGCGCCGCGCACAGGCCGGGCACCTTGGCCGCATCGCCGGGTTTCTTGCACGACAGCGCGACTGCCTTGACGTTCTTCTGCGCATTGTAGAAATCGAGCCAGGCCCTGGTGGCAGCGGGATCGGCGAGGTCGGCCTTGTTGAGTATCTTCAGGCATGGACGCTGGCGATGCTCGCGCAACTCGCGGATCATCGGATTGCAACTCGCTTCGGGCAGACGCGCATCCAGCACTTCGATCACCATATCGATGCGCTCCATGGTCTCGGCCGCCTTTTTGCGCGCCGAGGTCATGTGACCGGGGAACCACTGTATGGCCATTTGTAATGAACCTGATTTAACGAAGCGCGGATTTTACTCTATATCAGGCAGCTTCCTCAGCTTGCGAATGCGAATAGGTATGAATGAATTTTGCACCCACATGCGGGCAAATATCCGATAAGGGCGTTGTATGATAGCCATGCTTCCGTTCCACCCTCGAAGGTGAGAATCATGGATATTGCCTCTCCGCTATTCTGGAACCTTTCGTCCACCGCGCTCCAGTCCCAACTGGAAGCGACCCCGGACGGTCTGAGCCAGCGCGAAGCGCACAAACGCAGCGTGCAGTTCGGCCCAAATACTCTGCGCGTCCACGGCGAACGCGCGCTCATCATTCAATACCTGAGCCACTTCAAGAACCCGCTGGTCATCATTCTGCTGGCCGCCAGTGCCGTGTCCGCGCTGACCGGCGAACTGGCCGGGTTCGTCATCATCTGGGCCATCGTACTGATGAGCGTGACGCTGGATTTCGTGCAGGAGTATCGCGCGGGGCGCGCCGCAGAACAGTTGAAGCATGCCGTCGCGGTGCGGGCAACCGTGCTGCGCGACGGCCGGCAGTGCGATGTCCCGATGGAAGAGTTAACGCCGGGCGATGTGGTGCTGCTCAGTGCGGGCGACCTCATCCCGGCAGATTGCCGTCTGCTCGAAGCAAAAGATTTCTTCATCAACCAGTCGCTGCTGACGGGCGAATCCTATCCGGTGGAGAAGTTTGCGCGCGAATTGCCTGCACCCGTGGAAGACATCAGCCAGGCCGCAAACGCCGTATTCATGGGCACCTCGGTCATCAGCGGCATGGGACGGGCGATGGTCTGCCGTATCGGTGCCGACACGGCGGTGGGCAAGATCGCCGACACGCTGGAGGTCAAGCCGCCGCCCACCGCTTTCGAACTTGGCGTACAGAGCTTCGGCATGTTGATCATGCGCCTGACCATCCTGCTGGTGCTGTTCGTGTTTCTGGTCAATGCTGTGTTGCATCGCCCGTTCCTCGAATCGTTCCTGTTCGCTATCGCGCTGGCGGTCGGCCTTACGCCGGAGTTGTTGCCCATGGTGATCGTGGTGACGCTGTCGCGCGGCGCGTTGCGCATGGCCAGGCGCAAGGTCATCGTGAAGCAGTTGGCCGCCATCCACAATCTCGGCAGCATGGATGTGCTATGTACCGACAAGACCGGCACGCTGACCGAGGCGCACATCCAGTTGGAGCGCCATCTCGACGCACAGGGCAAGGACAGCGCGCAGGTGCTGCAACTGGCCTACCTCAACAGCTATTTCGAGACCGGCCTGAAAAGCCCGCTGGACGACGCCATCCTCGAGCACAAGGAAATAGACGCCAGCGGCTGGCGCAAGATAGACGAAGTGCCGTTCGATTTCGAGCGGCGGCGCGTCTCCGTTCTGCTGGATCAGGGCGAGCAGCGCATGCTGGTGGTCAAGGGTTCGCCCGAAGACATACTCAGGCTGTCCACGCACTACACGCTGGGCGAAGCGCCCTTCGACCTGAATAAAAAGCACGAGATACAGCCGCTCGACGAGCCGGCGCTGGTCAGGCTTAATGCCTTGCACGATAGCCTCGGGCGCGAAGGTTTCAAGGTGCTGGGTGTTGCCTGGCGGCCGGTGGCGACGGATCATCCGCATGCCGTAGTCACGGACGAAACCGAACTCACCTTCGCAGGTTTTGCCGCCTTCCTCGATCCGCCCAAGGCCAGCGCCGCGCACGCGCTCAAGGCGCTGGCGGCGAGTGGCATCGCCATCAAAATCCTCACCGGCGACAGCGAGCTGGTCACGCGCCACGTCTGCGCCGAGCTGAACATGCCGGTCACGGCGGTGCTGTCCGGCAGCGAGATCCAGCAGATGAACGACACGGCACTGGCGGTGCGCGTGAACGAGGCCAACCTGTTCTGCCGCGTTACGCCCGCGCAGAAAAACCGCCTCATCTTGGCGCTGAAAGCGCAGGGTCATACCGTCGGCTACCTGGGCGACGGTATCAACGACGCGCCGTCGTTGCACTCTGCCGATGTCGGCATCTCGGTGGACAGTGCGGTGGACGTGGCCAAGGCCGCCGCCAGCATGGTGTTGCTGCAACACGACCTCAACGTGCTGTATGCGGGCGTACTCGAAGGGCGACGCACCTTTGCCAACATCATGAAGTACATCATGATGGGCACCAGTTCCAATTTCGGTAACATGTTCAGCATGGCAGGGGCGACGCTGTTCCTTGCCTTCCTGCCCATGCTGCCGGTGCAGATATTGCTCAATAACCTGCTCTACGATGTGTCCGAGTTACCCATTCCCGTGGACACGGTGGACGACGAATATCTCGCGCACCCAAAACATTGGGATATGAGCTTCATCCGCAATTTCATGTGGGTGGTCGGGCCGGTCAGTTCCTTGTTCGACTTCATCATGTTCTTCACCCTGCTCAAAGTGTTCGATGCGGGCGAGGCACTCTTCCATACGGGCTGGTTCATCGAATCCATCGCTACCCAGGTGCTGGTGATTTTCGTGATCCGTACGCGTTACAATCCGTTCAGCAGCCGGCCGCACATCGCGTTGAGCGCCACCTCGCTGCTGGTCGTATTGTTGGCGGCAGTGTTGCCGTTCACGCCGCTCGCCAGCCACCTCGGCTTCGTTGCGCCGCCTCCCGCCTTTTTCCTGGTGTTGCTGGGGATGGTGCTGTCCTACCTGATCGCAGTGGAATTCGCGAAGCGGTTTTTTTACCGGCACTTTTCGGCATAGCCAGACTCGAACCGAAGCAGATCACATACATTAACGGGAGGTCATCATGGCTACCATCCGTCAGCAGGATTTCATAGACAGCATTGCCGCTGCCTTGCAGTTCATCTCCTACTACCATCCGGCGGACTATGTGAAGTCGGTGGCGGCAGCTTACCAAGTCGAACAATCGCCTGCGGCTAGGGATGCGATGGCGCAGATACTGACCAACTCGCGCATGTGCGCCCAAGGCCATCGCCCCATCTGTCAGGATACCGGCATCGTGGTGGCCTTCGTGCGCGTGGGCATGGATGCGCGCTGGGACGGTGCCACGATGAGCGTCACCGACATGGTGAATGCCGGAGTGCGCAAAGCCTATCTCGATCCGGACAATGTGCTGCGCGCCTCCATCGTCAGCGACCCGGTGGGCAAACGCAGGAACACTGGCGACAACACGCCTGCGGTCGTGCATTTCGAAGTTGTGCCGGGTGACAGGGTGGGCGTGCGCATCGCGGCCAAGGGCGGCGGCTCGGAAAATAAATCGCGCTTCGCCATGCTCAATCCGAACGACGACGTGGTGGAATGGGTGGTGGGCCAGTTGCCCGGCATGGGCGCGGGCTGGTGTCCGCCCGGTCAGCTCGGCATAGGCATAGGCGGCACGGCGGAGAAGGCGATGCTGCTGGCGAAAGAGGCGCTGATGCTGCCGATAAACATGCATGAACTGAAAGCGCGCGGCGCACAGAACCGGATCGAGGAATTGCGCATCGAAATCTACGACAAGGTGAATGCGCTGGGCATAGGCGCGCAAGGCCTGGGCGGACTGACCACGGTGCTGGACGTGAACATACTGGACTACCCCACCCATGCGGCATCCAAGCCGGTCGCCATCATCCCGAACTGCGTGGCGACGCGGCATATCGATTTCGAGCTGGACGGCAGTGGCGTCGCGCAGTTCACTCCGCCCCGTCTGGAAGACTATCCCGACGTGCACTGGAAGCCAGCGCCGGATGCGCGCCGCGTGAACCTCGACGGCCTCACGCGCGCCGACATTGCGCAATGGCAGCCGGGCGAAACGCTGCTGCTATCCGGCAAGCTGCTCACCGGGCGCGATGCCGCGCACAAGCGCATCATCGACATGCTGGCGAAAGGCGAGGGCCTGCCGCCCGGGGTGGATTTCACGAACCGCTTCATCTACTACGTCGGCCCGGTGGATCCCGTGCGCGACGAAGTCGTGGGGCCGGCCGGGCCGACCACCGGCACGCGTATGGATAAATACACCGAGACCATGCTGGCGCAGACCGGATTGATCGGCATGATAGGCAAAGCCGAGCGCGGCAAGGCCGCCATCGAATCCATCAAACAACACGGCGCGGTCTACCTCATCGCAATCGGCGGCGCGGCCTACCTCGTGGCGCAAGCCATACGCAGTGCCAAAGTCATTGCCTTCGCCGAGTTGGGTATGGAAGCCATCTACGAATTCGAAGTCGAGAACATGCCGGTTACGGTCGCGGTGGATGCGCGAGGGCGTTCGGTGCACGAGATCGGGCCGGCGGAATGGCGTAAACGCATCGGCATGATTCCGGTGATGGCGGTGTGAGGTACATGCATTCCTGACTGATTCCGGCGATCAGAAATGAAAAACCGCATTCAAATTCTTGCGCAACAAGGCCTCATTCTGCTGTTCGTAAATAACGTTGAGTTTCTCGCCGTTGGGCGAGAAGAAGACCAGCGCGACTGAGTTGATGCCGTAGGCCAGCATGAATTTTTCTCCTTCCGGCGTCAGTCTGTCGGCGACGAGGAATTCGACGCGGCTGTCGTAGTCGTCCCTTGTCTTGTGCATCGCGTTCATGGTCTCCATGCTGCCGACGGTGTTGTGATCATGGACCAGCACCATGACGTTGCTGCCTTTGCCGATGACGGAGAAGTCCTGCGAATAGCCGCGCGGCAGGAGTTTCGCCGCGATGGCGGCGAACCCCAGGATCAAGGCAAGCGTGAGCAGTTTGGGCCACAGGCGGCGTTTGGCGGCGGGGGCGTGGTCGGATGTTTGCATGGTGTCTTTCATGGTCGGGAACATAATCCAGGGCGGCACTTTACACTTTTAGTTGCGGGTTTAGACAGGCATGCGTGGATTTTACCTGGCGATTCGTCTATCATGCCCTCTAGTGGAACACGCTTTACAGAATTTACGAATTGGCGGGTCTCCTCGCATTGCCTGGTAGTCCACCTGGTCAGGTCCGGAAGGAAGCAGCCAAAACTACTTTAGCAAGTGACGGGGGCAAGGCTCGCCTCCTTTTTGAGGCAGGGGCGCGACCCCTGCTGTCTTTTCCGGTTTGGTTTTTTTAGGTGGACTGAAACTTGTCTGCAACTTCTGTTCTAGCGCGCAAATGGCGGCCCAAGACCTTCGCGCAACTGGCGGGGCAGGAGCATGTCGTGCAGGCGCTGGGCAATGCGCTGGCGCAGAACCGTTTGCATCACGCCTATTTATTCACCGGCACGCGCGGCGTGGGCAAGACCACCATCGCGCGCATTTTCGCCAAATCCCTGAACTGCGTTAACGGCGTCACGGCCACGCCGTGCGGCGTGTGCAGCGCCTGCACCGAGATCGACAGCGGGCGTTTCATCGACTTGATCGAAATAGATGCGGCGTCAACTACGGGCATCGATAACATGCGCGAACTGCTGGAGAGTGCGCTGTATTCGCCGACCAGCGGGCGATTCAAGGTCTACATCATAGACGAAGTACACATGCTGTCGAAGCCGGCGTTCAACGCGATGTTGAAGACGCTGGAAGAGCCGCCCGCGCATGTGAAATTCATCCTCGCCACCACCGACCCGCAGAAGATACCCGTCACCGTGCTATCGCGCTGCCTGCAATTCAACCTGAAGCAGTTGCCGCCCGCTTTGATACTCGCGCATCTGCAATATGTGCTGGGGCAGGAAAATATTCCGTCCGAGCACGGCGCGCTCGCGCTGCTGTCGCGCGCGGCGCAGGGCAGCATGCGCGATGCGCTGAGCCTGCTGGATCAGGCCATCGCCTATTCCGATTCGAAGGTGGACGAAGCCACGGTGCGCAACATGCTGGGCGCGATAGACCAGAGCTATTTGTTCGGCTTGCTGCAAACCTTGCAGGCACGCGACGGCGCAGGACTGTTGCGTATCGCCGACGACATGGCAATGCGCAGCCTGGCGTTCGATGCTGCCTTGCAGGACCTGGCGACCTTGCTGCATCGCATCGCACTCGCGCAGACCGTGCCGCAAGCCATTGCCGAAGACGAGCCGGAACGCGCGCGCCTGCTGGAACTCGCGCAACAATTCAGCGCGGAAGATTTGCAACTGTTCTACCAGATCGCCATCCACGGGCGCAACGAGATAGACCTCGCACCCGACGAATACGCCGGGTTCACCATGACGCTGTTGCGCATGCTGGCCTTCATGCCGGCGGGCGCTCAGGCACAGGCCGTGCGGCCTGTGCCTGAGCGGGTTTTGTCGCTGGCGGCTGCCACTGCTGCGCCAGCGGCAAAACCATTGCAGGCGGCGGAAACGGTAACGGAAACCGTGGCGGCGAAACCGGTGGCCACTTCTTCCGCGTCGCTCGACTGGAATACCCTGATGGCGCAATTGAATGTGCAGGGCGGGGCAAAGGAGCTGGCCAAAAATTGCACGCTGGAAAATTTTGCCGAGGGGCGCATCACGCTGAACCTTGCGCCACAGCATAAGCATTTGCAGAGCAACAGGATCGCGCTGGATAAATTGCAGGCTGCGCTCAGCGATTATTTCGTGCAGCCGATAAAACTGACCGTGACGGTGGGGGCGGGCAACGCGATTACACCGGCTGCCGTCGAGCAGTATGCGAAACAATCGCGCCAGCAGGAAGCCGTGGCGGCGATCACGCAGGACTCGTTCGTGCGCGAGGCGCAGACGCAGTTGGGCGCGCAACTGATAGAAGATTCCATCAAACCAATATAGCGGGAGTAAGCAAAGATGATGAAGGGTGGATTGGCCGGGCTGATGAAGCAGGCGCAACAGATGCAGGCGAACATGAAGAAGGCGCAAGCCGAGCTGGCGACGGTCGAGGTCGAAGGCCAGGCGGGTTCCGGTCTGGTGAAAGTGACCATGACCTGCGCACACGACGTGCGCCGTGTGCAGATTGCCGACAGTTTGTTGTCCGACGACAAGGAGATGCTGGAAGACCTGATCGCGGCTGCGATGAACGATGCGGTGAAACAGGCCGAGGCTGTGAGCCAGAAACGCATGAGCGGCTTCACCGCAGGCATGAACCTGCCGCCCGGCATGAATCTGCCTTTTTGAATTCGTAGGGCGGGCTCCGCCCGCCAAAACGTCGGGCATAGCCCGACCTACATGAACAAATGAATACGCCTTCCAGCCTCGAAGACCTGATCGCCGCCCTGCGCTGTTTGCCTGGCGTCGGGCCGAAGTCGGCGCAGCGCATGGCTTATCACCTGTTGCAGCGCGACAAGCCCGGCGCGTTGCGTCTGGCGCATACGCTAGGCCATGCAGTAGAGAGCATCCGGCATTGCGCCAAGTGCAATAATTTTTCCGAAGAGGAAGTGTGCGTGCTGTGCCGTTCGCACAAGCGCGATGCGGGTCTGCTGTGCGTGGTGGAGATGCCGGCGGACCTGCTGATGATGGAGCAGGCACAATGTTATCGCGGCATGTATTTTGTGCTGATGGGCAGGCTGTCGCCACTGGATGGTATCGGCGCGCGCGAACTTCATCTGGAACGGCTGGTCAGACGCGCGCAGGAACAGCCGTGCGAGGTGATACTCGCTACGAATTTCACGGTCGAGGGAGAAGCGACCGCGCATTATCTCTCCACCTTGCTGAATGCGCAGGGCATCAAGGTGTCGCGCATTGCGCGCGGCCTGCCGGTGGGCGGCGAACTGGAACATGTGGATAGCGGCACGCTGGCGCAGGCGGTTCTGGAGCGGCGGGTGTTTTCCGAATAACGATTTCGTAGGGCGGGCTCTGCCCGCCAAAGCGCATGTCGGGCAGAGCCCGACCTACAGGGTACTTGGCATGACTGAACAACAGGGCGAACGATTGCAAAAAGTGCTGGCGCAGGCCGGTGTTGGCTCGCGCCGCGAGATGGAGGAGTGGATTGCCGCCGGGCGCGTGACGGTGAACGGCGAGGTGGCGACGCTGGGCATGCGCGTGGTAGAGGGCGACGTGGTGCGCGCCGATAAGCGCGCGGTGCAGGTCAAGGCGCCGGGCGAAGATATGCCGCGTGTGCTGCTGTACCACAAGCAGGAAGGCGAGATCGTCAGCCGCGACGACCCGGAAAAGCGCGCCAGCGTGTTCGACAAACTGCCCAAGGTGCGCGGACAGAAATGGATCGCGATCGGACGGCTGGATTTTAATACCAGCGGCCTGCTGATTTTTACGACTTCGGGCGATCTGGCCAACCGTCTGATGCACCCGCGTTTCGAGGTCGAGCGCGAATATGCAGTGCGCGTGCAGGGCAGCATGACTGAGGCGCAGATGAAGCAGATGCTCAAGGACGGCATCGAACTGGACGACGGGCCGGTGAAGTTCGAGACGCTGCTGGATGAAGGCGGCGAGGGCTATAACCACTGGTATCGCTTGATCCTGAAAGAAGGCCGCAACCGCGTGGTGCGCCGTACCTTCGAGGCGCTGGGGCTGCCGGTGAGCCGTTTAATGCGCGTGCGTTTCGGCCTTGTGCATCTGCCGCCGCGCCTGAAGCGTGGCATGCTGGCCGAGCTCGGGGCGGGCGAGGTGAATGCGATACTTGATTGGGCCGGCATGGAAACGTGTACCGTCCCGCAGCTTTCACCGCGCCAGCTTGCGGACAGCCCCGGACGCGGAAAGATTGCGAAATCTCGCCATGCGGGCAAGTCCGGGTCGGGTTATCAAGGCAAGCAGGGTTATCAAGGCAAGCAGGATTATCAAGGCAAGCAGAAAGATGCACCTGTATCTCCTCCGCGCAGCAGGGCTGGGGCGTCGCGCAGTAAAGTAAAAACTCGCGGCCAGGCTTAACCCCGCGCATTAACGTTACAATACGACACGCCAAATACATGGGACAGAATTGAATGGAGCAGCACGGAAATAAGACTGTGATGTGCAGTGTGCTGTTTCTGGATATCGTGGAATATTCCAAGAAACCGGTTTCAGGGCAGATCGCCTTGAAGAAGCGCTTGAATGCATTTCTGGCATCCGCCATCCATGATGTGCCGATCAACGACCGCATCATTCTGGATACCGGTGATGGTGCGGCGATCAGTTTTCTTGGGGATGTCGAAGATGCCATCAAGGTGGCTCTGGCCTTGCGCGCTTGCTTGCTCAATGAAGACAAGGATACGGAACATCCATTGCGGATGTGTATGGGCATCAACCTCGGCCCGGTGCGCCTGATCAAGGATATCAACGGACAGCCCAATATCGTCGGCGACGGCATCAATGTGGCGCAGCGCATCATGGGCTTTGCCCAGCCCGGACAGATACTGACCTCGCGCTCGTATTTCGATGCGGTGTCGCGTTTGTCGCATGAATATGCCGGCCTGTTTCACTCGCGTGGCTCGCGCACCGACAAGCATGTGCGT
The DNA here is from genome assembly GCA_016199835.1 of Nitrosomonadales bacterium. Classification (GTDB taxonomy): domain Bacteria; phylum Pseudomonadota; class Gammaproteobacteria; order Burkholderiales; family Gallionellaceae; genus JACQFX01. The sequence goes on along the minus strand of JACQFX010000042.1, from coordinate 3,582 downwards.
GAGCATGAGATCTACGCCATTGCACAGGTTGACGATGCCGCCGTGGTGCGGATAAGGACGGGGAAAGTTGGGCTTGGAGATGCACGAGAATGGGCGCAACGCACACTGGGCTTATACCGGAATGCGAGCGTTCTGCATCGTGTGTTGTATGTCGTGACCGCTCTCGCCGCGCTGGTTTTTCTGATCCTGGCGGGAGTAAAGATCGCCACTTCCCCTGATGCGCCCGCCCCCCGCGTGGAAGCCAAGGCGCGCCCCGGCGCCAGCAGTGAGCATGTGGTTTCTGAAGTTCCGGCTTTGCCGCCGGCAGTGAAGAAACCAGCGCCTGAGCCGCTGGTGGCGCAGGTCGTTGCGCCCACTCCGAAAAAGAATGAGATCATGGCGGCGCCCCCCAAGAACGGGAGTGTGGCAGCGCAGAAGCCGAAAACCGTACAGCCTGCCCGGGAGGCGGGCAAACAGGCATCGGCTACGCCGAAAAAATCGGTTGTGCAGAAGAACCCGCATGCGCCCAAAGCAGGCGCCGTGGCCAAGCCTGCCGCCACGGCGCAGATAAGTATAGCGGTTACGCCTTGGGGGGAGATTTATCTGGATGGTAAAATCCAGGGCATCAGCCCGCCGCTGGAGGAATTGAAAGTGACGCCGGGAAAGCATGTGATAGAGATATTCAACACCAGCTTTCCGACCTATCGGCAGAATGTGCAGCTTAAGGCGGGTGGTAAAATAAAAATCAAATATAAGTTCGCTAATTAGGAGTTCGGGATGTCAGGTATTCGCTTGATGCTGGTTGTTGCACTAGCCTCGTTATTATTAGGCGCTTGCGGTACGAAATTATTCAAGAAAGATCATGCCAGCCAGGATTTTGCTGCGGGCGTAAAGAATTATGAGGAAGGGGACTACGCGGCTGCGACGGAATCCCTGAAGGATGCGCTCAAGGATGGTTTGAGCAGCAAGAGCGATCTGGTGATCGCGCACAAATATCTGGCCTTTATCGACTGTGTCTCCAATCGCGAGAAGCAGTGTCGCGACGAATTCAGGAAGGTACTTGAGATCGATCCGGGGTTCGACCTGAAGCCAGCCGAGGCGGGACATCCCGTGTGGGGGCCGGTGTTCCGCAGTGAGAAGGCCAGACTCGCAAAATAATCCAGGCACAGCAGACGACGATCATGATCACGCAGTTGGGACGATATGAAATCATCAGCGAGCTCGGGCAGGGCGCGATGGGTGTTGTCTATAAGGCGCGTGATCCGCTGATAGATCGCATCCTCGCAATCAAGACCATCAGCCTGAATCTGGCGCTGGACGAGCGCGAAGAGTATGAGGCGCGCTTCTATCAGGAAGCCAAGGCGGCTGGACGCCTGAGCCACCCCAACATCGTTACCGTTTACGATCTGGGCAAGACCGAAGAGGTGGCCTATATCGCGATGGAATTCCTGCAAGGGCGCGAGTTGCGCGATATTCTGGATGACGGGCAGCAGCTGTCGGTCGATCAGGTGCTCGACATCGTGGCGCAGGTGGGGCAGGGGCTGGCCTATGCGCATGAGCATGGCATCGTGCATCGCGATGTAAAACCGTCCAACATCATGGTGACCCGCGATGGGCATGTGAAAATCACCGACTTCGGCATCGCGCGCATGGCGTCATCCTCGGTGCGCACGCAAACCGGCATGATCCTGGGTTCGCCCAAGTACATGTCGCCGGAGCAGGTGATGGGCAAGAAAATAGACCAGCGATCGGACATTTTTTCGCTAGGCGTGATGCTGTACGAGATGCTCACCAGCCAGCCTCCGTTCGCTGGCGAGAACATCAATGCCATCATGTTCCAGACAGTGAATGCCGTGCCGCCTCCCCCGAGTTCGCTGAATCCAGTCGTACCCGATATGCTTAACTTCATCATCGCCAAGGCGCTGGCGAAGAATGTGGATGAGCGTTATCAGCATGCCACTGAATTTGTCCGGGATGTGCGCGCTTGCCGCGACATCCTGCCGCGTGCAACGGCGGTAGAGCCGTTCCCGCATCGGGCTCACGATACGCCGGCAGACGTGATTCCCATGGGCGCCAGGTTCGATGCGGAGGCGGCGGACGCAAAGCCTGAAGTGAACATGGGCTTGTCCAAATCTTTCGACTCGGCAGGCGCGACGATGCGACTCGCGGCGATGACCAACGCGAGCGCAGTCGAAGGGCTTGCCAGCACTTTCAAGATGGCTCATCCGACCGCCGATGAGCTCAGGCAGCTTGCCCTCGCGCCCAGCCCCAAGAGTGGGGCTTACGCAGTCACGCCCAATGTGCAGCCCGTCGAGGAGGAGCATCCTCCTGCCAGTGTCAGCAACTGGATGCTGGTCATGATCGTCCTGCTGCTGCTGGCAGGCATGGTGCTGATTTTCACTCCCTGAACCTGCTGCGCACCTTGCTGGCAAAATCGACCATGCAGCGCCAATTCACCATACACCCTTCGCGTTATCTCGCCGCTGCATTGATCGCTGCGCATGGCGTAACGCTGGCGGCTTTGTTTCCACTGGCATTGCCGGTCTGGGCGCAAGCGTCATTGGGCATCATGGTTCTGTGCAGCCTGGGATATCACCTGCGGCGCGATGCCTGGCTGTCTGCACCGGATTCCGGCGTGGCGCTGTTGCTGGACGGCGATAGAGTCGTGCTGACCACACGCAGTGGCCAACAGGTGATGGCCCAGGTGTTGCGCGATAGCCTGGTTACGCCTTATTCTTACTGTGTCACAAAACTTGAGGCATAATGCGGTGGTCGCTATTCACTGGTTGGGGGGGCTGATGGACGCATCCGAGGAATTCGAGCACTATCTGACGCACCTTGCCCAAGAACTTGGGCATGCGGATCGACACGCGGGTCTCAGCGGCTACTGTACGGGCCTGATGTTGCCCCTATCGCGTAAGAGTGTGGAGCCGATGGCAGCACGAATGGATCCGCTGCATGCCAGCGCCAAGCACCAAGCTTTGCATCACTTTATTGCCAAATCCGAGTGGAGTGACGAGCAGATGCTCCGCCGCGTTGCTCAGTGGGTTGTGCCGCATATGGAGATGAGTGATGGCGGCTTCTGGATCATCGACGATACGGGCTTTCCCAAGAAAGGCATCCACTCGGTAGGTGTGACGCGCCAGTACTGCGGCGTTCTAGGAAAACAGGATAACTGCCAAGTTGCTGTCAGCGTATCGCTGGCATGTGAAGATGGCAGCTTGCCTGTAGCGTGGCAACTGTATTTGCCCCGTTCCTGGGCTGAGGACACCGGTCGCCGGAGGAAGGCTGGCGTGCCAGAGGAAGTGGAATTTGCCACGAAACCGCAAATCGCATTGCAGCAACTGAGACACTTGCTTGATGAGGGTGCGCCCAAACACTGCGTGCTTGCCGATGCGGGATACGGGATTGACTCCGACTTTCGCCGGAATTTGAGCGACATGGAGCTGCTGTATGTGGTTGGCATCACCTCGGCAGTAGTGGTCTGGCCTCCTGGCGTGGAGCCATTGCCACCCAAGCGCTACAAGGGCATGGGGCGACCCCCGGTGATGCCACGGCGCACTGCCGCAAGGCAGCCGATGAGCGTCAAGGAGCTGGCGTTGG
>JACQFX010000067.1 GCA_016199835.1 Nitrosomonadales bacterium | reverse complement strand
CCAACGCGCGCAGCGCCACGTGCCGGACTCGATCACCTCGTTGCGCCTGCACTTGAGCACGGCGCTCGTCGGCGAACTGGGCTTCTGCCCGCATTGCAATTGGGTCAGCGCAAGACTACGTTTGTGACACAGTAAGACTAGCAGTGTCAGCAAATTCATTTGCTGACGAATACCAAAGTACAGAACTGAATCCGGCTTTCTGCCAATCTAGCAAAAATATTTTCGTGGCGTATAAGAAAATGAAAAAATGCATAGACCTTTTTTCTCCTCGCGAAACTGCCTTTTATCACCAAAGAAGTTGTCTACTTCCCCACTAGATCAGGGATCCACCACCACCAAACAAAAATACGGGGCACGAAAATAACTTTCACAAATCCTGTTGACTTCACTTCTTCCTCCGCGTAGCGTACGCAGCATTATTATAAAAACCCTTTTTAAACTATGGGTTTGCTGGCGTATCAGGCAGGCGCAGACCGGCCGGGCAATCCAAGCTGGGGTAAACAAGGAGAGAGAGCCATGGAAAGCAATACAGTTGTTTTTTGTCCGCCCCGATACTGCCCACACCTTACTTCTGTTCCGCAAATCTGGTTTGCCGCGCGCATGGGGGGCCAACATGAATTCAACATTTAATTTGGCACAATCCGGAAGACAGTTATTGATAGCGCTTCTGCTGACCGGGGCAGTCAACATGCTGGGGATTTTTTATCTGTCCCAGCAAGTGGGCGATTACGCGGCGCTGGCCGACACCGTTGATGTTGCCAGCAGCGCAGCGCACGAAATGCAATATCACGTATCCCAGATTCAGCAGTTTCTCACCGATGTCAGCGCCACATCGGATCGGGATGGACTTAACGACGCCTCCGAGCACTTCAGGGCTGCCAACAAATCGCTGGACGGTCTGGTAAAACTGCAACCCCAATTTGAAATACAGGTCGTTGAAACGCGTGAAAAGCTGAACGCTTTCTACACCACCGGTAAACAGATGGCCGAAACCTACATCACCAAAGGACAGGCGGCTGGCAACGAAGTCATGAAAGCACCCCAAACCGGTTTCGATGCCCGCAGCGACGCCCTGATTGAGGGCATGGAACGCATCATTGCGCCGCTTGATAGCATGAATAGGGAACTCAAGAGCATGGTGGCCCGCAAACTGGAACAACAACGCTGGCTTTCTGTCCTGATCAATATCATTTCCATCGCTGGCTTCGCCGTGCTTTTTGTCAGCATCGGACGCAAACTGACGAAATATCTGGGCGGCGAACCCGAGGCCGCATCGTGCATCGCCAACAACATTGCAGCAGGGGATCTGACTACCGCAATTCCGGTCAAGGAAGGGGATCGCTCCAGTTTGCTGGCGGCCATGAAAACGCTACAGGATACCGTTAAATCCTTCATCTCCGAACAGGAAGCCATGTCTATGAAACATGATGCCGGCCTGATTTCCTATAAATTCCCAAGCACGCAGTTCAAGGGATCGTTTGCCGAAGTCGGCAACCGGCTGAACGCCCTCGTCCAGTCACATATTGATGTCAATGTACAAGTGATGGACGTGGTCAGCCGCTACGCCATCGGAGATTTGAGTGTCAGCATGGACAGGCTGCCGAGCGAACGCGCCATGATCACCGATGCCATGGACACGGTAAAGGCAAGCTTGCAGGAATTTAATCAGCAACTCAGCCTCCTCGTCGAATCGGCAGCGGCCGGTAATTTTTCTTATCGCAGCGACACCGACAGGTTCCAGTTTGCCTTCCGGGAGATGCTGGAAAAACTCAACCGTCTGCTGGAAATCAGCGACGGAAGCCTTAACGAAGTGGTGCGCGTCCTGAACGCCTTGTCCAAGGGCAATCTTACCGAGAAAATTACCAACGAATATTCCGGCACCTTCGGTAAGTTAAAAAACGATTCCAATGTCACCGTGGAAGGGCTCACTCAACTGGTAGAAGACGTCAAGGTTGCCGCAAATTCGATTTCCATGGCTTCCAGGGAAATCGCCACCGGAAACACCGACCTGTCGCGCCGCACCCAGGAGCAGGCAACCTCACTGGAGCAAACAGCCTCAAGCATGGAAGAGCTGGCTTCAACGGTTAAACAAAATGCAGACAATGCCGACCACGCAAATCAACTCGCCGTTGCAGCATCTTCTGTTGCCACCAAGGGCGGGCAAGTGGTGGATCAGGTGATTTCGACGATGGCAACCATCAATGAGTCTTCGCGCAAAATAGAAGACATCATTAACGTCATTGACGGCATCGCCTTCCAGACCAATATTTTGTCACTGAATGCTGCTGTTGAAGCAGCGCGCGCCGGCACACAAGGTCGCGGCTTTGCGGTAGTGGCGAGCGAGGTGCGCAACCTGGCGCAACGCTCTGCTGCAGCTGCAAAGGAAATCAAGGCGCTGATCGGGGATTCCGTCGAGAACGTCAATAGCGGCTCCAAGCTCGTATCCGAAGCTGGCCATACCATGGAGGAGATTGTCACCGCCGTAAAACGCGTCACCGACATCACCGCCGAGATCAGTGTTGCATCCGCCGAACAAAGTGCCGGCATAGAGCTGATCAGCAAGGCCATTACGCAAATGGATCAAGTCACCCAACAAAATGCTGCCATGGTTGAAGAGGCCGCCGCCGCCGCCGTGTCGCTGGAAGAAGAAGCGCGGAACCTCTCTCTGGCTGTCAGCGTATTCCAAACCTCCGTTTCCACCCAAGCCTCTGTTGCTGGCGGGCATGACCGGCGGAAAGCGACCCGCCCCGATGGAAATGAAAGAAGAAGAACACCCCGCTTATCCCCCGCCAGAATACTCCAGGCTCTGCCTTTAATGCCGATGACATTAACCAGAGGATTTTGACCCAAAAGGCTGAGCACTCCCGGAACAGCGTGTCTACGCCCCCCAAGCAATGCTTAATAACAAGGTATACTAATCTCTCCGATGGCTTATAGTATGCGAGCCCAAGGTAGTACAATGAATGCCCGTCCCACACTCATCGTGTCGGGCGCGCCAATTTGCCAAAGCATCATCCGAGGTAACATCATGCAGTGTCCGCATTGTTCTACTGAAGTCCCTTCCGGCGAGATCGCCTGTCCGTCATGCGGTGCGTTCCGTATTTCTGGCGCCTCACCACTCGGCGTCATCCTGAGTTGGGTAGGCATAACCGTGGGCGTCTGTGTCAGTTGCTTGTGGTCTGCCGTGCTGGTGTTGCCATTCATCGGTATTAACATGGCTGGCTTCCCGTGGCTGGTGCTCGCAATTGGCACTGTGATAGCTGTTGGATTGTTGTGGTACTCCCGCTCCACTCGCCAGCCCAGATGGATACAGCGTCAGTGATGTGCATTCCGAATAATTGACAAACAGGAGGTAGCCATGAAAACCGGAATCTTGTTGGGCGGCATGATGCTTGCCGTACTCGCTTTCCCTGCCTTTGGGAAAACCCCGAAAGAAGTCAGCTACAAGAATGATATCCGTCCGCTCATCAATGATTATTGCCTGAGCTGCCACCAGCCTGGCGGCAAAGGCTTCGAGAAAAGCGGCCTCGACATGCGCACTTACCAGAGCCTGATAAAAGGCACCCAGTATGGGCCTGTGATCAAGCCCGGTGACAGCATCTCCAGCACCCTTATCATGCTGGTCGAAGGACGCGCCGACCCTTCCATCAAGATGCCCTACGGCATTAACGGCAGCCTGTCCAAAGACAAAATCGATCTGTTGAAAAAATGGATAGATCAGGGAGCCAGAAACAACTGACGGCTGGCCGCACACGGGGCGCACCTTTGCGCCAATATGTTATCCTTCGGCGCAGTTGATTCTGTATTTTCCGATGAAGTTTTTACTGCTTGCGCTGTTACTGCTTCCCTCCCTCGCGGCTGCGGCACATACCGCACACAGGCCGCATGTGGCACGGATTCCCGCTAATGCGCTTGCCCCCGGTGATGCGGATTTTCTCGCCGCGCGCGATGCCTTCCGGGTCGGCAATGCCGCACGCTTTGAATTTGCCGCTGCGCGCCTGAAAAATTCCCCGCTGGAACCTTACCTCGCCTATTTCCGGCTGCGCATGCAACTGGAGACCGCCGATGCTTCCTCCATCCAGGCTTTTCTTGCACGGCCCGATGACACCCCGGTAATAGACCACCTGCGTGCGGAATGGTTAAGGTTACTGGGCAAAAAACAGCGATGGGATGCCTTTGCCGCAGAATATCCGCGCCTGCAAAACGGGGATGACGAACTGAGCTGCTATGCACTGCAAACCCGCCGCCGCACGCAAGAAAGCGAAACGTTGAACGAAGCGCGCCGTTTATGGCTGTCTGCCGGCAAGGAATTGCCGGAAAGCTGCACGCCATTGTTCGATGCGGCGCTCGCGGCCGGAATCATTACCAGTAACGACATCTGGTCGCGCGTACGTTTGGCGCTGGAGGCAGGCAATGTCTCATTGGCTAACCATCTGGCCGCACGCTTGCCTGCTGAACGCGCCATTCCCGCCGCCGCACTAACCGCCGCCGCCGCCAATCCGGAACGCTATCTGGCCAAAGCCCGACTGGAACAGGCCAGTGAAGGGCAACGGCTGGCGGCATTATTTGCCTTGCAACGGCTGGCCCGGCAATTGCCGCAAACGGCCTACGCGCATTGGGGAAAAATCGCCCCGAATTTCACGGTGGCCGAACAGCATTATTTATACTCCTGGCTGGGTTATGAAGCCGCGCGCAACCTCGATGCCCATGCACTGGAATGGTTTGCTGCCGCAGGCGATACCCCGCTCACCGAGCAGCAATTGGCCTGGCGCACACGCGCCGCGTTGCGCGCGCAAAACTGGCAGGAAGTGCTGGCAAGTGTGAACCGGATGACGCCGCAACAGCAGCATGACGGTGCATGGCGTTACTGGCGCGCCCGTGCGTTGAAAGCACTCGGCCAGAATGAGGCAGCAGACAGCCTGTTTTCCGGATTGCGCGGCGAATATAATTTTTACGGCCAGCTCGCAGCCGAAGAACTCGGAACGGCAACGGGCATCATGTCGGTCAGCTATCAGCCCGGCGAAGAGGAACTGAACGAAATGCAGGCGCGGCCCGCCGTCCAGCGCACACTGGCCCTGTACCGCATGGATCTGCGCACCGATGCGCTCCGGGAATGGTCATGGGCAGTGCGCGGTTACGACGACAAACAACTGCTGGCAGCGGCAGAAATCGCGCGCCGCAACGGCATGTATGACCGTGCCATCAACACTGCTGACCGCACTGTACTGTTGCACGATTTCGGCATGCGCTATCTCGCGCCCTATCGCGACGCACTGCGCGGACATATCCAGCGCAACGAGCTGGAGGAAGCCTGGGTCTATGGTTTGATGCGCCAGGAAAGCCGCTTCGTGACGCAGGCAAAATCGAACGTCGGTGCCGCCGGTATCATGCAGGTCATGCCGGCTACCGCGCACTGGATAGCACACAAACTTGGCATGAAAGATTACCGCAAGACGCTGATCCGGCAGGTGGACACCAATCTGATGCTGGGAACCTATTACATGAAAACTGTGCTGAGTTCGTTCGACGATAGCCCGGTGCTGGCCACCGCAGCCTACAATGCCGGCCCGACGCGCGCACGACTATGGCGCGGCAGCGTCCCGCTGGAAGGTGCGATCTATACCGAGACCATCCCTTTCGACGAAACGCGCGATTACGTCAAAAAAGTGCTGAGCAACACCATGTACTACGCTGAGCTGTTCGGCCAACCGCCGCGCTCACTCAAACAGCGCCTCGGCGTGATCGCGGCGAAAAATCCAGCCAACCAGACACCAATAGTGGATGAACACTGAAGCCCTGAAAATCTATTGCGTGGGAGGTGCCGTGCGCGACCGCCTGCTCGGCCTGCCGGTACAGGATCACGATTGGGTCGTGGTCGGTGCCACACCGGAGGACATGGTGTCACGCGGCTATCGCCCGGTGGGCAAGGATTTCCCGGTGTTCCTGCATCCCGGGACGCACGAGGAATATGCGCTGGCGCGCACCGAACGCAAGACCGCTCCGGGCTACAAGGGCTTCATCATTCACGCCGCGCCGGATGTGACGCTGGAGCAGGACTTGTCGCGCCGCGACTTTACCATCAACGCCATCGCCGAGGATGCGGACGGCGCCTTGACCGATCCTTACGGTGGTATGGCCGATCTGCGTGCTGGCATATTGCGCCACGTCAGCCCGGCGTTCGCCGAAGACCCGGTGCGTATCCTGCGCGCGGCGCGTTTCGTGGCCCGCTTTGGTTTTTCCATCGCACCGGAGACGCTGGAACTCATGTGCAGCATGGTCAACAACGGCGAGGTGGATGCGCTGGTAGCCGAACGCGTATGGCAAGAACTGGCGCGCGGCTTGATGGAAAAAACGCCATCCAGGTTTTTCACCGCGCTGCGCGAGTGTGGTGCGCTGGCAAAGATACTGCCGGAACTCAACGCATTGTTCGGCGTACCGCAGCCGGAGAAATTTCACCCCGAAATCGATTGCGGCATCCATACCATGCTGGTTCTGAACGATGCTGCGCAACACGGTCACGCGCTGGAAGTACGTTTTGCCGCACTCACGCACGACCTCGGCAAAGGCAACACGCCCACAGACATCCTGCCTCACCACGCTGGTCACGAAGCGCGTAGCGTCGCGCTGTTGCATGGCCTGTGCGAGCGCCTGCGCGTGCCCGGCGAATGCCGCGACCTCGCGCTGCTGGTGGCGCGCTACCACGGCAACGTACACCGTGCCCGCGAATTGCGCCCGGACACCATCGTGCGCCTGCTGCAAAGTTGCGACGCCTGGCGCAGGCCGGAACGCTTTACACAGCTATTGCAGGCCTGCGCCTGCGATGCACATGGACGCACGGGCCACGAGCATGACTTCTATCCCCAGGCAGATCATCTGTTGCATGCTTTCCACGCAGCACAGGCCGTGAATGCAGGCGCCATCGCACACGCCTGCACCAGTCCGGATACAATCCCGGAAGCAATTTTTCGGGCGCGCGTGGCAGCGGTCGCCTGTGCAATAAGCAATAAATCATAAAAGGAGAGATAGCATGAAAAAGGCAGCATGGTTTGCGGCGATGGTATTGTTTCCCTGCCTGGCGGCGGCTACACCAGAAAAAACCAGGGGGGTTCCCAAACAACCGGTTGGCAGTCTCGAAGAACTTTTTGGCCGCGCAGATGTGAACAAGGACGGCAACATCTCCATGGAAGAAGCGGAAAAAGTGTCGGCCCCACTGCTGGCAAATAATTTTGCGGCCATAGATACCAGCAAGGACGGCAAACTGTCGATGGATGAAGTGCGTGCATTCATTCAAAAACAGCGGGAACAGGGAATCGCGCAGATCGTAAACGAAAACAAGGATAACTTTGCCCGCATAGACGCCGACAAGAACGGCAGTATCTCTATCGAGGAAGCGGAAAAAGCGTCCGCACCGCTAATGGCAAATAATTTTGCGGCCATAGATGCCAACAAGGATGGCAAGCTGTCAGCAGAAGAGATCGGCGCCTTCATCCTGGCCCAACGCGAACAAGCGGTTTCCCGCATGCGCAAGGAAAACGAAGATGTATTCCATGGCCTGGACACCAATAACGATGGCAGCATCTCCCTGGAAGAAGCGAAAAAGGCAAAAGCCTCACTCGTGGTGGATAGTTTCGCGGTGATCGACTCCAATAAGGACGGCAAATTGTCGCCGCAGGAAATGGCTGCTTTCCTGCGGATGCGCCGCGAACAAATTGCACGCTTCCAGGCAGCAGACATGGATCACAATCGTTCTCTTTCCAAAAGCGAAGCCGAAACATTCCCCGAACTGAAGAAAGATTTCGACAAGATAGACGCCAACCATGACGGGCAGATCTCGCTTGAAGAGATCAACACCTATTCTTCCAAGGCCCAGGCCAGCGTATCGGCACCCAAGGAAAACGCGAAGAAATAAATTGTTGTCAGGGAAGCATGGCGGCCCGCCATGCTTCCAGTTTGTCCGCGTAGCGCATCCCTGCATGTGCCGGACTGGTCGAGGGTAGCCGCCGGAATTCGAGCGCCGGCAATGCCTGTTCCCCCAGTACGAATCCTCGAAAGCTCTGCTCGGCTTTGGTCCCGTTAAAAAACACGCGCGTGATGTGCGGATACCGGGCAAAGAACGTAGCGAAATCGTTCGCGGTTTCATTTCTGATGTCCGCATCCATGCTGCTCTTGCGCTCACAACTCTGGAGCACATCCCAAAGCGCGATGCCACTGGCCTTCAAGGCATCGAGTCTTTTTTCATAAGGCTGCTCCGGATATGCGCCATGCAACTCACCCATAATCTTCCAGAACACATTCTGGGGAAGCGCGTAATACTGTTTTTCCTGTAACGATTTTTTTCCGGGCATGCTGCCCAGAACCAGCATTCTGGCATCACCGGCAGCCACTGGCGCAAAGCTTTGGATGCGCGCTTTCACAACAGCCGCGAAAGATCGCCGCGCAGAAAACCGGATAGCGGTTCCTCCACGCCTTTGCCCAGCGCTATCACCTTGAACAGCTCGCCCATCTCCGCCGGACTGGTAAGTTTCTGCAATTGCGCGGAGAGCGGCAGGTAATCGCGCAACTGCTCCGGATCCTGTGCCGCCAGAAAATCGGCGATGCCGCAGTTGATCAGAAAATGCGCCTGCGTAGTGTAACCGAGCAAGTGCGCGCCACTGTCTATCGCACTTTCGGCGATGGCCGTGAAATCCACGTGCGCGGTGATGTCCTGCAAGCCCGGCAGATAAAATGGATCGTCGTGCGCGTGGTGGCGGTAGTGGCACATCAGCGTGCCCTGCGAACGCTGCGGATGGTAATACTCGCGCGCGCCAAAACCGTAATCGATGAACAGCAACACGCCTTGCTGCAGACGTTCGCACAGGCTGCCTATCAGGCCACGTGCGGCAAGCGAAATCTCGCTCAGGTAATCGTCCGGCACCTTGATTGACTGCGCTGCTTCGAGCAGCACGGTATTGTCCGGCAAGCGTTCCTGCCACACAAAATCATTGCCCTCACCGGCCACGCCGCGCTCGGTAATTTCCGTAGCCGTCCAATGTAGCAAATGCACCGGCAGCGCATCCAGCACTTCATTGGCAATCACCGCACCGGAGATGTTTTGCGGCATCGCATCCAGCCAGTGCACACGGTCGAGCAGGTGCGGTATGCGCTCGCGCAGCAGCGCCTGTTGCCGCTCACGCAGATCGGCGCTGACTTCAAGTATGGAATAACTTTGCGGCAAACCATCCTGCCGCTCCAGTTCACCCAGCACATCGGCGGCCAGCTTGCCGCTGCCTGCACCAAGTTCGAGGATGTGTGGCGCGCTATACGCCATCACTTCGGCAACCTGCCGTGCCAGCGTGCGTCCAAACAACGGCGATATTTCCGGCGCCGTAATAAAATCGCCTGCCGCGCCGAACTTGCGCGCCCCGGCTGCGTAATAACCCAGGCCCGGTGCATACAAAGCCAGTTCCATGAAACGCGAGCAGGGGATCCAGCCGCCTTGTGCGGCGATGTCACCAAGAATGAGCTCGCGTAACCGGTCGCTGTGCGCACGGGCTGCTGCGGAGGGAAGCGGCATTGATATAGGCATGGTCAGGTATAATCGGCGGAGACGGGAAGTGTAGTGGAGAGTGCTATGCAAGGCAAAGTCGTATTGGTGACGGGCGGGGCAAAACGCGTGGGCGCGGCAATCTGCCGCAAGCTGCACGCAGCAGGTGCAAACATCGTGGTGCACTACCGCGCATCCCTGTACGAAGCATTGGCTTTGCAGGCAGAACTGAACGGGCTGCGTGCGAATTCGGCGCTATGCGTGCAGGCTAACCTGCTGGATATGTCGGTGTTGCCGGAAGTGGTGGCGCAAGCTGTACAGCATTTTGGCCATCTGGATGCACTGGTCAACAATGCCTCCAGTTTCTACGCCACACCGCTGAACGAGATCGATACCCGGCAATGGCACGACCTGATCGGCACCAACCTGCAAGCACCGCTGTTCCTGGCACAGGCTGCTGCTGTCGAACTGCGCCGCCGCCACGGCGCCATAGTAAACATTGCAGACATCCATGCCGAACGCCCGATGCAGGATCATCTGCTGTACAGCGTGGCAAAAGCCGGGCTGGCTGCGCTGACCAAAGGACTCGCGCAAGAACTCGCGCCGCAAGTGCGTGTCAATGCCATCGCGCCTGGCGCCATCGTGTGGCCGGAAGGCGCGGAATGGGAAAACGAAGAACGCCGCCGCAGGATCATCGCGCATACCTTGCTCAAGCGCGAAGGCGAGCCGGACGATGTGGCACGCACGGTGAAATTCTTGTTGGCCGATGCGCCGTACATCACCGGACAGGTGATCGCGGTGGACGGCGGGCGCAGCATCAACATTTAACATCTCTGAAGAAAGTAAAGCCGTTCGTGGTGAGCTTGTCGAACCGCCTGCATTGAAAATATTGCCCTTCGACAAGCTCGGGGCGAACGGAAATCCAAAGTCATGAACGACACCCAGCCGGTGCATTTCGAACATCATTCCACCAACTTCAATCGCCTGCGCGGGCGGCTGGAACATCAAGTGGGTCAGGCCATCGCCGACTTCAACATGATAGAAGAGGGCGACACCGTGATGGTGTGCCTGTCCGGGGGCAAGGATTCCTACACGCTGTTCGACATCCTGCGCACGCTGCAAAAACGCGCACCCGTCGATTTCAAATTGATCGCGATGAACCTGGATCAGAAGCAGCCGGGCTTTCCTGCCGACGTGCTGCCCAATTATCTGCGCTCTATAGGCGCAGAATTCCGTATCGAAACACAGGACACCTATTCCATCGTCAAGGAAAAAATCCCCGAAGGCAAAACCACCTGCTCGCTGTGTTCGCGTCTGCGCCGGGGCATTATCTACAAGGTGGCGGGCGAACTCGGCGCGAACAAGATCGCACTGGGCCATCATCGCGACGACATGATAGAGACGCTATTCCTGAACATGTTTTTCGGCGGCAAGCTTAAAGCCATGCCGCCCAAGCTGGTCACCGACAAAGGCGACCACATCGTGATCCGCCCGCTGGCCTACTGTGCCGAGAAGGACATCGCAAAATTCGCGCGCGGCATGGAATTCCCTATCATCCCGTGCAACCTGTGCGGCTCGCAGGAGAACCTGCAACGCCAGAACATCAAGCAGATGCTGCACGAATGGGAGCGCCAGTATCCGGGGCGCACGCAGACCATCTTCACCGCGATGCAGAACGTCAAACCCTCGCATCTGCTCGATGGCAGTCTGTTCAGCTTCAAGAATCTTGAATTGGGTGACGTGATCAATGAGGGAGATATGGCGCTCGATGAAGGCCTATAGCCAGATGAGCCCAATCAACCAGTCCCACCAAATCGTTTGATCGGCAACACTGGATTGGAGCAATAATCATGCGTACAACTAGCCACCCGATCCGGGTTCTTCTTTTTGGAGGCTTGCTTGGTTTGCTGGTAGCGGGCTGTGCTACCACCGTGGATAAGACCGTCACCGCCTCTACCGATACTCTGGATAGTTACAGGGCGCTTCCTCCAAGAGATGCCATCGTCATGTTTGAGCGCCATATCGTTGGCGCCAGGAAAGCCGGCATGCCACTCCTGGCCCCGGATTATTTTCTTGAGGCTTCAGACATCGCACTCAACAGTCGCAAGTCCCTTCAGGATGAATCCAAGGAGGATTTGATCGGCGACCTGGCAAGGGGCGATGCCCTGCTCGAGAAAGGGCAGGCCATTATGAGCGTCGTGAAGGATCGCTTCGCCGCAGAACTTGCGATAAAGCACTGGCTGGATACGTTCTCTGCCGATAACAGTTACCCTGATGAGTATCACGACTGTATCGACGAATTCTTGATCCTGATCAAGAAAGTCGAACTGGGAAAAGCGGATACGATCAGCAAGGACAAGGAGGAGGAACTGATCCGGCACTTGAAGGCGCTGGACATTAAATCCGTTCAATACGCCATCCTGCATGAGTCCGACCTGATCATTCAGGATACCCTGAAAAAAAATGGCGAGAAGCAGGTACCAATTACTCTTGCGGCAGCAACCCTCGCTTACCAGGAAACCGAAAGGCTCATCGCGCAAACCCCTCACAACAGTGAATTGACCCAGGCCAGCGGCAATAAAGCACTCTTTGCCGCGCGTCACGCATACTACGTGAACGAACAAGTGATCGCACTGCAAAACCAGTTGAAGACTTCTGCGGAAGATATCGTATTAGAGGAAGAGGAACGTCTGTCCAACATCGCCAACACTTTGGGCCAACGGGACTTGCGTGACCAGCCGATTAAATTCCAGGCGATAGAAATCACCCGGTTGGCCGGGGAGTTCAAGAAATCCAGAGAAGGCCTGCAAAAATCCGAACAGTCTCTCGGTAGCCATATTCAGGATCTGGAAAAACGTCTGGAACAGACCGACGCACAGCTAACCGAAACAAAAGCCTTACTTTCAGAGGCAACCTCCCAGCTCACCGAGAAGACGGCACAGCTGGCGGAACAAGCCACCAATCTTGCTGAAAAAGACGCCCAGCTATCCGCGAAGACCACCCTGCTTGAAGAAAATGAGAAATTGCTTTCGGAACGGATGGCGCAGCTTGCCGAACAGGAAGCCCAAATTCAAACCTTGAGCGACAAGGTAGAGCAAAGCAAATCCCCTGCTATAACGAAGAAAACTGCATCAGGAAAATAGCAGCGAATCGGGGCCGCCGTATCTTAATGAACGCTACAGGGAAAACCGTTCATTCCGCTGCGATCTTGAAAATGACCTTGCGCACCAGCCCGGCAGAAACCAGCGGCGCATGCGCATCCTCCGGGAAGAAGATACAGAACGCGCCGGGCTGCGTGGTTATCCACGTTGCAGGCGCATCGCGGAAGAACTGGATGTCCTTCTCCTCGCTGTAATCGCTGACCGGCTCGCGGCAATCCACCAGCGCCTTCCAGCCCATTTCGTCCGTGCCTTGCAGCACGAGCTGTATATCTATGTAGCGCCTATGACATTCCAGCTTCGCATCCGCACGTGTGCGCCCCGGCACGCTCTCTGCGATGACGAACAGATCGTCACCGACGATGGGATAGCGTCCCGGCGCGAGCGCCAGCAGATCGGTGTTGCGTATGTATTCGAAAGCGCGCGGGAACAGCGGATGCAGCGCGGCGTAGCGATCAACTTGGGAGAGGGTAGCATGTATCATGGTGGGCGCATTTTAACGCGTCTTGCTGCATATCTTCGTACAGATTTGATGTATCCCCCACCGCTTGCGATAATGCGCCATTGAAATCCACGTAACCATCATGACCACCCCTACCGAAATCGTCCTGCACCAGAAATCGAAGACGCTCGAAATCGCCTTCGACGACGGCGCACGTTATCACCTGCCATTCGAATTCCTGCGCGTGTACTCGCCTTCCGCCGAAGTGCGCGGCCACGGCGTCGGCCAGGAGACCTTGCAGGTCGGCAAGCAGAACGTGAATGTGACCGAGATCGAGCCGACCGGCAGCTATGCCATCAAGATCACCTTCGATGACGGCCACGACAGTGGCTTGTACACCTGGGAATATCTGCACAAGCTGGGCCAGAATCAGGATGCGATGTGGCAGGATTACTTGCGCCAGATGGAAGAAGCGGGCGAAAGCCGCTAAACCGTAGGCTGGGGTGAGCAACGTGAACCCCGGCATATTCGCTGGGGTTCGTACCTCACCGCCAGTCTACAAAGGAGCTGACATGAGCAAAACCACACACTTCGGTTTCGAGACCGTCGCCGAGGAAGAAAAAGCCAAGAAGGTCGCGGGCGTGTTCACTTCGGTCGCGAGCAAATACGACGTAATGAACGATCTCATGTCCGCCGGGCTGCATCGCGTGTGGAAGCGCTTTGCCATCAGCGTGAGCGGCGTGCGCAAAGGACAGCGCGTGCTCGACGTGGCGGGCGGCTCGGCGGATTTGTCGCGCTTGTTTTTGAAAGCGGTCGGCGAGAGCGGACAAGTCGTGCTCACCGACATCAACAACGCCATGCTGCGCGTAGGCCGCGACCGGCTACTTGATGGCGGTATCTCCACTCCTGTAGCGCAATGCGACGCCGAACACCTGCCCTTCCCCGACAACTATTTCGACTGCGTCAGCATCGCCTTCGGCCTGCGCAACGTCACGCACAAAGACGCCGCACTGCGCGAGATGAAGCGCGTGCTCAAGCCGGGCGGGCGCGTGATCGTGCTGGAATTCTCCAAAGTCGCCAAGCCGCTGGAAAAGGCTTACGACCTTTACTCGTTCAAGCTGCTGCCGAAGATGGGCGAGATGATTGCAGGCGACGCGGACAGCTATCGCTACCTCGCCGAGTCCATACGCATGCATCCGGGACAGGAAGAATTGAAAACGATGATGGAAGAGGCAGGGCTGGAGCGCGTCGAGTATTTCAACCTGACGGGTGGGGTGGTGGCGGTGCATCGGGGGTATAAGCTATGACGTCGAATTTAGGTTGAACAGCACATGAAACCTAATCGTGTTGCAACTGCTTCAGTAGCATACGCCTTGTTCATGTTTGCATGGCCTACGCTTGCATCATCTGAAACAGGTTTGCCGCCGCAGTTCAAAGACTTTCCATCCGAAATAGTCCGCGTTGAATCCAAAGCGTCACCAGCCCTCAAGCCTATGACTAACGCATGGCGATTTCGGACAACCATCCGGGAAAGCTACGCTGACACCCCAGTAAATTTTGCCGGTCACTTCGTCGCAATTAGTTGGGGATGTGGTGCTCCATGCCAGCAGTGGGCCATCATCAATGCACAAACCGGGTCTATTTATCTGGCAAGCTTCTCCACCGGTAATGGAGCACTTTTTTACACAGACAGCCAGCTTTTTGTGGCGGATCCACCAGATGACAAAGCTGAATCTCAGAGTTGTGACGATGACAATGTCATGTGCCAGCTTGGGCGCGGTGACTTCGCCGTGTATTACCGATGGACGGGTAGCGCCTTTGAAGAGCTATATAAAGTTTCCAAGTAAACACGGAACAATCGGGGACAGACCACAGTTTGCGCGCACTCATGAAAACATCCAACATGCCAACATCGCCGCGCGATATTGAATCAAAACTTGCGCAGCAGGCCTTTATCGAACGAGGGTTGGCTTCGCGCGATGCAGCCATGCAAAGCGGCAAATATGTTTCGTCGGAAGAGGTGTTGCGCGAACTCGAGAGAATGCTTACCAACGCTAAAATTAAAGCTTGTAAGTCCACGTAGGATGGGTGAAGCGTAGCGCAACCCATCACCATAGAAATTCAATTGATGGGTTTCACCCATCCTATGACATCAACCATTTTCTTTTCAATCAATCACCGGAGACACCATGAGCACTTTACCCAAATGCCCCAAATGCAGTTCCGAATTCACCTACGAAGACGGCGGCCTGTACATCTGCCCCGAGTGCGCGCACGAATGGAGCAAGGATGCCGCACCCGAAGGCGCGGAGGAAAAGCGCGTGATCAAAGATGCCTCCGGCAATGTGCTGAACGACGGCGATACGATTACCGTGATCAAGGATCTGAAGGTCAAGGGCTCGTCGCTGGTGGTGAAGGTCGGCACCAAGGTGAAGAACATCCGCCTGGTCGAGGGCGACCATGACATTGATTGCAAGATAGACGGCATCGGCGCGATGTCGCTGAAATCGGAGTTTGTGAGGAAGGCTTGAGCCTCGACCTGATCCACCGCAACGACGCATTGCTGGTGGCGAACAAACCCGCCGGACTGTTGGCCGTACCGGGGCGCGGGGAGGACAAGCAGGATTGTCTCTCCTCACGCGTCCAACAAGAATTCCCCGATGCGCTAATCGTGCACAGGCTCGACATGGCCACTTCCGGGTTGATTGTGTTCGGGCGCGGTGCCGAAATGCAGAGCCGCCTTTCACAGATGTTCCGCGAACGTCTGGTTGCGAAACGTTATGTGGCGGTAGTGACGGGCAAGCTCGAATCCCCGGAAAACGAGATTGATCTGCCGCTGAATTCCGACTGGCCGAACCGCCCGAAACAGAAGGTGGATATGCTCACAGGTAAGCCCTCGCTCACGCGCTATCGTTTACTGGCATACGATGCGGATACGGATACTTCCCGAGTAGAACTGGAACCCGTCACCGGGCGTACCCACCAATTGCGCGTACATCTCGCGGCCATCGGGCATCCGATCCTTGGAGATAGCTTGTATGGAACGCCACTTTCCAGTGCCGTCATGCCCGCGCAGGCGGGCATCCAGCCAGTTCAATTACTGGGTTCCCGCCTTCGCGGGAACGACGAAGCAATGCGCTTGCTGCTGCATGCTTGTTCATTAAGCTTTACTCACCCGCGCTGCGGCAAAATGTTATCCCTTACGAGCGCACCGCCATTCTGAGTGCAATGAATGTGCAGGCACTTTGCTATACTGCGAGCCGCTTTGTTTCACTTAAATCACAAGGAAATACATGAAACGTTTTTTGCTATTCTTCACCATCGTCCTGACCTGCCTTTCCCTGCTCGCCGCAAATGCCGAAGCCAAACGCTTCGGCGGCGGTGGCAGCATCGGCAAGCAACGCACGATGACCGCACAACCTGCACCCAAAGCACCGACTGCTGCGCCTGCGCCCACTGCTCCGGGAGCGACACCGACGACACCTTCTACTCCGCCTGCACAACCAGCGGGCAACAGATGGCTGGGCCCTCTGGCTGGTCTGGCGCTAGGCGCGGGACTCGGCGCGCTGTTCGCAGGTGGCGGTCTGGGTGGCTTGGGCGGCGCGATGGGCGGCATCCTGATGGCGTTGGCCGCTGCCGCAGTGGTGATGTTCCTGATCTCGATGTTCCGCAAACAACAACCAGCTTCAACGCAATATGCGGGAGCAGGTGCGCCTTATGCGCCGCAGCCTGAGCCGGTACAGCAACCGTTGAGCGGAGGCTCGGCTGCGCCTGCTGCTGCCTCTGTTGCAACAGCCGCAAACATCCCTGCCGATTTCCCGGTGGAAGCTTTCTTGCGCAGCGCGAAGACCTCGTTCATCCGTTTGCAGGCCGCGAACGACCGCAAGGATCTGGACGATATCCGCGAATACACCACGCCGGAAATGTTCGCCGAAGTCTCCATGCAAATCCGCGAGCGCGATAACACGCCGCAGAAGACCGACGTGCTGACGATAGAAACGACTCTGCTGGAAGTGGCAAACGAAGGCGATTACGCCATCGCCAGCGTACGCATGACAGGGCAGTTGAACGAAAACGGCGGCGCGCCTGAGAACTTCGACGAAGTGTGGCATGTGCAGAAGAACCTGCGCGACGACAAAGCGGTATGGCTGTTGAGCGGGATTCAGCAGATTGCTTAACTAAATGTAATGCCATGTAGGGCGAAGCCCGACCTACAACAGCGGGAGAAAAGCAAAGCCATGTTAAGCCAGCCAACCATCGCCACCCTCAACCACCTGCTCGCGCAGAGCGGCTGGGCGTTGCAGCGGCTGGCGAAATTCAGCGGCAGGACGGCTCGCTTCCGCATTGTGCCATTCTCGTTGGCCTGCACCATCCAGACGGACGGCTCGCTGCGCGAGGCGGCAACCGACGCCAGCGCGGATGCGGAACTGGTGATCGCGCCGTCGCTGCTGCCGCGCCTCGCGCTCAACGACGAAGCCGCGCTGGAACAGATCGCCGCCACCGGCGATGCCGCACTGATCGAGGAAATTTTTTTCCTCGTGCGCAACCTGCGCTGGGATGCGGCGGAAGATTTGAGCCGCGTCACCGGCGACATCGCCGCCGAGCGCATCGTAAACTTCGCTAAGGGTGCGCAGCAGCAAGTGCGTGACGCTGCGCTCAACCTGTCCCAGGCCGCCGCTGAATACTGGACTGAAGAACGCCCGCTGATCGCCAAGCCCGCACATCTTGCCGACTTCGCGCGGCAGGTGGACAAGCTGCGCGACGAGGTGGATGGCTTGGAGCAACGTGTCCAGCAATTGCTGAAAGCCAAGTGATGCGTTTACTTCGCCTGCTGAAAATCCTTTTCATCATCCTGCGCTTCGGACTGGACGAGTTTCTGCTCGCGCATAAACGCACGCGCTGGATTCTGGCGCCGCTCAACCTGCTGCTGTTCTTCCGCGACACCAAGACGCCGCGCGCCGCGCGTCTGCGCCTTGCGCTGGAGAAGCTCGGCCCGATTTTCGTCAAGTTCGGCCAGGTGCTTTCGACACGGCGCGACCTGATGCCACAGGACATTGCCGATGAACTGGCCAAGCTGCAAGACCAGGTGCCGCCGTTCCCTTCGGCGCAGGCGGTGGCGCTGCTGGAGCGCATCTACAAGAAGAAGCTGTCCGAGGTGTTCAAGCATTTCGACGAGACGCCCATCGCCAGCGCTTCGGTGGCGCAGGTGCATTTCGCCATGCTGCCCGACGGGCGCGAAGTGGCGGTGAAGATTCTGCGCCCCGGCATTGCGAACGTGATCGCGCACGACGTGGCGCTGCTGGACATCTGCGCCGGGCTGCTGGAACGCTGGTGGGAAGACGGCAAGCGGCTCAAGCCGCGCGAGGTGGTGACAGAATTCGAGAAGCATTTGTACGACGAACTGGATTTGATGCGCGAAGCGTCGAATGCCAGCCAGCTCAAGCGCAATTTCGCCAGCTCCAACCTGTTGCTGGTGCCGGAGGTGTACTGGGACTGGTGCGCGACCGAGGTGATGGTGATGGAGCGCATGAACGGACTGCCGGTGAGCCAGGTGGATGCGCTACGCGCGGAGGGAGTGGACATCCCGAAGCTGGCGATGAACGGCGTGGAGATTTTTTACACCCAGGTGTTCCGCGACGGTTTTTTCCACGCCGACATGCATCCCGGCAACGTGCAGGTAGCGCGCGATGGGCGCTACATTGCACTGGACTTCGGCATCATGGGTACGCTCACCGACACCGACAAGCATTACCTGGCGCAGAATTTCATTGCCTTCTTCCGTCGCGACTACAAGCGCGTGGCCGAGGTGCACATCGAGTCCGGCTGGGCACCAAAGGAGACGCGCGTGGATGAGCTGGAGGCGGCGATTCGCGCGGTGTGCGAGCCAATCTTCGATAAGCCGCTGCGCGAAGTGTCGTTCGGACGCGTACTGTTGCGCCTGTTCCAGACATCACGCCGCTTCGGTATTCAAGTGCAGCCGCAACTCGTGCTGCTGCAAAAGACGCTGCTCAACATCGAAGGGCTGGGGCTGCAACTCGATCCCGAACTCGATCTGTGGAAGACTGCCAAGCCCTGGCTGGAACGCTGGATGAGCGAACAAGTTGGTTGGCGTGGTTTCCTCAAGACGCTCAAAGCCGAAGCACCGCATTACGCCACGCTGCTGCCGCAATTGCCGCGCCTGCTGCATCAACGTTTGAACGAGAATCCACTGACACAGGTCGAGGTGTTGCTGGGAGAGTTGCTGGAGCAGCACAAGCGGCGCAACCGCTTGCTGGGAGTGTTAATCGCCGTGCTTATTGGCCTGGCGACTTTTGCCGTTCTTCAAAGAATCCGCTCATAACCAGTTCCCCCGTGAGTGCCTTGTAGTCCACTGCACCGAGGCTGTTCGGAGCGTGGGCGAACACATCCTGCCCATGCATGGGACTGGTGGACAGCGCGACGTTCTCGCGGATGCGCGTGTTGCACACCAAGTTGCCGTAACGGGCTTTGAGTTTTTCGTATATTTCCTGCGAACTCTTGCGCCGCACATCGAAGCGCGTCACCACGATGCGCCGCTCGAATGTGCGCTGCAATTTCTGCTCCAGCACGTTGAGCGCGGTGTCCAGGCGGTACACGCCTTGCAGGGAAAGGAAATCTGCCGAAACAGGGATCAACACCCGGTCCGAAGCCAGCAAAGCATTGAGCGTGAGCACACCCAACATCGGGCAACAGTCTATCAGGATGGGGCCTCCGGTAAGCGCCAACTCTTCTTGTAAACCTTGTCTCAACAGGGTTGCTACTTTCGGATCGTTGCCATAAAGCGCATCCACCTTGGACAGTTCGAGCGAGGCCGGAATGATCTGCCAGCCCTTCGGGGTGTCGTGCAACAGTTTGGCCAACGGGGTCTGATCTTTGAAAAAAGCCAGCATTCCATCTTGCCTTACCTGCGCACTTCTCAAACCGCTGGCCAGGCTCAAGTGCCCTTGCGGATCCATATCCAGCGCAATAGGACTGCGCCGCGCGATGGCCAGCATGGCGGTGATGTTGAGGCAGGTGGTCGTCTTGCCCACCCCACCTTTTTGATTGAATACGGCGATGACCGCCATTGAAGCGTCTCCAAAGTTCGGGGGATGGTGGTATTGGCTTCTAAGGCTTCTACCCCCTCCCTACCCCTCCCCCTGCAAGGGGGAGGGGTAGGGAGGGGGTAGAACCGCAGGTTTCCGAAACTCTCTTTGCTACCGTCACTCAACCGTGACTGACTTCGCAAGATTGCGGGGCTTGTCCACATCCGTTCCCTTTTGCAATGCAACGTAATATGCCAACAGTTGCAACGGGATGGTGTGCAGAATAGGGCTTAAATATCCCGCGTGTTCGGGCATTTGCATCCGGTGTACGCCGTCGCTGGAGTGGATGCGCGTATCGGCATCGGCGAATACATATAACTCTCCGCCGCGCGCGCGGACTTCCTGCAAATTGGATTTGAGTTTTTCCAGAAGCGCATCGTTGGGCGCAACGGCGATGACCGGCATGTCCTGATCCACCAGCGCCAGCGGGCCGTGCTTGAGTTCCCCGGCGGGATAGGCTTCGGCGTGGATGTAGGAAATTTCCTTGAGCTTGAGCGCGCCTTCGAGCGCGATCGGGTAATGCAGGCCGCGCCCCAGGAACAGGGCGTGATGTTTGTCGGCAAAATGCTTGGCCAGTTCGGCGATCTGCGGCTCCAGATTCAACACGGCTTGGGCGGCGGCAGGCAAGTGGCGCAGGTCATGCAGATGTTTCTGTTCTGCCTCTTGGCTCAATCTGCCGCGCTGCTTGGCGAGGATCAGGGTGAGCAGGAACAACGCGGCCAGTTGCGTGGTGAAGGCTTTGGTGGAAGCGACACCGATCTCGGGACCGGCGCGTGTCAGCATGCGCAACTTTGAAGCGCGCACCAATGCGCTCTCCGGCACGTTGCAGATGGATAGCGTATGCAGGTGACCGATGGACTTGGCATGGTTCAACGCGGCCATGGTGTCGGCAGTTTCGCCCGATTGCGAGATGGTCACCACCAACGTTTTCGGGTTGACCACGCTCACGCGGTAGCGGTATTCGCTGGCGATCTCGACATTGCACGGGATGCCCGCGATCTCTTCCAGCCAGTAACGCGCTACCTGTCCGGCATGGTTGCTGGTGCCGCAGGCGAGGATGAGAATGCTGTCGATGTCGGCAAAAGTCGCCGCCGCTTCCGCGCCGAAAATGCCCGGGATCAGCGATTGGCTGTTGCACACGGATTCCAGCGTGTTGGCCAAAGCCTGCGGCTGTTCGTGGATCTCCTTCTGCATGTAGTGGCGGTACTCGCCCAGTTCCACGCTCTCGTTGGTCAACTCGCTGACATGCACCGGGCGCTGTGCCGCTTCTCCCTGTGCATTGAAAATCCGGTAGCCGTGCAGACCGACTTCGACCACGTCGCCCTCTTCCAGATACACCATGTTTTTGGTGACCTGCAACAAGGCCGATGCATCGGAAGCGATGAAATGTTCGATTTCGCCCACGCCCAAAAGCAGTGGGCTGCCTTTGCGTGCACCTATCAATTGCTGTGGGTTGTCCGCCGCCACTACGCCAATGGCGTAAGCGCCGACTAACTCGGCAAGAGCGGCCTGTGTTGCGCCCAGCAAGCTGATGCCGCGCGCGTAGTGGCTGTGAATCAGGTGCGCGATAACCTCGGTGTCGGTATCGGAAGCGAATGTGTAGCCCTGTGCGCTCAAGCGCGTGCGCAGCTCTTCGTAGTTCTCGATGATGCCATTGTGGGCGACGGCAATCTGGCCGCTACTGATATGCGGATGCGCGTTGCGTTCGCTCGGCACGCCATGGGTGGCCCAGCGCGTATGCGCGATGCCGAGATGTCCGCTGGTATGAATGGTCTTTTCCGACAGCTCGGCCACGCGCCCGGTGCTTACCACGCGCTCCAGTTGATTGTGATTGACCACCACCAGCCCAGCCGAGTCATAACCGCGATATTCGAGCCGCAGCAAACCTTGTAACAAGACTGGAACGACATTGCGTTGCGCGACTGCGCCTACGATTCCGCACATGCTATTTTTTTTCCTTCACTGGCCGCTTCCATCCCGCAACCGTAAGCTGTTTTGAACGCGACAAAGTCAGTTCGCCCTCCGGCGTATCGCGTGTAATGGTGGAGCCTGCACCTATGGTCGTGCCGCGTCCGATTTTTACCGGTGCGACCAGTTGTGTGTCCGAGCCGATGAATACATCGTCCTCGATGACGGTGCGGAATTTGTTCGCGCCATCGTAGTTGCAGGTGATGGTGCCCGCACCGATATTGACGCGGCTGCCCATGGTTGTATCACCGATATAGCTCAGGTGGTTGGCCTTGCTGTTCGCCGCAATTTCGCTGTTCTTTATTTCGACGAAGTTGCCGATGTGCACGCCGTTGTGCAATTTCGTTCCAGGGCGTATGCGCGCATAAGGCCCGATGCGGCAGTTGTCTCCGATCTCGGCCTGGGCGATATGGCTATAGGGCTCAATGTGTGTCCCGGAAGCAATATGGCTGTCGCGGATCACGCTGTAAGCCCCTATGCGCACGTTGTTGCCCAGATGCACTTCGCCCTCGAACACGCAGCCGACATCGATCTCGACATCGCGTCCACACATCAGCTTGCCACGCACATCTATGCGCTCAGGATCGGCCAATGTAACACCCTGCTCCAATAACTGATGTGCATGCGTGCGTTGCCAGACGCGCTCCAGCGAAGCCAATTGCATCTTGCTGTTGACGCCTTCGACTTCCCATTGATGTACCGGCTGCACCGTGTGTACCGGAATGCCTTCCTGTACCGCCATACCGACAACATCGGTAAGGTAGTATTCACCTTGGGCATTATTGTTGCTCAGCCGGGAAAGCCAGGTGCGCAACAAACGCGTAGGAACCGCCATAATGCCGGTATTCACTTCGACTATGGTGCGTTGCTCCGGTGTAGCATCTTTTTCTTCGACGATACGTTTAACATTACCTGCTTCATCGCACACGATACGTCCATAACCGGTTGGATGTTCGAGTTTGACGGTTAGCAAGTTCAAAGCATCCGGCGTGTTGAACAGGTGCCGCAAAGTAATCGGCTGAATAAGCGGTACATCACCATATAGTACCAGCGTCAAACTATGGTCGGCCAATTGTGGCAACGCTTGTTGCACGGCATGTCCAGTACCGAGCTGTGGCTCCTGCAAAACGAACGCGGCTTCATAGCGCGCCATCGCCTGCGGCACAGCTTCCCCACCATGCCCATACACCACGCAGATATTATCAGGAGCAAGTTCAGCAGCGGCATCCAGCACATGTTGCAACAATGGGCGACCTGCCAAGGAATGCAACACCTTGGGTTTATCAGAATGCATGCGCGTGCCTTTTCCGGCAGCAAGAATGACGATGTTCAGCGAGTTCATGGCGGGTCTTCTGAAGATGGCGGATTATAGCTTATACGGATGTACTGCTTCATCTGGACCCACAAACTAAAAAAGCAGCCAAAGCTGCTTTTTAGCGCGGTTCAAGCCATGTTAATGCGACGGCTTGCGCAACTTCTGGATCGCTTGCAATTGCGCCACCGCTTCGATCAACTCAGCCTGGGCCTGTGCGTAGTCCATGTCGGAAGCGCGATTCTGCATGGCCTCTTCCGCTGCACGCTTGACTTCAAGTGCGCGCGCTTCATCCAGATCGGCGCCGCGTATCGCGGTATCAGCCAGGATGGTAACGACATTGGGTTGCACTTCCAGCATGCCGCCGGACACATAGATCAGTTCTTCCTGTTCTTGATTCGGCAATTTGAGCCGCACTGAACCAGGCTTGATGCGCGTGAGTAGCGGAGCGTGGCGCGGATAGATACCGAGCTCACCCATCTGGCCAGGAGCGATGACGACCTCCACCAAGCCCGAGAACAATGACTTCTCGGCGCTTACCACGTCCACGTGTACGGTTAATGCCATGTCTGAATACCTTTAACGTTTGGCTTATTGCAGCGTCTTGGCTTTTTCGACGGCTTCTTCGATGCCGCCAACCATGTAGAACGCCTGCTCTGGCAGGTGATCATATTCGCCATTGACGATGCCCTTGAAACCCTTGATGGTGTCCTTCAAGGTCACGTACTTGCCAGGGCTGCCGGTGAACACTTCAGCCACGTGGAACGGTTGCGACAGGAAACGCTGGATCTTGCGCGCGCGCGCCACGGCCAGCTTGTCTTCCGGCGCGAGTTCGTCCATGCCCAGAATCGCGATGATGTCACGCAGTTCCTTGTAGCGTTGCAGGGTTTGCTGCACGCCGCGAGCGACGGAGTAATGTTCTTCGCCAACCACCAGCGGGTCGAGCTGGCGCGACGTGGAATCCAGCGGATCAACTGCGGGGTAGATACCCAGCGAGGCGATGTCGCGCGACAACACGACGGTAGAGTCGAGGTGCAGGAAGGTAGTTGCGGGAGACGGATCGGTCAAGTCGTC
Source organism: Nitrosomonadales bacterium (assembly GCA_016199835.1). Taxonomy (GTDB): domain Bacteria; phylum Pseudomonadota; class Gammaproteobacteria; order Burkholderiales; family Gallionellaceae; genus JACQFX01. The sequence continues at coordinate 80,234 of JACQFX010000067.1, read as the reverse complement.
GGCAGGCACATATACGGCCTGGATCGAAGTGATCGAACCAACCTTGGTGGAGGTAATACGTTCCTGCAAACGGCCCATTTCCTCAGCCAGTGTCGGTTGATAACCCACAGCGGAAGGCATACGACCCAGCAGCGCGGACACTTCGGTTCCGGCCAAGGTGTAGCGGTAGATGTTGTCCACGAAGAACAAAATGTCGCGGCCTTCATCGCGGAACTTCTCGGCCATGGTCAGGCCGGACAGCGCCACGCGCAGACGGTTGCCGGGCGGCTCGTTCATCTGGCCGAACACCATTGCAACTTTGTCCAGCACGTTGGAGTCCTTCATTTCGTGGTAGAAGTCGTTACCTTCGCGGGTACGCTCACCCACACCGGCGAACACCGACAAACCGCTGTGCTGCTTGGCGATATTATTGATGAGTTCCATCATGTTCACGGTCTTGCCCACGCCAGCGCCGCCGAACAGGCCGACCTTGCCGCCCTTGGCGAACGGGCATACCAGATCGATCACCTTGATACCGGTTTCCAGCAAATCCACCGAAGGAGATAGCTCATCGAACTTGGGTGCTTTCTGGTGGATCGCGCGGCGCTCTTCACACTGGACTTCACCAGCGTCATCGATCGGGCGGCCCAGCACGTCCATGATACGGCCCAGGGTACCGACACCGACGGGCACGCTGATCTGCGAACCTGTGTTGCTTACCAGCATTCCGCGACGCAAACCATCGGAGGAACCCATGGCGATGGTGCGCACCACGCCGTCGCCGATTTGCTGTTGCACTTCCAGCGTCAGGCCTTTTTCAGCAACGGAAGTCGCATCGTCCTGCACCAGCAAGGCATCATAAACTTTAGGCATCGAGTTGCGTGGAAATTCAACGTCCACCACCGCACCGATACACTGAACAATTTTTCCTTGACTCATTTCAAGATTCCCTATTTACGTTGATTCTTTATTCCCTCTCCACGGCCCTCTCCCGCAAGCGGGCGAGGGGGGCAAAGGCTCGCTACGCGAGTATCACGTTAAACTGCCGCCGCTCCGCCTACGATCTCCGAAATTTCCTTCGTGATCGCGGCCTGACGCGCCTTGTTGTAAACCAGTTTGAGTTCGCCGATGACGCTCTTCGCGTTGTCGGAAGCCGCTTTCATCGCCACCATGCGCGCGCTCTGTTCCGAAGCCATATTTTCGGTTACGGCGTTATAGACCAGCGACTCTATGTAGCGTACCAGCAACTCGTCCACGACTTCCTTGGCATCCGGTTCGTAGATGTAATCCCAAGTGGCGCCGCTAACTGGTTCCAGGCTTTCTCCGGAGAGCGGCAACAGTTGTTCCACGGTGACTTCCTGTTTCATGGTATTGATGAAACGGTTATAGCCAATATAGATCGCATCTACTTCGCCAGCGACATAAGCATCCAGCATGACCTTGACCGCGCCTATCAGTTTTTCGACATGCGGGGTATCACCCAATCCGGTCAAGTGCGATTTCACCTCGGCCCCGACGCGCGACATGAAACCGTAACCCTTGTTACCGATCGGGCACACGCTGATACCCTTGCCTTCGCCTTCCCATTCCTTCATGCGGTTCACCACCAAGCGCAGGACGTTGGTGTTCAGACCCCCACACAGCCCTTTATCAGAAGTGATGACGATCATGCCGACGTTTTTGATCGCATCGCGCTTGACCAGGAATGGGTGCTTGTATTCCGGATGTGCATGCGCCAGATGGCTGCATACCTGACGGATTTTTTCCGCATAGGGGCGTGCTGCGCGCATCCGTTCTTGCGCCTTGCGCATTTTGGATGCGGCTACCATTTCCATGGCGCGTGTAATCTTGCGCGTATTTTCTACGCTCTTGATCTTGGCGCGTATTTCTTTACTGCCTGCCATAGCTTACTCCGGCTTAGTAAACGCCCGTGGATTTGAATTCCTCGACCGCTGCGGTCAGCGCCTTTTCATTGTCGCCAGACAAGTCCTTGCTGGACTGGATGGCATCCATGATGGTTGCATGCTTAGACTTGAGGAAAGCGAGCAAGGCCGATTCGAAAGCCAATGCTTTTTTCACTTCCACATCGTCGAAGAAACCTTTGTTGACCGTAAACAAAGTCACAGCCATCTCGGCTACAGACATAGGCGAGTATTGCAATTGTTTCATCAGCTCGGTCACCAGACGGCCACGCTCCAGTTGCTTACGGGTCGCCTCATCCAGGTCGGATGCGAACTGTGCAAACGCAGCCAGTTCACGATATTGCGCCAGCGCCAGACGAACGCCGCCGCCCAGCTTCTTGATGACTTTGGTCTGCGCTGCACCGCCCACACGCGATACCGAAATACCGGCGTTGATAGCAGGACGAATACCGGAATTGAACAAGTCGGTTTCCAGGAAGATCTGGCCGTCGGTGATCGAGATCACGTTGGTCGGCACGAAGGCGGATACGTCGCCAGCAGCAGTTTCGATGATGGGCAATGCGGTGAGCGAGCCAGTCTTGCCTTTGACTTCACCTTTGGTGAAGGCTTCGACATACTCGGCATTTACGCGCGCGGCACGCTCCAGCAGACGGGAGTGCAGATAGAACACGTCGCCGGGATAGGCTTCGCGACCCGGCGGGCGGCGCAGCAACAGGGAAATCTGGCGATACGCCCAAGCTTGTTTAGTCAGATCGTCATACACAATCAGTGCATCTTCGCCGCGATCACGGAAATATTCACCCATGGTGCAACCGGCATATGGCGCCAGGAATTGCATCGCTGCGGAGTCGGACGCGGTGGCGGCAACCACGATGGTGTAGCCCATCGCACCGTGCTCTTCCAGCTTGCGCACTACGTTGGCGATGGTCGAAGCTTTCTGGCCAATCGCAACATAGATACAGGTCATGTTCTGACCTTTCTGGTTAATGATAGTGTCCACCGCAACGGCAGTCTTGCCGGTCTGGCGATCGCCGATAATCAGCTCGCGCTGGCCACGACCGATAGGCACCATAGAGTCGATCGATTTCAGACCGGTTTGCACGGGTTGGTCAACAGATTTACGTGCGATCACGCCTGGCGCCACCTTCTCGACCTTGTCGGTCATCTTGGCGTTGATCGGACCCTTGCCATCTATGGGTTGGCCCAAGGCATTTACCACGCGACCGCGCAATTCGGGACCGACTGGCACTTCCAGAATGCGACCGGTACACTTGACCGTATCGCCTTCGGTGATGTGTTCGTATTCGCCCAGCACCACGGCACCCACGGAATCACGTTCCAGGTTCAGCGCAAGGCCAAATGTGTTGCCGGGAAACTCCAGCATTTCACCCTGCATCACGTCGGACAAACCGTGAACACGCACGATACCATCGGTTACGCTGACCACCGTACCTTCAGTACGAGCTTGCGTCAGCGCCTCGAAGTTTTCAATGCGGCTGCGGATCAAATCACTAATTTCAGAAGGGTTGAGCTTCATCTGCTTTTCCTCATTTCGATAAATCTGTCATCAAGCCAGCGCGTTTGCCAGCTCGGAAAGTTTGGTGCGCGCGGAACCGTCTATTACTTTGTCTCCGGCACGGATGACTATGCCGCCCAGAAGCTCTTGGTTCGTTTCGCAACTGAGCCTGATTTCCCGGCCCATACGTATTTTCATCGCTGCGGCGATCTTTTGTTTTTGCGCTTCGCTCAGATCGAAGGCGGATGTCACCACGACATCTACGCTTTTCTCCGCTTCGGCACGCATCACTTCGAATGCTGCGGCGATTTCCGGCAACACGCCCAGACGCTGGCTCTCGACCAACAGCTTGATGAAGTTTTGTCCGGGGATGCCAAGCTTGTTCCCGCACAATGCCAACATCAAATTCTCGAGCTGGCTGTGAATCACGCGCGGGCTGGTGATGGCCGCGTGAACTTCCGGGTTGAGCACGGCTTCTGCGGCCGTTTGCAGCATCTCCGACCAACCTTTCAGGTCGCCAAGCTTACACGCTTGGTCGAAAGCGGCTTGGGCGTAAGGACGGGCAATAGTAATAGCTTCGGCCATGGCGATCAGATTTCCGCTACCAGCTTCTCGAGCAGGTCATTATGTGCCTTGGCATCAATCTCGCGGCTCAGTATCTTGCCTGCGCCCGCCAATGCAACGGAGGAAACCTGGGTGCGCAATTGCTCCCGGGCGCGGAATACTTCCTGCTCTATCTCCGAATTGGCACGAGCCAGTATATTGCTTGCTTCCACCTCAGCCTTGGCTTTGGCTTCTTCGACGATTTCGCTGGCGCGCTTGTCGCCTGCAGAAATGATCTCGGCAGCCTTTTCCTTGGCTTCGCGCAGAACTTCGGCAGAACGCTTGGCAGCCAACTCCAAGTCATGCTTGCCGCGTTCGGCAGCAGCCAGACCATCGGCGATCTGTTTCTTGCGCGCTTCCAGTGCCGCGATAATGGGCGGCCACACAAATTTCATGCAGAACCATACGAACATGGCGAACATGATCGTCTGGCCCAGCAGGGTCGCATTAATGTTCATGCAAAAACCTCAATCCGTTTTTGTTGAGGGCTTGTGCCCCGATTACTTCGCTACCGCGAACAGGACATACATGGCCAGACCGACCGCAATCATCGGCACCGCATCGACCAGGCCCATGACCACGAAGAACTGGGTACGCAGCATCGGGATCAGTTCCGGCTGGCGTGCAGCACCTTCCAGAAAACGACCGCCCAGAATGCCGATGCCCACAGACGCGCCAAGGGCGCCAAGGCCCATCATCAATGCGCCGGCGATATAGAGCAGGGGGGTTGCGAGTTCCATCTTTAAGTCTCCTATTGAAAAAATTGAAAATGAATACGGTTAGTGGTGTTCCTGATGCGCCATGTCCAGATAAACGATGGTCAGCGTCATGAAAATAAATGCCTGCAAGGTAACGATCAGAATATGGAAGATCGCCCATGGCAGGGACAGCGTCCATTGCAGATAGAACGGCAGCAAGGCGATCAGAATAAAAATCATTTCGCCAGCGTACATGTTGCCGAACAAACGCAATGCCAGCGAGACCGGCTTGGCAATCAGGTTGACCACTTCCAGAAAAATATTGAATGGCAGGCCAAACTTGCCGAATGGTTGCAGCGTCAGTTCGCCGATAAAACCACCGAGGCCCTTGATCTTGATGCTGTAGAAAATCACCAGGAAAAATACGCCGATTGCCATACCTATAGTGGCGTTTGGATCGGTGGAAGGCACCACCTTGAAATGTCCGAGACCAAGATGTTCAGCCAGTTGCGGAACGTAATCTACAGGGATCAGATCCATCAGATTCATCAGGAAAATCCAGATGAAAATGGTCAACGCCAACGGCGCAACGAGCGCGCTGCGTCCGGTGAATGAGCCGCGCACACTGTTATCGATAAACTCGATTATCCATTCCACGAAATTCTGTGCTCCGGTCGGAACGCCTTCTGCCGCACGCTTCGCAACACTACGAAACAGAACCAGAAATACTACACCCAACACTAACGACATGCCCAACGTATCTACGTTCAACGCCCAGAAACCCATCTCCTTCGCTTCTTCAGCACTATGGGCGCAATGAAGCGCACCTTCGTGCATGCCGCAAGTCAGGTTTTGCAAGTGATGCCTGATGTACTCTGTAGAAGTCAGCGCTTCAGTCGTCATTTTGTATTCTCGATCTTATTCAAACCCGTTTTCCATCTTGTCCAAACGGGAACCAACAGCCACGCAGCCTGCCCTGTCACAAATCCTGCCAGCACCCAGACCGGCGCAAGTTTCAATATCCCGAAGCCAATAGCCAGCATCACCGCTACCCATACGAACCGCTCTATCGCAGTCCGATAAGCCTGTCGCAAATGCCACTCTGCATTCGAGCTTTCCTTGCTTTCGCCCTGCTTGAGTCGCCAAGCGAGAAACAAGGTGCCGATCAAGGCGATGCAACTGCCATATGCAACTGATCTGGCCGCTTGGGGGGTAACAAAAAAATAGGTGGTGATCGTGCCGAGCATTACCATCGCGCCCTGCAATCCGATCAACCGGCGGTATTCAAAACGCATGATGACCGCTCAACTCAGCCCTGAATCGTAACAATATATTGAAAGACTGTCAAACATAGTCAACTATCCTTACTGACACCCATCTTTGCAAGTATGCCGTCTAGCTGATCCAATGATGTATATTCGATTACCAGTTTGCCCGCGTTTTTTGCCTTATGCTGTATCGTTACTTTGGTTCCGAGATGGTCCGCTAATTTTTCCTGCAATCTGGCTGCATCACGGCTTAGGTGTGGTTTCTGGTGTTTTGGCGCGGGGCTCAGCCAATCTTGCGCTAGTTTTTCCGCTTCGCGCACCGACAGCCCGGCGGTTGCAATTTTGTTGGCCGCCGTAATTTGATGTGCGCCATCCAGCGATAGCAGTGCACGCGCATGCCCCATGTCCAGTCGGCCATCCATTAACATGGATTGTACTGGTTGCGGCAGCTTGAGCAGGCGCAGCAAATTGCTTGCCGCACTACGTGAACGCCCCACCGCATCGGCCGCAGATTGGTGCGTCATTTTGAATTCATGAATTAATCGTTGAATACCGGCAGCCTCTTCAAGAGGATTCAAGTTTTCGCGCTGAATGTTTTCTATAAGCGCCATAGCCAGAGCAGCGTTGTCCGCTACTTTTCGCACCAGCACCGGCACTTGGTTCAACCCTGCAAGTTGTGCAGCTCGCCAACGACGTTCTCCGGCAATGATTTCGTAACTATCATCCGACAGCATGCGCGCCAGGATGGGCTGAATTACACCTTGCTCCTTGATTGAAGCAGCCAACTCATTGAGCGACACTTCGTCCATATGAGTGCGTGGCTGATATTTGCCTGGCTTGAGCTGTCCAACTTTCAGCTCTCGTAATACATCGTCTGTTTCCTTGGCATTACCCGACAGCAATGCATCCAGACCTCGCCCCAATCCCTTGTTTGCTTTTACCATTTCATTTCCTCATTTATTGAGCCGAGTTGTTGAGTAATTCGCCAGCCAACGCCAAATAGGCTTGTGAACCCTTGGATGCCTTGTCGTGGTACAGCACGGGCAAACCATAACTGGGTGCCTCCGCCAGCCGCACATTGCGCGGAACTACAGTGCGATAAACTTTCTCGCCAAAATGCTGTTGCAACTGTTCTGATACCTGCTGTGCCAGGGCGTTACGGGGATCAAACATTGTGCGCAGCAAACCCTCAATTTCCAGATGGGGATTGAGGTGGGCGCGCACTTTACGTATCGTATTCACCAGATCGCTCAAGCCTTCCAGTGCGTAGTATTCGCATTGCATCGGTATCATCACGGAACGGGCTGCACACAGGCCATTCAATGTGAGCAGGTTCAGCGCAGGTGGGCAATCTATCAGAATATAATCGTATTCTTCCATCACCGTTTGCAAAGCATCCCTGAGCCGGGTTTCGCGCTGCTGCAAATCCACCATTTCGATTTCGGCACCCGCCAATTCACGGTTGGCAGGTAACACATCGTATTTCCCCACCACTGAATGCTGGCGGACTTCCGGCAAGGTTTTGCTTCCCAGCAACAGGTGATAGACCGTGGCCGTCAGATCACGCTTTTCTATTCCGCTACCCATGGTGCCATTTCCCTGAGGGTCAAGATCCACCAGCAACACCCTCTTTTTCATAGCCGCCAAGCTGGCGGCCAGATTAACTGTGGTGGTGGTTTTCCCCACCCCGCCTTTTTGATTGGTGATCGCCAGTATTTTCGCCATGTTCAAATCGCTTTCAATATAACCAGGCAGCGCGCTGCTTCCAGTCCTGGCACTTGCAATGGAACTATCTTTTCCACCTCAACATCTGCAGGCAACCGTCCCAACTCCTGTTCAGGTATCCCCTTCATGGCAGCCCAGCGTCCATTAGGTGTAAGCAGGCGACGTGTTAACGTTGTGAATTGCGCAGTTTCGGCAAAGGCACGGGAAAGGATGCCATCGAATCTCTCCTCCGGCTGCCAGCTTTCCACTCGTGCGCAACAAACGCTTACATTGCGCAACCCCAACTCAATTACAGCCTGCCATACAAAACCGGTTTTTTTGCTGTTGCTATCCAGCAACGTAAAGCTCCATTCCGGCTGCATGAGTGCCAGTACTACTCCAGGTAAGCCCGCTCCACATCCCACATCCAGCCAGCGTCCAGGCCACAAATGTGGCAATATGGAAAGGCTATCAAGTAAGTGATGGCTTACCATTTGTTCGGCATTACGAATTGCCGTCAGGTTATAAACCTTGTTCCATTTTTGCAACAAGGCCAAATAACCAAGCAGTTTTTGCCGAGTTTCTGAGGTAACTGCAAGGCCTAATTGCGCGATGCCTTCGTCCAGTTCTTGGGCCAAACTCATGCGCTGTGCCGTTCTTTTTCGGCGTCCCAAAACCCTCGCTTCAAATGAACCAACAGCAAGGAAATCGCTGCGGGTGTCATACCGGAAATTCGCGCTGCATGCCCTACTGTTTCCGGTTTATGCTGATTCAGCTTCTGTTGCACTTCGATAGACAGGCCACGTACCGTACGGTAATCCATGGTTAATGGCAATGCCAGATTTTCGTTGTGTTCCTGCCGCTCAATTTCTTCACGCTGGCGTTCGATATAGCCAAAATATTTAGCCTGGATTTCCACTTGCTCTGCCACGATCTCATCGCTTACAGGTTCACCCGCTCCAGGCAGAGTCATCAAGCTGGCATAGTTTACATCCGGGCGGCGCAACAGCTCATATAAAGCATATTCGCGTTCAATTGCTTTGCCCAAAACTCGTTCGGCGTCTTCCTGCGTCAGGGTTTTTGGATTAACCCAAATGGATTTAAGCCGCTCTTGTTCTCGGGCGATAGATTCTCGTTTCAACTCGAATGCTTCCCAGCGAACATCGTCTATCATTCCAAGACGGCGTCCGGTTTCCGTCAGACGTAAATCTGCGTTGTCCTCTCGCAACTGTAAGCGGTACTCAGCACGGCTGGTGAACATGCGATACGGCTCCGACACACCGCGTGTGGTCAGATCATCCACCAGCACGCCCAGATAGGCTTCATCGCGGCGCGGACACCAGCTTTCTTCGTCTTTTGCCTGTAGTGCCGCGTTGATCCCCGCCAGCAATCCTTGAGCGGCAGCTTCTTCGTAGCCTGTAGTGCCATTGATTTGGCCGGCGAAGAACAAACCCGCTATGGATTTTGTTTCCAGCGAACGCTTCAAGTTGCGCGGGTCAAAATAATCATATTCTATGGAGTAGCCGGGGCGGGTAATGTGCGCGTTTTCCAGACCCTTCATGGAGCGCACCAGATTTAATTGCACATCGAATGGCAGACTGGTGGAAATTCCATTCGGATAGACTTCGTAAGTGCTTAAACCTTCCGGTTCCAGGAAAATCTGATGAGAATCTTTATCCGCAAAACGCACGATCTTGTCTTCGATGGAAGGACAGTAGCGTGGCCCTATTCCTTTGATTATTCCGGTAAATAGGGGTGAGCGGTCCAGTCCGCCACGAATGATATTGTGTGTGCGCAAATTAGTCTGGGTAATCCAGCACGAAAGTTGTTGTGGATGCTGCGATGCTCGCCCCAGAAAAGAAAACACCGGCACCGGCGTATCGCCAGGTTGTTCAACCATCACTGAATAATCAATGCTACGACCATCTATGCGTGGCGGTGTACCGGTTTTCAATCTTCCTGTTGGCAGTTCGAGCTCGCGCAGACGATGCGCCAAACTGATAGATGGCGGGTCACCCGCGCGCCCACCCTGATAGTTGGATTGCCCGATATGAATCAGGCCAGACAGGAAGGTTCCTGTCGTCAACACCACGGTTTTCGAGGTAAAACGTAGCCCAGCCTGCGTAACCACCCCGCACACCCTGTCATTTACAACTATCAGATCATCTACCGCCTGCTGAAATAACCAAAGATTAGGCTGGTTTTCCAGTCTGTGTCGAATCGCCTGTTTGTACAATGCTCGATCCGCTTGAGCGCGCGTGGCCCGAACCGCTGCCCCTTTTGACGCATTAAGGATACGGAACTGGATTCCTGCTTCGTCGGTCGCTGCCGCCATGGCGCCGCCCAAAGCATCCACTTCCTTTACCAGATGTCCCTTGCCGATACCGCCAATGGATGGGTTGCATGACATCAACCCGAGTGTTTCGATGTTATGTGTCAACAATAGAGTAACACAGCCTTTGCGCGCGCTTGCTAGCGCGGCCTCGGTTCCGGCGTGGCCGCCACCCACCACAATGACATCAAATTTTCTCGGAAAATCCATTTGTTGCCCGCCCAAAGGCTATCTGCCAAAACGAAGGCGCGCATGATACATCAAAATGGCTTCCGCGCTGAAACCGGCGTCCGATGTTTCACGTGAAACACACCTATTTGCCGATGCAAAAGTGGCTGAATATTTCGCCTAGCAGATCGTCGGCGGTAAATTCACCCATGATGGAACTAAGGTCTTCCTGAGCAAGACGCAATTCTTCGGCAAATAACTCAGTTTGGCTTAACACTCCCATAGCGCGTTGCAAATGAGCATGTGCGGCCAATAGTGCTCGGACGTGTCGTTCCCGCGCCATGAATACTCCTGCGTCCTGATGCCAGCCAACCAATAGTAGCAGCCGGTTTCGTAACAGATCCAGCCCTTCGCCTGTTTTGGCAGATAGATAGATATAGCATTCGCCATCACGCTCTTCCAGACATGGGGCTTGGGCAAGCAGATCTATTTTATTGATAATGTGCAAACGGGGAATGCTTGGCGGTAGTTCATCGAGAATTTTTTGGTCTTCCGCGCTTATGCCGTAACAGGTATCCAGTAGAATCAGGATAGCGTCCGCTGTTTGCAGCGTATTGCGGGTACGCGCAACACCCATCTGCTCCACCACATCTCCTGATTCGCGCAAACCAGCAGTATCCACGATATGCAACGGTACTCCGCCAATCTGAATGGCTTGGCGAATAACGTCACGCGTAGTGCCCGGAATATCGCTGACCAGTGCTACCTCTTCCCCGCTCAAACGGTTAAGCAGGCTGGATTTGCCAACATTGGGTTGCCCGACTAACACAATATGCGCGCCCTCTCGTAATAGGCTACCTTGTTGCGCCAACCCGAGAGTTTTCTCCAGTTCATTGCGTAATTCATTCAGTTGCGCATTGCGTGAACTTATATCTGGAGCCTCAAGCTCTTCTTCCGGGAAATCCAGCATGGCCTCTACCAGAATACGCAGCTGAATCAATCCGTTCACCAAGTGGTGAATGGTCGAAGAAAACTCGCCTTGCAACGAGCGCATAGCGCTGCGCGCTGCCTGGCTGGTAGTGGCATCTATAAGGTCAGCAACGCTCTCGGCCTGTGCCAAATCAAGCTTGTCGTTGAGAAAAGCACGTTGTGTGAACTCTCCTGGCCGAGCAAGGCGAGCACCTAATTCAAGACAGCGTTGCAACACTAAATGCAACACGGCAGGACCGCCATGTCCTTGCAACTCAAGAACATCATCGCCGGTATAAGAATGGGGAGAAGGAAAAAAAAGGGCAATACCCTGATCTATGGCATGCCCTTGTGCATCAAGGAATGTGGCAAGCGTTGCCTGCCTGGGTACTAATGCTTTACCCAATAAGGCGGCCACCAACATAGCGAGGTTGTCTCCAGACACCCGTACCACACCGATGCCACCCCGTCCCGGAGCGGTAGCGATTGCCGCGATGAAATCAGGCCGCAACACCCTTGGTTCCTGCCTCCAGCCTGCGCGTTATATACCATTGCTGAGCAATAGAAAGTCCATTGTTCGTGATGGAATACAATACCAATCCAGCAGGGAAGAAGAAAAACACTATGCTGAAAACAACAGGCATGATCTGCATGACCTTGGCTTGCATGGGATCCGGGGGCGCCGGGCTTAACTTGCTCTGTATTATCATACTGGCGCCCATAATCAGCGGCAATATGTAGTAAGGGTCAGCCGCCGACAAGTCGTTGATCCAACCAAAGAAGGGCGCGTAGCGCAACTCGACACTGGATAAAATTGCCCAATACAATGCTATGAAAACCGGGATTTGAATTAACATTGGCAAACAGCCGCCTAACGGGTTAATTTTTTCTGTTTTATACAACTCCATCATAGCCTTATGCAAGCGCTCACGATCTTCGCCGTACTGTTGCTTGATTTTTTCCAGTTTAGGTGCAACCACCCGCATTTTTGCCATGGAACGATAACTGGCTGCCGACAACGGGAAGAAAACCAGCTTGATCAACACAGTTAACAAAATGATGGCAATGCCCCAATTCTGTACCCACCCCTGTAGAAGCGAAAGTACCCAAAATAGCGGCGTAGAAAGAATCGTCAACCAGCCATAATCAACTGTCAGGCCTAATCCTGGCGCAATTTTGTCCAGTGATGTTTGCGCCGGACCTGCATATAAAGGCACGTTTATTTTTGCCTTTTGCCCTGGTGCGATAGCAGATATCGGTAAAATCACCCCTGCTGAATACAACCCATTTTCCAGTGGTTTGATATAAAACTCTCGTTGCGTTTTATCTCCCGGTAACCATGCGGCTACAAAATAATGCTGCAACATTCCGATCCAACCATCATTAGCATTTTGCGGAAATTTGACTTTACCTTTGTCAATATCGGAAAAATCTACCTTCTGGAATTTTCCCTGCTCAGTATAAATAGCTGGCCCAGTATAAGTGGGCACAAACTTTGATCCGCCTTCTGGCGGGGTTTTATCGCGCACGAACTGAAAATATGCTGAAGACGACAGCGGTGCATTTCCGCCATTTTCAATTTCGTAGGCAACATCTATCAGATAGCTGCTGCGATGAAATGTATAGACTTTGTTTACCTTGGCAACATTTGTTTCCGCTGCCTGTAATCGCACCTCCAGTACCTCTTGACCTTCAGCTAATTGATATTCATTGCTTGTTGTCGTGTAATCAGCATTGTGTGTCGGCAAACCGCTTCCCAACAAACCTGTTTGGGCAATATATGTGTGAGCCTCTTGTTCCTGCAACAAAACGAAGGGTTTATTTCTATCTTTGGCGTCAAATTGCTGCAGAAATTTCAATCGTCGTAAATCGCCCCCGGCAGTGCTGAGTTCTGCAATCAGCCAGTTTGTCTTTACGGTAATTTTTTGGCCTGCCGAGGATTTTTGCTGCACTGCCGCTACGCTGGCATCCCTATTTTCCGTCATTGTAGCGGGCACTGACGACACCTTGGGTGTTTGCGCGGACGTCGGCACAGAACCAGTCTCAACCGTCACAGGTGTTACAGAATGTTGTGTGCGCTGCCAACCATCCCACAGCAGAAAAACTGAGAGGGAAAAAATCAGAAACAGAAATAACCTTTGCAGATCCATGTATTTGCCTAATTACTACGGAGCGGGATCATAGCCGCCCGGATTCCAAGGGTTGCAACGTGCCAATCGCTTGACGGCTAACCAAACTCCAGATACTGCACCATGCTTGGCAATAACTTCACAAGCATAATGCGAACAAGTTGGTGTAAAACGACAGGCCGGCGGCTTAAGCGGACTAATACAATACTGATAGCCGTGTATTAGTCGAACCAAAAGTCGCTGCATCATCATGCCTGAACCGCCTGAAGAAATAGTTGCTTTAGGGCTTTCCGCCCCTCTACTGCATCTTTGGGATTTATTTGTCGTTTGGGCCGTACCACAATATCTACAGCCTGTTCCGGCGGAAAGTTACATCTAAAAATGTCCCGGATCAACCGCTTGGCACGATTCCTATAAATTGCTTTAGGCAAAATCCTTTTGCTAGCGGCGATTCCGAGCCGAGCAAAATTATGCTCATTTCTTCGCACGTATATAGCAAACCATTTGTTGGTTATGCTTTGCGCGCGAAAAGCCATTTCAAATTCTATTCGCTTCCGAATCCGACGCTTTATTGATAGCGTTTGCCGGACTTCAGACGGCAAGACGTGCACGACCCTTGGCTCGGCGAGCCTTGATTACTGCTCGTCCCCCCTTGCTTTTCATACGAACCAAGAAGCCATGGGTGCGTTTTCTCTTGGTAACTGATGGTTGATATGTGCGTTTCATTATGGTTGCCTTTATAGGTTGGTTATTGAAAGCCCGCGATTACAATATTTACCAACGGTTATGTCAAGCTTATTTTGCTTCCTGTGGATAACTTTTCATCTTGCATGCTAAAATATACTGATAAATATTGCATTGTTACCAGAACACCATGCCTAATGAATTCCTGTGGGACTCCTGCCTTCACTTTTTCAAGGACAATCTCCCTCCACAGCAATTCAACTCTTGGATAAAACCTCTAGTTTTCGAACTCAAGGGTAACCAGATTACTTTAACCGCGCCTAACAGCTTTACTTTAAAGCTAGTGCAAGAACGCTTTTTACCGGAGATTTGCAAGCGTGCGGAAGACTTTCTTTCCGGCCCTCCTCAATTCGATCTGCGCGTTGGTAAAAAATCATTAGCACCAACCGCAAAAAAGACAACATCCTCAACACCCGACGTTGCTATCCTTTTTCCTAAAGTACAAAAAAGTCAAAATAAGCTTAATCCACTTCTCTCTTTTGACTCTTTTGTAACTGGAAAAGCTAATCAACTTGCACATTCTGCCGCTATTCAGGTCGCAGAAGCGCCTGGCACAATATATAACCCTCTTTTCATTTACGGCGGTGTTGGCTTAGGAAAAACTCACCTGCTACAAGCTATTGGAAATCACATAAAACATGAAAATTCTCATGCAAAAATATGCTATGTGCATGCGACCAACTATGTTTCGGATGTTGTGCGCGCTTTCCAGACAAAAAAGTTTGATGAGTTTAAGCAGTTTTATAATTCGCTGGATCTCCTCCTCATCGATGATATCCAATTCATAGCTGATAAGCCCGGTACTCAACAGGAATTTTTTTACACCTTAAATTCCCTCATAGATAGTCATAAACAAGTAGTAATTACCTGTGATACGTTTCCTAAAGAAATTTCCGGTATGACTCCACGGCTAACTTCCCGATTTAGCTGGGGTCTAACGGTTGCCATCGAACCGCCAGGTTTGGAAATGAGGGTAGCGATTCTGCTCCAAAAAGCGGTACTTTCAAATAGCCCAGTCAGCGAAGATGTAGCTTTTTTTATTGCCAAACATGTACGCTCCAATATCCGGGAACTAGAGGGTGCCCTCAAGCGTGTTGATGCCTATTCCAGATTTCATAAACGGCTCATTACAATAGATCTTGCAAAAGAGGCACTTAAAGATTTACTGGCTTCGCAAAATAAGCAGGTTTCCATAGAAAATATCCAGAAAACCGTGGCCGATTTTTACCGTATTAAAATTTCAGACTTGCTTTCAAAAAAACGTACTCGAATAATCGCCCGGCCTAGACAAATTGCCATGTGTCTTGCACGAGAACTAACTCCATTAAGTCTTCCCGAGATTGGAATTGCCTTCGGAGATCGCGATCACACCACAGTTATGTATGCCTGCAAGATAGTAGAAAATTTGCGAAACTCAGATACCGCTTTTAATACAGATTTTAATTTGCTTAATCAAACTCTACGGAATTAATAACTTTGTATATCTTGTGTACAAAGTTTGTGGATAACCAAGGCTGCCCAGTATATTGCTTAAACTATGCACAAGACTTCCTCGTTCTTAATGGAAAATATACACATACTTTATGTACATATAACATATTATAATATAAAGATAAATTTTAGTTATCCACTAACCCATGCTAACCCTTGTTATTAATTTTAAGGATAATAAGAATGTTTATTGAAAAGATAGATAGAGACGCTTTGCTCAAACCTTTGCAAACCGTCATTGGTATCGTCGAACGCAAACAGCCCCTTCCTATCCTTTCGAATGTACTCATTGAAAAAAACGAAAGCGGTTTACGCTTTATGGCTACTGACCTCGAAATTCAGATCACAACACAAATAAAAGATACTGAACAAGCGGGTAAAGAAACAGCCATTACGGTAGCTGCAAAAAAATTACAGGATATCTTGCGCGTATTGCCTGAGGATAGTAAGGTTTCCCTCGATCTTCAGGATAATCGTCTGCAAATAAAAGTAAACAAAAGCCGATTTAATTTGCAAACCTTGCCTGCACAGGATTTTCCAAAAATTGCTGAACAATTAGAACAGGCTGGAAAAATTGAAGTTGAACAACGACAGCTTAAAAAGCTATTCGGTATGGTTCAGTATGCTATGGCACAACAAGATATCCGTTATTATTTAAATGGTGTTCTTCTGGTTGTTGATGGAAATAATTTGAAATTAATTGCTACTGATGGCCATCGTTTGGCATTTACTAGCGCTAAGCTGGATAAGGAATATTCTAAACACGAAGTTATTTTGCCAAGAAAAACGGTTAATGAACTGGTTAAATTACTGACTGACACAGAAGATAAAATCACATTTGAGCTGACAGACAACCAGGTGCGAATTTCATTTTCTGACATTGTGTTAACTTCTAAGGTTATAGATGGAAAATTTCCGGATTATGAGCGAGTTGTTCCGCAGTATACGAATCATTTAACTCTGGATCGATTGGCTATCTTGCAAGCCTTGCAGCGAGCTGCCATTCTGTCTAATGAAAAATTTAGAGGGGTGCGTTTTGTTCTTACCGAAAAGAACTTACGTATTGTCAGTAGCAACAGCGAACAGGAAGAAGCTCAGGAAGACATGGAAACCGATTATCATGGACCAGCGCTTGATATAGGATTTAATGTCAATTATTTATTGGATGGTTTGAATAATGTTTCTGAACAATCTGTAACCATCTCATTTGGTGATCCTAACAGCA
Organism: Nitrosomonadales bacterium; assembly: GCA_016199835.1. Taxonomy (GTDB): domain Bacteria; phylum Pseudomonadota; class Gammaproteobacteria; order Burkholderiales; family Gallionellaceae; genus JACQFX01. Next base: position 63,486 of record JACQFX010000067.1, on the reverse strand, counting down.
GTATCCTGATCACAGTGCCGGGCAATGACGATTTTAAGTATGTCGTCATGCCGATGCGAATCTGAGCAGATATCAATTTTGTGTTTCACGTGAAACAGAAAGTATAGCTATAACCATGAGCGATAGTTACGACGAATCAAGTATTCAACAACTCGAAGGACTGGAAGCTGTGCGCAAGCGTCCTGGAATGTACATTGGCGATACCTCAGACGGTACTGGCTTACATCATATGGTATTTGAGGTGGTAGATAATGCTATAGACGAATCATTGGCTGGCCATTGCGACGACATCAAGGTCATCATTCATGCGGATAACTCTATTTCGGTTACGGATAATGGCCGCGGAATTCCGGTTGGTATTAAATTTGATGACAAGTTTGAACCCAAACGATCTGCTGCTGAAATAGTCATGACCGTGTTGCATGCGGGTGGAAAATTCAATCAGAATAGCTATAAGGTTTCCGGAGGCTTACATGGAGTAGGTGTGAGTTGCGTCAACGGATTATCGGAATGGCTTAAGTTGACCAGTTGTCGCGAAGGTAAAAAATATTACTTGGAATTTAATCGCGGTGCGGTAATAGACAGATTGGTGGAAAAACAGAATGGAGTGGACGTTTCTCCTCTCAAGGTAATAGGAGAAAGCAAAAGGAATGGAACAGAAGTTCATTTTCTGGCAGATAAGGAAATCTTTGGTCATGTCGAATTTCACTACGAAATTCTTGCCAAGCGTTTACGTGAACTATCTTTCCTGAATAATGGGGTAAAGATTGAACTTATAGATCAGCGTACAGGTAAGAGCGAGAATTTTTCCCATGCTGGCGGGGTTAGGGGCTTTGTCGAATACATGAACAAGGCTAAAACCGTACTGCATAACAAAGCGTTCTATGCGGTCAGCGAGAAGGACGGCATCACCGTCGAAGTTGCCATGCAGTGGAATGATAGCTATTCCGAAATCGTGCAATGCTTTACCAATAATATTCCACAACGCGACGGTGGCACCCATTTAACGGGTATGCGCATGGCGATGACTCGCGTTATAAACAAGTACATCGAAGAAAACGAGCTTGCGAAAAAGGCGAAGGTTGAGACTACTGGCGATGACATGCGCGAAGGTTTGACCTGTGTACTTTCGGTGAAAGTACCTGAGCCAAAATTTTCTTCACAGACAAAGGATAAGCTGGTTTCCAGCGAAGTTCAGCCTGTAGTCCAGGAAGTAGTAGGACTCAGGTTGGCAGAATACCTGCAAGAAAATCCAATAGATGCAAAAATCCTGTGCAACAAGATCATTGATGCCGCGCGCGCGCGCGATGCTGCCCGCAAAGCGCGCGAACTTACGCGTCGTAAAGGTGTTCTGGACGGCATGGGCCTGCCTGGGAAATTGGCTGATTGTCAGGAAAAAGATCCAGCACAATCTGAGCTTTATCTGGTAGAGGGTGATTCCGCTGGCGGCTCAGCAAAGCAAGGACGTGACCGCAAATTTCAGGCCATTTTGCCCCTAAAGGGAAAAATTCTGAACGTCGAACGCGCACGCTTTGAAAAACTCATTGCCTCGCAAGAAATTGCTACTTTGATTACTGTGCTGGGTACCGGCATTGGCAAGGATGAATACAACGCTGACAAGCTGCGTTACCACCGCATCATCATCATGACCGACGCAGACGTTGATGGTGCGCATATCCGAACTTTGTTGCTGACCTTTTTCTACCGCCAGATGCCCGAATTAGTCGAGCGCGGCCATGTTTATATCGCCCAGCCGCCCTTGTACAAGGTCAAGCAAGGCAAGGAAGAGCGCTATCTTAAAGACGACCATGCAATGAAAAGCTATATGTTGCGCTCGGCTCTCGTGGATGCGGAACTCCATGCCGATCAAGGCGGTGTTGAATTAAAAGCGGAAACACTGGAGCATCTTGCAAAAGAGTATTTCCTTGCCGAGGCTGTGATTGATCGTTTGTCGCGGCTGATTGCTACAGAGGCGTTGCATGCTTTGCTTAAACAACCGGACATTCAGTTGGGCAGCGCCGAGCAGGCGGCGCAAAGCGCAGCGTGCCTGCAAAAAGTATGTGGTCCGGAACTTATTGTAAAAGCAGAAGTTGATCCAGGCAGCGCCGAAAATCGCTTGCGCCTAGAAAGGCATCTTCACGGCAATTTCTCTGTTAGCTATATAGACCAAAGCTTTTTGCAAAGCGGCGATTTTGCCCAGATCAGACAGACAGCACAGGCTCTCGGTGGTTTGCTAGGCAAGGGGGCATACATTAAACGCGGAGAACAACGCAAACCTGTAGCAGACTTCAAGCAAGCCATTGAGTGGCTATTGGAAGAGGCCAAGCGCGGTGTCAACATTCAGCGCTACAAAGGCTTGGGCGAAATGAATCCGGAACAATTGTGGGAAACCACTATGGACGTGAACAATCGCATCCTGTTACGTGTACAAATCGAAGATATAATTGCAGCCGATGAGATATTTACTACATTGATGGGTGATGTGGTAGAGCCGCGTCGGGCATTTATCGAGCAGAATGCTCTAGGCGTCAAAAATCTGGACGTATGAGTAAGAAATAAAGGGCAGGAAATGAAGGAGCCCCGTTATTGGAGGGGCTCCTTTTATTTGCAACTAGTTTTTGATTAACAAGACGTTTCCATAAAAAACGTAAAAATCACGTGGCCACCTTTTTGGCTGCGGGCTTCTTTGCTGGAGCCTTCTTCTTGGCCGCAGATTTTTTGATGGCGGCGTTCTTTGGGCCAGGCTCTTTCTTCGTGGCTGAAGCTTTTTTGGGTGCGGATTTTTTTTCTGCAGCCGGTTTTTTTCGAGCAACGGTTTTCTTGGCTACGGGTCCTTTTGCAACTCGTGCCGCGAGCAGTACCAGACCTTCTTCCAGCGTGATTTCATCCGGTGTGGCGTTCTTGGGCAGGGTGGCGTTGACCTTGCCGTGGCGCACGTAAGGGCCGTAGCGACCACTGCAAACCTCTACTGGAGCCTTATCGTCCGGATGCTCGCCTAATGTGCGAAGCACGGTGTTGCCAGCCTTGGCTTGTGCCAGCAATTCAACAGCACGACCCAACTGGATGTCGAAAATACTATCGCTACGAGGGACGGACTTGAACTTGCCGTCGTGACCGATGTAAGGACCAAAGCGACCGATATTAACAATGACTTTTTTCCCGGACTCGGGATGTATCCCCAGCTCGCGCGGCAGCGAGAGAAGCTTCAGCGCGGTACTCAGTTCAGCTTGCTCCAGTGGCAACTCCTTGGGCCAGGAAACACGCTTGGGTTTGGTCTTCTCACCCTCGATTACTTCGCCCAGTTGCACATAATGGCCGTAAGGACCGCGCAATAACAGCACCGCTTGCCGGGTGTCTGGATGAGCGCCCAGTTCTTTCCTCGCCTCACTGGCGTCATCCTCTCCGCCGAGGTTGCGCGTGTAGTCGCATTCGGGATAACCAGTGCAACCAATGAAGTTGCCACGCTTGCCGAGGCGCTTGGATAAAGGTTTGCCGCACTTGGGGCAGGCTTCTTCCAGTACTTCTGTGCCAGGGCGATCCACGTCTTTTTTGTCGGCGATAAGTTTGTGGAAGCCCTTCCAGAATTCATCCAGTACCGGTATCCAATCGCGCTTGCCTTCCGATATCTCATCCAGTTCGTCTTCCATCTGTGCGGTAAAACCATAGTCCACATAGCGGGTGAAATGTTCGGTGAGGAATTTATTGACGACGCGGCCCACATCGGTGGGCTGGAAACGCTTTTTTTCCAATATTGCATACTCACGTGCCTGCAACGTGGAGATGATGCTGGCGTAAGTGGAAGGGCGGCCAATGCCGTGTTCTTCCAGTGTCTTTACCAGACTGGCTTCGGAGAAGCGCGGTGGCGGTTGGGTGAAATGTTGTTCGCCGAATAGCTTATCGAGCGGGATGGTCTCACCTTCCGCCAGGGGCGGCAGTTTGCCGCTGTCCTCCTCTTCGTTGCTGTCATCGGTGTCTTCCTGATACACAGCGATGAAGCCGGGGAACACCAGTGTCTGGCCGCTGGCACGGAACAGGGTGTCATCGCCACCGAGGCGGATGTCGAGACTTACTGTGTCGAAGCGCGCAGGTGCCATCTGACAGGCCAGCGTGCGCTTCCAGATCATTTCGTACAGTCGCGCCTGATCCACGGTGAGATGATCACGCATGGCATCCGGAGTACGGACGATGGAAGTAGGGCGCACAGCTTCGTGTGCTTCTTGAGCATTTTTGGCTTTGCTCTTGTAGACAGGCGAAGTTTTGGGCAAATAGTCTGGAGCGAAATTGTCCGAGATGTAATCACGTATCTCTTGTACCGCTTCCTTGGCTAACGATACGGAGTCGGTACGCATGTAGGTAATTAAACCTATGCTCTGACCGCCGATGTCCACGCCCTCATACAATTGCTGTGCAATGCGCATGGTGCGTTCGGAGGTCATACCGAGTTTGCGTACGGCTTCCTGTTGCAACGTAGAGGTAGTGAAAGGTGCGGCGGCATAGCGTTGCTTGGCTTTTTTTTCCACGCGTACTACTTTCGGCGGCAGTTTGGCATCGTTAAGCTTGGCGAAGATGGCGTCATATTCTTGCCGGCTGCCGATGCTGAGTTGATCCAGTTTTTTGCCTTGATACTGGAACAGTTTTGCGCCGAACGATTGATGATTTTTGTGGCTGTCCAGATGAACTGTCCAATATTCCTGTGAGCGGAATGCCTCGATCTCCAGTTCGCGCTCTACAATCAGACGCAGTGCCGGGCTCTGCACGCGGCCGGCTGAAAGGCCGGGGCGGATCTTGCGCCACAGCAGTGGCGACAAATTAAAACCCACCAGATAATCCAGTGCGCGCCGTGCCTGTTGCGCATTGACCAGAGGAATGGAAATCTCGCGCGGGTGAGCGACGGCCTCCTTTACCGCACTTTGAGTAATTTCATGGAATACGACGCGCTGCATTTTTTTATTCTTAATGCCACGCTTGTTTTTCAGCAACTCGGCGATGTGCCAGGCAATGGCTTCCCCTTCGCGATCCGGGTCCGGTGCCAGATAAATATTATCGGCTGCGGCTGCGGCTTTGGAAATAGCATCCACATGTTTGCTGTTGCGTGCGATGGTTTCGTATTGCATGGCGAAACCGTTTTCGGTATCTATTGCACCGGTTTTGGGAACAAGATCACGCACATGACCGTAAGAGGCCAGCACCTCGAAGTCCTTGCCCAGGTATTTTTTCAGGGTGACGGCCTTGGCCGGGGATTCAACGATCAGTAGATTGCTCGCCATCTGTATATGGGATTCGCCAGTTGATTAATGTAAATGTCCGGTATCGTTCGGAGTGAGCAGGTCTTCAACGATCAGGGGATCCAGTTCTTCGTGTTGGTTCCAAAGCACCATCAATGTGATGAGCTTGATTTTATCCAGCGGTAGACTTTCGCGCCCAAGCGCAACAGCACGATCCAGGATCATTTCCCGCTCCACAGGCGAGATCATCCTGCTTTGCTCCCAGAATGTCAGGAAGCGAAAGGCTTCCGGACTGATGCGACGAAACTCCAGTTCGGCATAACAACGCACACCGCTATCGTTGATTGCTACCGGATAATCAGCCTGGGTCAATTGTTTCAGACCGGTCAGCCAAGCCAGGGTACGACGGATATCTTCATCTTCAAACCCGGCAGCACTCAGCTTGAGGGATAGTTTTTCGGAGTCGGGATAACTGCCAGCATAAAAATAACTTTCAAACAAATACATCAAAATGTCAAACATGGCATCCCGGTGAAAACGATTTTTAGTTGATGCGTTGGTATAAGCCCCCTGGCAAGACGGCAACACCGCCATCAAGCTCCAGTTGCAACAGGATGGCGGATAGCGCCTCAATCGTCAAGCCGCTACGCTGACTCAAGCTGTCTATGTCGGTTGGATCGAAGCCCAAATGTACAAATAACGGATGGTCTTGCGTCGCACCACAAACCTTTGTGGTGGGAGTGAAAATACATCCCAGTTCTTCGAGGATGTCTTGCGCGCATTCCACGAGTTTTGCACCCTGCTTGATCAGGTAATGACTACCTTTGGCTTGCGGGGAATGAATGGAACCAGGAATGGCAAATACTTCGCGCCCTTGTTCCAAAGCCATGCGCGCAGTAATCAGTGAACCACTTTGCAGCCCAGCCTCGACTACCAGGCAGCCGAGACTCAGGCCGCTGATGATGCGATTACGGCGCGGGAAGTTGGCTGCCAGTGGTGGAGTGCCGAGCGGAAATTCGGAAATTAGCGCACCCGCCCCTGCTAACTGGTGCGCCAAATCGCGGTTGGCAGCAGGATAAACCTTGTCCAGTCCGGTACCGACTACGGCAATGCTGGAACCGATGCCATACAAGCCGCCTCGATGTGCTGCCGCATCTATGCCATGCGCCAGGCCGCTGATGATACACAGCCCGGCGGTACTAACTGCTTGGGCGAAAGATTCTGCGTTATCCAATCCTTGCGGCGTTGCATTGCGGCTACCGATCACGGCAAGTGCTGGGCGGTTGAGCAATTCGCGCCGCCCTTTTACATACAGCAGTAAAGGAGGATCTGAAGTGTTAAGCAGAGACTGCGGATAATCGGCGTCGGCCAACGTGACAATATTGTTATTGGAGTCCTCCAGCCATGCAGAAACCGGCGCCAGCGTGGCTTCATCCGGGCCTTGTGCAATGGCAACCGCCACAGCAGGTTTAACCACCTGTTTCAGGGCTTGCGCCGAGGCAGCGTAGATGTGGGCAGGAGAACCGAAGGTTTGTAGCAGTCGGCGCAAACCTTCATTGCCCAGACCGGGAATGAGACTAAGTGTCAGCCATGACGCAAGCTCCGCGTCCATAGTTTGCGCTCAAGGGGTTTGTGCTCGATCCAGCAACTCTACCGGCAATTGGGTATGCATCACCAAAGCGTAAGCCACTTTGTCAAAGGTACGGAAAATAAACAGCAAGCCGTAACGGGTGTCCGGCAGGGTAATGGTCTTGCGATTTTCATTCAGCACCTCCCCTTTACGGTACAAGGCAAGTACATGGCCATTTTCTATACCATCGCGGCGTCCCTTGTTGATGGTAACGATGGCATTTTGCCCGGCTTCAGATACGCCGTCGTAAATCGAAATAACGCGTGCGGACACCTGTTTTTCAGGGGCATGTGGCACATAATCGCTGGTGAGCTCACCGGTGACTGGGGTCAGGCGATCTCCCTTGTTGATTTCCTGCACTGCGCGCGTGATTCTGAGCGTGCTGATATCGGCGAACTTTTCAACACGCGCGTCACCGAGATAGGTAGCCTCATGTCCCAATACTTCTTTGGTGTCTGGGTCTATCAATGCCTTGCCCGGACGGTAAATTTGCCACAATAGGCCTTTGTCTTCGGGTAATCCCTTTACATATGCAATATCATCGCTGCCCAAAATGACACGTTGTTCATAAGTGCCGACCAGTAAAGATGAACCAGACAGCTCTTTTTCTTCGATAACCATGGGGCGGCTAAGAAACGGCGCGATATCCTCAACCGGGATAACTGGAATGGCGTTGTGGCTGCTATTCTGTGCTTGTACAGATGGGGACAGTTTGACAGTAATGCCGGAGCCTTCGGTGTGTGAAGTACTTGCGACAGAACCCCTGTCGACGCGTAGTGTGCCGGTCGTGCGATCCAGAACGATTACATCACCTGGATAAATCCAGTGGGGATCCTGAATGGTGTCTTTGTTCATGCCCCAGATTTGTGGCCACTTCCACGGGCTCTTGAGAAATTTGGCAGAAATGTCCCACAAAGTATCTCCTTTTACCACGGTGTAACGATCCGGAGCGCCATCTTGGATTTCCGACACATCTGCAAGGGCGAGTGCGGGCAATAAACAGCAAATCAGAGATATAATGAACCTGTGCATGGAAACCCCGGTAGCTTATTGGAAGACGCGGTGCGGTAAAGCGCGCACGGCGACCAAATTCTGCATCCAGTCATCTAAATTAGCAAGCATTTATGGCAATACTCAAGATACTGCAATACCCGGATATACGTTTACACACTATCGCCAAGCCCGTGCTGGAAATTACTTCTGCCACCCGCAAACTGATCCGTGACATGACGGAAACCATGTATGCCGCACCGGGTGTGGGCTTGGCTGCAACCCAAGTGGATGTGCACCAGCAGATTATTGTGATTGATGTCTCCGAGACTCACGATGACTTGCTTGTGTTTATCAATCCAGAAATCATCATGTGCGATGGCGAAGTAAAACGCGAAGAAGGCTGTCTGTCGGTTCCTGGCACATATGAAGATGTGACGCGCGCTGAGCGCGTCACGGTACGCGCACTGGATCAGCAAGGCGAAGTTTTTTCGCTAAATGCGGAGGGTCTGCTGGCAACCTGTATACAACATGAGATAGATCATCTTAAAGGCAAGGTGTTCGTCGAGTATCTGTCGCAACTCAAGCAGTCACGTATTCGCGCCAAGCTGAAAAAACACCAACGCGAAACCCTTTGACGGAATATATTTTTGAAAATCATTTTCGCTGGTACACCACACTTTGCAGCAGCAGCACTTGAAGCGCTACTGATACATCAGTTTGATGTAGTTGCCGTACTGACCCAACCTGATCGTCCTGCCGGACGCGGTATGCAACTTACTCCCAGCCCGGTCAAACAACTGGCTTTGTTGCATGACCTGCCTGTATTGCAACCGCACACACTGAAAGACATTGATATTCAAAATGAGCTTGCTGCCTATATGGCGGATGTAATGGTAGTTGCTGCATACGGGTTAATCCTGCCGCAAGCGGTATTGCAATTGCCGCGCTATGGTTGCCTGAACATTCATGCTTCGCTGCTGCCACGTTGGCGCGGTGCTGCGCCCATACAGCGCGCAATCCTGGCGGGCGACACGGAAACAGGCATCACTGTCATGCAAATGGACGCAGGGCTGGATACCGGCGACATGTTACTGAAAAAATCCTGTGCTATTTCCGCACAAGACAATGGTGCGACACTGCATGACAAGTTGGCGATATTGGGTGCCGAAGCCATAGTCGAGGCATTGCATTTGTTGGAACAAGGACAATTGATGCCTGTGCAGCAGGACAATACGCTTGCAACCTATGCCGCCAAATTGAACAGGGCGGAAGCCGAAATAGACTGGACGCAAAGCGCAGCACATATCAGTTGTGCTGTGCGTGCTTACAATCCATTTCCCGCTGCCACTACTACACTCAATGCAACGCCCATCAAAATCTGGCAGGCTAGCGTACGCCATGATTTGAGCGGCGTATCCGGAACCGTGCTGGCGGTGGAAAAAAACGCTATCATCGTGGCGTGCAGACAAGGTGCGTTATGTCTGGAAGTACTACAGCGTCCGAATGCCAAGGCTTTGCCTGCAGCACAATTCATACAGGGGTTTGCCGTACATCCAGGCGACCGTTGTGTTTCAACTATCTGATATGGATTTGGTACAACAAAGTGCCGCCCAGGTCGTTGGTCAGGTATTGAGCGGGCGCAATCTGAATCAAATATTGGGTGCAGTGCTGCAAGCCAACCCCAAACTTTCTATGCAGCAGCGCGGTGCACTGCAGGATTTGAGCTATGGCACATTGCGCTTTTATGGTCAGTTGCTGCGTGTGCTGGAACAATTGCTGCACAAGCCGGTACAGGATGAGTTGCGTTGTCTGTTGCTGGTTGCGCTATATCAACTGCAATACAGCAAGGCAGCCCCACATGCGGTGGTGGATCATGCCGTGCGCGCTGTACGTAAGCGCAATGCGGCGGCTAGCGGTTTGGCGAATGCGGTGCTGCGCAATTTTTTGCGTCGGCAGGATGCGCTGCTCGCAGCAGCAGCGGCAACGGAAGAGGGGCAATATTCTTATCCGCAATGGTGGATAGATGCCCTCAAGGCGCAATACGGTGAACGGGCTGAAGAAGCCCTGCTTGCAGGTAACCGGCATCCACCGATGACGTTGCGCGTAAATTGCCGCCGTACTACTCCAGCCGATTATCTGTCATTACTCGCGCAACAGAATATACAAGCCAGCCTGATAGCGCCGGAGGCCATACTGCTGGAACAACCGGTGTCCGTGGATAAATTGCCAGGATTTTTTGAAGGACTGGTTTCGGTGCAGGATGCGGGAGCGCAATATGCTGCGCAACTGCTTGATGTGCATGACGGCATGCGCGTGCTGGATGCTTGCGCCGCACCTGGCGGCAAGTCTGCGCATCTACTGGAACGAGCGCAGATAGATTTGTTGGCATTAGACAAGGATGAGCAGCGCCTGGAACGGGTGCGCGAAAACATGCAGCGCCTGCAACTGTCGGCACGCCTGCAATGCGGCGATGCCGCACAACCCGTGCAATGGTGGGATGGGCAGTCATTCCAGCGCATACTTGCGGATGTCCCCTGCTCTGCCTCCGGTGTAGTGCGCCGCCATCCTGATATTAAATGGCTGCGTCGCCCGGAGGATATCGAAAGTTTTGCGCAGCAACAAACGCAAATTCTTGAAGCATTGTGGCGGTTGTTATCCAGTGATGGTAAATTGCTTTATGTGACCTGTTCCATATTCACGCGGGAAAACCAGCAAGTCATTGCCGAATTCTTGCGGCGACATGATGATGTGCGACAGTTGCCATTACCTATACCCGACCTGGAAGAAGGTCAACTACTGCCCGATGACCGACATGACGGTTTCTTTTATGCGTTATTGCACAAAACAGAGAAAAAATGACCGCAGACAGAAAACAGGGAAGCAATGACGAGAAATCGTGGACAAGAGCTTGCAAAGCTCTTTGTTTTTGCTGGCTCCTGTTTCTGGTTTTTTGTTTTGATTTTCCAGCCCGTGCTGACGGCATAGAGGTACATAAAACAGAAGTTCATTTTTCTGACGGCAATTACCAGTTTTCCGCCGACTTTGATATCCATCTCAATTTCCTGGTCGAGCAGGCGCTGACACAGGGGGTGCCGCTGTATTTTGTCAGTGAATTCGCCTTGACCCATCCGCGCTGGTATTGGCTGGACGAGGAAATTGCGCACAGTGAACAGACCATTAAACTATCTTACAATATTCTTACCAGCCAGTACCGCATCACGCGCGGTGCGCTGTATCAGAATTTCAGCAGCCTGAATGATGCATTGCATATCGTCGGACATCAGTCCGCAGCCCCCATTTCGGCGGAGTTGCTCAAGGATAGTGGTGGCTATATTTCGGAGAAGCTGTTCAAAAAGGACGATAGCTATATTGCGGCGATGCGCTTGCGTCTGGACGTAACGCAATTACCCAAGCCGCTGCAAGTCAACGCCCTGGCCAGTAATGATTGGAATCTGGACTCTGACTGGTATCGCTGGATCGTACGCCCCGATGCGGTTGCGCATAACAAGGGCAAATAAATCGTGAAGTATCTTATTTTTATCAGTGCGCTGCTTGGCGGTTTACTGCTTTACCTGTTATCCAGCGCCAGTGCCAATACCGATCTGTTTTCACATAATTACTACGGCTTGTTGGCATTGGCTGGGACATTGGCGCTGTGTCTTACGCTGCTGGTGGGTTACCAACTCTGGAATTTGCGCGGAAAAATAAAGGCACGGGTATTTGGTGCAAAACTCACATTGCGGCTGGCACTGTTTTTTACCTTGATTGCCATTTTGCCGGGCTTGCTGGTCTATACCGTGTCGGTGCAATTTTTGAGCAAGAGCATTGAATCCTGGTTCGACGTCCGCGTGGAAAAAGCGCTGGAAGGAGGCTTGAGCCTTGGACGTAGCTCACTGGAAAACGGGTTGACCGAATTGGGTAAGCGCGGACAGGCTGTCGCCTTGTTGTTAACGGAGCAACCACCGGAACAGCACGAACGTACATTGAAACGCTTGGTGAAAGAAGGCATGGCGCAGGATGTAACCTTATTCAGCGCAGAGGGACGATTACTTGCATTCGCCAACAATGGCCATCGTTTGTTGCCAGACGCACCAGATGCTGCCATGTTGCGCGAAGCGCGCAAGCGGGGTGTGTCCGGCATGATAGACACTTTGCCGGATAACAGCCCGGTGTTGCGCACACTGGTACGAATTACTCCAGTGGGCTCGAAGCAGGAAGTGCACTACTTGCAATTTGTGCAACCGGTACCAAAACAGCTTTCCGATGATGCAGAAACCGTGCAAACAGTGTCGCGCGATTACAAGCAGTTGTCATTATCCCGTTTGGGATTGAAGCGTTTATATGGCGTTACGCTTACATTATCGTTATTGATCGTGCTGTTAAGTGCAGTATCAGCAGCTTTTATCATCAGCGAACGGCTGAGTTCGCCGCTTGCTGCGCTGGCCGAAGGTACGCGCGCAGTGGCTCAGGGCGATTTTTCGCATCGGCAACCCGTGCAAAGCAGCGATGAACTAGGAGCTCTGGCCGGGCTATTCAATCAGATGACATCACAACTGGCCGACGCCAAAACCATGAGCGAGCGGCAACAACTACAGGTGAAGAATGCCAAAGCATATCTGGAAAGCGTGCTGGCGCACTTGTCGTCAGGCGTGCTGGTGGTAGACGAAGAATTCCGATTGCGCACCGTTAACGGCAGTGCAATGCACATACTGGATGCGCCGCTGCCAGAGATGCATGGCATGCCCCTGCCTGAAATTGCTGCTCAGCATCCCTTGCTGCGCGCATTCTGTATCGCGGTGGTACAGGCATTCGAGGAGGAGACAGGCAGCGAATGGCAGCGCCAGATCGAGCGACTCAGCAAGAACGGTAATCAGATGTTGTTGATGCGTGGCACACGGTTGGAAGCGGCGGTAGAAAATGGTTATGTGGTGGTATTCGACGATATCACTTATCTGTTGCAGGCAGAACGTCACGCTGCATGGGGCGAAGTGGCGCGTCGCCTGGCGCACGAAATCAAGAATCCGCTGACGCCGATCCAGCTTTCGGCAGAACGATTGCAACACAAACTTGCAACGAAACTGGATGTGGACGACGCACGGCTGTTGCAGCGCGCTACGCAGACCATAGTCAGCCAGGTAACAGCAATGAAAAACATGGTGATGGAATTCTCTGATTACGCGCGCGCGCCTGCGCCCAAGCTTATGGCGCTGGATATGCACCAGTTGCTACGCGAAGTTCTTGGCTTGTACGAAGCGAACAGTATTCCAATTATTTTGCGTGCGGAAGCGATGCAAGCCGGGGTGCGGGGTGATGCGACGCGCTTGCGCCAGGTGATTCATAATTTATTGCAAAACGCCCAGGACGAATTGCAGGGCGCAGCCAAACCGGAAATCATCCTGAGTACAGCGAATGCGGGTGGAGCCTTCAAGCTATGCGTACAAGACAATGGCAGAGGTTTTCCGGAACATTTGTTGGCGCGTGCGTTTGAGCCCTATGTGACGACCAAGGCCAAGGGTACCGGCCTGGGTCTTGCGATTGTGAAAAAGATCATAGAAGAACATAGCGGCGACATCGCCATTGAAAACCTTGAGGAAGGCGGTACGCGAGTAAGCGTTGTCCTGCCCTTATTGATGGAGATTACATAATGACAGCCAAGGAAATTCTGGTGGTGGATGACGAGATCGGGATACGCGAACTGCTCTCGGAGATCCTGTTCGACGAAGGCTATAGTGTAGCCTTGGCAGAAAATGCCGCGCAAGCCCGCGAGTATCGCAACCGGCAAACGCCCGATCTGGTATTGCTGGACATCTGGATGCCAGACACTGACGGCGTGGCTTTGCTCAGGGAATGGGTGGCCCAGGATATGCTGACCATGCCGGTGATCATGATGTCCGGTCATGGCACTATAGAAACGGCAGTGGAAGCGACGCGCATCGGTGCGGTGGATTTCCTGGAAAAACCGGTCGCTCTGCGCAAGCTGCTGGACACGGTGGCTCATGCGATCCGGCAGGGTATGCCGCAGCGCCGGGAGCAAGCTGTTGCAGGACAGTATTCTTTACCGTTGGATCTGCCCCTGAGGGAGGCGCGCGACTATTTCGAAACATTGTATTTTAATTACCACTTGCAGAAAGAAAGTGGCAACGTTACCCAGATGGCACAAAAAGTCGGTTTGGAGCGTACCCACTTATACCGCAAACTAAAACAACTCGGCATCATGCCCTCCAAAAAAGAAGTCGGAGACGAATGACCCGCTTGCTGCTGGGGCTGTTCCAAGGTTGCCCTAAACGGGGCAGTGCGGCATAATTGCCGTCCTTCTGGCTACAACAATCCAACGTTACAACCCATTCAGGGCTGTTAAGAGGCGAATGAAAATGGCTGCAACACGCAATGTAAGACCCCCCAAATTTAACGATACGACAGGCGCGATTCGCGCTCTGGCGATGGATGCCGTGCAGAAGGCTAATTCCGGCCACCCGGGCGCGCCTATGGGTATGGCGGAAATTGCCGAGACGCTGTGGAACCACCACCTGCGCCACAATCCGGCCAATCCGAAATGGGCTGATCGCGATCGCTTTGTGCAATCCAATGGCCACGGCTCCATGCTGATTTATGCGCTGTTGCACCTGACCGGCTACGACCTGCCGATGGAGGAGCTGAAGCGTTTCCGCCAGATGCATTCCAAGACTCCGGGTCATCCCGAATACGGCTATACCGTCGGCGTGGAAACCACCACCGGCCCGCTGGGCCAAGGCATCACCAATGCTGTCGGCATGGCGATGGCCGAGAAGCTGCTGGCCAACGAATTCAACAAGCCCGGCCACGAGATCGTCAACCACCACACCTATGTGTTCCTGGGCGACGGCTGCATGATGGAAGGCATCTCGCACGAGGCCTGCGCGCTGGCCGGCACTTGGGGTTTGGGCAAGCTGATCGCGTTCTGGGATGATAACAATATTTCGATCGACGGCCACATCGACGGCTGGTATACCGACGATACGGCCAAGCGTTTCGAGGCTTACGGCTGGCACGTCATTGCCGATGTGCAGGGCCATGATTCCGTCGCGATCGATGCTGCCATCAAGGCCGCCAAGGCAGTGACCGACAAACCTACGCTGATCTGTTGCAAGACGATTATTGGTGCAGGTTCACCCAATAAGGAAGGCACGCACGATGTGCATGGCGCAGCATTGGGCGATGCGGAGATCGCCGCGACGCGCGCGCACATCGGCTGGAATTACCCCCCGTTCGAGATTCCCCAACATGTTTATGCAGCATGGGATGCGCGCACCAAGGGTGAAGGGTTGGAAAGCCTGTGGAACAACAAGTTTGCTGAATACAAAATGGCATTCCCGAACGAAGCCGCCGAATTCGAACGCCGCATGAAGGGTGATCTGCCGGTTGGCTGGGCAGAGCATGCCGCCAAAGCAATCGCACAGATCAACGAGAAGGGCGAGACCATCGCCACGCGCAAGGCTTCGCAGAATGCGATCAATGCATTGGTTCCGGCATTGCCCGAATTTCTCGGTGGCTCTGCCGACCTGACCGGCTCCAACCTGACCAACTGGACCGGTGCTCATCATGTGAGCGGCAAGAAGCCCGGCAACTACATCAGCTACGGCGTGCGCGAATTCGGCATGTCGCACATCATGAACGGCATGGCGCTGCATGGCGGTTTGTTGCCGTTTGGCGGCACGTTCCTGATGTTCTCGGAATACGCGCGCAATGCCTTGCGCATGTCGGCATTGATGAAGCAGCGCGTGATCTTTGTGTTCACTCATGATTCCATCGGTCTGGGCGAAGATGGCCCGACCCACCAGCCGGTCGAGCAGACCACCACGCTGCGTTTCATTCCCAATATGGACACCTGGCGCCCGTGCGACACCGTCGAATCGGTCGTGTCCTGGGTAGCTGCGGTAGAACGTCAGACCGGGCCATCTTCGCTGATATTCAGCCGCCAGAATCTGGCATTCCAGAAGCGCGATGCAGCGCAGATCGCCAACATCCGCAAAGGCGGATATGTGCTGTCCGAAGCTGCAGGCGGCAAGCCGCAAGCCATCATCATCGCCACCGGTTCCGAAGTGGATCTGGCGATGAAGGCGCAAGCTGCGCTGGCAACGGAAGGTATCAATGTGCGCGTGGTATCTATGCCTTCGACCAATGCCTTCGATCGCCAGGACGGGGCTTACAAGGACAGCGTGCTGCCCAAGGGCGTGAAACGTGTGGCTGTCGAAGCGGGCGTGACCGGACTCTGGTACAAATACGTCGGGCTGGAAGGCGCGGTGGTCGGCATGGATTGCTTCGGTGAATCCGCTCCCGCAGGCGAGCTGTTCAAGCATTTTGGCTTTACGGTTGAGAATGTCGTGAAAACCGTCAAGGGCGTACTCTAGTTTTTAACTATCCGGAGAATAAACATGGCAATCAAAATTGGTATCAATGGATTTGGCCGTATCGGGCGTATGGTGTTGCGCGCAGTTGCCAAGGACTTCCCGGAATTCGAGGTCGTCGCCATCAACGACCTGCTGGAGCCGGATTATCTGGCATACATGCTCAAGTATGATTCCGTGCATGGCCGCTTTAATGCTGATGTGACAGTCGACGGCAATACGCTGATCATCAATGGCAAACGCATCCGCCTGTCTGCCGTCAAGAATCCCGCCGAGTTGAAATGGAACGAAGTCGGCGCAGACATCGTGATCGAATGTACCGGACTGTTCCTGACCAAAGAAACCTGCCAGGCGCATATCGCGGCAGGAGCCAGAAAAGTGGTGCAATCTGCGCCGAGCAAGGACGATACACCGATGTTCGTGTATGGCGTGAACCATGACAAATATGCAGGAGAAACCATCGTTTCCGCAGCTTCCTGTACCACCAATGCGTTGGCGCCGGTGGCCAAAGTATTGAACGACTCTTTCGGTATCAAGCGCGGACTGATGACGACCGTGCATGCTGCTACGGCAACCCAGAAGACGGTGGATGGCCCATCCAACAAGGATTGGCGCGGCGGCCGTGGCATCCTGGAAAACATCATTCCGTCCTCGACCGGTGCTGCCAAGGCCGTGGGCAAGGTTATTCCTGAACTCAACAAGAAGCTTACCGGCATGGCTTTCCGCGTGCCGACTTCCGATGTATCCGTGGTTGATCTGACGGTTGAGTTGAACAAGGAAGCAACTTACGAGGCAATCTGCGCCGCAATGAAGGCAGCCTCCGAAAGTGGTCCGCTGCAAGGCGTGCTGGGCTACACCGCAGAAAAAGTGGTTGCCACCGACTTCCGTGGTTATCCCTGCCCATCGATATTTGATGCTGACGCAGGCATTGCGCTCGACCCGACTTTCGTCAAGGTGGTGGCCTGGTATGACAACGAGTACGGCTATACCTGCAACATGATGCGCCTGGTGCGACACGTCGCGAAATAACATGTAGGGTGGGTTAGTCGCTTAGCGGCGTAACCCGCCAATCAACACGGTGGGTTACGCTACGCTAACCCACCCTACACCTCAGGAGAAACTCCATGGCTAATTTCATCCGCATGACTGATCTCGATCTCTCTGGAAAGCGCGTGCTGATCCGCGCCGACCTCAACGTGCCGGTCAGCGAAGGCAAGGTTACGTCCGACGCGCGTATCACCGCTTCGATGGCCACCATCAATCATTGCCTGCAAGCTGGTGCCAAGGTGATGGTGACTTCCCATCTGGGACGCCCGGAAGAAGGCCTGTGGACAGAAGAGAATTCGCTGAAGCCGGTAGCTGACAACATCGCCGCGCGCCTGGGCAAGCCGGTACGCCTGATCAAGGATTGGGTGGAGGGTGGTTTCGATGTAGCTGCGGGCGAACTCGTGCTGCTGGAAAATTGCCGCATCAACAAGGGCGAGAAGAAAAATGTGGACGACACGGCGAAGAAATACGCCGCACTGTGCGATGTGTTCGTGATGGATGCGTTCGGTACCGCGCATCGCGCCGAAGCCTCCACCCACGGCGTGGCCAAATTTGCCCCCGTGGCTTGTGCGGGCATGCTGCTGACCGAAGAACTGGACGCCCTGACCAAGGCTCTGCTCAGCCCGGCGCGCCCTATGGTCGCTATCGTTGGCGGCAGCAAGGTTTCCACGAAATTGACGGTGCTCGAATCGTTGTCCGAGAAATGCGAACAACTGGTAGTCGGCGGCGGTATCGCCAACACCTTCCTCAAGGCGGCAGGCAAGAAGGTCGGCAAATCATTGTGCGAAGACGACCTGGTGCCGACGGCCCAGGCACTCATGAAAAAAATGACCGCGCGCGGCGCGACTATCCCCATCGCAACCGACGTGGTGGTGGGCAAGAAATTCGATGCCAACGAGCCTGCGGTGCAAAAGAGTGCCGATGACGTGGCTGACGACGACATGATTTTTGACATCGGCCCCAAGAGTGCGCAAGAGCTGGCCGACATCATCATGAAGGCGGGTACCGTGGTGTGGAACGGCCCGGTCGGCGTGTTCGAGTTCGACCAATTCGGCGCAGGCACCAAGACCATCGCCATGGCTATCGCCAATACCAAGGCATTCACGCTGGCCGGCGGCGGCGACACCATAGCCGCGATCCAGAAATACGACATCTACGACAAGGTGTCTTACATCTCCACCGCCGGTGGTGCGTTCCTCGAATTCCTCGAAGGCAAGACTTTGCCTGCCGTCGAGATTCTGGAACAGCGCGCCGCGAAATAAATTCAGTGCAGGGTGCGTGCACCCTGCACCCTGCAGCTTGTAGCCCGGATGAAACAACGTGAAATCCGGGGCGATGTATACGTTATCCCCCGGATTTTGCTGGCTGCATCCGGGCTACAGGTTTACTTAAGGAACATGATGTTACGTAGAACAAAAATAGTTGCAACTCTCGGCCCAGCTTCCAGCGATGCTAAAGTGCTGGAGCAAATGATCAGTGCCGGGGTGGACGTGGTGCGCATGAATTTTTCGCATGGCTCGCCGCAGGATCATATGGCGCGCGCCGACAAGGTACGTGCGGCGGCGATCGCCGTTGGCCGCACAGTGGGCATATTGGCTGACCTGCAAGGTCCCAAGATCCGGGTGCGCAAATTCAAGAATGACAAGATCATTCTGAACAAGGGCGATATGTTTATCCTGGATGCCGCATGGGACGGGCTCGGCAACCAGGAGCGTGTCGGCCTTGATTACAAGGAATTGCCCAATGACGTGAGCAAGGGTTCGGTGCTGCTGCTGAACGATGGCATGCTGGAATTCGATGTGGCCGAGGTGAGGGGTACCGAGGTTCATTGCAGGGTTGTGCGCGGCGGTGTGTTGTCCAACAACAAGGGTATTAACCGCAAGGGTGGCGGCTTGACCGCACCCGCGCTGACCGACAAGGACAAGGAAGACATCAAGACGGCAGCGCTGATCAAGGCCGACTTTCTGGCTGTGTCGTTCCCGCGTTCGGCGGACGATATGCATCTGGCGCGCGAATTGATGCACGAAGCGGGCGGCAAGAGCCTGCTGGTGGCCAAAATCGAGCGCGCCGAGGCTATACCCGTGCTGGGCGAGATCATTGATGCGTCGGACGCCATCATGGTGGCGCGCGGCGATTTGTCGGTGGAAGTGGGCGATGCCGCCGTGCCGGGTTTGCAGAAGCGCATGATCAAGATGGCGCGCGCGCGCAACAAGCTGGTTATCACCGCCACACAGATGATGGAGTCGATGATTTCCAACCCGATCCCCACGCGTGCGGAAGTGTCGGACGTGGCGAATGCGGTGCTGGACGGCACCGATGCGGTGATGTTGTCGGCGGAAACCGCTGTAGGCGATTATCCGGTCGAAACCATACAAGCCATGGCGCGCATCTGCGTCCAGGCCGAAAAGGAAAAAGAAGACAGTTCGACCGATCATCGCCTGTCGCACAGCAAGTTCAATCGTGTCGATCAATCCATCGCCATGTCAGCGCTGTACGCAGCATCGCATTTCAAGGTCAAGGCCATCGTGGCATTGACCCAGTCTGGCTCCACCGCGCTGTGGATGTCACGGGTCAATGCGGGCGTGCCTATCTTTGCGCTGACTCCGGTGGAGGCGACCTTGACCAAGGTCACCTTGTTCAGCGGAGTGCATCCTATCGTATTCAAGTCCAGTTCCAAAGATCCATCGGCAACATTGCTGGAAGCGGAAGAAAAACTGGTGCAATCGGGTTTGGTTGAGGACGGCGATTTGATGGTAATGACGGTAGGCGAAGCCATCGGCAAGAGCGGCCACACGAATACGCTGAAGATTGTGCGTGTCGGCGACCATAAAAAATAAATTTTATTTAGTCTGAAGGAGAAAAAAATGGCTCTCGTATCATTGCGTCAACTGCTGGACCATGCGGCGGAACACAGCTATGGTCTGCCCGCGTTCAACGTCAACAACCTGGAACAGGTCAAGGCGATCATGGAGGCGGCGGATGAAACCAACAGCCCGGTCATCATGCAAGGCTCCGCCGGTGCGCGCAAATATGCGGGCGAAGCGTTCCTGCGTCACCTGATCGAAGCCGCTGTCGAAATGTATCCGCACATCCCTGTCGTGATGCATCAGGATCACGGCGCGTCGCCCGCGATCTGCATCCAGGCCATCAAGTCCGGCTTCTCCAGCGTGATGATGGACGGTTCGCTGATGACCGACGGCAAGACGCCCTCTTCTTTCGAATACAACGTGAACGTCACGCGCCAGGTGGTGGAAATGTCCCATGCAGTCGGCGTCTCGGTCGAGGGCGAACTGGGTTGCCTCGGCTCGCTCGAATCCGGCCACGGCGAGAAGGAAGATGGCCACGGCGCGGAAGGCGTGCTGTCGCACGATCAGTTGCTGACTGACCCGAACGAAGCAGCAGAATTCGTCAAGCTTACGCAAGTGGACGCACTGGCAATCGCGATTGGCACTTCGCACGGTGCATACAAATTCACCAAGCCGCCCACAGGCGACACGCTGGCGATCAGCCGCATCAAGGAAATCCATGCGCGCATTCCCAACACCCATCTGGTAATGCACGGTTCTTCCAGTGTGCCGCAGGAATGGCTGGAGATCATCAACCAGTTCGGCGGTGCGATGCCGCAGACCTACGGCGTGCCGGTCGCGGAGATCGTCGAAGGCATCAAGCACGGTGTGCGCAAAGTAAACATCGATACCGATCTGCGCATGGCTTCCACGGGTGCGACGCGCCGTTATCTCGCGAACAACCCCAAGGACTTCGATCCGCGCAAGTTCCTGGCCGAAACCACCAAGGCCATGAAGGCGATCTGCAAGGCGCGTTACGAAGCCTTTGGTTGTGCAGGCCAGGCTGGCAAGATCAAGCCGATTTCGCTGGATGCGATGGCGACCCGTTACACCAAGGGTGAGTTGAACGCGATCATCAAGTAAGCACGATCAGCGGAAAACAGAAAGGCGGCCCAAGCGGTCGCCTTTTTCATTGGGTGTAGAAACGAGAATATAAAACCTGAAACCCGATCAAGCCTGATTATCTGCTATCCCACTTGTCGAACCACTTATATATAATTCCTGTGCGTTCAAGTATTACGAATAAAACCATACCCACAACGAAACCTAAAATGATGGCCTGTTTCGGATCCATGACTCACTCCTTGCTGATTTGCAGCTGAAAGTCGCTGCCACATTCCCTACATGTGGTTCATTGTGCATGTGCAGTTCAGCAGGTTCAGTGATGTATGTCACACGGGTTTATTTTCTGTAAGCTTTACGTGGCGTTGCTGGTGCGGCCAGTTGTGCCGCCGCTTCCAGCAGAAAAAGATGAAAAGCATGCGCGGCAATGGACAAACGCTGGTTTTTGCGTTGCACGATGTGCCAGTTACGCACGATGGGAAATCCATCCACAGCAAGGATGCACAGACGATGCGTTTCCAGCTCCAGTTCGATGCCGTGGCGCGAGATGATGCCGATACCGATATGGGCGCTCACCGATTGTTTGATTGCCTCGTTGGTGTCCATCTCCATATGCGCGGGTAGCGGCAGGCGATGGCTGGCAAAAAAACGTTCGACTACGCCGCGTGTGCCGGAACCCTGTTCGCGCAGCAGAAAAGTTTCTTTGGCGAGCTGGCGCGGTTGGATTTTTTTCTGCTTTGCCAGCGGATGATCGGGGGCGGCGATTACCACCAGCGGATTTTCCATGAAGGCTTGCGATACCATCTCTGCGCCTTCGGGTGGCTGACCCATGATGGCGAGGTCGGCGGTGTTGTCAGCAAGTTGCCGGATGACGGTGTCGCGATTGGCGACGGAGAGACTGACATTGATTCTGGGATGCAGGCGAATGAATTTGGCGAGCAGCTGCGGCATGAAATAATTCGCCGTACTTACTACGGCGATGTTGAGCTGGCCGCGCTCCAGCCCTTTCATTTCGGCGAACACCGCATCCATCTCCTGTACTTGCTGGAGTATGCTGCGACTGTAATGCAGCAGTTCGCGTCCGGCTGCGGTGAGGTGCAGTTGTTTGCCTACCTGTTCGAACAACGGCAGGCCGATGTTCTGCTCCAGTTGTTTGAGCTGCATGGAGACAGCAGGCTGCGACAAATAGAGCTCCTTTGCGGCAACAGTATGGCTGAGATGGCGCGCAGTCATCTCGAATACTTGTAATTGTCGGAGGGTAAGGTGGAGCATGCGGCATCGTAGCACAGCCATAAGCATTTATTATGATGATGATAAAAATGTTTGACTGTTATTTATAGTACTGGGTGTCTATAGTGGCACCCATCGCAGCATTTCATTCAACTATCGGGGAGCCTAGAAATGGATCAATCAGCACGTTATTCCAACCTTGACCTGAAAGAAGCCGAACTGATCAAGAACGGCAAGCACATTCTGGTAGCCTACAAGATGAAGCCGAAGGGCGACCTCGGCTACCTCGAAGCCGCCGCCCACTTCGCCGCCGAATCTTCCACCGGCACCAACGTGGAAGTGAGCACCACCGACGATTTTACCAAGGGCGTGGACGCGCTGGTTTACTACATCGACGAAGCTACCGAAGATATGCGCATCGCGTATCCGCTGGAACTGTTCGACCGCAACGTGATTGATGGTCGCATGATGCTGGTGTCCTTCCTGACCCTCGCCATCGGCAACAACCAGGGCATGGGCGACATCGAGCATGCCAAGATGATCGACTTCTACGTACCCGAAGAAGTGATCCGCCAGTTCGATTGTCCCGCCACCAACATCGAAGAGCTGTGGCGCATTCTCGGCCGTCCGGTCAAGGACGGCGGCTACATCTCCGGCACCATCATCAAACCCAAGCTGGGCCTGCGTCCCGAGCCGTTCGCCAACGCGGCCTACCAGTTTTGGCTGGGCGGCGATTTCATCAAGAACGACGAGCCGCAAGGCAACCAGGTATTCGCGCCGATCAAGAAAGTGCTGCCTCTTGTGTATGACGCGATGAAGCGCGCGATGGACGAAACCGGCGATGCCAAATTGTTCTCGATGAACATCACCGCCGACGACCACTATGAAATGTGCGCCCGCGCCGATTTCGCGCTGGAAACTTTCGGCACTGACGCCAACAAGCTGGCCTTCCTGGTGGACGGTTTCGTCGGTGGTCCCGGCATGGTGACTACCTGCCGCCGTCAGTATCCCGCACAGTTTTTGCACTACCACCGCGCCGGT
This sequence comes from Nitrosomonadales bacterium, assembly GCA_016199835.1. Taxonomy (GTDB): domain Bacteria; phylum Pseudomonadota; class Gammaproteobacteria; order Burkholderiales; family Gallionellaceae; genus JACQFX01. Next base: position 40,028 of record JACQFX010000067.1, on the reverse strand, counting down.
CACGGCATGGTGACTTCGCCTTCAGCCAAGCGCGGTTACACCGCCTTCGTGCTGGCCAAGATGAGCCGCCTGCAAGGTGCTTCCGGCATCCACGTCGGTACCATGGGCTACGGCAAGATGGAAGGCGAAGGCGACGACAAGGTCATCGCTTACATGATCGAGCGCGACGAGTGCCAAGGCCCGGTCTACTTCCAGAAATGGTCCGGCGTGAAGGCCACGACTCCGATCATCTCTGGCGGCATGAACGCGCTGCGCTTGCCCGGCTTCTTCGAAAACCTCGGCCACGGCAACGTGATCAACACCGCAGGCGGCGGTTCTTACGGCCACATCGACAGCCCGGCTGCCGGGGCAATCTCGCTGCGCCAGTCGTACGAGTGCTGGAAGTCCGGCGCCGACCCGATCGAATTCGCCAAGGAACACAAGGAATTCGCCCGCGCGTTCGAGTCGTTCCCGAAAGACGCCGACAAGATATTCCCGGGCTGGCGCCAGAAGCTGGGCGTGCACAAGTAAGTCAAGTTCTCCCCTGATGGATGCGCTTCCCCCCAAGCAAAATCCATCTACCCCTGGCCCCTGCTGGAGTATTCTTGCAGGGGCTTTTTTTCAGACAGGCTCGAAGGAGCAAGACATGAGTTTCGATATTTCACCATACCGCATTCACACGGAACCGTTCTATCAGGCGCAAGGCAACGAGGTCGAGCTGTATCAAGCCGCCTACGCTGCGCGCCTGCCCGTGATGCTCAAAGGCCCGACTGGTTGCGGTAAATCGCGCTTCGTTGAGCACATGGCATGGAAGCTCAACAAGCCGCTGATCACCGTGGCCTGCAATGAAGACATGACCGCTTCAGATCTGGTTGGGAGGTACTTACTGGATGCTAATGGTACGCGCTGGATAGATGGCCCGCTGACCTTGGCGGCACGCCATGGCGCGATCTGCTACCTCGACGAGATCGTGGAAGCGCGCCAGGACACCACCGTGGTGATCCATCCGCTGACCGACCACCGCCGCACTTTGCCGCTGGACAAGAAGGGCGAACTGGTCGCGGCGCACGCGGATTTCCAATTGGTGATCTCCTACAACCCCGGCTATCAGAGCCTGATGAAAGATCTTAAGCAATCTACCAAGCAGCGTTTCGCCGGGATGGAATTCGACTATGCCTCGCCTGAAACCGAAGCCAACATCGTGGCGCGAGAGACCGGCGTGGAGCCGGCATTGGCAGCCAGACTGGTGAAGATCGGGCTGGCCGCACGCAACCTCAAGGGGCATGGACTGGACGAAGGCATCTCCACCCGCCTGTTGGTATATGCGGCCACGCTGATCAAACAGGGCATCGCCGAGCGCGATGCTTGTCGCATGGCGCTGGTGCGCCCGATTACCGATGATGCCGACATCCGCGATACGCTGGATCACGCGATAGATGTGGTGTTTGCGTGATGTACCTTCGTCGGCAAACGTAGGTCGGGCAAAGCCCGACCTACAAACTCCTGCGCAGGAAAATGAAATGACCGTCTCCACCGAATTCGAATTCAACTGCAACTTCCCCCGCGTACAGAAAATATTCGGTGAACGTCTGGCGTTCGCGCGCAAATTGCTGTCCGAGACAGGCATCATGTCTTGGGTAGATGGTGCGGAGCGCATCAACAAGTTGGGACGTGGCGAAGAACCGGTGCTGGTGTTTCTGGAAGAAATGCCGCAGGTAGCTAATCAGGTGGGCGAAGAGGTGATCGCCGAGGTTGTCGAGTTCACGCGCAAGTTGGGCCGTTCGCCCAACAGCAAATCCATCGTGCCCTTCCTGCAAAGTTTGCCCGCCGCCGCGCGTCATCTCGAAAGCCGCGAACTGTTCGGCGAATATCTGGAGCTGGTGTTCGACACGCTGGCGCGCACCTCGCCGAAGATACACGGCATAGACTCGATGTACCCCAGCGAATGCTTGCCGCAATTCCTCGCCAGCGTGCCGCATCTGCTCAGCCAGATTTCGCTGGGCGGTCTGCGCAACTGGGTGGATTACGGCATTCAGGGTTACCCCAACAATCCCGATCGGCAGCGCGATTATTTCTCGCTGCAATCGCCGGACAGCCGCGCGGTGATGCAGCGCGAGCGCCACGGCACGCTGCTCACCGACCACGAGCATAAACTGGATTTGTACTTGCGTAGCCTGTGGGACAGCGAAGCGATGTTCGTGCCGTATTCGCTGGCGTGGGATGAGTTACGCAAACCGATCCCCTACTTCGACGATCTGGGTATACACCTGCCTGACGTGTACGACGACATCCACGGCGTGCGCGGTGTGGATCGCTACCGTGCACTGATCGCCCATCTCACCGCCCATCGTCGCTGGAGTACGCCGCAGATCGCCGACAACTTCAGCCCGTTCCAGCGCCTGTCCATCGAAACCTTCGAGGACGCGCGCGTGGAATGGCTGGCGCTGCAGGAATATCCCGGCCTGCGCAGACTATGGCTGGCGCTGCATCCCGCGCCGAAAGAAGATGCCTGCCCCGAGGGCTGGTCGAGCATCCGCCATCGTCTGGCGATGCTGTCGCGCGCCTTGCTCGATGCGCAGCACGGCTACCAGAATCCGACCATAGTCCAGTTCGTCGAACGCTTCCACGCCACCATGCAAGCAGGTGAGACCAGCACGCGCGACATGGTGCAGATCGGCCTCGACTTCATCACGCGCACACGCACCGCCACCGACCCCGCAGCCAAGGTCTGGTTCGAAGACACCGAAGTCAGCTACCGCGACGACAATCGCCTGCTGTGGAAATTTATTGAAGAAGGCGACGAGGAAACATACGAGCCTCGCCCCAAGCGCGCCGAGCCGGACGAAGAAGCCGAAAGCGGCAAGATGCCGCCGCGCATGTATCCCGAATGGGAATACAACAGCCAGCACTACCTGCCCGACTGGGTGAGCCTGTACGAACATTTGCACCCGCAAGGCGATGCGGCCTACATAGATCAGTTGCTGGCCAAGCACGCCGCGTTGGCGAAGAAGCTCAAGAAAATAATCGACCTGCTCAAGCCGCAGCAGAAGGTGCGCGTGCGCTACCAGGAAGAAGGCGCGGAACTCGACCTCGATGTCGCGCTACGCTCGCTGATCGATTTCAAGAGCGGCGCGCAGCCCGACCCGCGCATCAACATGAGCCACAAGAACGACGGGCGCAGCGTGGCGGTATCGCTGCTGCTCGACCTCTCCGCCTCGCTCGGCGACGTGCCGCAAGGATGTGTGCAGACCAAGCTGCAACTGAGTCAGGAAGCGGTGTCGCTATTGGCCTGGGCGGTGGGCCAGATGGGCGACCCGTTTGCCATCGGCGGCTTTCATTCCGACACGCGGCATGATGTGCGCTACTTGCACATCAAGGGTTACAAGGAGCGCTGGGGTGATGAAGTAAAAGGGCGATTGGCAGCGATGGAAGCGGGTTACTCCACACGCATGGGCGCGGCGCTGCGCCATGCCGGGCATTATCTTTCGCATCAGCAGGCCGACAAGAAATTGTTACTGGTGCTGACCGACGGCGAACCGGCAGACATAGATACAACCGACCCGCGTACGTTGATCGAGGATGCGCGCGTGGCCGTGCGTGAGCTCGACAGCAAGGGTATTTACACCTACTGCATCAACCTTGACCAAAAGGCGGATGAATATGTGGCCGACATCTTTGGCAAGCGCTATGCGGTGATAGACAACATCGCAAGATTGCCGGAGAGGTTGCCGCAGTTGTTTATGGCGTTGACGCGGTAGTTAGGCTCACTTGTGGGAGCGACCTCCCGGTCGCGATAAACCCTGAATCGTCATTCCCGCCTTCGCGGGAATGACGGCCACAGCAAAAACGGGGACGGATATATTTTTGGGCTTTTAACCATTCGCCCCAAACATCATCCTCTTCGCCACAAACCGTTTCGCGAACGGCAAGCAATCCAGCACAGAGAGTGAAGCTGCGCGCCCTGCACCGACTAATGCCAGATCGTTGGAGAACAAGCGCACCAGCCCGTCAGTAAAGCGTATCCCCGCTTCGCGATCGGTGCGGCGTTGATCGCGGTAGGCGGCGAGCATCGCTTCGCTGCCCAATGCCAAAGGTGCGCGATTCAGGATTGCCTGCGCCAGCTCCCACGCATCGCGCAGCCCCATGTTGAATCCTTGCCCGGCCACGGGATGCATGGTCTGCGCGGCGTTGCCGAGCAGGACGGTGTGCGACATCGGGAATAGATTCGGTGCGCGTTTGAGGCCGAGCGGGAAGCAGGTGCGTTTGCCCACTGTCAGAAATTCTCCGACGCGGTCGCCGAAGTGGTGCTGGAGTTCGATCAGAAATTTCGCGTCGTCCCATGCCAGCATTTCCTGCGCGAGCTGGTGCGGCGCAGTCCATACCAGTTCGTAACCATCCTGGAACGGCAGCAACGCTACCGGGCCTTGGGATGTGAAGCGCTCGTAGGCCATTTCGGATTTGAGTGCTGAGCAGGTGAGGTGGGTGATGAGCGCGCTCTGGCCGTAGTCGCGCACTTCGGGTGGATGTTGTTGCGCGAGCAGTTTGCCGCCGTCGGCGACGACGGCGAGACGCGTGTGCAATGTTTGCTCTATGCCATTTTGCTGATAGCCGATGGTGGCATGGTCGGCATCGCCTTGCAGTTGCGTAACGCTCGCGCCGTAAATCGCGCTGATGCTTCCTTGCTGCAAAGCCTGATCCAGCGCACCTTGCAGCGCAGTGTAGGGCAGCACATAGCCGAGTTCCGGCACTTTCAATTCTTCTGCGCGCAGCATCGCGCGGCCAAAACTTTGGCGCTGCGAAATGTGGATGGTGCGAATAGACGAGACCTCGTGCAGCGCGTCCCACACACCGATGCGTTCCAGCAACAGGCGGCTGCCGTAGGACAGTGCGAGTGCGCGCGCATCGTTGCTGGCCGCAGCAGCGCGCGCTTCGAGCACGCAGACCTTGAGGCTGCTGTCGCGCAACGCGAGTGCGAGCGAAGTGCCGACGGGGCCGCCGCCGATGATGGCGATGTCGTAGCTTGGCGTATTCATGGTCTTTGCACCAAATTTTTCAATTGCTGTTTCTTCGGTTTGCGTAGGGTGGGTTGTACCCACCATGTCGGGCATAGCCCGACCTACAGGGATTTTGCGCTTGGCTTAACCGGCCATCAACTCTTCAATCGCCGCCACCGTCTTCGGCGCAGCCTTGGTCAGCACTTCGCAGCCCTGCTCGGTGATGATCACATTGTCCTCAATGCGGATGCCGATGTTCCACAGTTCTTGCGGCACGTCGTCCGCCGGACGGATGTAGCAACCGGGCTCCACGGTGAAAGCCATGCCGGGTTGCAGCGCGCGCCAGTTGCTATCCACTTTGTATGCGCCGACGTCGTGCACATCCATGCCCAGCCAATGGCCGGTACGGTGCATGTAGAAACGTTTGTAGCTTTCGCTTTCAAGTACTGCATCGAGCGTGCCGCTGCATAGCTTGAAATCTATCAATCCCTGCGCGATCACGCGCAGCGCGGCATCGTGCGGATCATTCCAGTGCTTGCCGGGGCGGGATGCGGCGATGGCGGCCGCTTGCGCAGCCAGCACCATTTCGTACACGTCTTTCTGTGCGGCACTGAATTTGCCGTTGACCGGGAAGGTACGTGTAATGTCGGCGGCGTAGCCATCCATTTCGCAGGCCGCATCGATCAGCAGCAGGTCGCCGTCCTTGAGTTGCATGTCGTTGCCGACGTAATGCAGCACACAGGCATTCGTGCCGCCTGCAACGATGCTGGTATAGGCGGGGGACTGCGCACCGTTCCTGCGAAACTCGTGCAGCAACTCCGCTTCGATTTCGTATTCCATCATGCCGGGTCGGGTGGCGCGCATGGCACGCACGTGCGCGGCGGCGGAGATAGTCGCGGCGCGGTGCATTGTAGCGAGTTCGTTGCGGTCCTTGAACAATCGCATCTCGTCGAGCAGCACACGCACATCATGGATTTCGTTCGGCGCGGAAATGCCGCTGCGCGCTTTCTCCTGCACGCGACCACGCAGGCCGAGCAGGCGCGCATCCCACGCAGCATCGTGACCGACGGGATGGAACAGCGCGGACTGGTTGCCCATCAACTCGATGAGCTTTTCATCCAGTTGTGCGAATGGGTAGGCGGCATCGAAGCCGAACTCTGCTTTGGCCGCCTCGGGGCCGTGGCGGTAACCGTCCCAGATTTCGCGCTCCAGATTCTTTTCGCGACAGAACAGGATAGCCTGCGGCGTACTGCCCGCTATCAGCACCAGCACGGCTTCCGGCTCGTCAAAGCCGGTGAGGTAATGGAAGTGGCTGTCGTAGCGATAGGGGTAGTGCGAGTCGGCGTTGCGCACCGCTTCCGGTGCAGTCGGTATGACGGCGATGCCGCGCCCCATCTGGTCTACGAGGCGGATGCGTCTTGCTGCATATGTGGCGGGATTAAACATGGCCGACATTCTGCGACGCGCGCAACTCGTTGTCGAGTTGTTCCAGGCGCTGCGGCGTACCGACGTCCACCCAGCGTCCGCTATAGTGCTCACCGCTGACTTTGCCCAAGGCGATCTGCTCGCGCAGCAAGGGAGCGAGCGGAGCTTTGGTTCCGCGCGGGATGTGCGTGAACAGGGCGGGCTGGTAGAGGCCGATGCCGCTAAAGGTGAGCTTCGTGGATAGCCCCTCGGGGAGCAGGCGACTATCGTGCAGATGGAAATCACCGCCGGGGTTATGCGCGGGATTGTTGATCAGCACGAGATGGGCGGTGTCACCGCTGTTTTGCAATGCCGCCGCGCGTGCGGGCAGGTGCGCGAAATCATAGTCGCACCAGATGTCGCCATTGACTACGGCGAACGGTTTGTCGCCCAGCAGGTGCAAGGCATGGGCGATGCCGCCCGCTGTTTCCAGCGCGGCCGGATGCTCGGGCGAGTAACGGATGCGCACGCCGTAGCGGCTGCCGTCGCCCAGCGTCTCTTCGATCTGCGTGCCGAGATGCGCATGGTTGATGACCAGGTCGGTGATGCCTGTGCGCGCCAGCCGCTCGATGTGCCACACGATGAGCGGCTTGCCGCCGATCATGAGCAGAGGTTTCGGCGTGTGATCGGTAAGCGGGCGCATGCGCTCGCCACGACCGGCAGCGAGGATCATTGCTCTCAAAATGTGTATCCCACCTGCGGTTGCGTCTGCTCCAATAAATCCAGCAGGTTGAGCAGCGGCTTGAGGTCTATGTAGCGCACGCAGGCGCGGCGCAGGTAGTCCATCACCAGCGGCATGTCCTTGAGGTAGCCTTCCTTGCCGTCGCGGTGGTACAGGCGCGCGAAGATGCCGAGCACTTTGATGTGGCGCTGCACGCCCATCATCTCGTAGTCGCGGTAGAACTCGCCGAAGTCGTCATGCACCGGCAGCCCGGCCTTGCGCGCTTTCTCCCAGTAGCGGATCAGCCAGTCCATGATCTGCTCCTCTTCCCAGCGGATATAAGCGTCCTTGAACAGCGAGGCGAGATCGTAAGTGATGGGGCCATATACTGCATCCTGGAAATCGAGGATGCCGGGTGAGATTTGAAAATTGTCTTTGCGAGCATCCGCGTCGCGGATTGCCTGCTTACCCCACTTCTCGTTTGTACTTTCTCCCGCTTGCGGGAGATAACCTGCGACTTGCCCGCTTGCGGGCTTAGTCGAATGGCTAGTAGTTTTATCAGAGTTAGAAAGAGGGGATTCGATATGCATCAGGTTGCGCGAGTGATAGTCGCGATGCACATATACGCGCGGCTGTGCGAGGTTGTTGGCGAGGATGCGCTGGAACACGGTTTCCAGCTTGGCGCTCTGTTTTTCGTCCAGTACGACTTGCAGATGCTTGCCGATGTACCACTCCGGGAACAGGTTCAGTTCGCGCCGCAGCAGCGCTTCGTCGTAGGGCGGCAGCTCATTTTCGCGCGAGGCGAGTTGAATCTTGATGAGGGCGTCGGTGGCGGCACCATAAAGTTGTTGCGCAGTGTCTGCCGACAAGGCTTGCAGGTAAGTGGTGTTGCCCAGGTCGGACAGCAACAAAAAGCCTTGCTCCAGATCCTGCGCATACACGTGCGGCACATGCGTTCCGGCATCCTCGAACAGTTTGCCGATATGCAGGAACGGGCGGCAGTTCTCATGCTGCGGCGGCGCATCCATCACGATGCGTGTCTGGCCGTCCGGGAAGGTCGCGCGGAAGTAGCGGCGGAAGCTGGCATCGGCCGAGGCGGGTGCAAGTTCGAAAGACTGGCCCGGAAACTGGCTGGTCAACCATTCGTTTATTTGTTGTAGGCGCTGCATGGGGTTCCCGCGTTGATTTAGGCTAGAATGCACGGGATTTTAACACCTAAAAACTGCCTGTCTCGCACCATGCGCTTTCGCCACAAACTCGTCGCCGGTTTCCTGCTCTGTGCTTTGGCACCGACGATATACGCCGAAGATGAGCAATTAACACTCAAACTGGAGCGCGTTTTATCGAGTGCGCAACATGGCGGGGAGGAAACGCCGATTTTCATTTCGGCGCAACAGGTCGAGGGCAAAAAAGACAGCCAGGTCGAGGCACGAGGCTATGTTGAGATGCGCAAACGCGGGCAGATAATCTCGGCTGACCACATGCTGTATGCGCAGGATAACCGGGAAGTGGCCGCCGACGGTACGGTGCGCGTGGAGCAGGACAATAACGTGATCCGCAGCCCCCATCTGCAACTCAATCTGATGACCAATATCGGGCAAATGTCGCAGCCGGTGTTTCAGTTCGGCGACAACCATGCGCGCGGCAATGCGGTCACCCTGAATCTGGAAGGGCGGCAGCTCTATATTCTGCATGACGTGAATTACACCACCTGTCCCGCAGACCAGGACGACTGGCTGTTGAAGGTGCGGGAGCTGGAGATAGACCGCAATAGCCAGCTTGGCGTGGCACATAGCGCGCGCGTGGAGTTTATGGGCGTGCCGATACTTTATACGCCATGGATGAGCTTTGGACTCAATGGTCAGCGCAAATCAGGTTTTCTCGGTCCGGTATTCGGCAGTACGGTGAAGGGCGGCAGCGATCTGACTTTGCCGTATTACTGGAACATCGCACCCAATATGGATGCCACGATCTCACCGCGCATCATGAGCAAGCGCGGCATATTGCTCAATAATGAATTGCGCTATCTCGAACCAGCCTATTCTGGCGAAGCACATCTGGACGTGTTGTCCGGCGATCGTTTGACTAATAGCACCCGTTCGCGCCTGGCTTTGAGTCATATGCAGAGTTTTGGTCGCGGGCTGAATGGTGCGCTGAATTTCAACCGCGTATCCGATGACGCTTATTTCCGAGACTTGTCCGATGCGGTGAGCGGCACTTCGCAGACTAACCTGGCGCGTGAGGGAGTGCTGTCTTATGCCAATGGTTGGTGGAGAGCCTCCATGCGCGTGCAGAGTTTCCAGACGTTGCAGGATCCGGTTACGCCGGTGACCGTGCCTTATCGTCGCCTGCCGCAAATCAATCTGGCGGCACAGCGCATCTTGTCCAGAGCGAATATCTCATTGGCCGCCGAGTTCGTGGATTTTCGTCATCCTACATCCGTCAATGGGCGACGGCTGGTGTTGTATCCCAGCGTGAGTTACCCGCTGGTGGCCGAGCCCGCATTCTACCTGACGCCCAAGTTCGGGCTGCATGACACACACTATGTGCTGGGCGGGAATAATACCGGGTCTCTATCCAATGCATCGCGTACTTTGCCCATTTTCAGCCTGGATGCGGGAGAGATGCTGGAACGAGACTGGAGCGTGGCAGGAAAGAGTTTCATACAAACGCTGGAACCGAGAATGTTTTACGTATACATTCCCTACCGCGACCAGAGCAAATTGCCAAATTTCGATTCGGCCCAGGCCGACTTCAGCTTTGCCCAGATATTTACCGAAAACCGTTTCTTCGGCAGCGACCGTATCGGCGATGCAAACCAGATGACGTTGGCGCTTACCTCACGACTGCTTGAGCCTAATAGCGGAGCGGAGCGGTTGCGTGTAATGGTGGGCCAGCGCTTTAGTACGATCACACCGCAAGTGAATTTGGCCGCACCAGCCACAACAACGGTATCTACTACCAATAAATCAGACATCCTGCTTGGACTATCCGGCCAGGTAACGAGCAAATGGTCGGCGGACGGCGTCTTCCAGTACAATCCCAACCAGGCACGCAGCGAAAAGTTCAATGCGGCCCTGCGTTACCAGCCGGAAAGTGGCAAAGTGCTTAATCTGGGCTACCGTTTTACGCACGACAGCATCCGCCAGGTAGATATGTCAGCACAGTGGCCGCTGACAGGACATTGGCACGGTGTGGTGCGCTGGAATTATTCCTTGCAGGACAAGCAGATTCTGGAGGCACTGACCGGGCTTGAGTATAATCAAAGCTGCTGGACAGTGCGCTTGGTAGCACAACGTTTCGCTACGGCGACGCAACAGGTTTCCACGGGTGTGTTTGCCCAACTCGAGTTGAATGATCTGGTGGCAGTCGGCGCTGATCCATTGACGTTGTTGCGCCAGAACGTTCCCGGATACAGCAAGCTGAACGGTTCCTCGCACGATGGGTCAGAGCAAAGCCTGCAATAATTTTAGAAAGAACCCGAGATGTCGCAAAGCAAGTTGATACAAGCAGTCCTGTTGTGGTGCGCCTGCTCGGTTAGCAGTTTTGCCGCCGATACCCAGGCTTCATCGGCTCCACGCAGACTGGTAGATAAAATCGTTGCGGTGGTGAACGATGACGTGATTACGCGCTATGAACTTTCTGACCGGTTTGGTGGAATTACGCAGCAGTTAAAGAAGCAGGGCACCGCCTTGCCGCCGCCGGATGTGCTGGAAAAGCAGGTGCTGGAGCGCATGATCACGGATATGCTGCAGGCGCAATTTGCCAAGGAAACCGGCGTGCGCGTAGACGATGCGCAACTGGACAAGACGCTGCAACACATCGCACAGGACAATAACTTTCCTTCACTGGCCGCGTTCCGCACCAAGCTGGAACAGGATGGAGTGGAGTTCAAGAAATTTCGTGAGGAAATCCGTGGCGAAATCATCGCCAATCGCTTGCGTGAACGCGAGGTGGACAGCAAGCTGGTGATCAGCGACAGCGAAGTGGACAACTATCTTGCTGCCCAGGCCAGACAGCCGGGCAAGGGCGAGGAATATCAGATGGCGCATATTCTGGTACTGGTGCCCGAACAGGCTGGTGCCGACAAGATACAAGCCAGTCGCCAGAAAGCCGAACAGGCGCTGGCGCAGTTGCAGGGAGGGGCTGATTTCGCGCAGGTGGCCGCCGGAACTTCTGATGCCCAAGATGCCATGCAGGGCGGCAATCTCGGTTGGCGCCCTGCAGATCGCGTGCCGGTATTGTTTCTGGATGCCGTGCAGAAAATGAAACCCGGCGAGATCAGCCCGGTGATGCGCAGCCCGAACGGTTTTCACATTCTCAAATTGATAGATAAGCGCAGCAAGGATGTTCCGGTGGTTGTCTCGCAAACTCATGCCCGGCACATCCTGATTAAAACCAGTGAAACCGTGCCGGAGAACGATGCGAAGAACCGGTTGCTGGAGATCAAACAACGCATCGAATCGGGCGCCGATTTTGCCGAGCAGGCCAAACGTTATTCCGAGGATGGCAGCGCCTCGCAAGGCGGCGATTTGGGATGGATATCGCCGGGCGATACCGTGCCTGAATTCGAAGGCGCGATGAATGCTTTGCAGCCCAGCCAGATGAGCGACGCCGTGCAATCCGGTTTCGGCTGGCATTTGATTCAGGTTCTGGAGCGTCGTAATGCCAACGTGAGTACCGAGCAGAAAAAACAGCAGGCGCGCATGGCGATACATACCTTCAAATCCGACGAGGCATTTCAGGACTGGCTGCGCCAGTTGCGCGACCGCGCCTACGTCGAGTACCACCTGGAACAAACTGTGAGCCAATGACGCAGCGGGTTCCGGTGCTGGCGATTACATCCGGCGAGCCCGCCGGCATCGGTCCAGACCTATGTTTGCAGTTGGCGCAGCGGGAACATGAACAGATACTGGTAGTGTTGGCCGACAAGACGCTGCTGCAACAACGCACAGCCCAGCTTGGGATAGCCGTGCAATTGCACGATTACGATCCACATCAAATTTCTCCGCTTCCGCCAGGCCATTTGCGCGTGCTGCACATGCCGCTGACGCAATCCGTGCAAGCGGGCAAGCTGAATCCTGTTAACAGTCGCTATGTGCTCGAACTTTTGAGTCGGGCAGTGCATGGCTGCCAGACTGGCGAATTTGGCGGCATGGTCACTGCCCCCGTACACAAGGGCGTCATCAACAATGCGGGTATACCGTTTACCGGCCACACGGAATTTCTCGCCGAGCAGACACATACCCGACAAGTGGTAATGATGCTCGCAGGCGGCGGTATGCGCGTAGCGCTGGCTACCACGCACCTCGCGCTACGCATGGTGCCGGATGCGATTACTCCCGTCCTGCTGGAAAATGTGTTGCGCATCATCCAGCAGGATCTCCAGCGGCGTTTTGGCATCGCTCGTCCGCGCATTCTGGTGGCGGGCCTGAACCCCCATGCAGGAGAAGACGGCTACCTCGGGTGCGAAGAGATCGAAGTGATGATTCCCGTGCTGGACAAGTTGCGGGTCGAAGGTTTTGATGTCAGCGCACCCTTGCCTGCCGATACATTGTTTACGCCGCAGCGTCTGGCGCAATGCGACTGCGTGCTGGCGATGTATCACGACCAGGGATTGCCGGTGCTCAAGCATGCCAGTTTCGGGCGCGGCGTGAACGTGACGCTGGGCCTGCCCATCATCCGCACCTCGGTGGATCATGGCACGGCGCTGGAACTGGCTGGTACGGGCAAGGCCGAAGTGGGCAGCTTGCTGGAGGCGATCCAGATGGCAGCGGACATGGCGCAGCACGAGCGTGCGGCATGATGCACAAAGCGCGCAAAAGGTTTAGCTCCGACATCACGCGCTATGCGCAGGAGTCTCCACGGAAACGCTTTTGTGGAGATGCCTTATGAGCCATAAGGCACGGAAGCGTTTTGGCTTCGGCATAACTTGTGCTGACGCACAAATTAGCCTGCACCGAAACGATAAGTAGGAGATGCGCTTTGCATAAAGCCCGCAAACGTTTTGGACAAAATTTTCTGGTGGATGAGCAGATCATCGCCGACATCATCCGCGCCATCCGTCCCGAACCGACCGACACCATGGTGGAGATCGGCCCCGGTCTCGGTGCGTTAACGCGCCCGCTGATCAAGCATCTCCAGCAACTGCACGTGGTGGAAATCGACCGCGACATCATAGTGCGGCTGGAGAACGATTACCCCAAAGGCAAGCTCGTCATCCATGCCGGTGATGCGCTGAAGTTTGACTTGGCGCAACTGCCCGCGCCGCTGCGTATTGTGGGCAACCTGCCCTACAACATCTCTTCGCCGCTGCTGTTCCATTTTTCCGATTACGCCGAACGCATCACCGACATGCACTTCATGTTGCAGAACGAAGTGGTGGAGCGCATGGTGGCCGAACCTTCCACGCCCGCCTACGGGCGTTTGTCGGTGATGCTGCAATACCGTTTCTATATGGAAAAATTGCTCGACGTTCCCCCCGAATCGTTCCGCCCCGCGCCCAAGGTGGACTCGGCCATCGTGCGCATGATTCCGTTACCGGCGAGCGAAGTGCCAGTGCATGATGAAAAATTGTTTGCCGAAGTGGTTGCGGCCGCGTTCGGGCAGCGGCGCAAGACTTTACGCAACACGCTGAAAGCTTATCTCGATGAAGGCGCTTTCGAGCAACTCGGAATCGATGCACAGTTGCGGGCCGAAAACCTTGGTGTCGCCGAGTTTGCAAGGATTGCGAATTCTCTTGCCGGCGGAGGGTAGGGCGAAACCCGTGGGTGCGAATGAATTCGCACCTACTTGCGCTTAACGCTTGTGCTCCAGGCGCAACAAGGTAAGCACCATCTCTCTGACGGCCTGTTTATGTTCTGTGCTGAGCTTGTTTATATTGCTGAGCAATTCCATGTCCGGCGAGTTGTAGTAAGCGTGTTCCGATCTGGCGACATGCGTACCTGTACGCGCACCATCACCGAATCGTAACCATTCCGCAGAAACTCCCAGCCAGTCTGCAAGGAGGCGCAGCTTACGGAATTATGTAGCAGCCGCACAAAGCACGAAATCACGTAGCGCATAGAATTGCACCTGTCTATTATTGATAGGGGGTGCGCATCATGGCAAAGTCTCTCGTTCTGTCTGGTCTTATGGCAAAGCATTCGGAAATACTTGGTCAATTAGAGCACCATGCTCTTGAGATTAACCGCTTGGATGCAATACTCAAGAATGTTGACGCGACGATCAAGCTATTCGATCCGACTATAGACCTGCGCAAATTGGAACCAAGGCGCTATGCAGCTGGGCATAGAATCTTTAGGCGCGGGGAAGTGTCCCGGCTTATTCTGGGAGTATTAAGAGAGGCTGGATGCGCGTTAAACACATTGGAAATAGCGCTGCAAATAGCGGACAAGAAAAAGCTGCCCGATTCAGACCTGAAGGCTGCGCGTGAAACAGTCCTGGACGCACTCCATCGGCTGGAGAAGAAGGGCGCTGTTCATCGGACAGGAAGGGATGGTAACGCCTTTCGATGGGTATTGAATTAAGCCGCAAGCCTTTCTTCCTGCCGCTTATTACCCTGCCAGTACCCGCACCAGTCACAGCTCGTCAGCGTGCGGGCGCACTTCTTCATGATGTCGGTAAATATCCTGCCGTTGGCCCAGCGGCGAGTGTCCTCACGGTACGCAGCTTCATTGGCGTAATTGGCCAGATACAGATTTCCGAACATGTGCGTCTGCCCATACTGCATGCGGCGGAAGCGCGCGAAGTAGCTTTCAGCCAAGTTGTTCGTGGTGCCATCGTCGGCCCGGTATTCGACGCTGTGATTCACGCGCCGGGTGTCGAACTTCGCATGAAGCGGATCGTATGCGTTGCTTTCGTCTGCGCATACCACTGAGCCTTTTTTCACAAAGGCATCCGCCAGGTTGCCTACGTCCTCCTGATTCTCGCCCTTTAGTACGAAGGTCAGTGTCTTGACGGCACCGGCCACGGCATCGGCGGCAATCTCCTGGCACTTCTCCCGCATCACGAACACACAGCGCTTGACCGGCTTCTGATGCTTGGCCAAGCGCCGGTCTACGCGGTCTTCCTTCTTGTTCTTCGGGCGGATGTGGCCGTTGACGTAGGCGCCGTCCATGTGGACTTCACCGGACAGCGGCGCATCGTCGCGCTGCTCCATCAACGATTCGCGGATCTTGTGTGCCAGCACAAAGGCAGTTTTGTACTGCACGCCGAGGTCGCGGCCAAATTGCAGTGCCGAAATACCTTTTACTGCATTGGTGAAGATGGCGATGGCTGCCAGATACACACGCAGCGGCAGCTTGTGGAAGGCGAAGATCGTCCCGCTGGTCACAGAGAACGTGTGGTTGCAATCCTTGCACTGCCATTGCTTCCGGGTTGGCTTGAAATAGTGCTTGCCGATAACGCCGCAGGCCGGGCAGGCGACTTCCTCGCCTTTACCCCAACGCGCCTCGCGAAACAAGGTAAACGCCGCGCAGTCGCTCAGCGCGAACACCTCGCGCACGGAGAGCGTGCGGGCTTTGGCTGAGAGAAGAAAATGTTGGCTCATGGCAACTGGTGGTGAACGCTTTTCGATTTGCGCTCATCATATAGAATGATTGTTCTATTGGAAAGAGCTTTCTATAAAATCGCTTTTTATAAAGCAAACATTCATATACAATCAGGCCATGCAAAATCGCGATACAGAATATCTAGGCAAGCTTCAGGACTATTACGCCCAGCATCGGGTGTTGCCATCTTTTACTGCGGTGGCCAAGCTTGTCGGGTTAAAATCCACGTCGGCAGTTGCAGCAATGGTCAACCGGATGACGGCGGCAGGTTATTTGAGCCAAGGTGTAGATCGGCGTTTGCAGCCAGGTAAACGGTTCTTTGAGCGGGAGATTGCAGACAGCGTGCGCGCAGGTTTGCCGCAACCAGCGAATGATCCGTCTAGCCAGGTGGTATCCGTTGACGAGCATCTGATCAAGAGTCCAGCGCGAACAGTGCTGCTCACGGTCAAGGGCGATTCCATGGTAGATGCCGGTCTCATGCCGGGTGACACGGTGATCGTAGAAAAAAGTGCACCGGCAAAACCGGGCGACATCGTGGTGGCCATCGTAGATAACGAGTACACAGTGAAGTATCTGGCCCACGACAGGCGTGGCTTCTACCTGCAACCTGGAAACAAGGCTTATTCGCCGATCAGGGCGAAGGATAGTTTGGAGATATTCGGGTTGGTGGTAGGAAGCTTCAGGAAATATTGATGTATCCGGCGCAACTTAAATACTGATTGGTGTTTTCAATGTGTAGATGTTTACTTGGAAACCGCTCCTTTAATTTGTAGCATACCAAGCAATAAGATTTTGAGCGTAATTCTGATAACACATTAATCGCGAGAGATATGCCTACACTCACCTGGGTTGGAAAAGAAAAAGTAACTCACCATCACCGCGATGTACCCTACCGCGTACTGAATAAGGAATACCATTACCAGCCAGCCAGCCAGCCAGCCAGCCAGCCAGCCAGCCAGCCAGCCAGCCAGCCAGCCACACGACTGAACTAGAATTAAATGGTTCCCGCAGCCCGTCTAAAAATCCAGATGCGAATAGTAATCGCATCATTCACGGTGACAACCTCGAAGCACTGAAAAGTTTGCTACCTGAATTCGAGGGGCAAGTGAACTGCATTTACATTGATCCTCCGTATAACACGGGCAATGACATAGACAAAAAAACCAGCTGGAAATATAACGATTCCGTAAATGATCCAAAAATTCGCGCGTGGTTAGGTAAAACCGTTGGCAAGGAAGACTTAACCAAGCACGACAAATGGCTATGCATGATGTATCCACGCCTCAAGCTGCTGCACCGACTGCTGAAACGGGATGGGGTGATTTTCGTCAGCATCGACGATAACGAAATGCACAATCTGCGTCAGATCATGGACGAGATATTTGGTGAGCAAAATTTCATTGCTCAACTGATATGGGACAAAACAAGAAAAAATGATGCCAAATTATTTTCTGCCGGGCATGAATATATTTTGGCTTATGCAAAATCATTTTCTCTTCTTCGAGAACTCAAGACGGTCTGGCGTGAAGAGAAGCCTGGTGCGAAGGAAATAATTCAGGAATGGCGGCGGTTCGCAAAAATTCACGGCGAGTCTTATCAGGAAATCGAATTTGAATTGGGGAAGTGGTATCGGGAGCTTCCCAAAAATCATCCCGCAAAAAAGCTCAGCAGATATAAGCACGTTGATAAATATGGGCCTTGGCGTGATCGAGATATATCTTGGCCGGGCGGCGGCGGCCCACGCTATGACGTACTCCATGACAAGACAGGTGCGCCATGTGCTGTTCCAGAGCGTGGCTGGATATATGCCACACTAGAACAGATGCAGAAGCAAATTGATCTGGGGCTTGTCGAGTTTCGTAAAGACCATACAGAGCCACCAATTCGAAAAGCGCATCTATTGCCTGTTCCAGAAGAATTGGATGAAATGTCGGATGATGTGGAAGATGACGAAGATGCGGAACAGGATGAGGAAAACGTCGGCTTGCAGGTCATGCCAACGTATATCTACAAGCAAGCTCAGTCCTCCGTCAAACTCCTGCGACAAATATTCGACGGCAAGAAAGTATTCGCCAATCCAAAAGATCATGAGGTTTTGTCGCGTCTCATTCGGTATGTGGCACCTCGCGATGCCTTGATACTCGATTCTTTTGGAGGGTCTGGGTCAACAGCACATGCCGTGCTTGAAGCAAATCAGCTTGATAATGGCACTCGACGTTTTATTCTGATTGAAATGATGGATTACGCTGAGACGATAACGGCGGAGCGAGTCCGGCGCGTTATCAGTGGCTACGGCAAAGGCGATAAGGCGGTTGCTGGGCTGGGTGGCAGTTTCTATTACTACACCGTTGGCGAACAGCTATTGCACGATGACGGCATGCTTAATCCCGCAGCAGGATTATCCGCTATCCGCGATTATGTGGCATGGACTGAGGGCATTCCTATCGGGCAATGCGCACCAATTGTTCCAGCCGTAACGGAAGGAAATGCCAGCTCAACCTATTGGCTGGGCGAGGCAAATAACCTTGGGTTGTTCTTCGTGTGGAACGATGCCCACGCCACGACGCTTGATCTCGCCTTGTTGAATCAGTTGGTAAAACAACCGGGGCGTTACCTGATTTACGCCGATCAATGTGCGCTTGGCGAAGACTTCATGCGCCGCCACGGTATCGTTTACAAAAAAATCCCACGCGACATTACGCGCTTGTAAAAAGGACGATCATGCAGCCAAACAAATATCAAAAGATCGTTCTGGAGGACCTTCGTTCATACCTTGCACGCTGGCAGGCATGCAAAGATCCTGCTTTTGCATACCGTGTGCATTGGGATGAAAAAGGTGCAGCACGTATGCCTCCATACCAGCCACACCCACACAATGCGCCTCAGATATGCGCCAAGGTTCCAACTGCTGGCGGCAAGACGCTGATTGGTATTTACGCATTGCAGGAAATATTGAATGCATTGGGTAAACGACGTGGCGATCCGCGCCTCTGTATTTGGCTAGTGCCGTCACTGTCGATCAAAGACCAAGTTCTCAATCGCTTTAACACGGTTGGAGATGGCTACTGGCAAGCATTACAAACGGCATTTGGCGGTCAGAGGAGCGTATTGTCGAAAGAGCAATTATTGGCTGGTGGTGGACAGTTCAATGCCGATTCTGTGCGTGATGAAGTAGTGATAGCGGTACTAACCTATGACAGTTTGCGCGCCAAAAATAAGGATGATCGTAAGCTTTACCAACAGAACGGGGCATTAGCGTCGTTCGTCACAGACGTTGCCGGAAACGAAGCCGATGATGATATCGATCCGGAGTCGCTGGTTGCGGCTGTCGCAAGCCTAAATCCAGTGATAATCGTTGATGAAAGCCATAACGCAACCTCTGAACTTTCGCGTGAGATGCTAGCTCGATTGAAGCCGTGCTGCGTTGTAGAACTGACGGCAACGCCGCGTAAAGGTACCAATATAATCAGTTTTGTTGATGCAATGGCGCTACGCGACGCGCATATGGTCAAGTTGCCGGTAGTAGTTCGCAATCTGTCAGATCGTGCAACGGTAATCGCCCACGCCATTGATCTGCGTACGCGACTTGAAGCTGAGGCGAAAGCAGAGCTAGCTAATGGGGGTTCATATATTCGGCCTATCGTGTTGTTCCAGGCAGAGCCAAAGAACAAAGATGACAGTCTGACTTATGAAAAGCTACGCGATGAGTTGGTAAAACAACATGGTATCGATCCGGCATGGGTGAAAATCAAAACTGCCAATATTGACGAGCTAAAAGGCATTGATCTGTTGGCGGACAACTGCCCGGTACGCTTCGTGATTACCGTAAACGCCCTCAAGGAAGGCTGGGACTGCCCGTTTGCTTATGTGCTGGCAACATTAGCCGACAGGTCGTCAGCTATCGACGTTGAGCAGATTCTTGGCCGCATCCTGCGGCAGCCTTATATCCGCCCACACGGTTACGTACCACTGAATATGAGCTATGTGCTCACTGCCTCGGCAGTATTCTCCCAAGCATTAGAAAAAATCGTTGCTGCCCTCAATCGTGCCGGTTTCAGTCGCAACGACTTTCGAACTCCTGATTTGTCACAGACTGACAGCAGCGCACCTTCTGCTGGACAGCCAAACAACACGGCAACCATCTCCGACTTATTCAAACCAGAATTGCAGCCACAAACGCTGGTCAATTCCAATACAAACGTTTCCGCAACTGACGGAGTAAGTCTGACAGGAGGCACGACAACAACAGATACATCGATAGCTACAACGCTCCGATGTGGCGAGGAAGCTAGCGCCAATCTCGACCAAGCTTCTGCAAACCTTGGTGGTCAATACATCGCTCCGGAGCAACGTGAAATGATGAACAGTTACCCACTACGAAATGACTTTGCAGCCGAAGTCTCCAACTTGCTCCTGCCGCAGTTTTTCAGGCGCGTGCCAGAAGGCAGCTTGTTCGCTGAAACTGATGGCGGCACTATGCTCGATCGTGACATGCTGCTGGAACGCTTCCGTCTAGCAGATTGTGATGTGAACGACTTTAAGCCAAATTTGGCTGACGGCGGCGACGTGGCACAGATTGACCTGAAGACATTGAATGCAGATGGGATGGCTGATTATGAGCCGACACGAGTTCTTCTAAAGACTCACGAGGTTCGTAAACTGCGCGATTACCTGGCAACTCTTTCGCCTGAGTCGCAGCGTAAACAATTGGGTGGTTTAATCAGTAATTGGTTGGGTAAGATGCCTCCGTTAGGCGAACCCGACTTGCGCGCTTATATCGACAAGCTGCTGAACCGAATGTCGGCGGCAGAGATGGAAGATTTGCTTGAACAGCAGCACGTTTTTGTCGAGGCTGTAAGGAAGCGTGTTCGACTGGAAATGGCGCGCTATCGCCGCAAATCTTTCGTGCATTGGGTGCGAACAGCCGAGGTATTTACCGACGCGTGTTATGCACTCTCCAGCGAGGTACACCCAGTGGAGCTATACACTCCATCAGCCAACACCCTCTATGAGCGGGAAGAGCGCGCTCGTAGCACGAATCTGGAAAGCAGCATGGCCGACTGGTTGGCGACAGCGCCAAGCATTCGCTGGTGGCATCGCAATCATCAGACACGAGGTTTTTGCCTCAATGGCCCGATCAATCACTACCCAGACTTCATCGTTCGTACACAGCGCGATACATTGGTATTGATTGAAACTAAGGGTGAGCATCTGCAAAATGACGACTCGGACACCAAGGTGGAGTTGGGCAAACTATGGCAAGATTGTGTTGGCCGTGGCTATCGTTACATAATGGTTTTTGATCAGGTTCCAGTCGACGGTGCATTAAACTGGCAAGATGCGATAGATATGTTGAAACAGGTATAAAGCGGTTTTAGCAAAAAAAGTAGATGTTATCGGCTTGATAAATAACTGTTTGTGCGGCTGCTACATAATTCCGGCAGCTTATCCTGCATGGGAATAGACTCTCCCATCAACCATTTTCGTGCCGCATAAATGCTTACTGGTTTGCCGCGATAACGGCGATTGAATTCCCGTGCAAAAATTGTCGGGCTGCTGACATCAACTTTTGCGTCCTTTAGCGCCTTGGTCAAGCGCTGGCTAAACGCTTCTCTTTCGGAGATTCCATTCATGCGCGAACGCTACCAACCGCTATCATTACTATCAGTTGTTATTAATATTGACCGATAGTAACATCCGCCAAATTGGTAATCCGGACTAAGGATTAATTGGGCGGCCTTGAAGAATCGGAGTGCGACTCACATGGAATATTTTGATAAACGCATGGCGCTGGATGCGATCGAGGACGCACTTTCGAGTATTGATACACCGCATGAGTGTGGCTTGGCTACCGGACTTTGCGGTGCATTTTATATGTGCGGTCTATTGAGTAAGCAAGAATGGGAGTCATTCATGAAGCGCATCTCTGCCGGGCTTTATAATGAATCCGCTTGCGTTGCACCACTGAAACAGTTCGGGCCATGTAGCCAGGCTAGCGCCCCCAATCCAGCAGCACGCCCTTCTGCGAAACAGGCTGTGAGCAAATAGCCACCGGTTGGTGCTTCCCAGTCGAGCATCTCTCCCGCGCAGAACACACCAGGCAAGTTACGCAGCATCAAGTGTTCGTCCAACTCCTCGAAGCAGATGCCCCCGGCACTACTGATAGCTTCATCCAGTGGGCGTGGTGCGATGAGTCGTAACGGTAATGATTTGATCGCTGCTGCCAAATGCTCGGGATGATCGAAATCTGCGGGGGCTACCATTTCGCGCAGCAAGCCGACTTTCACCCCTTTGATGTTTACCCGGCTTTGCAGATGGCTGGACATCGAGCGTGAGCCGCGTGGATGGGCGATTTCATTGCTGACACGAGCGAGCTTTTTGCCGGGTGCCAGATCAAGGTGCAGGACGGCGCTGCCCGTGGCCGCGATCGTGTCGCGTAACAGGGCGGACAGCGCATAAATTGGGCCACCCTCGATTCCCGTTGCCGTAACCATCACATCGCCTTGCTTGCAGTGGGAGGCACCGAGAGCATCAATGAAGGTTACCTCCACCGATTTCAGTGGATGTCCGGCAAAACGTTCGCGGAAGTATGGGGTCCAGCCGACATCGAAGCCGCAGTTCGCTGGGCGTAATGGCGCAACGGCAATATCGCGCTGCTCAAGCAAAGGCACCCATGCGCCATCAGAGCCGAGTTTCGACCAGCTGCCGCCGCCTAATGCCAGTACAACAGCATCGGCTTGTAAATTGATGTCACCTCGTGGGGTGGCAAAGCACAGCGCACCGCTTGCATCCCAACCCTGCCAGCGATGGCGCATGTGGAAATGCACACCAGCCATGCGCAATCGGTGCAACCAGGCACGTAACAACGGAGCGGCTTTCATGTCGGCGGGGAAAACGCGTCCAGAACTGCCAACGAAGGTCGCTATGCCGAGGCTATGTATCCATTCTCGCAAGGCTTGCGGGCCAAAACTGTCGAGCAGCGGTTCGAGTTGCGCGCGGCGCGCGCCGTAGCGTGCCAGAAAGGATTCTGTGGCTTCGGCGTGCGTGATATTCATGCCGCCCTTGCCTGCCATCAGGAACTTGCGCCCCGCGCTGGGCATGGCGTCGTAAACATGGACTTGTACGTTGCCCCGTATCAATATTTCTGCCGCCATCAATCCGGCTGGGCCGCTGCCGATGACAACGACCGAAGGCATGCCGGGCTTTTTGTTGTTCATCCAGTGATCATCTTTTTTTGGATGAACTCGATCTTGTATCCGTCCGGATCTTCGACAAAAGCGATCACCGTCGAGCCGTGTTTCATCGGCCCCGCTTCGCGCACGACTTTGCCGCCGCGTTGCTTGACCAGTTTGCAGACTTGGTAAGCATCGTCAACTTCGACGGCGATATGACCATAGCCGCTGCCCGGATCATATTTTTCCACGCCCCAGTTGTAGGTGAGCTCCAGCACCGCACCATCGGTTTCATCCTGATAGCCGACAAAGGCGAGTGTGAATTTTCCTTCCGGATAATCGTGGCGGCGCAAAAGTTTCATGCCGAGCACTTCGGTATAAAACGTGATGGATTTTTCCAGGTTGCCTACGCGCAGCATGGTGTGCAGGATACGCATCAGATTTTCTCCGGGTTCGGGGTCAGGGAAGGGAATTTCAGTTAAAATGCCACGCCTATTCTAAATGATATCCGTCACCATGCCCGACATCCCGCCCATAGTTCTGGTCTTTTCCGCTACCGATCCCAGCGGTGGTGCCGGTATGCAGGCCGACATTCTGACCATCGCCAGCATGGGTTGCCACCCGTTATCGGTGGTGACAGCGGTGACGGTGCAGGACACGGGAGGCGTGGAAGATGTGCTGCCGATGGACGCCGAGTGGGTGGCGGATCAGGCGCGCGCAGTGCTGGAAGATATGCCAGTCGATGCCTTCAAGATAGGCTTGCTGGGCAGCGTGGAAAATATCGCGGCGATCGCCGAGGTGATATCGGACTATCCCGATGTGCCGCTGGTGTTCGATCCCATCCTGGCCTCCGGTCGCGGTGACGAGCTGGCGAATGAGGATATGCGCGACGCGATGCGCGAACTGCTGTTGCCACAGACCACCATCCTGACACCGAACAGCATAGAGGCACGCCGCCTGATCCAGGATGATGAGAATGATGAAGACAATCCCGATCTGGATGAGTGCGCCAAGCGCATCATTCAATTGGGCTGCGAATATGTGCTGGTGACCGGTACACATGAACATACGCCCAAGGTGATCAATACGCTGTATGGCGCTCGCGGTATGGTGCGCAACGATAATTGGCCACGCTTGTCCGGTATCTACCACGGTTCAGGTTGCACGCTGGCTTCGGCCATCGCGGCATTGCTGGCGAATGGTTTGCCTATAGAAGAGGCCGTAAAAGAGGCGCAGGAATATACCTGGCAAGCGCTGCAATATGGCTTCCGTCCCGGCATGGGACAGCATATCCCCGACCGTTTGTTCTGGGCGCGGGATGAAGAGGATGAAGAGCCTCCTGAGACCAAACATTAACGGCGGGATTGAAAATCCCTTGCACCCTCTCCCGTCGGGGGATGCGGGTTGTAAAAAGGGCAAGCCATGAGTTTTATCCACGGCTTGTATGCCATCACGCCGGATTGCGCTGATACAGTGGAGCTGCTGGGCCGCGCGCGTTTGGCCTTGGCGGGCGGGACGGGTGTGCTGCAATACCGCAACAAATCTGCTGATGCCGTGTTGCGATTGGAGCAGGCCGCCGCTTTACGCGAGTTGACGCGCGAGTTTGCTGTGACCTTCATCGTGAACGATGATGCGCATCTTGCGGCGCGAGTAGATGCAGATGGAGTGCATCTGGGCGCCGAGGACGATGAACTGCAAGCCGCGCGCGTCTTGCTGGGCAAACGCAAAATCATAGGCGTCTCTTGTTATAATCGCCTGTCGCTGGCGCGGAAAGCAGTTGACGATGGTGCGGATTACGTGGCGTTCGGCGCGTTTTTTCCTTCCAGCGTCAAGCCCGATGCGGTAAAGGCAGATGTCGAATTATTGCGTCAGGCACGGACCGAATTGGGCGTGCCGTTGGTGGCGATAGGCGGCATCACAGTACAGAATGGGGCGGCACTGGTGCAAGCGGGAGCGGATGCGCTGGCGGTGATCTCGGCCTTGTTTGATGCGGTGGACATACAGGCCGCCGCGCAGGAATTTTCGGAATTATTGACCAATAAAACTTAACTCAGGACTCTGCATCATGACCTCACACAATCAGGAATTGTTCGATCAATCGCAGCGCGTTATTCCCGGTGGCGTCAATTCGCCAGTGCGCGCATTCAAATCGGTGGGCGGCACACCGCTGTTCTTCAAACGGGGGCAAGGTGCTTATGTGTGGGATGCGGACGACAAGCGTTACATTGATTACGTCAATTCCTGGGGCCCGATGATTGTCGGCCATTGCCATCCGGAGGTGGTGAAAGCCGTGCAGGCAGCAGCAGCAGAGGGATTGGGTTTCGGTGCACCGACGGCGAGCGAACTGGAGATCGCTGAACTGCTCTGCAAGATTTTACCGTCGTTGGAGATGGTGCGTCTGGTCAGCTCCGGTACCGAAGCCACCATGACCGCGATCCGTCTGGCGCGCGGTTTTACCGGACGTTCGCGCATCATCAAATTTGAAGGCTGCTACCATGGTCATTCCGATGGTCTGCTGGTTAAGGCAGGCTCTGGCGCACTGACATTCGGCCAACCGAGTTCTTCAGGCGTACCGGCCGAGATTGCAGCTTTGACTACTGTTCTGGACTACAACGATGCCGCAGGTCTTGAGCGCGCTTTTGCCGAATTCGGCAGCGAGGTCGCTGCGGTGATCGTCGAGCCAGTGGCCGGCAACATGAACCTGATCCTTCCCAAGCGCGAATTCCTCGATGCCATGCGCAATTTGTGCACCAAACACGGTGCAGTCCTGATACTGGACGAAGTGATGTCCGGTTTCCGCGTCGGTCTGCAAGGCGCACATGGTCATTTCGGCATCAAGCCGGATCTGATCACGCTGGGCAAGGTGATGGGAGGGGGCTTGCCTGCTGCGGCATTTGGTGGACGGCGCGATATCATGCAATGTCTGGCTCCTCTTGGTGCGGTGTATCAGGCTGGTACGTTGTCTGGAAACCCGGTTGCGGTGGCGGCAGGGCTGACCACATTAAAGCTGGTGCAGGCTCCCGGCTTCTATGAACGGTTGACTCAAATGGCCAAGCAGATGACGGAAGGCCTGAGCACTGTTGCTGCGAAGCACGGTATCCCGTTCAGCGCTCAATCCATAGGCAGTATGTTCGGCCTGTATTTCAGCAAGGCTGTGCCGACCTCCTATGCCGAAGTCATGGCCAGCGACAAGGCGGCTTTCAACCGTTTCTTCCATGCCATGCTGGATGAAGGCGTGTACTTGGCGCCTTCCGCATTCGAGGCAGGCTTCATTTCGGCAGCGCACAGCGATGCTGACATCGCTGCGACCATCGCTGCCGCTGACAAGATATTCGCCGCCTGGTAATGGGGCTGTTCTCCAGAGCAGAGTTTTTTACGACGGTAAACCATTTCCGCGACCTGCCGCTGCATGGCGGCAGGGAAATAGCTTTTGCTGGTCGTTCCAACGCAGGTAAGTCATCGGCTATCAACACGCTGGCCAACCATACACGGCTGGCCTACACCAGCAAGACGCCGGGGCGTACCCAGCACATCAATTATTTTTCCTTGGGCGAGAATAATTTTCTGGTGGATCTGCCGGGCTATGGTTATGCCAAGGTGCCGCCGGATGTGCAGCAACACTGGGAGGCTCTGCTGAGTCAGTACCTGCAAGCACGAGAAGCTTTGTGCGGCTTAGTGGTGATTATGGATGCGCGCCACCCGCTGACTCCGCTGGATGAGCAGATGCTGGACTGGTTTGCCCCTACCGGCAAACCGGTGCATGTGTTGCTTACCAAATCGGACAAGCTCAGTCGCCAGCAGGCGACCTTGACCCTGAATCGTGTAAAATCACATCTTGCAGAATATTTCCCGAACTGTTCAGTACAGTTGTTTTCCAGCCTGAAAAAATTGGGCAAGGAAGAAGCTGAGGCGGTGATTGCCGGATGGTTTGCGGCAGAGCGATAGGCAAAAAAATGCCCCTAGCTAAAGGGGGAAGCTAGGGGCCAAGGTGTCTTAACTAGCGTTAAGACTACCCGCTCAGGGAGGAGAAACGGGAGATGACTCGCATCATCTGCAACGTCAGATAAGGGAACTCTAAAATAGTTCCAGCTAACCTGAATTTTTTAGAAGGCTATTATGCAGACACTAGGATCATACCCACATAAACGTATGCGCCGCATGCGCCATGACGCGTTCTCGCGCGACCTGATGCGTGAGCATGTACTTACACCATCAGATTTTATTTATCCGGTCTTTGTGCTCGAAGGCACAAATAAAGTCGAAGATGTGAAGTCCATGCCGGGGGTTCAGCGCAAGACTTTGGACTTGTTACTCAAGGATGCCGAAGAATGCGTCAGACTGGGTATCCCGGTAATGGCAATTTTTCCGGTGATAGATTCCCCGCTGAAAAGTCTGGATGCCAGTGAGGCCTATAACCCGAATGGCCTGGTGCCGCGCGTGGTCGCCGCACTGAAGAAAAACTTCCCCGCGCTCGGCATCATGACCGACATCGCTCTCGATCCCTACACCAGCCACGGACAGGACGGCTTGCTCGACGATAGCGGCTATGTCCTCAACGACGAAACCATCGCCGTGCTGACCCGGCAGGCGCAAGCTCACGCTGCAGCCGGAGCCGACATCGTTGCCCCTTCGGATATGATGGATGGCCGCATAGGTGCGGTACGCGCAGCTCTCGATGCTCATAAGCACATCCACACACGCATCATGGCGTATTCCGCCAAATACGCTTCCAGCTTCTACGGCCCGTTCCGCGATGCCGTCGGCTCTAGTGGTAATTTGGGCTCGGGAAATAAATACACTTACCAGATGGATCCAGCCAATTCCGACGAAGCCCTGTGGGAAGTTGGCCTGGACTTGCAGGAAGGCGCGGACATGGTGATGGTCAAACCCGGCATGCCCTACCTCGACATCGTGCGGCGCGTGAAAGATGAATTCAAGGCACCGACTTTTGTTTATCAGGTGAGTGGTGAATACGCCATGCTCAAAGCCGCCGCGCAAAATGGCTGGCTGAATGAACAAGCATGTGTCCTGGAATCTTTATTGGCATTCAAGCGTGCGGGGGCGGACGGAATCCTGACTTACTTTGCATTGGATGCGGCAAGGTGGCTGAAAGAAGAGAAATAACGGGGGCTTTTGAGTACTCTCAAAGGCTGCGTATCTTCTTTAACAGTGCCGTGGTGGAACGTTCATGAATGAACGGGATGCTATGCACGGAGCCACCCCAATCTTGCACTTCCTTGCTGCCTACGATTTTGTCTGGCGTCCAGTCGCCGCCCTTTACCAGCACGTCGGGACGAC
Source organism: Nitrosomonadales bacterium (assembly GCA_016199835.1). Classification (GTDB taxonomy): domain Bacteria; phylum Pseudomonadota; class Gammaproteobacteria; order Burkholderiales; family Gallionellaceae; genus JACQFX01. The sequence goes on along the minus strand of JACQFX010000067.1, from coordinate 11,908 downwards.
AGGCAAGGATCAGTTCCAGCGGGGTGTCATCATCGAACAACACGACCAGATTTACTGACTCAAGCGCGGCGAGCACCGCCATGCGGTCGTCTTGCTGGTTGATCGGACGATCATCGCCCTTGCCTTGGCGCCTTACCGATGCGTCACTGTTTACGCCGACGATGAGCGAAGCGCCGAGTGCACGCGCCTGCGCGAGATAAGTAACATGGCCGCGATGCAGCACGTCGAAGCAGCCATTGGTGAAAACCAGTGGATGCGGTAGTGCGGCGGTACGCATCGCGAAATCGGCGCGCGTGCAGATTTTTTGCTCGAATTGTGGGCGAGAGTGCATCAATCCAGATATTCGAATACTTTTACCACGCGTCGCACACCGCCGGTAGTGCTGGCAATCTCGGCGGCGGCATCTGCTTCCTTGTGATAGACCAAACCCATCAGAAACACGGTGCCATTTTCAGTGATCACCTTGACGTGATCAGCCTGGAACGTCTTGTTGTTGATGAAGCGCAATTTCACGTCACCGGTAATGACGCTGTCGCTGCTGCGTGAAGCGATGCCGGCAATTCCGGACACAGCCAGCTCATTGCTGACGGCCTTCACATTGGCAATACCCGCGACGATTTTTGCGATATCGGCCTTGGCATCTTCATTCGGTGCTTCGCCGGTAATAAGCACATGGCGGTTAAAGCTCGTAACGTTTACATGAGCTGTAGCTTTGTATTTGGTGCCAATCTGGCTGTTCGCTTTGAGTTCTATGCCTTCATCTTCGATATAGGTGCCAGTGGTGCGGCGATCTGCCGCCATCAGCGCTCCCGCACCTACGCCTGTGGCGATGATTGGAAAACAACCTTGCAGTGAGCCGAGCGTGACTATCAGCAATAATGGATTAAGGTAGCGCATCTATTCTCCTCCTAACAATAAATGATCTATGGCATCGCACAGGCAATGCAGCGTGAGTAGATGCACCTCCTGGATGCGCGCCGTACTTTCCGCGTGAACGCAGATATGGATGTCATCCGGGTTAAGCATTTCTCCCATCGTTCCTCCCTCGCGTCCAGTGAGCGCGATCACATGCATACCATTTTCGTGCGCAGCATTAATGGCTTCGACTACGTTGATCGAGTTGCCGCTGGTGGAAATGGCGAGCAGTACATCGCCCGGCATGCCCAGCCCGCGTACCTGGCGCGAGAATATCTGGCTGTAATCGTAATCGTTGGCGATGGAAGTCAGCACTGAACTGTCGGTAGTGAGTGCGATGGAGGCCAGCGCCGGGCGCTCGATTTCGAAGCGATTGATCAGTTCGGCGGCAAAGTGCTGTGCGTCAGCGGCGGAACCCCCATTGCCGCAAGCCAGTATCTTGCCGTCGTTCATCAAACAGGTCACCAGCATTTGCGCGGCATCGGCTATAGGCTGTGCCAGCGCATCTTTGGCTTGAAGTTTGGCTTGCGCGCTACTGTCGAAATGCTTGCGGATTCTATTGGTCAAGTCCATGGTGCGGAAGGCTGATTGCAGTGGGTGGCGATGATAACCGAATCAGAGGGTAAAAGCATTCTTGACCCACTCTATGCTGTTATCGTCCAGCGCTTCGAGTAACACGGCGTCGAAACGACAAGGCGGGATGCGCGCCAACGTGGCAAGATAATATTGTGCAGTGCGCACAAGCTTGGATTGTTTGGCCGTATTGATACTGCTTGCTGCGCCGCCAAAATTGCTGCGGCTACGCAGGCGCACTTCCGCGAAAACCAGTGTGTTGCCGTCTTGCAGGATCAGGTCTATCTCGCCGTAACGGCAACGGTAATTGTTGTGCAGCAACTTGAGTCCGTGACGTTGCAGGAATTGTGCTGCGAGTTGCTCGGCCTGTGCACCGCGTGTGATCATTGTGCTGGAACTGCAGCGGGTGGAACGCCGCTTGCCGCTGCGGCCCGTGTTGCTGCCAGAGCCGCAGCTTGTGCAGCGGCAAGGGCAGCCGCCTCTTCTGGCGTGAGGCCGAGACCTTGCTTGAAAATGGCCGGGATGGCGACACGCTGGAAATGATGGTCATCGTGAAGGGAAATGCGCCCGGTTACGCCATCCAGCGGCAAGGCAGTGCGCAGATGATTGCTGAGCATGACTTGTAACAGGCGGTAAGCGTCTATGCCAAGAGCGTATAAGCGTTCCATGTCCGGTGTCAGCGGCGGGTTGGCGCGTGGGTAGATCATCACTGCTGGATGGTCGGATTGCAAGAGCCACGGCATGTCCACGAAGTTCACATCTTTCAGGTCATAATTGGTCAGCGTATCGGTATTGCCGTTAAACAATTGCGAAGTTGCGTATACCGGCAGAGCGCTGTCCAGATAAGGGCGGATCAGCCGCGCTTTTTCCGCATCAGCAGCGAGAAATATCATATTACCCATAGCGGTGGGAAGGCTGGCGAGCGCTGTCGGATCGTCGTTGTACAGGAGTTCCGAGATTATGGTGCCGCCTAGAGCTTTCCATTCTTCGGCAAAAGCCTGAGTCAGTCGCCGGGACAACGGCGTGCCGTTGCTGATGATGATCGCAGTGCGCAGTTTTTCTTGCGCGGCAAGTCGGGCGACCTGGCGTGCTTCCGCTTCGGCGGGCAGGCCGAAGAAATATAGTTTGTCGGCATCCAGGGCATCGGCCATATTGAGGGCCAGTGTTGGCACGGCAATGTCCGGGTAATCAGCCAGCGCTGCTACACCATTGCGCGTAAGAGGCCCGACCACGGCGCGTGCGCCGTTTGCGATGGCCTGACGATAAAGCCAGATGATGTTATCCAGGCTTTCACTGGACGCGGCATATACTCGTACCGGCAGAGCTTGCGGCTGAGTTCCTGCCGCTGCAAAGAAACCTTGCCGCACTGCCTCAGCAGCTTGCCCCAAAGCGGTCGATTTGAGCGGCAACAGCAGAGCAATGTGTGGAGCAGACTTTTCTGCCGGCGACACGGGCGCATTTGTGGCGTGTGCCGTAAGGCTCACGTATAGTGCCGCAACCAGAAAAATCAAAGAGGGAAAACGTTGCATAACGGGCAAAAACAGAAACTGGAGTGCGCATTATATGTAGTCGCCACCCCGATTGGGAATTTGCGCGACATCAGCCTGCGCGCGCTGGACGTACTGGCTTCTGTTGATGTGGTCGCCGCCGAGGATACGCGCAACACTGTGCACCTGTTGACGCATTATGGCATCGCCGCACGTCGGCTGCTGGCGCTGCATCAGCATAACGAACGTGGTGGCGCAGAAAAGATCATCGCACTTCTGGCGCAAGGCCAGTCGGCTGCTTTTGTTACGGATGCGGGCACACCTGCAGTCAGCGACCCCGGTGCCTTGCTGGTGGAGGCGGTGCGCGTGGCGGGTCATCGTGTGATCCCCATACCAGGCGCGAATGCCGCGCTGGCAGCTTTGTCTGCATCCGGCCTGGCAGCGCCGCATTTCATGTTCCATGGTTTCTTGCCGAACAAATCCGCTGCGCGTTGCCGCGAATTGCAGACACTTGTTGTCTTGCCCTGCACCTTGGTGTTTTATGAAGCACCTCATCGCATCCTCGAATGCGTGGCCGATCTGCAAAATATTTTCGGCGAAGAGCGCCAGATCGTATTTGCACGCGAGATCACCAAACTGTTCGAGAGCATCCACCGCTGTACCCTTGCCGAGGCTATGGATTGGTTGAATGCCGATGCCAACAATCAGCGCGGTGAGTTCGTGTTGCTGGTGTCAGGTGCGCCGGAGCGGCAGGAAGGGTTGGATGCGAAGGCCGAGCGCACCCTCGCAATCTTGTTGCAAGACTTGCCGCTTAAACAGGCAGTGCAGCTTGCGGTGCAGATCACCGGTGCAGGGAAGAACGAGTTGTATCAGTGTGCGTTACAGCTTAAAGCGCGGGTATAGGTTATGCTGTGCCGAACTTGGTATCCACCAAAATGCCTATTTCCTTCAGGAACGGTGTGGGCAATATGCCGCCAGCGCAAACTATGATGGCATCGTTGGGCATCACGACAGCTTGCCCATCATAGTCCAAGTGAACCTTGTCAGGCTCAATCAATTTTACGTTGGATTTCAGCATAACCTTGATACGGCCCTCTGCCTCCAGCGCTTGAAGCTGGTTGCGGTTTTTTTGCTTGCCCCGACCAAAGGCTTCACTGCGGTAAGATAGGGTGACGGTCGTGCCCGGTTGCCCGGCTATAGCAATGGCAGCCTCCAGCGCACTATCACCACCGCCGACTACCAGGGCGTGCATGTTGCGGTATTGCTCCGGATCTATCAGTCGATAGACCACTTTGGGCAAGTCTTCGCCAGGGGCGCCAAGTTTGCGCGGGGTGCCACGACGACCAATGGCGAGCAGAACGGCACGTGTTTCATAGGATTGTTTAGTGGTTTTCACAATATAACCGTGGTCGGTTTTAGTGATGGTTTCCATCCGCTCGCTCAGGTTAAGCTTCATACCGGTTTTCTTCAGAACCCCTTGCCAGAAATTGAGCAGCTCTTCCTTGCTGATCTCGCCTACTTCGACTCTGCCTATGATGGGTAACGTGACCGGGGCTGTCATGGCGATCTTATTGCGCGGATATTGGAAAATTGCACCACCAAGAGAAACTTCTTGTTCCAGAACGACATAACGCATCTTTTTGTCCATGGCAGCCAAAGCAGCCGATAGTCCTGCGGGGCCGGCGCCAACGATGACAACATCAATAGGATTGGGGCCACGTTCGAGTTTGCTGATGGTCTCAATAGCTTGGGTGCCCTGGGTTGCGGCTTTGCGTATCAACCCCATACCGCCAAGCTCTCCGGCGATGAAGACACCCGGTATGTTGGTCTGGAAGTTTTTATCGACCTTGGGAATGTCCATGCCGCGCTTTTCGGTGCCGAACACCAAGGTAATAGCGTGGTGCGGGCAGGCAGTCTCGCAGGCGCCGTGACCGATGCAAACTGTGGGGTTAATCAATTGGGCCTTGCCATTGATGAGACCTATGGCATCTTCCGGGCAAGCGCTGGCACAGGTTCCTGCCCCCATGCATTTACTGGGATCTATATATGGGTGTAGTGAGGATGGCTCAGTCAGCCCGGCTTCCAGCATTTCTTTGAGTTGGGCAACAGCATCGGCTGATTTCCGCTTGTAACGAACCATATACAGGAATAGAACCCCTGCAAGAAGCAGAAAATAAGGCTCAAGGCCGTTGAGCCCAAGGTCTGGCATAATAATCCTTAAATGTATCTCATAGCCTACAATTAGACTCGGAGTCCAGCGAAAGTTTTTCGTGGTCAAGCGGGTTTTGTTCTGCGAATCGCTGGATAAAAATATATCTAGCCATGTAGAATCCGAACCGCCGGTATTTTATGCTGCCCTGAGCCGTCGTGGCAATCCCGCATAGCGACCATGCTGGAATAATGCAATAGTTTGCCGCAACATGGAAAAAATGGAAACACAAACATCACATTTGGGACGCAGCGACAGACGTAGCAACAAGCCTATATACCATGATTATGGGTGGATACTGTTTCTGGTGGTTGGCGCTGTGCTTGTTATTGGGTTCAAGCTCTTCAGGGATTATCCTCCATACAAGCCTGGCGATAATGTTGGTTACAACATAGGTTTGGTCGGCGGCTTGATGATGCTGACGCTGTTGCTTTATCCCCTGCGCAAGCGCTTCGCATTTATGAAGAACTTTGGTATCTTGCCCATCTGGTTCAGGTGGCACATGATATTTGGCATATTGGGGCCGACACTGGTTTTGTTCCATTCCACTTTTCGTATCGGCTCTATCAATGCAGGTGTTGCGCTGACTTGTATGTCGCTCGTGGCGGGCAGCGGTGTGTTTGGTCGGTTTTTTTATGCAAAGATACACAAAGGGCTTTATGGTCGACAATCTTCATTGCGGGAATTGCAAACGCATATAGATTCAAATACCGTGTCGGAGCTTAGCTTTGCTCCGGAAATCGAGCAACAGTTGGCACAGTTTCGCACGCAATATTCACCACAAGGCGAGGAGCGTCGAAAACGGATCCGTTGGGGGGGCTTCATTACCGTTGGCATTCGTGCTCCAAGGTTATCCTGGAAGCTTTCTGAAGAATTGAAGCATGTCATGTATGCCGAGGATAAGCGAGGCGGACTGAATAAAGAGCAACTGGATATGTTGTACGAGAAGCGCAAGAAGTTTATTCACAACTATCTCCGAGCGGTGCGAGACGTTTCCCAGTTTCATACCTATGAGAAACTTTTTTCCTGGTGGCATATCTTGCATATTCCGCTGGTTTATTTGATGGTATTCAGCGGCATTTACCATGTAATCGCCGTACATATGTACTGATCCGGATTGCCATGGTCATATTGTTTCGTATCTTTATCCTGCTGTCTTTCTGCCTTGCTACCAATATGCAAGCCTGTGCCGAATCGGTTCGGGATGTGCTATTGCCTGGAGATGTGATCAAGGGGCATGCCAAGGTCGAAAATGAATGCACCAAATGTCACAAGAAATTCGACAAGGCGGCTCAGGGCAAGCTATGCCGGGAATGCCACAAGGAAGTAGGCAAGGATTTCGATGATAAGACCGGCTACCACGGACGTATCAAAGAGGAAAAGGAATGCAAGGATTGTCACACCGAACACAAAGGGCGTGATGCTCATATTGTGATTTTTGATCCCGACAAATTCGACCACGTGCAAACTGATTATCAGTTGAAGGACAAACACATGGGTGAAAAGGTGAAATGCAAGAATTGTCATCCACTGGAAAAGAAATACAGCGAAGCTCCCAAGACTTGCAACGGATGCCATAAAAAGGATGACAAACATAAAGGCGGGCTGGGTACGGATTGCGCCAAGTGTCACTCGGAGAAAGATTGGAAAAAAACCAACTTTGATCATGACAAGACGAATTATCCCTTGCGTGAAAAACATGTGGATGTAAAGTGTGTTGCTTGCCACATAAACGGTAAGTACAAAGACACTCCCAAGCTGTGCAATTCTTGTCACAAGAAGGACGACGACAAGGCGCATAAAGGCAAGTTCGGACCTAAATGCGAAACCTGCCACTCTGAAAAGGGTTGGAAGGAAATCAAGTTCGACCATGACAAGAAAACCAAGTATCCGTTGTTGTGGAAACACCGCGATGTGAAGTGTGCTACTTGCCACAAGGGCGATGTATCCGTTGTTGTGGAAACACCGCGATGTGAAGTGTGCTACTTGCCACAAGGGCGATCTGTATAAAGACAAATTACTGATGACTTGCGTGTCCTGTCACAAGAAGGACGATGACAAGGCGGAAAAGGCGCACAAGGGCAAATTCGGGCAGAAGTGTGAGACTTGCCACGTTGAAAAAGGCTGGAAAGAGATCCTGTTCGACCATGACAAGGAAACCAAATACAAGCTGCTGTGGAAGCACCGCGACACGAAGTGCGTTAGCTGCCATAAAGGTGATTTGTACAAGGACAAGTTGAAAACGGTCTGCTTTGTCTGTCACGAGAAGGACGATAAACACAAGGGGCAGGAAGGCAAGAAATGCGAGTCCTGTCACACCGAGCAGGATTGGAAAAAGGCAAAGTTCGACCACCGGCAGTCAAAATTCCCATTGACCGGGAAGCATGTGCAGACGGAGTGCAAGAAATGCCACGATGCGCCCACCTATAAGGATGCCAAGTCGGACTGCTGGTCGTGCCATGAGAAGCAGGATAAGGAAATCCACAAACGCCGTTTAGGGACGAAGTGCGAGACCTGTCATAACACGCGTGATTGGAAGGTCTGGGATTTCGATCATGACAAGGCAAACTTCAAGCTGGAAGGAAAGCATAAAGATGTTGCCTGTCATGATTGCCATAACAAGCCTGTGGACAAAAAAATAAGCTTGGCTGATACCTGTTATAGCTGTCATGCAAAGGACGACGAGCATAATGAAAACTTTGGTCGTGTGTGCGAACGCTGTCATGGGGCGTCTTCGTGGAAAACGATCAAGTCATATGGAAAGGTGTTGGTACAATAGGTTTGTCCTGCTAGCGATTGGGCGAGACCAACCAGAGGTATGTGCGTTACTTAACTGATAAGGCGTGTAGTTATTGAGACCATGCACAATGGCGTGGCCATCAGCTTCAATGATCGTAACTACTTTCAGTTTGATTTACGTGCTGAATATTGGCAGATTCTACCATTTATTCGGAGGCGGATAGCCGATAAAAGGTGTTGCAGGTTTTGTTTGCTTTAAGATAACGTTGTGTCTTGTTGGCAATGTCAGGATACCGAGTTACAACAGGCTTGAGGCTTTTGCCTAAAAGAAAATTTGGAGATGCCCATGAGAAAAAGAATATTCAGCAGCTTGCATGCCATACGCAATGTTGCCATATCAATAGTAATGAGCATGCTGATGCTGGCGGCATTTCCCGGTTCTGTCCTGGCACAAGCCACGGCCCCTTCGGTTGTTGAACAAACAAAGAACACAGCGAGTCCGGTTGCCACAAGGAAAAGCTTCGACCACTTGAAAACGGGATTTGCGCTAAGGGGCGCGCATCTTAATGTTTCGTGTGAAACCTGCCACGTGGGCGGAACCTTCAAGGGTACGCCCAAAGTGTGTGCTGAGTGTCACTCAGTCGGTCGGGCTATAGCGGCACTCCCCAAAAACCAGGAACATATCCAGACAGACAAGGCTTGCGACGCTTGTCACTATAATGCGGCCAGCTTTTTGACTGCCGTTATGGATCACACCAATCTGACGCAGCCATGCGCGTTTTGCCACAACGGCAGCACTCAGGAAATAACCAGCAAATCTTCGAGTCATATTAGTACTACGTTGCCTTGTGATAATTGCCACAAAAACACTTATACTTTCCTGGGGTCAAAATTTGACCACACCAACACGACAAGTGATTGTGCAAACTGCCACGACAATCATGTTGCCCCAGGAATGCCAGCAAACCATCTGCCAACAAATGGGGAAAACAGATGCGAAGCTTGCCATACCACGACCGTTACCCCAGGCTGGCCTACGCCCAGCAGTTTTTTAGGGGCAATTTTTGATCATAATGGGACTGGTAATACCATAGGTTCTGCTAACTGCTCCAGTTGCCATGGCCAATATGCTGGGGTGGTAAAGAAATCTACAGGAACTTCAGGGCATATCACGACCTCGCTACAATGTGATGCTTGCCACACCAGCACCACGACTTTTACGGCGTGGCAAATGAATCATCAGGCCAACGGCAATACCTCAGGTTGCGCCAGTTGCCATACGGGTGCCAAGAAAGATTCGGCGGTAGTGATAGGCAAGCCGACAAACCACATCCCGGTTCCAGCCTCCACTTTGTGCGAGTCGTGCCATACCAACACCAGCCCTGGCGGCTTTGCGACCTGGTCCATGAGCCACGCCGGAATTACCAATAACTGTGCCAGCTGCCACAAGGCCAGTGGCGACACGGTTATTGGAACCGCGACAGTGAAAGGGCAGTCTGCGAACCACATCAAGAATTCGTCTGTATGTGAGCTTTGCCACAGTAATGCCCATACCAATGTGGGCGAATTTGCGACTTCCTGGAAGATGGTTCATGCCGCCGTCACGCCCACGCTTACCTGTGCAAGTTGCCACGACACAAGCGCTTCGACACCTGCATCGGTAGTAAAGAAGATGGCATCCGCAGCGCTTGGTGCCAACGGTGCCTCACTGCATATTCCCTATAATGCAGGAATAGATTGCGCAACCTGCCACGTTACGAATGACAGCAGCACTGATGGATCCGGGTTTGCCACTTGGACTATGGGATCAAGCGGTCACAACAGTGTCTCGACTACTTGTGCAAGTTGCCATTCACCCACGGGTGCGACGTTCTTTAACGTGAGCGCTAATTGGCAGTCATATCCTGCCAATCACAGTGATTTTTCGCCAGTCGCGACGAGTACATCAAGTTGTTCGGGTTGCCATACGGCGGCTAACACCGGCAGCTATACAACTTTCAAGGGAGCGACAGCGGGTCACGACACGAGCGCAGCCGGAATAACGGCTGCTACCGGTAATTGTACAAGCTGCCACAATGCAGGCGGACCAGGAAAGGTATTTACCTCCACGCACATTCCTTCCAGTGCGCCGGGTGGTTCTATAGCCAAAGGCGGGGTCGGGCAATGCGATAATTGCCACACCACCTCCTACCTGAGTTTTACGTTTGCCGGGGCCACAATGAACCATGTACCGGGTACGGCGTATGCTGCAAATGCCCGGTGCGATTCGTGCCACATTACAGCCTATGCCTCGGAGGGGGTGAAGAATACAACCGCAACCACTCATATCAGCATCCCGAGTGGAACAGACTGTAATGTGTGCCACAAGAATACCAGCAGTTTCACAGGCTGGTTGGCGAGCGATGTACATACTGCCGTTGGAGCAGGCACGACTACTACTTGTGCGTCCTGCCACGACAATAGCAAGAGCTACACTGGTGTGGTGACTAAGCCCGCCTCGTCTGCAGCCCATATTGCATATAACGCGAGCGTTGATTGCAAAACTTGCCATAGCAGCCTGACCACGTTTACGACATGGGCCATGGGGTTGGCCGGCCACACTAACGTTGCAACGGCTGTGCCGCTTTGTTCGACCTGCCATGGTACGACTGCTTCAGCACCTGCCTCGGTGGTGAAACAGCCTGTCGCAGCAGCAGTGGGCAGCAATGGCTCTACGCTGCATATTCCATATAACTCGGGAGTTGAATGTGGTGCGTGCCATGGTACGGGCTACACCAGCTTCACAAGCTGGACCATGGTGGGATCCAACCATAATAATGTCACGATCACTTGCTCAAGTTGCCACTCGCCTACAGGCGCGACCTTCCTTAACGTGTCTCTGGTGACGTATCCAAGCAACCACAGCACCTTGGCACCAACTGCGACAGGCCCATCCGATAATTGCGCCAAATCGGGATGTCACAACACGACTTCATTCAAAGGGGCGGGCCATGATTTAAGTGCTGCCGGAATTGCCGCTGCCGCCGGGAACTGTGCAAGCTGTCACTATTCGGGTGGGACAGGAAAGGTGTTTACATCGACGCATATTCCTTCCAGTGCGCCGGGTGCTTCGATAGCCAAAGGCGGAGTCGGACAATGCGATACCTGTCACACCACTGCCTATACCACGCTTTCGGCTACAGCCCACATTGCGTACAACACGGGTATAGATTGCAACACATGTCATAGCAGTCTGAGTGTGTTTACGACATGGACCATGGGAACCGGTGGACACACCAACGTTGCGACCGCAGTGCCGCTCTGCTCGACCTGCCATGGCACGGGTGCTTCGGCACCTGCGTCGGTGGTGAAACAGCCTACGGCGGCGGCAGTGGGTAGCAATGGATCCACACTGCACATCCCTTACACTTCGGGTGTTCAATGCGGAACATGTCACGGTACGGGCTACACGAGTTTTGCAACCTGGACCATGGTGGGGGCCAACCACAGCAATGTCTCGACCACTTGTTCAGCCTGCCACTCACCTAGTGGTGCGGCGTTCTACAACGTCACGCTGGTTTCTTTCCCAGCCACGGGGCATACCTACGCAGCTTCGAATTCCAATTGCGCCAGTTGCCATACCACGACAACCTTCTTGGGCGCTACAGGTGGCCATGACCTAAGTGCCGCCGGTGTGACTACGGCTACAGGTAACTGCGCAAGTTCGGGCTGCCACATTACGGGTGGGCAAGGAAAGGTATTTACCTCGTCGCACATTCCGTCGAGCACGCCGGGCGCAGCAATAGCCAAGAACGGAATCGGACAATGTGACAATTGCCATACTACTGCGTATACCAGCCAGACATTTGCGAGTGCGACGATGAGCCACGCCGCCACGGCATATCCGTCGGCGACCAAGTGCAATGTTTGCCATACGTCCACTTACGTTTCGGAAGGGGTGAAGACCACGGCCGCCACCACGCATATCACCATACCGAGTGGAAAG
>JACQFX010000066.1 GCA_016199835.1 Nitrosomonadales bacterium | reverse complement strand
CTGCGCGCATTCCTTCTCCGGGGTAAATGCAGTGAAATTGAGCTACACTTATCCGCAGCCGCCACCCAAACGGCGGTTTAAAGTGCCTGGGTAAAATTCAACGCGCAGGACTGGGTAATTTTAAACGCGCACCAACAGCTGGCAAGCGTTACAAGTGACTGATTATAAATAAATGATACTTTCAATTACTCGCCCTGTTAATCCGCAGGTCCCTGGTTCGAGTCCAGGTCGGGGAGCCAGATTATCAATGAGTTAACTTATCTTCAACTCATTTTCATTTTAGAACTGTCAACAAACTGTCAACCAGCTTCATCGGTTGACAGCTTCAGTTCCTAACTCAATTTTTGAACTTCGCCAAACGAGAATAATTGAAATTATTCCTTGTTCCTGATGGCTTGGTGTGTTGGTGCGCGTTTAAAATTACCACCCCCTGCTGCGCCATAATCCGTTTCCTCGACAAATGCGGCAAAATCCTGTGCGCCCAAGGGATGGCTGAAGTAATAGCCCTGTATCTCATCACACCGGGATTCCCGCAGGAAGGCAAGCTGTTCGGCTGTTTCCACACCTTCCGCAATCACTTTGAGCCGCAAGCCGTGACCCATGCCGATGATGCTGCGGACGATGGCCGCATCATCCGGATCAGAGATGAGGTCGCGCACGAAAGACCTGTCCACCTTCAATTTATCGATCGGAAAGCGTTTCAAATAGCTCAGCGATGAGTAGCCTGTGCCGAAGTCGTCAATCGAAATCAGCACCCCCATCAGCTTGATCTCGTTGAGCGTGCGCACGGTGGTTTCGACCTCTTTCATGGTGACGCTTTCGGTGATTTCCAATTCGAGGTAGCCTGGCTCCAACCCCGAGTCGTGCAGCGCGCACGCTATCGTCTCCTTGATATTCTTCTGGTGGAATTGCAGCGCGGACAGATTGACCGCCACCGGGATTTTGATGAGCCCTTCATCCTGCCACTTCTTGTTCTGGGCGCACGCTTCATTGAGCACCCATTCGCCGATGGGGGCGATGAGCCCGTTCTCTTCGGCTATCGGAATGAACCTGACCGGGGGGATCAGGCCTTTATCCGGGTGCTGCCAGCGAATCAGCGCCTCGGCGCCGATGACTTTACCGGTCAAGATATCTATCTGGGGCTGGTAGTGCAGAATGAATTCCTTGTTCTTGAGCGCGCGCCACAGGTCGTTCTCGAGGGAAATCTGCTCGAGCGTCTCATTGTTCATGGGCGTGGAAAAAAGGCGGAAATTGTTCCGCCCGTTTTTCTTCGCGTCGTACATCGCCGCATCGGCATTCTTGAACAGCTCGGAACTGTCCGGCCCGTTGTCCGGATAAATGCTGATGCCGAGGCTTGCGCCTATCCTGACCTCGTGCCCCTCCAGATCGAACGGGTTGGACAAAGTGTTGAGCACCTTCTGCGCAACATTTACGGCATCGTTCTGGTCGAGAATGCCATTCAGCAGTACGACGAACTCATCCCCTCCCAGCCGCGAGATGGTATCCGATTCCCGCACACAGTTTTTCAGCCGTTCGGCGACGGCTTGCAGCAACAGATCTCCCACATGGTGCCCGAGGGAATCGTTGACGTTCTTGAACCGGTCCAGGTCGAGGAAGATAACCGCGAGCCGCCGCTGGTCGCGCTTCGCTCCGGCGATGGCCAGTTCGACGCGGTCATTCAGCAGCGTCCGGTTGGGCAGATGGGTGAGCGCATCGAAATGGGCGAGGTACTGGATGCGCTCGTAGGAGGCCTTTCTTTCGGTGATGTCCGAGAACAGCGCAATGTAATTCCGGATGGCGCCAGCTCCATCCCGAACGACGGAAATCGCCAGCCATTTCGGATAAATTTCGCCGCTTTTTCTGCGATCCATAACTTCGCCCTGCCAGCTTCCCGTCCTGAGCAATGCATCCCACATGTCCCGGTAAAACTCCTGATCGTGCCGTCCCGATTTCAACACGCGCGGATTCTTTCCGATCACCTCTTCCGGCGAGTAACCGGTGATTTCGGTAAAGGCCTTGTTGACCTGGATGATGTTGTTCCCGGCGTCGGTGATGACGATCGCTTCCATGCTGCTCACGAAAACCTGGGCGGACAGTTTCAGTTGCTCTTCGCCTTTCCTGACCTGGGTTACGTTCTTCTGCAAGCTGTCGGCCAGCGCGTTGAAGGCGATGGCCATCTGCCCGATTTCATCTTTGCTGTTGATGCTGACCCGTCTCGACAGGTCGCCGTCGGCCTGCATCGCCGTCATCACGCGCTGGAGCCGCCTGACCGGACGGGTGAAGGAGCGAACCACCAGATTGATGACCAGATAGAGGACGATTTGCAGGGCCGCCTGGCCCAGCCACAGCCAGCGATTGATCGCCCGGATCATGTCCGTGTCCTTGCTCAGGTCGAGCACGATGCTGGCCGCGCCGTTCACGCTGCCAACCTCGACCTTGTGGCAAGCCAGGCAATCCGTCCCCCTGAAATTGCGGCTGACGATGAAAGGGATCACCGCGCGCAGCGACCGGGTTTGCGCATCCTGGCCGAAATAAGGGTTGCCGGTATCCAGCACCTTCCGGTCTATTTCATCCGTCGGCTGCTCTTGCGGGAGGCCCGGCCCGAATTGTTTTTTCACCTGCTCGGCCCGAAAAATGCGCAACTCCAGGATGCCTTGTGACTGCCCCATTTTATTGATGAACAACATCCTGTTTTGCGGGTCGCTGATCTGCCCCGTCACCATCAGCATGTTCATGCCGTTGATGATGCCGTCGGCGGCTTCCGTCGCCCGGCTTTTCGCGGACTCCCGGATCTTCTCCTCGAAACTGGACATCAGCCATCCCTGGGCGGGGATGAGAATGGCGATGAGGCCCATCTGGATCAGCAGCGTGAGCTTGAACTGGATGTTCAGGGATTGCCACCAACGATGGATCATCGGCTATTTCCTTTGCGCGGGAAGAGAGCCATCTTCATTGAGGATTTGATCTCTGCTCGGATGCACGCACAACCTCACGGGCGGACAGTCATCCGCATAGATGCAGGGAGTTTCAGGTTTAACCATGCACACTTCCATGTATGCCCCTATCCTGCGCACCCGGCAATTACGGATGTCTACTTGCCCGGTATTGAAAGTTATCTTGCTACCGTAAATCATTTGGCGGCCTCCTTATCGTTTGTCCGTTCCGGCAATATCCTTCAATTCCCTGATAATGCCGGTCAGCTTGTTCTGCACGTCAACCTCCGCCGACTGCGCGTTGAGAATTTTCCCCAGCCCGTCCTTGACGACGCCGACCATGAAGTCTTCATGAGCGTTGCTCAACGCCACGCAGATGTAAGCCCGTTCCATATCGCCGGTAAATTCGTTTATCGCCATGGCCGTCGACAGCTTGCTCTGGCGCTGGGCGGCATCAACTTCCGCCAGCATTTTTGTGATGTTCACCACCGCGCGTTCGATGGCCGCACCGCGCCACCGCGATTCGTTCTCCGCCGCGATACCGGCGGCCCGCATTTCCGCGCCTTCAACCAGCATCGCCAGATGATCCCGCAAACGCCCGCAGCGATCCGCGTCATCCATGGGCATGTTATTCACCAGCATCGAGACATGCGGATAATGGATGGACATCCGGTTCTTGAACTGGACTATGCGATCCATCCCGGACATATGCTCAATGACAGAAACCTCCAGCGGGCTCGCTTCGTCTTGCCCGCTCAGGGATACGGATTTCTCCGGCGTGCGCACCTGCACCACGCCGCCCAATCCGTAGAGCGAAAGGCAGGACAGCACGGCTACGGCCAGCGCCTTTTCATCAATGCTGGCATTGAATTTTTTCAGGGATTCGAGCAACGCGCCCATCTCGCTCATGCTGGTCATGGCGGTCATCGCCGTGCTGGCGGCATAGCTCGCCATTTCCTTGAGCTGGGCGCGCTCGGAAATCATGCCCAGCAGGTGCGCTATCTTGGCTTTCAACTCTTGCGGATTGAACGGTTTGACCACATAGTCATTTCCGCCCACCTCATAGCCCTTGAGGCGCTCGTCTATCTGGTCGAGCCCCGAAACGAAGATCAGCGGGATGGATGCGAGAGCGTCCGCCTGTTTGAACCTGATGCAGGTTTCGTAGCCGTCCATACCCGGCATATCCACATCGAGAAGGATCAGATCCGGCGGCTCAGCCTGCGCGAGCATGAGGGCGTCCGAGCCGTTTTCGGCGGGAATCACCCGATAAATTCCCCCCAGTACATCGGAGACCATTTCCCGCATGAAGGGGTCATCATCCACTATCAATATTCTGGCATTTTCATTCATCTTCGCGGCCTCGCCCCATGGTTGAAATTCTGCTTCATACCTGTTTTATCTTCTCTTCAATCCGCGCCAGCAACGGGCGAAGTTGCGGCACGGTTTCCCGCGCGCGCTCCATCTCCCCATTCTTTCCCGCCTGCTCGAGCGTCATGCATAAATCGGCAAAACCCATCGCGCCAACCGACCGCGCCGCCGACTTGACCCGGTGCCCGATGGCACCCAGCGCAGCCAGATCCCCGCTTGCCAGCGCAGCGTCCATCTCATCCAGGCTGGACATGGCTGTTTCGAAAAATCGCAGGGAGAATTTCCTGATCTTCTCCGGGTTGTCGCCGACCATTTCCGCCAGCACCGAAAGATCGATGATGGCCGGATCGCCGGCGCTAACCGCCGCAACGGCTGCAACCGGCGCAGCAATAGCCCCCGGTTGAACTGTTGTCCGCGTCGGCAGCCATTTCGCGAGCGTCATGTAAAACTGTCCGGGAAGGAAAGGCTTGGTGATGAAGTCATCCATGCCTGCGGCAGCGCAACGCTCGCGGTCTGACTGCATAATGTTGGCGGTCAGCGCAAGGATGCGCACCCCGGCCAAGGCCGGGTCGGCGCGGATCAGCCGGGTGGCTTCCAGGCCGTCCATTTCCGGCATCTGCATGTCCATCAGCACGCAATCGAAACGCGCCTTGCGCAGCCATTCCAGCGCCTCTTTCCCGTTGTTTGCGATCGTGACTTTCGCCCCGGCCTGCTCGAGCATTTCACCGGCCACTTCCTGGTTGAACACGTTGTCTTCCGCCAGGAGTATCGCAGCGCCGCGAATAGCCTCAAGACTGGTGGACCGAGTTACCGCAGACGGCGCAGAACTGCGGCCGCTCTCCGCATCGCTATCTTTCACTTTGCCCATGTGCGCGGTGAACCAGAAGGTGCTGCCTTTGCCGAATTCGCTCTCGACGCCGACTTCTCCGCCCATCATGTGGGCGAGTTGTTTGGAAATCGCCAGGCCGAGCCCCGTCCCGCCAAACTTTCTCGACGTGGAGGAATCCGCCTGCTGGAAAGACTGGAACAATTTCCCCTTCTGCTCGGGCGTCAATCCGATGCCGGTATCTTCAACTTCGAAACGCAGACGTATATCCGTTTCGGTCTCGTCCAGCTTCTTCATGCGGACGACAATCCTGCCCCGCTCGGTGAACTTGATCGCGTTGTTGGCGTAATTGATCAGCACCTGGCCGATCCGCAGAAAATCGCCGTACAACTGGCCGGGAACCACGGGATCCAGTTCGAAATCCAGTTCCAGGTTTTTGGCTGCCGCACCATCCCCGATCAGGGTCGCAATGTTTTCCAGCAACCGGTCCGTCCTGAATACCGTTTTTTCAATCTCCAGCTTGCCCGCCTCAATCTTGGACAGGTCGAGAATATCGTTGACTACACCCAGCAGGTGATTGCCGGAAAAATGTATTTTGCCTAGATAGTCCCGCACCTTCACACCGGCTTCGGTTCGCATCGCCAGATACGCCATGCCGATGATGGCGTTCAGCGGCGTACGGATCTCATGGCTCATGTTGGCGAGGAAATCGCTCTTGGCCCGGCTTGCCGCATCGGACTCTTCTTTCGCCCGGTGCAACATCTCGGCCGCCGCCTTCTTCTCGGTGATGTCTTCCTTGATGGCGATGAACTGGGTGATCTTCCCCGCCTCGTCGCGCACCGGAGAAATGGAGGTATGCTCCCAGTAAAGCTCGCCGCTTTTTTTCCTGTTGCACAACTCGCCGTGCCACTCCCGCCCGCTGGTGATCATCGCCCACAGCTTGGCGTAAACCTCTTCCGGCTGTATTCCCGCATTCAGGATGCGCGGGTTCTTGCCCTGCACTTCTTCGAGGGTATAGCCGGTCATCTCCTCGAATTTCGGATTCACATACTGGATCACCCCCTGCACGTCGGTGATGATGTTCACCACCGGGCTTTGCTCGATGGCGCGGGACAGCACGCGCAGGCGCAGGGTGGACTCATTCAGTTTTTGCAGCATTTCTTCCGCAGAATCCTTGGCGGCCTGCAGCGCGCTTTCCACCCGTTTGCGCTCGCTGATATCCCGCATCACACTGCATATCAGCATCCCGTCTTCCGTCTCGATCCGGGCGAGGCTCAACTCTATGGGAAACTCCAGGCCGTCTTTGTCCATACCCCATAGATCGCGGTTCGTCAGGCGGGCGTTATCGCCGGACTGGAAATAACCGTTGCGTTTGGCGGTGTGCCCATTGCGGAAACGCTCCGGTATCAGGACTTCGACCTGCCGCCCGATGATTTCTTCCCGTTTATAACCGAACAACGACTCCGCCTTGCGGTTGACCATGGTGACGATGCCCTGCGCATCGGCGATCACCATGGCGTCGGGGGCCGAGTTGAGCAGGGTCTGAAAGCGCTGTTCGCTGGCGCGCAACCTGGCCTCGGCGGCCTTGCGCCTGGAAATGTCGTGGAAACTGACGACCGCGCCGACCACCCCGTTGCCTTTTCTGATGGGCACCACCGTATATTCGACGGGAATGGCCAGGCCGTCGCGGTGCCAGTACACTTCGCTGTCCACCCTGGCCACGGTTCCCGCCATGCAGGACACATGCACCGGGCATTCCTCCACGGGATACGGAGCGCCATCCGGCTTGGAGTGGTGAAAAATGTCATGGGAATTTTTCCCGAGCAACTGTTCCGCTTCATACCCCAGCAAATCGCAGGCTGCGGGGTTGACGAACGTAATCCTGCCCTCATCGTCAACACCGTATAACCCTTCGCCTATGGATTCCAGAATTTGCTTGATGCGCTCTTTCGCAAACGCCAGCTCACCGGCATTGGCCTCCAGTTTCTCGGCGTGCGCGTGGAGCTCTTCTTCCATACGCCTGTGTTCCCCGACTTCGGCTTCCAGCGCGGCGGTACGCACCGCGACCAGTTCTTCGAGGCGGTCGCGGTATTGCAGGAGCGCTTTCTCGGCCTGCTTGCGCGCAGTAATGTCGCGGGCGACCCCCTGATAGAACTTCCGGCCTTCGATGCGAAACGCGCGCAAGCTGATCTCCACATCCAGCGTGGAGCCGTCCTTGCGCTGCTGGACGGTCTCATAGATCGCTTGCTCTCCCATCTCCGCAAAAAATTTATCCGCCTCCTGCCGGGTTTCGGGAGCGCTCAGATCCCGGACATTCAACTTCAGCAACTCGTCCATGGAATAGCCGAATATCTGCACCGCCCTGTCATTGGCCTGAACAATATCGCCCACTTCATTGAGCAGCATGACGATGTCGTTGGCATATTTGGCCAGGTAATCGAGCTGCTCCGCCAGTGTGCGGCGCTCCAGTTCCAGTTCGTGCTGCCTTTCAAGATGCCAGTACTGCTTCCTTTGCTCCCGCCACCAGAAAACAGTCACGCCCAGGCCGACCAGAATCAGGATGCAAGACAGCATCCATATCCACGTCGCCAGCCTGTTCACGGGTGCATATATTTCCGCTTTGTCTATCTTGGAAATCATGAACCAGTTGGTGTCGGGCACCTTGTGGATGACGCCGACAACCGGGACGCCGCGATAGTCTTCCCCCTCCACCAAACCGATCCGCCCGTTTATCGCCATGCTCGCCAGCAGGTTGGTTCGCTCAAGGGGGATGTGCAGGGCCAGCGCCGTATTCTTCCGATGGCGGAGTTCATTCAGGAATACGGCATCGCCTCCGTTGCGTCCGACCAGCACCGTTTCGGCGCTCGGGCTCGCCGTCGGCCAATTCTGGATGAGCGGGAACAGAAACAGCCCGGGATCAATGTGGAAAAGCATGGCGCCCACCACGCGTCCCTCGGCTGAAAGTGGCACGACCATATCGAGCCCGACATTGAGGCTCCCGTCCTGAAAATGGAAATCGGAGAAAACCATTTCCCTGTTCCGCATGGCTTCGAGCAGGATGCCCCGGTCATCCCCATAAAGCGGGATGCCGCCCGTCGCAAGGCGAATCCCGCCCCTCGTGTCGGAAAGGCTGACTTCGGTATAGCCGTAACTGCGCTTCAACGTCTCCAGCCGCGCCAGCAGTCTTGGCCGGATCCCGTCGTTCCCTGCCCCCTTCTCCAGCCAGCGGCCAAACTCTCCGGAAAAGAACGCATCCTCCTTTGCGGTCCGGGCATCCGCCTTGCGCTGCGCCATCCAGTTGGTGATTTGCCCGATCTTGAGCTTGGCGATAGCATTCAGCTCATCCTGCGCTTCGGCCTGTATGCCTGACTTGTATTGCTGGAAGACGAGGTAACCGGCAGCGCTAACCGAAAGCGCGAGCAGCGCGAATACCGCCAGCATTTTTCTCAAGGCGGATTTCACAGGTCGATCTCCCGGCGCGCATGCCGGCTCAACAGGTGGGAAAATTCAGGATAGTACACAAGCCCCCGCATGGTGAGATGACGATTCGGGCAACGGGGGCTGGGTTGCGTATGGGTGCTAAGTTATCAAAGACCGGTAAAACGAGCAAGCGGGAATTCTTGCCCGGCGAAAATATCCGGTATTGGAATGCGTCTGGGCTAGAATGGTTTGCACTGGCGATACTTGGTGCCGCGCGATGACGGGATGGGAAAAACCTCATCCGGAGAGTGCAGGCGCAGCGGAGAGCCCAATAAAATTATGCCTGAAGCAGCAAACTTAACGGCGCAGTTTGCGTCGGTTCTGGAATCCGGGGCACACAGAATGTCATCGCAAAACTCGCACATATTTTCCCTCGCCCCTCCCGTGGATCGCCCGAGGATGCTCAAACTCTTTCTCCTCATTTATCTCCCGCTGGCGGTCGTGTTTACCGTGCTGAGCCAAGGCTATCTGGAATACGACAACAACCTCCATCTTGCCAGGCAGACCCTGTTCGAAGAGGCGGAGATCAATGTCGCCCGGAATGTGCTCGAACATGAACTGGACGGCGCAGTTTCCGATCTGCGTTTTTTGGCCGACCTGCCCTCCATCAAACATTTTTCCGGTGGCCAGCGGAATATGAAAAAACAGATGGAGGAGTATTTCATGAGCATGGCTCGGCATAAGCGCGTCTATGACCAGATTCGCTATCTCGACAAACACGGCATGGAGATCGTCAGGATCAACTTCAGAAATGACCGGGCCGAAGTCGTTCCGGACAACAACCTGCAAAATAAATCGGAACGCGACTACTTCCGGGAAACCATAAAGCTGCCCCGTGGCGGCATCTATATTTCGCCGCTGGATTTGAATATCGAACACGGGCAAATCGAGATCCCCTACAACCCCATGCTGCGTTTTGCCACGCCGCTATTCGATGCTGCCGGAGAGAAGAACGGCATAGTGGTGATCAATTACAAGGGCGGGCGTTTGCTGGAAAATTTTCGCCGTTCGTTCGTCAAGCACGGCATGCTGCTTAACAGCGATGGCTATTGGCTGAGCAGCAGCGACGCCCGGCAGGAATGGGGCTTCATGTTCGGCAGACGCGAATCCTTCGCCACGGCTTATCCGGAAGAATGGAAGCGTATTTCCACCCAGGAAAAAGGCCTCTTCATGAGCGATGCGGGGATGCTTGCCTTTTCCACGGCTTATCCGTTGCCTGATATGGTTTCTTATGGCAGCGTTGCCGGAACCCGTGGCTACTTATGGAAAATCGTTTCCCTGGTTCCGTCCGCCGAGTTGCCGCAAGCCAGCCTGGTGCGGTCTCCATTTTTCGCGGTATATGCGATCGGCCTGGCGCTGCTGGCATTGCTGGCTTATCTCTGGGCCGGCGCCGTAGCGGCCCGAAGGAAAATGTATGAAGCGCGTGTTGAAAATGCGCTGCGCCTGGAGGAAATCACCGCCACGCTGGAAGAAGGATTGCTGGTGTCGGACCAGAGCGGGCATGTCACCTACGCGAATCCAGAGGCCGGGCGCCTGTTGGGCTGGAATGCGCAGGAACTCATCGGACAGCAGGCGCATGACTGGTTCTGCGCCGATGCGGCAGACCCGCAAAGCGGAGCACCCGAAAACAATATTTGCGCGGCGATCCGCAGGGGAGAAAAATACCGCAGCGAGGAGGAGAGTTTTCTGCGCAAGGATGGCTCGCGTTTTCCGGTGAGCACCATCGCATCGCCCATCGTCAGGGATGGAAAAAGTTCCGGGGCGGTCATCGCCTTCAAGGACATCTCCGAGCGCAAGCACCTGGAAACCGCGATCAATAAACACATGCTTGAAATTGAAGACCTGTACAACACTGCGCCCTGCGGCTACCACTCGCTGGACAATGAGGGCAGGATCATACGCATCAACCAGACGGAGGCGGATTGGCTGGGTTATACGCGCGAGGAGCTGACAGGCAGAAGAATCACGGAATTCCATGCCCCCTCCAGCGCCAAGTCATTCGCGATGGATTTCCCGCGTTTCAAACGGGAAGGTTTCGTCACCAACATCGAAGTTGATCTGTTGCGGAAAGATGGCACGTCCTTCACGGCTTTGCTGTCCTCAAAAGCGGTGTATGACGCCGGCGGAAATTATCTGATGAACCACACCACCATGGTGGACATCACCGTGCGCAAATGGGCCGAGAACGAATTGCGCGACAGCGAGGAACGCTTCCGGCAATTGTTCGAGAAAGCCCCCATCGGCATCGCCATGACAAACGAGAACCAGCAGATATTCGCGGCCAATGCGGCCTACTGCAAACTGTTCGGCTACACGCAGGAAGAACTGATGCGGATGACCATCACCGGCCTGACACATCCGGATCATGTTGATATGACCCGCAGGCTGGCGACCGATGTGCTGTCCGGTGAAATCCCCTTGTACACCTTTGAGAAAAAATATCTGCGCAAAGGCGGCGAAACGTTCTGGGGACGGATCATGGCGTTTGAAATCAAGGGGCACGGCTCCCGGAAACGTTACCTCATGGGAATGGTGGAAGACATCAGCAACCGGATCGAACAGGAAGAACACCGTCTGGCCAAGGTCAGGGAACAACGGGACGTGCTGGTGCGCGAAGTCCACCACCGCATCAAGAACAACCTGCAAGGGGTGGTGGGCCTGCTCCGGCAACATGCGTCAGACCACCCCGAAATAGCGGAAATAACCCAGGCCGCTATCGGCAGGATCAATTCGATCGCCGTTATCCACGGGCTCCAGGCCCAGACCCAACTGGAAGATGTCAATCTGGACAGACTGATGGCGAGCATCATTGAAGCGTCGGGGGATCGCATCGAATATGAAAACCGCCTGACGCTCCCCGTTTCGCTGAACCGGGAAGAAACCGTTCCGATCGCGCTGGCGCTGAACGAACTGATTACCAACGCCTGCAAACATCGCTCCGCAAACAGCCTGGTCGCCATCGAATTGGCGGCGGCGGGAAGCGATACCGTCATCACCATCGCCAACCACTTCGACGTCGGCTGCCAGCCTGCGGCAGGTGACGGGCTGGGGTTGAATATGGTCAAGTCGTTGCTGCCCCGCAAATCCGCCCATCTGCTGGTGACGCGCGCGGGGAATGTTTATACGGTAGAGTTAAAGCTCTCATCACCGGTGGCGATAACCGGGATTGGGTACGCACATAATGGGAAATGCCCGGTTCAATAAACGAGAGTGACTATGGAAGCTACGATTCTGCTGGTGGAAGATGACAGGCTGGTGCTGCACACGCTGGCGCGTGGACTGCGCGATGCGGGCTATCGCATTCTGGAAGCGGATTCCGGCGAGGCGGCAATGCAGCTCTGTTCCGAAACCCGCCCGGATATTGCCTTGCTGGATATGCGCCTGACCGGCATGTCAGGCATGGATTTCGCGCGCTGGCTGAAAACCGCTACAGGCACCCCGTTCCTGTTTCTTTCCGCCTATAACGATGCGGCTACCGTGGCGGCGGCGGCCGAACTGGGCGCATTGGGATACCTGGTCAAACCGCTCGACGTGCCGCAGATATTGCCATCCATCCATACCGCGCTGCAACGCGCCCGCGAGATACGGGAATTACAGCAGGCCGAACTCAACCTGAGCACGGCATTAAAAACCAGCCGCAGCATCAGCATGGCCATCGGCTTGTTGATGCAGCGCTTCGGAACCGGCGCAGACGAAACATTCGAAGCGCTGCGCGCGTACTGCCGCAGCCACCGGAAAAGAATGATAGATGTGGCGGATTGTGTCGTCGAGCACCAGCAGGAAATAGACCTGGCCCCGCACTTCAGAACGCGCACGCCGGAGTAACTATCTCCGGCTCGTCCGGCTTGGCTTATTGAGCTTTACATGATTCACGGCACGCCTGCCGTCATTCCCGCGCAAACGGAAAAAGACGCACCCTTTATTATTTTTCGGCCCAATGAACACGCGAAGCCAGGATGTGTTGGGGTAAAATGGTGCCGCCAAATACATTATCTGACCGGGAAGGCGCATGAACGAAAGGAAACGCAAAAGTACCATCCGTGCCCAGTTGACCGAGTTCATCCTGCCGCCGATTGATGACGGTCTGGTACTGGGCAGGTCTTCCCCCATCGGGCATGTAGCGGTCGGCAAGGCGTTGAGCCTGCTGTCCACCACTTCGTTTGACCATATTCCGATCGAAGACGACATCATCGGCGACATCCTGGTGCGCACCGCCATCATGCGCAAGATTTCCAGGGAGCAACTGATCGCCTTCGTGCTCAACGAGATCAAGCCGCTGATGGGGCCGGAGGAGATCATTCATCTGGATATCGAAGTGGAACTAATGCTGGAGTCCCGGCAATCATGAAACCCGTGTTGCGCGTCGGCGATTGCCTCTGCCGGAACTGGTTGAGAGTCGGCGGTTTCCAGCGTTACGGGGAAGTCGCTGCCGGGGATGATGGGTTGCCACCCGGCGTGTTTGCGGTGTTCAGCGACAGCGATGCGTACATGGGGCTGGTCGGCAGCCGCCAGGCGGCGCTGTTTCCCAACCGCATCTTCGCCGACCTGCTGGTGCGCAGGCCGGCGCCGCCCGTTCCCGTTGACACCCGTCTGGATGATACGCTGCTCCGCTTCCGCGAAGAACGCTGCGACCATCTCGCCGTGGTTGACGCCGCCGGGCAATTCATCGGGGTGGTTTCCGAATTGAGCATGTTCTCCACCCTGCTCGAACAGGAAGCGCAATCCCGCGAGGAGCGGGAAACACTGATCGAACAACTCAAGGGCGAGCTCGAATATCACGAGCTGGCGACCATGGCGTTCGACACCACGTCGGAAGGAGTGCTGATCACCGATGCGACCCCGCGCATCATGCACGTCAACCGGGCTTTCATCGAGACCACGGGCTATGCGCGGGAAGAGGTGATCGGCAAGAACCCCAATTTGCTGCACTCGGGGCGACAGGATGCGGAATTCTACAAGACGATGTGGCAGGCGTTGCAGGAAACCGGCGGCTGGGAAGGCGAGATATGGAACCGGCGCAGGGGCGGCGAAATCTATCCCGAGTGGTTGCACATCAACAGCGTACGCGACGAACACGGCAACGTGACCCACTACGTCGGAGTGTTCTCCGACATCGGGCCGAACAAAGAGATCCAGCGCGAACTCCAGCAAATGGCCTACTACGACACGCTGACCGGATTGCCCAACCGCCGCTTGTTCCTTGACCGGCTGGAGCGCGCCGTCGCGCAATCCTACCGCGTGAAAGACGGGTTCTCGCTGTTGTTCATAGACCTTGACCGTTTCAAGTATGTCAACGATGCCTACGGACACGAACTGGGCGATGGGTTGCTCAAGGTGGTGGCGCAACGCATCCGTGCCGTGGTGCGCGACAGCGATACGGTTGCGCGGTTTGGCGGAGACGAGTTCGTCGCCATCCTGCATGATTGCCATGACGCGGAGAGTTGCAAGCTCGTCGTGGAGAAAATACGGGAAGTCGTGAACGAACCCATTATCCTGGCCGGCCATGAACTGAACACCTCCGCCGCAATCGGCATCAGCTTTTATCCGGAAGACGGAATGACCGTGGCCGACATTATCCGCAATGCGGATGTCGCGATGTACCGCGCCAAGGAAGATGGCATGGGGGTTTATTTCTACCAGCCGGAGATGAATGCCGGGGCGACCGAGCGCCTGGAGATCGAGGGCGCGATCCGGCGCGGGCTGGCGAACGGAGAATTCTGGCTGGCCTGGCAACCGCAGATCAATCTGTCCGATGGCACGCTGATCGGAGCGGAAGTGCTGGCGCGCTGGCGGCATGACGGACAGGATATTCCACCGGGAGTATTCATCCCGATCGCAGAGAATTCCGGGCTGATCGATATGTTGGGCGACTGGGTGTTCCGTCAGGCGGTGCATGAGGCGATGGAACTCAAGGATGAGTGCAAGAGCTGCACGTTAAAAAGCGCGGTCAATTTTTCGCCCCTGCAACTCAGGGGTGAGGATGCCTTCCGGCGAATCGAAGAGGTATTGCAGGAAAAAAACATGGCGCCGGATATGCTGGAAATGGAAATCACCGAGAGCGTGATCATGGGCAAACGTCCGGGCGCGATGGATTTTCTGTACCGGATGGGCGAGCTGGGCGTGTCGGTTGCAGTGGATGATTTTGGAACAGGATATTCCAACCTCGCCAGCCTCAAACAGATTCATGTAGACATCCTCAAGATAGACCAGTCGTTCGTATGCGATCTGGGGCAGAACGAAGTGAGCCGCCAGATCGTGCAGGCGGTCATCGGGATGGCGCACAGCCTCGATCTCAAGGTGATCGCCGAAGGGGTGGAGACCGAAGCGCAATATACGGTGCTGTGCGAACTGGGTTGCGATTACGGGCAAGGCTATCTTTTCTCGCGCCCGGTTCCGGTGGCCGAGCTCAAGGAGCTGTACGCCAACTGCGCTGATGGGAAGGTCGCGCTACCGTCGGTGCGCAACCGTTGAGGTTTCCATGCCATCTCCGGAGGTGGTTAGTCTTACTGTGTCACAAACATAAGTGGCTCATTAGAGAGAAATCGCCCTATATCCTGTTGCCACATTGCCCTTGTGGGAGCGGCCTCCCGGCCGCGATTCGATGCATCCCTCCCAACCCATCGCGGCCGGGAGGTCGCTCCCACAACAACGAACGGAGGGCTTAATCGGTTCAATAGCGGGAGTAGTTTGACCCCGTTCGCCTGTTTTTGATATATTGCACGCAGTACGCAACCCAACCCCCGTTGCTGATTTTTTAGCCCTGAGGCGGAATGCGTATGCACCTGAAATTTCCCCATCCGAATACCAGTATGTCCGGCGTCTTTCGGCCGCCGGCTTCCCTCGCGCGCAGTTTACGACGGGCGGCGGGATGAAAATAAATTCCACACATAACGCCAACCCGACCGGGAACAGCGGCATTCTCATCGTCACCGACCTGCCGGAAGAAGGCGTGGCCATACGCAAACTGCTGACCCCTGACATGGGGGAATATTGGTGCGCCGACACGGACGGGGACGGTGTGCGCCTTTTCGCCGAGAAGCGTCCCCGCGTGCTCATACTGTCCTTCGAGGAAATCGGCAAGGCGGAACTCTTCTACCTGGGCCTGCACCGCCAATGTCCGCAAATTCAGGACATCCCGCACCGCAGCCTGCTGTTCTGCACCAACAAGGAAGCCGAAGCGGCCTTCCATTTGTGCATGAAGGGCATCGTGGATGATTACATGGTCAACCGCCCGCTCTACGATCTGTTCCGGCTGCGTCTGTCCATCCATCAGGCGCTGGACATATCCGTCCTCAAGCAGCAATCGAACGGCCTCCGCCGCCGCCTCGCGGATGTCGGCGACGACCTGCGCCATCTCGACGAGCACATGGGCAAGACGCTGGCAACAGGCAAGGAATTGCGGCAGGAGACCTTGCACGCATTCCGGGAATTCACCAGCCGGATGACGAGCGATCTGGCCCAATTCGAGGAACGCCTGCTCGAATCCGGGCTGGATAACGCCGTCAAGGTTCTCGACCACACCGCATTGCAGCAACAACTCGACCAACTGCCCCACAAAAATATGGAAGTGGAAAAACTGCACGTCGAAAAGAAAATGCAGGATGCCGAGGCGTGGGCGAAAAAGGCCGACAAGGGTTTCCGCCAGCAGGTCGAACCGCTGCGCAAAACAGAATTCCCTCCGGCACGACCCGAGGTGATGGTGGTGGATGACGAGAATGTTTACCGCGAGTTGATTATTGACGTACTCGGGGAATCCGATTTCCGCGTATCGGGCGCAGAGAGCGGGCAGGCCGCGCTGACCGGGCTCAAAAACCGGCAGCCCGATATAATTCTGCTGGATTTCCAGATGCCCGGACTCAACGGCCTTGAGACACTGCGCCGCATCCAGGCGGATCCCAAGCTGAATTCCATCCCGATTATCATGCTGACCGGAGACAGCGAAAAAACGCTGGTGCGGGAATGCATCATGGCCGGAGCCGTTGACTTTATCGTCAAGCCCAGCAACCGCGCCACCCTCATCGCAAAAATCCGCGTCCATTTACATCATGCTTGACAGAACTCCCGTGCAAACCATGAAAACCCGAGAGCGAGAGGATATGGATAACGCCTATCCCGCCGAACCGTTCCTTTCGAGATCCCCCGCGCTGATTTTCTTCGCCATCGCATTGACCGTGTTCACCGCCGAGGCGGTGGTGATGGTGCTGCTGCACTATCTGCCGCCGGAATCCTGGTTGGCGGAGTCATTCACGGATGCCGCGCTGCTGGTTCTCCTGATCTCGCCCACGCTGTATTTCCTGCTGTTCCGCTCCATGGCAGTCCATATCCGCGAGCGCCGGAAAACAGAAGAGACATTGCGGGAAAACGAGGAACAACAGTTCAGAATCATGCTGCGCGCCTCGCTGGATGGCTTCCTGATAACCGATACCCGTGGACGCTTTCTGGAGGTGAACGATGCCTATTGCCAAATGCTGGGTTACAGCCGGAAAGAGTTGCTGGGCATGGATGTGTCCGGCGTGGAGGCAGTAGAGACACCGAAAGAAACCGCGCAGCACATCGGCAAGCTGCTCGAAACGGGCAGCGACTGTTTCGAAACCCGCCAGCGCCGCAAGGATGGTCAAATTCTGGACATCGAGGTCAGCGCCAATTACAGCACTCTTTACGGCGGACGGATTTACTGCTTTCAGCGCGACATCACCGGGCGCAAACGGGCCGAACAGGAACTGCGGGACGCCAAGGAATCGGCGGAAGTTGCGCTGCAAAAACTGGATGCCTCCACCCAAAGCCTGCGCATTTTGTCCAGGGCCATCGAGCAAAGCCCGGTGGTGAACGTCATCACCGACATGAGCGGAGCGATCCAGTATGTAAACCCGAAGTTCCATGAACTGACGGGCTACACCGCCGAAGAAGCCATAGGGGCAAATCCGCGCCTCCTTAATTCCGGGGTGCAACCTAAGGAATTTTATACCGAGCTTTGGGCGACGATCACTTCCGGGCAGGAATGGCACGGCGAGATGTGCAACAAGAAAAAGAACGGGGAGCTTTACTGGGAGTACGCCAGCATCTCGCCCGTGCGCAACGAGCAGGGGGAAATCACCCAGTTCCTCGCCACCAAAGAGGACATCACCGAGCGCAAGCGCACGGAAGCCGAGCTGAAACTGAGCGCGCAGATCCTGAACAGCATTTCCGACACCGTCTTCCTGCTCGATCTCGAGGGAAATTTCGTTTACCTGAATGAGGCCGCCTGGAAATCGCGCGGCTACACGCAGGACGAGATGATGGGCATGAACCTGCTTGCGCTCAATGCGCCCGAATACAACCCGCTCGTTGCCTCCCGCATGCAGTCCCTGATGGAAAACGGGCAAGGCTTCTTCGAATCCGCACACCGCTGCAAGGACGGCTCCATCATGCCGGTCGAGATCAGCGCCCGCACCACCGAATCGGGCGGGCGCAAGCTGCTGCTCAGCGTGATCCGCGACATCACGGAGCGCAAGCGCATGGAAATCGCCTTGCAGGAGAACGAGGAGAAATTCCGCTCCATGAGCGCCTATACCCAGGATGCGCTGATCATGATGGATAACGGGGGCAACATCTCTTTCTGGAATGCCGCAGCGGAAAAAATATTCGGTTATTCCGCGCAGGAAGTCATGAACAAGGAACTGCATTCGTTCATTGCGCCCGCAAGATATTACGAGGCGTTCAAGAATGTATTCGGGCATTTCCGCGAGTTCGGCGATGGTGCGATGATAGGCCATACCCGCGAGCTTATGGCCGTGCGCAAGGGAGGGGGAGAATTCCCGGTCGAGTTGTCTTTGGCTTCCCTGAAACTCAAGAACAAATGGCACGGCGTGGGCATCGTCCGCGACATCACGGAACGCAAACATGCGGAAGAAACATTGCGCGAAAGCGAAGCCCGCCTGAACGAGCTGCTCGAAAACCTGAGCAGCGGCGTGGCGGTGTACCGGGCTTCGCCGGACGGGCAGGACTTTATCATCTCCACCATCAACCAGGCTGCGGAACGCATCGAGAACATGCGCCGCGAAGACTTGCTCGGCAAAAACGTGGTGGAAGTTTTTCCCGGTATCGCGGAATTCGGCCTGCTCGAAGTATTCCGGCGCGTATGGAAGAACGGCGCGGCGGAGCATTTCCCGGTGTCCTTCTATCGGGACGGACACATTGCCGGGTGGCGCGAAAATTATGTCTACAGGCTGCCCAACGGCGAAATCGCGGCGATCTACGACGACGTCACCAAGGAGAAGCAGGCCGAGGAACAGATGCACCGCCTGGCGCACTACGACGCGCTCACCGGCCTGCCCAACCGCACGCTGTTCACCGACCGCCTGCGGCAGACCCTTACCACCGCGAAACGCGGCAAGGCGCATCTGGCGTTAATGTTCCTCGATCTCGACAAGTTCAAGCCGGTCAACGATGAGCTCGGACACGACATCGGCGATATGCTGCTGAGAGAAGTGGCGGCACGCCTGCAAGATTGTGTGCGCGAATCCGATACCGTTTCGCGCATAGGCGGCGACGAATTCGTCGTACTGTTGTCGGCCATCGAAGCGGAACAGGACGCCATGCAGGTGGCGGAAAAGATCCTGCACGCCCTCAGCCAGCCGTTTGAAGTGGCCAGCAACAGTATCCGCATTTCCGCAAGCATCGGCGTCGCCGTTTATCCCGAACACGGCGGCGACGAAAAAACGCTCGTCAAGAACGCCGATGTCGCCATGTATTACGCCAAAAGCGACGGGCGCAACAACGCGCTGCTTTACCGGCTCAAGATGGAAAATAGCCAATGAGCCCGCATCCGGAGCAGCACGCTTGCCATACTCGCTGGCGCCAGGCCAAGGAGGTGGGGAACGCGGGTGTTTCTTTGCGGGTTTATAATCGACTTGCCCTTGAAACAAATTGAGAAGATTAAATGATGCCTAAAGATTCAGCCTTGGAAACCTCATCCGGCACACGTTTCGAGGCCATGCGGCTGCACCCCGGAGCATTGCTGCAAATAAAATCCTCGACGGGTGATGTCACTCATAGCGTCAGGTACATCGGCGCTATCAGCGGAAAGAGCGTACTGACAACCCTGCCCATCGTAAACGGTAAAAACATTCTGGTGCAGGCCGGTCAGATGTACGTGATTCGGGGATTCACCGGCAAATTTGCCTTTGCCTTCGAGACGCCGATCATCATGGCCCGCATCCAGCCTTTCCCCTACATCCACTTCGCTTACCCGCAGGCCATCAATTCAAAAACCGTGCGCAACTCGTTGCGGGTGAAGGCCAACCTGCCAGCGACCGTCACACCCAAAAACAACAGCCAACCCGTAGCCGTCGTCATGCTGGATTTAAGCGCCACCGGTTCCATGGTTGACTCCGCGATGCCTCTGGGCGAAATCGGCGACGCAGTCAAACTGGTATTTTCTGCGGCATTTGACAATATCACGGCAGATTTGAATGTGTCTGCCATCATACGCAGCCTGCATAAAACGGAGACGGGTGAGAGTTTGCGCACCGGCCTTGAATTCGAGAACGTCGCCCATAACGACAATCTGATATTGCGCTGTTTCGTCCACACCATCGAGGCGGGCGAAGAGAAACCCGAGCGCGAGACGCCTGCGGAATAGCGCCAAGACCAGACCGGCAGTAAACTGCGGTCAACAAAGCGCCAAGGAATCGGGAAGCTTCCCGTAATTATTAAAGAGCCGGCAAAAGCCGGACGAACAGTGGTAAGGAGGATGTATGCAAACCGCACCGTTTCCTGAAAACGAGCAAGAACGCCTGGCGATGCTCAGAAGTTACGACATCCTCGATACGGAACCCGAGGCCGAATTCGACGGGATGGTGCAACTGGCTTCTTCCATCTGCGAAACGCCCATAGCCGCGATCAGCCTGGTTGACCGGGATCGCCAGTGGTTCAAGGCCATCGTCGGCGTGGACGCAAAAGAAACTTCCCGCGACCTGGCGTTTTGCGCCCACACCATTCTGCAACGGGAGATTCTCATCGTGCCGGATGCGCTGGAAGACGAGCGTTTTTTCGATAACGGGCTGGTCACCGCCGAGCCGAAAATCCGTTTCTATGCCGGCGCTCCGCTGATCACTACGGATGGTTATCCGCTTGGCACGATCTGCGTCATTGACCGCGTGCCGCGCGAGTTGAGCGACAACCAGTTGCTGGCGTTGAAGGCTCTGTCCAGCCATGTCGTCGCCCAGTTCGAGTTGCGGTTATCGCATAGAAAAATCAACCAGTACCTGCGCGAATTGCACCACACGCAGACCATGCTCAGCACCCTGATCAACGCCAGCCCGGATTTCATCTGCTTCAAGGATGGCGAGGGCCGCTGGCTTACGGCCAACGAAAGCGGGCTCGGACTATTCCGCCTGGATGCGCAAAACTATCAGGGCAAAACGGATCTTGAGCTGGCCGATCAAACTCATCCGCTGTACAAGGAGGCTTTCGAAGGTTGCCTCGCCTCGGATGAAAAAGCCTGGCAGGCGCACGCGCTGACCCGGATCGAGGAAATCATTCCCCTGCCGGAGGGCGGAAACAAAATTTACGACGTCTATAAAATTCCGCTGTTCCACGATGACTCCAGCCGTCATGGACTCGCGGTGCTGGGGCGCGACATCACCGAACGCAAGCAGGCCGAGGAAAAGTTGCGGCTGGCTGCCACGATTTTCGAATCCAGCAGCGAGGCCATGCTGATAACCGATGCGGACAACAACATCATCAACGCCAATCCCGCCTTCACGCAAATCACCGGCTATACCGTGGATGAAGTGATCGGCAAAAATCCGCGCCTCCTCAGCTCCGGACGCCAGGATGCAACTTTCTACCGCGAAATGTGGCGCTCGCTGAACAAGATCGGCTACTGGCAGGGCGAGGTGTGGAACCGGCGCAAGAATGGCGAAATATACGCAGAATGGCTGACCATCAATCTCGTCTTCAACGACGACGGGGGCGTGTCTCGCCACCTCGCGTTCTTTTCGGACATCACCGAGAAAAAGAAATCCGACGAACTGATATGGAACCACGCCAATTTCGATCACCTGACGCAATTGCCCAACCGCAGGCTGTTCCGCGACCGGCTGGCGGAGGAAATCAAAAAAGCAAACCGGGCCGGTCTTGCCATGGCGCTACTGTTCATTGATCTCGACCGCTTCAAGGAAGTCAACGACACGCTGGGGCACGACACGGGCGATGAACTGCTGGCGGAAGCCGCGCGCCGCATTAGCGGGTGCGTGCGCGAGTCGGACACGGTGGCGCGTTTGGGCGGGGATGAATTTACGGTGATCCTGTCGCGCATCACCGACACCGGCCATGTCGAAAGGGTCGCGCAAAACATCATCCGGAAACTGTCCGAACTTTTTTATTTGGGAGATAACGCTGTCGAACTGTCAGCCAGCGTCGGCATCACGCTCTACCCGGCGGATGGCGACAATATCGAACAATTGCTCAAGAATGCCGATCAGGCCATGTACATGGCCAAGAGTGAGGGGCGCAATTGCTACAGTTACTTCCGCAGTTGAGCCGGGTGTGAGAGTTTAATTTCAACAGCTTCGCTGATGCTGGCCTTGTCACAGACTTGCTATGCAAGACTGTGGGTATTTAATTTCAGGTTGGCAGTATGCTCTTGTGTCGCTGAAGACTTCCGGCAACAGTAGCACTTGGGATTTTGCCTTTGATCGGTCAAGCTGAGTGCGTCTTGAGCCACTCGCGCAGCAGATCATTCACGCGCGTTTGCCAGCCCCGACCCGTGGCTTTCATCGCAGCCAGAACGTCCGGGTCAAAGCGGATGGTGGTCGGCACTTTGAGTGGCGATTTTTGCGCTCCACGTCGCCGTATTATTTTGGCTTTTGCGAAGAACGCGGCCACCGCCGCTTCGTCGTTCGGGTCGTATGGGGCAACAGCCGGATCGAAGGGGATCGGTGCGCCTTGCTTTGTCTCGCGCTTGACGCGCGTCCAATCGGTTTTACTTTGTTGCGGCTTCATAGAATTTCCTTTCAGCTTTGGATGCGCGGCGCAGGGAGATTGCCCTGATCGTCTCGCCTCGCTTGGTGTACACCAGTAACCGCCCCTCAATGTAGTCGTCAGCAGGCGAAGGAAATCCGGCTTCGACTTTGTGACCGAAGAGTGGCAGTGTGATGGGCTGCTTGCCAATCGCAGGCAGCATGATGATGAGGGGCAGGTTCGCACCTTGGGTTGCGCCGACTTGTTTCGTGTGATGGCGTTCTCGCAATTGACGTGGCGCGAGTCTTTGCGCGACATCGAATCCTGCTTGGCGTCGAACCAAGGCAAACTGTTTCACATGGGATTGAGCGGTATACCGGCCATGCCTGCATGCCACCACCTTGTGGTTGTGCTGCTTGTGAAAGCGTCGGCTCGCAGCGTGGCCGTGCAGTTTCCATATGCGCATGGAAGGCGTCGAGGGTTTTGCCGTACAAGTCGGCTGGCTTTGTCTTTAGTAACTACGCGCTGAATTACCCTCCACATTTCTGCGGACAAATAAAACCCGGCGAACCGGCAGGCCATCTCGAAGCTGATGACATTTACGCATCCGATTTAGATTATCGGGAACGATGACATTTTCATTGCAAACAAACTTCAAACCCGAGTGCTCGATCCTTCCTGCCACCAGAAGGACTGCTCGTTTCCATAATATCCCCAGGTGCGACTCGACTAGAGCCACATTCTGAAGCGCAGGTTGCCCTGCAATCTCATGGATGTTTTTGTTTTGTTTGCAACAAGTCATTAGCGAACTAAGGACGTAGAAAGGCTGAAGGCGTTACCAATCCTTCAGTATTTTGAGCCGCATGACTGCTGCGGTAGTAAAAAGCTCCATCCCAATGGATGGCTGTTTCTTTTCAGCATCTCTGCCGATGTTTAAGGCACTTGACGCAATGCTCACGAGCGAAGGCCACGCTACCCAGTTGAATTTTCATTCTGTTTGCTGCGGAATAATTTGTCAAGCGCTCTGTCGCGGGTTTTTAGAACTGTGCAGTTCTGTAGCACATGAATTGTCCGCTTTTTCTGCCTTGTTTGGGAAGCAGTGTAGGGCCTAGCCCGGGGCCGGTTCCCAAACAAGGCGGCGCGCCTAGCGGACGGTTCAGGCGGCCAGTTTCAAGTTCTGCGTGAGCATCTTCCCTTCGTGGTTGTAGTCGGCCAATTTGCGCGGCCCATGGAACACGGCAAGATTTCCATCAGCGTAGCAATGCACCCGCACTCTGGCTTTGACGTAATGGCAGCGATGCCGATCTGCCGGAATCTGCAAGATCAATTTCTCGAAGCGGACACAGTTGTCGTGGCCTACCGAGCGCTCATGCTGTTCGCACAGATGTCACCGAGACTGCCGCCGATCCATGGCACGAAGGCCGAGCCTTCTTCCGACGCAGGGCAGGCGAACTCGGCGTTGAATGCCGGCATATATCAAAATGATCGTGCAACCAGCACCTACGTCAATTTCGGCCCACTACGGCATCCCCGGTTCTGACTTTGCTCTGAGTTAATCCGGACAGCCCTTTTGCCTGTTCCATCGCTCTTTACCGCCAGCAATAGTTAAGTGTACTATTCGCACCATAAAATGACCATTTAAGGAATCTAAATGACTACTTTGGCGGTAAGTGTCACCGAATTCAAAACACACTGCCTGGATTTCATTCGGCAAGTAGAGCAGGTCGGCGATGCGGTCGAGTTAACGCGTCACGGCAAAGTGGTCGCCCGCTTGATACCCACGACGCCGGCGGCACAGGGAACGCCTGCATGGCAGCGCCTGCGCGGGCAAGGCAAGCTTGTAGCCACGCCCGAAGAGTCGGTGCTTGATAGTGAACAGTTTGACGCGCTACGTGGGCACAAATAATGAAACCGCCAGTGTTGCTCGACACGCATATTTGGCTATGGTGGCAATTGGGGCAAGCCGAATTATCCGCGCGTGAACGTGATGCATTGGATGCATTGGCCGCAGCAGGTACGCCGCCCATGCTATCCGCAATCAGCTTGTGGGAAGTACAGATGCTGGTTGAAAAAGATCGACTCGCCCTGGAAATGCCCCTGGCTTATTGGCTACCCACGGCAGCGGCACCCGAAACCGTTACGCTGTTGCCGATGGATGTCGAAGTCGTGCTTGCCCTGGATAACTTGCCAAAATCGTTTCATGGTGACCCGGCTGATCGCATCATTGTGGCAACAGCGCGGGCGCATGGCCTGCCGTTGGCAACCCGCGATGGAAATATTAGGCGTTCGCGGGCGGCTTCGCTCTGGAAGCCGTAGCCTAAAACAGCGCATTCAACCCTACCATGCCGGAAAGCTGCCGGTTATGCTGTTTCATAACCAGCTTGTGATGAATCAATACGCTTAACAAGCTTGTCATTTGCTGTTTTCAACTTGCGTGCTGTCATCATGACAACATGAGTCTCCTTACCCTTGCTCTTACCGATGACGCACTCACTCACGCTTGGTCGCGGGTGAAAGAAAATGGCGGAGGGCCGGGAGTTGACGGAGTCAGTATTGAGCGCTTTGGCGATGATCTGCTAACAAGGCTTTTCAAGCTGCGCAGCCAGGTAAAAAATGCGACCTATGTCCCTGCCCCTTTGCTGCGCATTGAGCTTCCGCGCCAAGGCCGCGCTCCGCGCCTGCTGGCCGTTCCCACGGTGCGCGATCGTGTGCTGCAAACGGCCATTGCACAAACCATCAACCCCATTCTTGATCCAACTTTTGAAGAGCAAAGCTTTGCTTATCGCCCCGGCCGCTCGGTACGAGATGCGATCGCCACTGTAATTGCGGCACGTGAAGACGGTTTCAGCTTTATCGTGGATTCTGACATAGAAGCATTTTTCGATAACATACCGCACGACTGTTGGTGCGCGTTTAAAATTACCCAGTCCTGCGCGTTGAATTTTACCCAGGCACTTTAAACCGCCGTTTGGGTGGCGGCTGCGGATAAGTGTAGCTCAATTTCACTGCATTTACCCCGGAGAAGGAATGCGCGCAGTG
>JACQFX010000065.1 GCA_016199835.1 Nitrosomonadales bacterium | reverse complement strand
TTACTTTACCCAGTAATTTCATGGTGATCATCTCCTTGGTTTCTCCATTCCGAAAATCGGAACGGAGGAGGTTAATCACCTGGGTAATTTTCAGCGCGCAGAACCTAGAATTTCTGGGTAATATTCATCGCGTACCAACACGCGGAACTTCAGAAAGAGAAAGTTAGGTGATGAAATCCACTTGCTCTGATTCGACCGATGGGTTCATAAATGAGCAGTGACGCTGCTCACCCACTCCCGTTCTCCCGCCTGGTCTGCCGGCGGTCAAGGAATCCGCAGATTTCCTATCTGGCTTCTGGCTCAAGGCCAACCCGCCCCGGTAATCAACTGCCATGCGATGGCATCACTGTTCGCACGCGGTGTATGATGAAATCAATTTAAAAAAGTTGCAACGCTATTCAACACTCGTGAAACACTAATTTGCACCTCGTTTGGTCTTCCTCCATTTTTGACAAGGAGAATGCGAAATACCGGATTTTTCCAGGTTTTGATGGCGGGGGTATAAGTGGGGGTATCGTTGTTTTTTTGCAACGCCAAACCGCGCCAATGCTGGCACATAGAACGCCGTAGGGACGCCAGACATATATGGATCTGGGTACTGATTACAAGTGCCCATTTTCATTTGGTGAAGCACCTGAGCCGGGGAATCAAAGCTTCCCGGGATAATTGCTTCATCATCCGCCATCATGACTTCCTGAATCAGCATCTGAATATAGCCCTTCAGGCCACAGCGTCCTCGGCCAGCCAAAAACTCAGCTTGAGCTAGAGGTGTCCAAAAACTGGTGTAAAGCAATCTTCGACACCACATATCCCGATTGACTTCTCTCCGACCGGACATCACCCGCAGGCCATTGCCCTCACTTCGGCTTCCGCTGCTCCGCCCTCACGCGCGACGCAAGCAGTTCATCTCCCGTATCGGCATCCAGCGCATTGCCCGCCGCATCCTCCAGCGGCAGTTCCGCGTCGTTCCAGCCGCGTATGCCCAGCTTCAGCGAGACAACCTTGGTGAAACCCATCTGCTGCATCACGTCGGCAGCCAGTGCCGAGCGCCTGCCGGAGCGGCAGATCGCCACGATCTCGCGCTCACGCCCGGTGACGAGTTCCGGGATGGTTTCGTCATAGTCCCATTCGCAGGCCTGTTCCAGCACGCCGCGCGGCACGTTGATCGAACCGGGGATGTGCAGCGCGGCAAATTCTGAAGGTTCGCGCAGGTCGAGCAGCAACGGTGCATTACCTGCCTTGAGGCGCTTGTCCAGATCCCACGGCAGGATTTCTTTCACGCGCGTGAGCGCGTCGGCGATAAGGTCGTCATATCGTTTCATAACCAATGCCCCACTTCGTCATTCCCGCGATGGCGGGAATGACGTCAAAGTTATCGCTCAAATATGGCAATTGATTCCACATGCGAGGTATGCGGAAACATATTCATCACGCCCGCCGCTTTCAGCGTGTAGCCCTGCGTGTGTACCAGCACTTCCGCATCGCGCGCCAGCGTGGATGGACTGCATGACACATATACGATGCGCTGCGGCGCGGTTTCAGCGCTGATGGATCTCATCAGTTCGATCGCGCCGTCGCGCGGTGGATCGACCAGCCATTTGTCGAAGCGACCCAGTTTTTCCAGACCGGCAACATCCATCTCGAACAGGTTCATCGCCTTGAATTCCGTGCTGTCGGAAAGGCCGTTGTACTCGGCATTTTGCCCGGCGCGCTTCACCAATGCATCACTGCCTTCTATGCCAACTACTTGTGCGCCGCTACGCGCGATCGGCAAGGTGAAATTACCCAGGCCGCAGAAGAAATCGACGATGCGCTCGCCGGGCTGCGATGCCAGCAGACGCATAGCGCGGCTGACCATCAGACGATTCATGTCGCTGTTCACCTGGGTGAATTCGGCGGGCGCGAACGGCATGGTAACGTTGAATTCCGGCAGGCTGTAGGAAAGCTCGGGCGCATCCAGCGGATAGAACGGGACTATTGTTTCCGGCCCTTTGGTCTGCGTCCAGAACTGCACTTTGTGCGTGTCGGCAAATTGTTTGATCACTGCCTCATCCGATGGCGAAAGCGCGTCCAGAATGCGCAGCACCAGCACATCCACATGATCGCCTACCGCCACTTCGATCTGCGGCAATATATCGCGGGCGGTGAAACTTTCGTTGAGCTCGCCCAGCAGCGGTAACAGGCTGGCAATCTTGGGAGTCAGTATCTCGCAGTGCTGCATGTCCGCCACATACTTGCCGTTCTTCTCGCGGAAACCGACCAGCGTCTTGCCCTTCTTCAGCACATGGCGCACCGACAAGCGCGCACGCTGACGATAGCCCCAGGCCTGCCCATAAATCGGCGGTAGCATGGTTTCGGCTTTGACCTTGCCGATGCGCGCCAGATTATCTTCCAGCACCCGCTGCTTGGCAGCGACCTGCGCCTGTGCTTCCAGATGCTGCATGGAACAACCGCCGCACATGCCGAACTGTGCGCACTTCGGTTGCACACGCATGAACGAGGACTTGAGTATCTGGCCTACTTGCGCCAGTTCATAGCTGCCCTTCTTGCGGTACGCAGAATAGGTCACGCATTCACCGGTGAGCGCGCCTTCTATGAAAATGACCTTGCCGTCGGCATGCGCAATGCCGCGCCCTTCGTGGTCTATGGATTCGATGGTTACGGGGTTCATGGATTCTGTTGGAAATTATTCAGTACCGTCATTCCCGCGCAGGCGGGAATCCAGTGGGTTAAATTTTGAGTAGCGGGGTTCGCCTGCGCGGGAACGACGAGGTGTTATTCATTGCTCTCCAGCATTCGCCCACTGAGCAAGATATTCTTTCCAGTGTGCCTCATCGGATTTGCCCAGGATGCTGCGCACGAGTTCGCATTCCTTTTCGTAACGCGCCTTGGTGAATTGCCCGCGCATCAACTGGAAGCGCGCGAACACGAGCCATGTATTCACCACGTCAGTCTCGCAATAATTGCGTATCTCGGCGAGCTTGCCTTGCTGATATGCCTCCCACACCTTGCTGCCGTCCATGCCCAGCTTACCGGGGAAGCCGATGAGTTTGGCGAGTTCATCCAGCGGCGCGTTGGCGCGGCCGGTATACAGCGCGAGCAAATCCATCAGGTCGAGATGGCGCGTGTGGTAGCGGCTGATGTAATTGTTCCACTTGAAGTCGCGGTCATCCTCGCCCATGTCCCAGTAGCGCGGACATTGCACACCGTGGATCAGGCCGCGATAGTGCAGCACCGGCAGGTCGAAACCGCCGCCGTTCCAGCTCACAATCTGCGGCGTATATTTTTCGATGCCGTCGAAGAAACGCTGGATGATGCTGCCTTCGTCTTCATCCAGTTCACCCAGCGACCACACCTTGAAGTTGTCGCCCTCGCGCAGCACGCAGGAAATCGCCACGACCTTGTGCAGATGATGCTGCAAGAAATCGCTGCCGGTCTTCTGGCGGCGCATCTGGAAAGCCATCTCCGCCACATCCTTATCGCTCACGGCAGCATC
Organism: Nitrosomonadales bacterium; assembly: GCA_016199835.1. Lineage (GTDB taxonomy): Bacteria > Pseudomonadota > Gammaproteobacteria > Burkholderiales > Gallionellaceae > JACQFX01. The sequence goes on along the minus strand of JACQFX010000065.1, from coordinate 22,827 downwards.
AAGCTCGTACAGCGCGCGCAGCCCCGCGATGTCGGGTATGGTTTCAATATCGAAAACGAGGGTGGGGTTCATGGTTGCTGAATAAGTTAAGCGCCGGGCGCGATTGTAGCCCATCGCATCGTCCGCAGGAATCGAACCGCATCAACGGAACGCAAGGCGTGAACCGCACTCAAACGCACAGACCGTACGGAGCAACTAGCCAATCGCTTCTGATAAACTGCGCGCCATGACCTCATTACGCCACATCGCCCTGCTGCTCTGCCTCATGCTCGCACCGCTATCCTCATGGGGAGCGGGTGATGGCAAACCTCCAGCCGAGTATGCCCAAACCGAATTATCCATAGCCGGACATCCCGCCCACGCCGAGATCGCCGACACCCCGCAGAAACAGGAGCACGGCCTGATGCAACGCACACAGTTGTGCCCCGATTGCGGCATGCTGTTCGTATTCAGCAAGGCGGACAGATATGATTTCTGGATGAAGGACACGCCGCTGCCGCTCTCCATTGCTTTCATCGCCGCCGACGGCAGCATCATCAACATCGAAGAGATGCAGCCCAACACCACGGACGACCACTATGCGCAAGGCGACGCATTGTATGCGCTGGAGATGAACAAAGGCTGGTTCGCCGGGAACGGCATCAAGGCGGGGGACAAGGTTCATGACCTGCCCCACCATCAATAAACACGAACGAACGGCGCAAATGACATCCCCCAGACAGTTGCGCAGGTCGTCCGGGGAACAGCCACGGAATTTCAGCGTCCGCCGTTCGCCAAGGCAATTTCGAGGCCTTTGAAAGCCTTGTCCCGTTCATAAGCGGACAGTTGTGAAGACTCTGCAGCAGCCCGCAAATGAGTAGCCGCGCTCTCAAATCTCCCATGATCAAGCAGCCATAACCCGGCGTTATATTGCACCGATGCATCATCGGGAAATTTTCCCGCCAGGTTTAGCCAATCGCTTTCAAGCACCCACATGGAGCTTGAAAAAGGATCCTGCAAAGGCAGGTTCCATTTGGCCCGGATTGGCATCTTCCTCAAATCGGAGTCCCAATCCTGGAGAAGGGATATTATTTCATGCAGGTTACCAGCAGCCGCATCGAAATATACGGCATAGTCAACTCGAACCTGCTTGATCATAATATTCTTGATATCAGGATCCGTTATGTTGCTGGCGATCTGATAGGCCTCGCGCGTCGGCCCATATAAATCGTGCAACCTCTTGATCTTGTTTGCCGCAGGCAGGTAGTGCCCCGGATAGGTTTGGAATTCGCGCTCCTCTATTGTCTCGGCTGTTCGCCAATCATTTGGACGCTCGACTGTTTGGTAAATCCATGGAAGCGCAACGGCAAGCAGCAGCATTACACGAAACACAAATTTCAAGCGCCATGCCAGCGCAACCAGCAGCAGTAATACCGGCCACACTGCAAGGAACAGGAAGCGATCCGACACAAGCGAATTAGTAGAGAACGGCAATATCTGCATATACGGTACGCAAAACAAGACGAACATCACCAGTGCGTATCCTACAAGCGAGCGCCTGCGCAGCAGCAGTACAGTTCCGGCAACACCGGACAGAAATGTCGCAATACCCAAGGCAACCATCCCCGCAAACCATGGGTCTTCGAATACCGGATAAAACAGTTGGCGGCCATCCGGGGTAACGGCAAGACGCACCATCCACCCAAGTATCGCAAATGCACGGATGCCCGCTTCAATCCCAAAGTCGGCAGGGATTTTCACTGCACTGTATCCCATGAAAATTATTGCCATACAGTAAAGTCAATAACAGGCTGGCAAAAGGCCACAACAGCATGGTGCGTCGCCGGGAGGAGGCTGGGATTTCATGCCAGAGGACGATCCAGAATATAGCCATGACAGGAGCCACAAAAACCATTGTCGCTTTTGAAAGAATCGCCGCTGCCAGTGCCGCCAAAGCCGCACCCGCATGCCATGGAGCAAGCCCATGCTCCCTCCTCGCCCCTATGGCAAGCCACAACGCAAGCATGGCAAACATGCTGGACAGTACATCTTTGCGGCTACTGATCCATATCACTGCATCAACGTGTGCGGGATGCAACGCAAACAATGCTGCCACCGTTGCCGCAGCCCATTTGGCATCACCTGTTTCAGTAACTTTAAAATAGCGCCACAGTTCCAGGGTGGTCAAATAAACAAGCAAGCAACAAATCAAATACAGCGCAATACTGTGCAGCCGGAAGGCAGGTGGCGACATCCCAAAAAAGGCAATATCAAGCCAGTAGGACAAATCCCTTAACGGGAGAAATTCAAATGGATTGTATGGCTCGATGAATAATCGCCAAAGATCGGCCAGATGCAGCCCTGCCAGCTTCACATTATTGACTACATACAAGCTGTCATCCGAATCGACGTCTTCCACGGCAAACGGAAAGTTTACGGCTTGAAGATAGGCGCATATCGCAACCGTCACGCTGAGTAACACAATTGCTAATGGAGCAAATCGCCGCACTCCATCAGAAAGTATGGGGAATTTCATCTTTTCTCACCGTTCGAGATCATCATCTCAAAGAAGGCAAGGTCAGGATTGATACCCATAGAGAGCTATAAGGGAGCATCGGTTAATAGCAGTTCAGTAAAGCCAAAGGAATTCCAAAACGATTATTCTACAGTTGGATTACCGGAAATAGTCGGCGACAGAGAAGCCATTCCCTCCAAGGAAAAGGCACCTGACAAGGCGCCTTTTCCTGGTTGCAAAATCAGTATCCCGGAACAATTCAAGTTACAAATATATCCCCATACGACATCTGAACAGATACTTACGCGAAATTCTTCGCCGCGAAATCCCAGTTGGCCAGATTATTCAGGAAGGTCTCGACGAACTTGGGGCGCAGGTTGCGATAGTCGATGTAGTAAGCGTGTTCCCACACGTCCACGCACAGCAGCGCCTTGTCGCCCGTGGTCAGCGGTGTGCCTGCTGCGCCCATGTTGACGATGTCCACGGAGCCGTCGGCCTTCTTCACCAGCCAGGTCCAGCCGGAACCGAAGTTGCCTACGGCGGAAGTCTGGAAGGCTTTTTTGAACTCATCGTGAGAGCCCCACTTCTTGTTGATCGCGTCGGCCAATGCGCCGCTCGGTGCGCCGCCGCCATTCGGCTTCATGCAATTCCAGAAGAAAGTGTGGTTCCACACCTGCGCGGAGTTGTTGTAGATGCCGCCAGCAGGCGCTTTCTTGATGATCGCTTCGAGATCGAGGTTCTCGTATTCGGTGCCCTTGATCAGATTATTCAGGTTGGTGACGTAGGCCTGATGGTGCTTGGCATAGTGGTATTCGAAAGTTTCCTTCGACATGTGCGGTTGCAGCGCGTCCATCGCGTAGGGCAATGCGGGCAGGGTATGTTCCATAAGTGTTCTCCTTGTTGTTGATTTACTGGACAGCGAATTGTAGCCAAATGAAGCGCGTGAAACAATGCCCGAGCAATTTTATCGCCTATTTGTTGCCTGGCGCACGGTTTAATATTGCAGCGCGCATTACAAGCGCATGTATGCGAGGCTGCTTGCCTGGCAGACGCTGTCACATCTCTAATACAATGCACGCATGAAACCACAGCAAGGAGTCACCATGAGCGCCGCCCGTGAAGCCAGACAATTACTGCGCGCCCACCGTTACGGCGCGCTGTGTACACTATCGAAAAGATTCGACGGCCATCCCTTCGGCTCCATCACGCCCTACCTCACCGACCACGATGGCAGCGTGCTCATCCTGATCAGCACGCTGGCAGAACACACCAAAAACATCCTCGCCGATCCGCGCGTCAGCCTGATCACGCACAACCAGGACGACCCGCATATCCAGACCCAGGGACGCGTCACTATAGTGGGCGCAGCGCATCTCGTCGCCGAACGTGAACAGGCCGGCAAGCGCTACCTGCGCTACTTCCCCGAAGCGCAAACCTATTTCGCCATGCACGATTTTTCTTTCTACCGCATCGCTCCGCAAGCCATCCGTTATATCGGCGGCTTCGGCAACATCCACTGGATAACGGCGGAAGATCATGCAGTGAAATCCCATGCGCTGATCGAACAGGAAGACGAAGTGATCGCGCACATGAATGCCGACCATAGTGATGCGCTACGCAACTGCTGCCGCCACTTCCATCAATGCGCGGCGACGGAAGTCGAGATGATAGGCATAGACTGCGATGGCTATGACGTGCGCGCAGACGGGAAAGTGCTGCGCTTCGATTTCAAGGAGGCAGTGCTGGACGCACAGGAAGCGCGCCACGCTTTGATCGAAATGGCGCACAGCGCCAATTCCTGATGTAATTGCCGCGAACTTCTGCCGCTCGGCAATCTTAGTGTTTAATCAAACTAACTAACCTTCAGGTTATGTCGGAGCCAAAAAGTGACTAGCTGTCGGGCTACCCCCGACGGTTTTGTTACACAGCACGGCATGGGCACAAAACCGTGCCCCCTACCGCACCCACACCGTTTTCGCATTCACAAACTCATGCATCCCCAGCCGCGATAATTCGCGCCCGTAACCTGAAGCTTTCACCCCGCCGAACGGCAAACGCGGATCGGACTTGACCATGCCGTTGATGAAGGTGCAGCCCGCCTCGATCTGCGCCGCGAGTCTTTCGGCACGCACAGTATCCTTGCTCCAGATCGAAGAACCGAGCCCAAAGCGGCTTGCGTTGGCGATGCGCAACGCATCGTCTTCGCCCGTTGCGCGAATGATGATGGCCACCGGGCCGAACAGTTCTTCGTTGTACGCGCAGGTATCGGCAGTGACGCGATCCAGTATCGAAGGCTGATAGAAGAATCCTGCGCCATCGACCGGCTGGCATCCGCATACCGCCACCGCGCCCTGCGCGATGGAATCGCTGACTTGTTTATGCAGGCCGTCGCGCAGGTCAGCACGCGCCATCGGGCCGATCCGGGTGGCGTCGTCCAGCGGATCGCCGACTTTCAACTCTTCCACTTTTGCCTTGAAGCGTTGCAGAAATTCATCAGCGATCTGCGGCACAAGGATGAAACGTTTTGCGGCGATGCACGATTGTCCGCAATTGAGGAAGCGCGAAGCGACCGCCATGTTGACCGTGTGTTCGATGTCCGCGTCATGCAGCACGATGAAAGGATCGGAACCGCCGAGTTCCAGCACACATTTCTTCAGATACTGACCGGCGAGTGCCGCCACCTTGCGCCCGGCCGCTTCCGAGCCGGTCAGCGTGACGGCATGCACATGCGGGCTGGCGATGGCATCGGCGGCCAGTTCTACCTCTATCATCAAATTGGTGAATACGCCCTGCGGCAAACCGCAATCGCGGAACAACGCTTCGATCGCCAGCGCGCACTGCGGTACGTTGGGCGCATGTTTCAGCACCAGCGCATTGCCCGCCATCAAGGCTGGCGCGGCGGCGCGAAACACCTGCCAGAACGGGAAATTCCACGGCATGATGGCCAGCACCACACCCAGCGGCCGATAGGCTACATAGCTCTTGCCTGCATCCGATTCCACCGGGTCGGCGCGCATGAATTCCTCACCATGCTGCGCATAGTAATCGCACACCGTGGCGCATTTCTCGACTTCGGCGCGCGCTTCGCGCAGCAGTTTGCCCATCTCCTGCGTGACAAGCAGCGCGTAGTGGTCGCGCTGGGCGAGCAACTGCTGCGCGGCCTTGCGCAGCACTTCGGCGCGTTGCGCAAAAGAAGTTTGCGCCCAGGCTTGCTGCGCGCTGCGGGCTTGTGCCAGCGCCTGTTCCATATGAGGCGCATCCAGGCTGGCATAGCTCTGGATCAGTTGATTGGTGGCCGGGTTGAGGCTGGCATAGGGCATAACGGTTCTCCTTGGCGCCAATTCTAAATCAAGCTTGCATTCCGTAGATACCGGCTCTGTCCGCCGGTTCAGGCTGTCGGGCATAGCCCGACCTACGATGGTTTTATTTTTGAGGGAGTAACTCGGCCATGCCATTACTCATGCAGCATCCCCGCCAGCACTCGCGCCGCCTGCTGCGCGCCGCCTGCGACAGGCGCGGGCGGTCGCGCCTGCGCCCACAGATCGCCCAGCACTTGCGCAATATCTCCGCTGTGCAAGCGTTCGCGCGGCACTTCACGACATACGTTGTTTCGCTCCAGCCAGCGCACCAGACACGGCTGCTCCGGCCAGTCGTCGCGCGAAACATACAGCACCGGCACACCCGCGCAGGATGCCTCGACGAAGGTGCCGTAACCGGGCTTGGTCAGCACGGCATCGCACGAGGCGAGCAGGTCGCCGAACGGCAGGTCCAGCGACTCGAACGGGATCATGTCGTCGCGTTCGATGTTCCATGCCTGCGGCAGCAGCCAGCCCACGCCTTCGATATGCGGCCATTGTTCCATCGGCAAGCGAAACTCGATGCCGCCCATGGCGACGAGTATCAGCCTGTTGCCGCGCCCGGCGGGATACTTTGCGAATATTTCCTCGCGCCGGTTGCGCCCCACCTGCGCGATCGGGCCGATAGTGCGTGCCTTGTCCAGATCCGGCATCGGCATGGCCGGTTCCACGCGCAGGAATAACTCCGCGCTGTTGTATGCCGCCAGCATCTGCGCGTGTATCGTCGCACCCGCCGCATCGCTCATGCAGTAATGGCTATAGATATCCGCCCAGTTGAGGCAGCACATCGCGACGGCGCGCACCCCGACGGCATGTGCGGCCGCCAGCGAGAGATAGGAAACATTGGCCAGCAACAAATCAGCCCGCAATGCGCGCATCTCCTGCGCCGCTTGCCGCACCCTGGCATGCCAGTCCGCGTGATAGTCTCGATAAGCTGCCGCGCTCAATGCCATGTCCACCTCCACGGCATTCACCATCTTCATGCCGAAATCGAGCTCAACGGGAATGTGTTCAAAGTCGCATTGGAAGCGCTGCTGCAACAGCGCGCGGGGCGCCGCGCTGCGCAAAGTTACGCGCAGATCGCCGACGCGTTGCGCCAGCGCATTGACCACTGGCGCGGTTTGGGCCACATGGCCGTAGCCATGCGCAGAAATGTCCACCAACAGATGCGGCATGCCGGAAGTGGGTTGCTCAGACAGAAAAAAACTGGAAGTTGTTGCGCCCTTTTTCCTTGGCGCGATACATCGCCTCGTCCGCATTCTTGACCAGGGTCTGGCTATCGACGCCATCGTCGGGGAAGATGCAGATGCCGATACTGAAAGTGACAATCAGTTGCTTGCCTTCGATGCTGTGCGCCTCCGACATGGCGGCAATGATCTTGTCCGCAATGTGCTCCGCATCCGTTGCCGCGTTGATCTCCGATAACAGAATCAGAAATTCGTCGCCGCCCTGACGGCATACTGTGTCTGTTTCGCGCACACAGGATTTCAGCCTTTCCGCCACGGATTGCAGCAGCAGGTCACCGGCCAGATGGCCCAGTGTATCGTTGATGCTCTTGAAGCGGTCGAGATCGAGAAACAGCAAGGCCGCCTTCTTGTGGCTGCGCCTGCAAATCGCCAGCACCTGCTGGATGCGATCCTCGAATAACCTGCGGTTGGGCAATCTGGTCAGCGAATCGTAATGCGCCATGAAACGGATGTGGTCTTCTGCCACCTTGCGCTGGGTAATGTCGGTGAAGATGGCGATATAGTTGAGTACCTGTCCCTGCGCATCCTTGACCACGCCTATGGACAGCCACTCCGGATAGATGTCCCCGTTCTTGCGCCGGTTCCATATCTCGCCCTGCCATCTCCCGGTCTCGTTAATGGTTTGCCACATGGCCTGATAAAACTCTGGCGCCTGCCTGCCTGAATTCAATATCCTGGGGTTCTTCCATATCACATCGGCGAAGTCGTACCCCGTGACCACGGTGAATGCCTGGTTCACCGCCACAATATTCTCGTCTGCATCCGTGATCAGGATGGCCTCGCCGCTGTTCTCGAATACCTGGGAGAACAGATCCAGCCGCTTGTTCGCATATTGCAGGCTTTCGAGCAGCGCATTGAAAGTCTTCGCCATCTCGCCGATGTCGCCATTGCTCTCGTCGATATCAACCCGCCGCGACAGATCCTCATCGCGCTGGATATCCAGCATCGCCATCTGGAGTTTTTTGACCGGCCTGGCGATGTTCTTGATGATGAGCACCCGCACGAACAGTGCGATGATCACCGACAGCACTATCTGGAGAACAAGTTGCCCAACCCACATCCATCGCTCGATTTCGGCAACGCTCGCCTCTTCTTCTGCCAGCTCTATGGTGACGCTGGCCGCGCCGTTCACGCTGCCGGATTTGACGTGATGGCAGCCCAGGCAATTGGTGCCGCGAAAATCTTCCTGCGCGACATATGGCACTACCACGCGCAGCGTGGATGCACCGTTTGCCCCCTTTTGTCGCTGGAATATGGTCTTGCCGGTGGCGAGGACCGCGCGGTCTATCTCATCCACTGCCTGCTCCTGCGGCAGGCCGGGGCCGAACTGGTCGCTGACCTGTTGCGCGCGAATGATGCGCAGCTCGCTGATCCCCCTGGACTGCGCCATCTTGTCCAGCAGCAGTTTGCGGTTGTCCGGATTGGAGATGGTTCCGGTCAGCATCAGCATGTTCATGCCGTTGATCAGGCCATCCGCCGTTTCCACAGCGCGCGCCTTGACCGATGCGGTGACTTGCGTCTCGAAACGATAGACCACCCACTGCGCAGAAATGATGAACAGGATGATGAGGGTGCCCTGGATCAGTATATGCAGCTTTTCCTGCACCCCGAGCGAATGCCATTTTCTAATCATGCTGAATGCCGAAGTCCTTTCTCCACACCAACCTTAAACCACCTTAAAACCTTTAACCATGTTTTCCGCCCCTATTCCATCAAAGCTTGATGAAATGTTCGCGGTAGTGCTTCATCTCGTTGATGGATTCATAGATGTCGGCCAGCGCCTCATGCTTGCCGTGCTTCTTGATACCCTGCGCCACTTCCGGTTTCCAGCGTTTGGCCAGTTCCTTGAGCGTGCTCACATCGAGATTGCGATAATGGAAATATTCCTCCAGCCTGGGCATCCAGCGCGCCATGAAACGGCGGTCCTGACAGATGGAATTGCCGCACATGGGCGAGGTACGCGCCGGAACATGTTGCGCAAGAAACTCCAGCATCTGCGCTTCCACACTGGCGTCATCCAGCGTGGATGCCTTCACTTTTTCGATCAGGCCGGATTTGCCATGAGTGGATTTGTTCCACGCGTCCATGCCGTCCAGTACGCTGTCCGCCTGGTGCACCACCAGCGTCTGCGCCTCGGCCACGGTCTCCAGGTTATTGTCGGTGATGACCATCGCCACTTCGATGATGCGATCGGTGTCCGGATTGAGGCCGGTCATTTCCATGTCCAGCCATATAAGGTTGTTTTGATTTTGTGCCATAATCCGCGTTGCCCAGAACTGTCGGGCGCACATTGTGTCATATCGCCGCATATCGTTGCCATAAAACCTGATGACCCCAATCCTGTTTTCCATGTTGTTTGTCGCAGCCTTGCTGCTCACCACGCTGGCCAAACTATGGCTGGCGCGCCGCCATCTCGCCTGCATGGCCGCTAACCGCGCCGCCGTGCCGCCCGCTTTCAGTTCCAGCATAGCCCTGGCCGATCACCAGAAAGCCGCCGATTACACCAGCGCCAGGACGCGCCTGGGCATGCTGTCCGTGCTGTTCGATGCGGTGCTGTTGCTGGCCTTCACGCTCGGCGGCAGCATCCAGTATTTCGCCGTTTTCTGGCAGGGCATACTCACCGATTCCATCGCACAAGGCATGGCCGTCATCGTTTCGGTGCTGGTGCTTTCCTCGTTGCTGGAAACCCCATTCGACCTGTACCGCACCTTCGTCGTCGAAGAACGTTTCGGCTTCAACAAAATGACCCCGCTGCTGTATGTCGCGGACGCGCTAAAAAGCCTGTTCCTCGGCGCGCTGTTCGGCCTGCCGCTGCTGTTCGGCGTGCTGTGGCTGATGCAGCGCATGGGCGCGAACTGGTGGCTGTATGTATGGGGCGTGTGGATCACGTTCAACCTGCTGCTGCTGTTCATCTACCCCACGCTCATCGCGCCGCTGTTCAACAAGTTCCTGCCTATGCAGGATGATGGATTGAAGGCACGCATCGAAGCGCTGCTGAAAAAATGCGGCTTCGCGGCGAGCGGCCTGTTCGTGATGGATGGCTCGAAACGCAGCAGCCACGGCAACGCCTATTTCACCGGCTTCGGCAAAACCAAACGCATCGTATTCTTCGACACGCTGCTGACACGATTGACGCCCGGCGAGATCGAGGCGGTGCTGGCGCATGAACTCGGTCACTTCAAGCATAAGCATGTGCTCAAGCGCATAGTCTCTACTTTCGCGCTGAGCCTGGCTTTCCTGTGGCTGCTGGCGCAACTGATGCAGGCGGACTGGTTCTATCGGGGCCTCGGCGTCATACCAGCGACAGGTGCAGGCCAGGCTGCAACCACCGCGCTGGCGCTGCTGCTGTTCTTCATGGTGCTGCCGGTATTCAGTTTCCTGCTGCATCCGCTCACCTCCGCCTGGTCGCGCAAACACGAATTCGAGGCCGACGCCTATGCCGCGCAACAGGCCGATGCCGGCGAACTGGCCGGCGCGCTGGTGAAGATGTACCAGGACAACGCCGCGACGCTGACTCCCGATCCGCTATACTCCATGTTCTATGATTCGCATCCGCCCGCGCCGGTGCGCATCGCCAGACTGCAAACCCTGAAAGGACGCCAACCATGAAACTATCCATCGCCCTGTTCCTGCTGCTGTGCGGAACCGCGCAAGCCACGCCTTTTGCCAGTGGCAACGCACAAGCCGGCAAGCAACTGTTCGACAAGAACAACTGCAACCAATGCCACAAGGACATCGTGGGCGAACCGGGCTACGCCATCTTCACGCGCCCCACCCACAAGGTAAAGAATCCGCAGCAACTGGTGAGCCAGATGACCCTGTGCAGCGGCAACGTCGGCATCACGCTCTCCGCGCAGGACGAGCAGGATCTCGGCGCCTATCTCAACAGGAGTTTCTACAAATTCAAGTGAGGCTGACATGGCCAATATTGGCGACTTGACCGGCAAGCAGTGCAAACCCTGCGCGGCAGGCACACCGCCGCTGACGCAAGACAAGGTGGACGCGCTGATGCGACAACTCGACAATTGGATGCAACACGGCCAGACGATAGCCAGGACTTTCGAGTTCAAGAATTATTACCAGACCATGGCCTTCGTCAATGCGACTGCCTGGCTGTCGCACCGCGAAGACCACCACCCCGACCTGAACGTGGGCTACAACAAGTGCCGCGTGGAATACACCACCCACTCCGTCGGCGGCCTGTCGGAAAACGATTTCATCTGTGCCTCCAAGGTGGATGCCTTGTTCAGGATTTGAGCCTGCTGCAAGCACAAATCATCGCCGCTTTCGGGCGCCGCTACCTGGCGGAGCTGCCCGATGGCGAGCTGCTGGAATGCGTTCCGCGCGGCAAGAAAAGCGAGGTGGCATGCGGCGACCTCGTCGAAGTGCAGCGCACCGCACTTGCTTCGGCCACACTCAAGACCGGCGGCCAGGCCGTCATCGAAACCATCCTGCCGCGCCAGAGCCTGCTGCACCGCTCCGTCGCGCACCGCGAAAAACTCATCGCCGCCAACGTCACGCAACTCATCGTCGTGGTGGCTACCGAGCCCTCGTTCAACGATGAATTGCTGGCGCGCTGCCTGGTCGCCGCGCACGACCAGAATCTGCAAGCGCTCATCGTGCTGAACAAATGCGACCTCGATGCCGCAGCCGCGCGCGCGCAACTGCAACCCTACCGCACCATCGGCTACCGCGTACTCGAACTCTCCGCGAAAGAGACCGCTGCACCGCTGCTGCCCCTGCTGCAAGGCCACACCAGCGTGCTGGTCGGACAATCCGGCATGGGCAAATCCACGCTCATCAATGCCCTGCTGCCGGATGCGCAGGCCGCCACGCGCGAGATCTCCAGCGCGCTCGATTCCGGCAAGCACACCACCACCCACGCGCACCTGTATCACCTGAACCCGAACAGCCACCTGATAGATTGCCCCGGTGTGCAGGCTTTCGGCTTGCACCACCTGACTCTCGGCGACATCGAGGAAGGCTTCGTGGAGTTCGCGCCGTATCGCGGCCAGTGCCGCTTCCACAACTGCCGCCATACGCATGAGCCTGGCTGCGCGCTGCGCCAGGCGGCGGAAGCAGGCAAGATCGACGCGCGCAGGCTGCGGCTGTTCCAGCAGATCAACGGCAGCACCTGACCCGCAAAACGCCGCACGGCACCCATGATGCCGACGATCCTGCATGAACCAGCCCCACACCGGGCATGAAATTTTGTGCATAATCCCGCCTCATCGAACGGCAATATGCCGTCGCACTATCCAGGGCGTGTTAACACTAATTTCACGCCTGCGAAATTAGTGTTAACACGCCCTAGTGAGAGGAAAGCCAATGTTCAAAACCATGATGCACGTCTGGACCGGGATAATGATGGCCGGGCTTGCCGGCATTGCTTTGGCGGGCACGCCCCCGGTCGCAGCTTCCCGTTTCGTGATCCAGGGCGATACGGTTCTCGACAAAAAGACCAATCTGACCTGGGCGCGTTGCAGTATCGGGCAACGCTGGAAAAATGGCGCCGGATGCACGGGAACGGTCGATCTTTTTACTTTTGACGATGCCCAGCAACAGGGGGGCAGCGGATGGCGGATACCGACAAAAGATGAGTTGGCGTCACTGGTCGACTATGCGCGTGTTGCCAACAATCAGAGACCGGCGATAGACGAAGTGACATTCCCCAACCTGGACAGGAAGAAACTCGAATACTGGAGCAGCACACCATCCGGCGCCGCATACGGCTGGCCAGTCAATTTTTATAGCGGCGACACTTACTACGCCTACACCCGAGGCAACACCTTCGCGGTGCGCTTGTTGCAGGAATAGTGATCGGGCGTTACCTGCGACAATAACAATAGACGAATTTCTGATCCGCGCCGGACGGCGTGTGGTGCATCTCGTTCATGCTGTCCACCAGTTTGAATTCATCGCCGAATTCGTCGTGCAGCGTATCGGGGCGATAGCGCACGATGTCGAGGCCGCTGCAACGCAGCGGGCCGTCTTCGGCGAAGGTGGCGACGATCACATGGCCGCCGGGTTTGACCGCATGCAGCACAGCCTGCACATAGCGCTGCCGGTCTTGCGGGTCGGTAAGGAAATGGAACACCGCGCGGTCGTGCCACACATCCACGCTGGCTTGCGGAAATTCGATCTGCGTAATATCGGCCTCTATCCAGCGCACTCTGGATGCATCGGCACCCAGACGCTGTTGCGCGACTTGCAGCGCGGCAGCGGAAATATCCAGCACGCTCAGATTGCTGTAACCCTCGCGCAGCAAGTCATCCACCAGGGTGGAAGCACCGCCGCCGACATCCATGATGCACCCATCCTTCGCCACAGCCGTGTTGTGTATGAATTGCAGCGAACGTTCGGCGTGCTCCTGAAACCAGCTCACCTGCGTGGTCGGCCTGGTTTGATACACGTGTTCCCAATGCGATTTCCCGGTCATCGTCAGCCTCCTACCAGCGTTGCCAGCCCCAGCAACAATAACAATACCAGCCAGAATGCCAGCGCACGCCACACCAGGCCCACGGTGCTCTGCATGAAGTCGGCATCAGCCTCGTCGCCCATGCCCAGCTCCGGACGGTCGAGCGGCAAACCGCCCTGCGGGATGGGCGAGCCCAGGCGCACGCCGAGCGCGCCCGCGCCGCTGGCCAGCACAATGCCCGCTTCCGGATCTGGCCAGTTTTGCGCCTGCGTGCGCCAGCAATACACGGTGTCCTCGAAGTCGCCGACGATGGCGAAAGTGGTTGCGGTCAGGCGTAGCGGCAGCCATTCCATCCAGCGATAAGCCTGCCGCGCAAACACGCCGAATTCGCCGAACTCGCTGTCGTCCTGCTGGCCCCAGCGCGCATTCAGAAATAGCGCCAGCCGGTACAGCACCGCGCCCGCCGGCCCCAGCCCAAGCAGCATGGTGATCACGAACCACATCATCACGCCGAACACATGCTGGTGCGAAGCCAGCAGCGCTTCCTCGATGGTGACGCGAGCCACTTCCTCGGCATTCAACTCGTGGCACGCCATCCCGCGCCAGGCGGAAAGCAGGCTGCGCGCCTTGTCGAGTTCGTCGTTGCGCAAGGCCTGATGGATGTCGGTGTAGTAATGGCTGAACTGGCGAAAGCCCATGGTGAGATACAGCACGAGCACGCAGAACAGCCAGGCGAACAGCGGATGGATGCTGTGCAATACCCAGTACAGCACCGCCGACACCAGCAGCGGCAACAGCACCGCGATCAGCCACGCGATCTTGCCGTGCTTGCGCTCACCCGCATTGAAATGGTGCTGGAAAAAATGCACATAGCTGCCCAGCCAGGTGTACAGATATTTGCGTGCCGCCAGCGGATGCAGTTGCTCCAGCAGCAGGGCGGCGATCAGAGAAAGCAGGCTCATGTATTTCGAAACTCAAGGCACACAAAGGATGCACGAAGATACCATACAACCTTGCGCTTTGCGTAGCCGGGCCGACTTCCGGCAGTGGCATAATGCGCCCATGACATAGACGGGGTGCGGGCATGCGAAAAAAGATGTTTCCAAAAACGCTGCAATCCATCAGGGAGATATTCGGGCTGGGGCCGATGCTGGCTTTGCTCGCCATTCTGCTGGTCGCGCTGGTCGGAATTTTTTCCGCGCTGTGGTTCATTGACACGGCGCCGCCCGACACGATCACGCTTATCGCCGGCCCCAAAGACAGCGAATTCCAGCGCCATGCGGAGGCCTACCGCAGGATATTGGCGCGCAACGGCGTGAAGCTGAATATCATTCCTTCGCAAGGCTCGCTGGAGAATCTCGTGCATCTGAGCGATCCGGGCTTCCATATCGATGTCGGATTCGTGCAGGGCGGACTGTTGCAAGGCGGGGTACTGCAAGGATTGAACACCGAGCAACTGGTTTCGCTCGGCAGCATTTTCTACGAACCGATGATGGTGTTTTATCGCGGAGAGACAGCGATAGACAGACTTTCCCGCTTCAACGGCAAGCGGCTGGCCATAGGCACGGTCAGCAGCGGCACGCATGCCCTGGCGTCGGCATTGCTCAAGGCCAATGGCATCGAATCCGGCGGTGCGACCGAGCTGCTGGAGATGGATGCGGACGAGGCCGCGACCGAGTTGCTGGCAAACAGGATAGACGCCGTGTTCGTGATGGGCGATTCCGCTTCACTGCAACTCATCAGCGGGCTGCTGCACGCGCCGGGCATCCGCCTGATGAGTTTCGCGCAGGCCGAAGCCTACACCCGCAACATCGTTTACCTGAACAAGCTCGAACTCAGCGCAGGCGCCATCGATCTCGGACAGAACATCCCCGAGCAAAACGTGCTGCTGCTCGCCCCCACGGTGGAACTCGTCGCGCGCAGCGGCCTGCACCCGGCGCTGTCCGACCTGCTGCTGGAAGCCGCGCATGAAGTACATGGCAGCGCCGGCCTGCTGCAACAGCGCGGTGAATTCCCGGCAGCGCTAGAACATGAATTCCGCATCAGCGAAGAAGCGCGCCGTTACTACACTTCCGGCAAGAGCTTCCTCTACCGCAACCTGCCGTTCTGGCTGGCCACCCTCGTGAGTCGCATCCTGATGGTGATCGTGCCCATCATCGTGGTGCTGATCCCCGGCCTGCGCCTGCTGCCGCCACTGTATCGCTGGAACATCAGGAGGCGTATCGCCAGATGGTATGGCGCATTGCTGGAACTCGAACGCGGCCTGCTGGCGAAATGCACGCCCGAGCAACAGGTGGCGTTGCTCAAGCGGCTGGACGACATCGAACGGGCCGTGAACAAAATGAAAGTCCCCAAATCCTTCGGCGACCAGTTCTACGGCTTGCGCCAGCATATCGGTTTCGTGCGGGAGCGATTGCTGCGGCAGGTATAGGCCATCCGCCCATGCCGGTGTGAATTCATTACTCCTGATGCCAGTTCTCGATCCATACCATTAGCGCCTCGGCAGACATTGGGCGACCAATACCGTAGCCCTGCCCGATTTCGCAACCCATGTCGAGCAAGGCGACAATCTGCTGTTCGGTCTCGACGCCTTCCGCCACGATCTTGCGGTTGAAGGCCTTTGCCAGTGCGGTGACGCTTTCCGCGATGGCGCGCCCGGCCGAGTTGCCCATCATGTCCTGCACGAAGGACTTGTCGATTTTGAGCGTGTCGATGGCAAGATGGTTGAGATGGAAAAGCGATGAATAGCCGGTGCCAAAATCATCCAGCGCGAAACTGATCCCCATAGTACGGCATGCTTCTATCGTATGTCCGATCCGGCCAATGTCCTCAAGGGCGGCGGTTTCCAGTATCTCGATCTGTAACAGCTCGGGCGGCACATCGTGATATTCGTCCAATATGTTTTTTACATACTCGACGAACCCGTCGGACTGCAAATGGAATGACGAAATATTTACGCTCAGCTCCAGCCCGAGCCCGCGACTTTTCCACTCGCGCAGATGTTCCATGGCCGAGCGAAGCACCCATTCCCCCAGCTTGATATCCAGATCGGTATTGTCGGCCGCATAGAGGAATTCTGCGGGCTGGATGAGGTCGCGCTGGGGGTGCGTCCAGCGTATCAATCCTTCTATGCCGGCAAGCGTCCCTGTACGCATATCGACCTTGGGCTGGAAAAACAGGTGGAACTCGCCACGCTTGAGTCCATGCTTGATCTGCTCCCTGACTTCGTGGTGCATGCGCACCCGCTGATCGTGTTCCGGATCGTACAAGTGGCAGCGATTCTTGCCGGACTGCTTGGCCACATACATGGCCTGATCCGCATGCCGCATCAGCGTGTCGGCGTCGGCATCATCATCCGGATAAACAGCCACGCCTATGCTGGCGCTCAAGACAATGGATTTGTCATCGACGACAACCGGATGCGCGATCGATGCCAGCAGCCTCTGCAATGTGCCGGCCAGTTCCTCCGGATTCTCCATCCCCACCAGCAGCAAGACAAACTCGTCCCCGCCCAATCGGGCGACGGTATCGCCCTCGCGGATTTCGTTTTTCAAGCGGCTGGCGATCTCGATGAGCACCCTGTCCCCCGCCTTGTGCCCGAGTTCATCATTGACGGGTTTGAATCCATCCAGGTCGAGATAGCAAATGACGAGCAATTTATTCTCGCGTCTGGAATGCGCGAGCGCCTGCTGCATCCGGTCTATCAGCAGCGTCCTGTTCGGAATGCCGGTAAGGGCATCGTAGTGGGCCAGATGCTCCAGTTGTTTTTCATGCAGATTGCGTTCGGCGATATCGCGCACGAAGGCGATGTTGTATTCCGTATCCCCAAACTTGACGTAGTTAGCCACGATCTCGACCGGGAATACGCTGCCATCTTTGCGCTTGTGTTGCGTCTCGAAAAATTGCGAGCCAGCCTCGCGCAATTCCAGCCAATGCCCACCCCAGCGCTCCGCCGGAAACAGCGGGTCGATATCGGGAACGGCGAGTCGCAACAATTCCTCTTTTGAATATCCCAGGGATAGGCACGCCCGATCGTTTGCATAACAAATCCTGGCGTGCTTATCCACCCAGATGATCTCGACATACGCACTATCCATCACGAACCGGATGAGCTGCAGTTGCTGTTCCTGTTCCTTTTCCCTGCCGATATCGCGGCAAACGATGAAGAAATATTGTTTGCCGTCCAGCTCAATCCGCCGGGAACTGGTTTCGACGTCGATGAGCGCACCATCCTTGCGCTTATGCGCAGACCGGGATATGGCTATCTCATCGGGAACCTGTCCTGCGATGCATGGGGGGAAATCTGCTGGAGATTCTGGTGCATCAAGGGCCGACATGTGCATCCCGACCATTTCGGCCTTGGTGTAGCCCAGCCGTTCGTATCCGCCCCGATTGATGTCCGCGATATACCCCTCAGGGGTCACCAGCATCATGCCGTCGCTGACGTATTCAAACAGGCCTTGGAATCGGTCGGTCGCGGCTGATGGGTCGAACAAAGGAAGCATTGTTTCCATATCCCTGGCAATGTGGCTATGAGTCAGGATTCTTTAACTCTTGCACGTATATCTCATGTTCAACCTGACCAGATGCATGTTGTCACCGAAATCTACACGGCAATATTATGTATAGCAAGGAGAAATATCGCAACTTCCGGCGCATGCCAAGGGCGCCAGACCACCCGGCGCCTGCTAGGCTGCTTTCGCGCCTTCGTCCATCATGCGCAGAGCCCCTTCCACATCCACCGCCACCACGTGCGAAACGCCGCGTTCCTGCATGGTCACGCCGACCAGTTGCTGCGCGAGTTCCATGGTGAGTTTGTTGTGGCTGATGAAAATGAACTGGGTCTGCACCGCCATCTTCTTGATGAGTTTGCACAGGCGTTCGGTGTTGGTGTCGTCCAGCGGCGCATCCACTTCGTCGAGAAGGCAGAACGGCGCGGGATTGAGCTGGAACAGCGAGAACACCAGCGCGATTGCGGTCAGCGCCTTTTCCCCGCCCGAAAGCAGGTGGATGGATGAATTCTTCTTGCCCGGCGGATGCGCCATCACCTGCACACCGCTGTCGAGTATCTCTTCGCCGGTCAACACCAGGCGCGCCTCGCCACCGCCGAACAGGATGGGGAACATCTCGGACAGGTGGCGATTCACCTCGTCGTAAGTCGCCATTAACAGGTCGCGCGATTCCTTGTCTATGCGGCGTATCGCCTCTTCCAGCGTGTTCATCGCCTCGGTCAGATCTTTCGATTGCGCGTCGAGGTAAGCCTTGCGCTCCTGCGCCGCCTGCAATTCTTCCAGCGCCGCGAGGTTCACCGCGCCCAGCGCTTCGATCTCGCCATGCAATCTGTTCAATTCGTTTTGCAGTGCGTTCGGTTTGTTGTTGCCGCTTTCCAGCAAGGGCAGCAGCACCGCCTCGTCCACGCCCTGCAACTGCTCCGCCCACTGTTCGAAATGCAAACGGGCTTCCTGTTCCTTGAGCAGCAGTTCGTTGGCTTTCTCGCGCAACGGGTTCAGCTTCTGCTCGCACAGCATGCGTTCCTGCTCGAACTTGTTCAGGTTGAGCGTGGCGTGTTCCAGCACGTTGCGCGCTTCGGCCAACGCCTGTTCGCGCACCGTGCGCAAGTCCAGCGCCTGCTGCAATTGCTGCTGGCTGTCGCCATCCTGCAGCTTGCCGAGTTCTTCGCGGTTCTGCGCCAGCGCCTGTTCCAGTTGCTCCAGCGTGGCGCCGATCTGTTTGAGATTGTGTTCGAGATCGGCGATCTTTTCCGTGCAGGTCTTGGCGAAGAAACGCGCTTCCTGCAATTCGTGCTGCGCCCGCTGCGCGCGTTCGCGCTGTTCGCGCAGACGCGCATCCTGCACATTGGACTGCTGCCGCACCTGTTCCGCCTCGGCCTGCTGCGCGGCGATCTGCTCGCGCATGATCTCCATGCGTCCCGTGATCTCTTCACGCTGACGCTGCTCACCGGCAGTCTGCTCGGCCAACTCCTGCAACTCGTGCGCGATCTGCGCGGCGCGCTCGCTGCTGCGCTCATTGGCCTGGGTGAGTTTCAGTATCTGCATCTGCAAGGTGTGCTGGCGCTGCTGCATCTCGCCGCCCGCGCTGCGCAACGGCGCGATGCGACCCTCGATGGCATGATGATTTTCCTCCGCCTGCACCGCCTGCTGCTTGCCCTGCTCCAGCGCCGCCGCCTGCTGCTGCACCTGCTGTTGCAAGGTTTCGATCTCGCGCTGGCGTGCGAGTATGCCGTGCACTTGCGAATCCGGCGCATGGAACAGCACGCTGTGCGCACCGACCAGATGGCCCTGCGGCGTGACCAGCCATGCGCCTGCGGGCAGGCGTGCGCGCTGGCTCAGCGCCTGCGCCAGATTGTCCGCCGCATACACGCCGGACAACCAATCGGCCACCACGGACGCGGCGCGTTCGTCCTGGCAAGTCACGAATTTCGATAGCGGTTGTAGTTGTAGGTCGGGATTCCTCCCGACATCCGCGCCATGTCGGGAGGAATCCCGACCTACATCACCAGCGAACACCGCCAGCTTGCCCGGTGGCGCACTGTTCCAGGCTGCCGTCTCGTCCAGCCCCTGCAAGGCGATGGCGTTGATGCGCTCGCGCAACACGGCTTCCAGCGCGTCTTCCCAGCCCGCTTCGATGCGCACGGATTGCCACAGGCGCGGCAGCGTATCCAGCCGGTGCTCGGCCAGCCACTGCTTCATGTTCTTGTCGTTATCGACCTGCTGCTGCAACTGTTTGAGCGCGGCAAGCTTCGCCTCCACCTGCGCCAGTTGCCGTTCCAGTTCCTGCGCCGCAATGCGCCGTTCGCGCCGCGCCGCATCGGCGGCAGGCAGTTGTTCCTGCAACTGGGTCAACTGCGCTTGCTGCGCGCTGCGCTCGGCTTCGAGTTCGGCAACCTGCTGTTGCGCCTGCATCAGGGCTTCGGTGTCGGGGCGCGGCAGGTTGTCCTGCTCCAGCAGCAGGCGCGAGCGGCGCGAATCGAGTTGCTGCACGTTGCGCAGCACATGCTCGCGCTGCGTGTCGGCCAGTTGCAATTGCTGCTGCCGCACCAGTTGCTCGCGCTGCACGGCGTTATAGCGTTCCTGCGCGGCGCGCGCTTCCGCTTCAGCCTGCGGCAGGTGTTGCGCCTCGGTCTCCGCGTGGTTCTCGCGCACTTCGACCTTGATCGCCGCTTCCTGCTGCTGTTCCTGCCAGTGCGTCAGCAAGGACTGCACGCCCTGCAACTGTCCGCGCTGCTGTTCGATCTGGCGCTCGCCGTTGGCGATCTGCTGGGTCAGGCGCGTGCGCTGGTCGTTCAGGTGCGCGATGTGCTGTTCCAGTCGCGCAATCTCGGCATTCACCTCATACAGTTCACCCTGTTTGGCGTGCAGCGCATCGGAAAGCTGGTAATGCCCGCTGCGCATGCTTTCGAGCTGGCTCTCCACCTCGCGCAGGCGCGCGGTCTCGGCTTCGAGTTCAGTCCGGGTCTTCTCGATCTGCTGCGTATAACGCGCGCGGCGCGTTTCCGCATCCTGCTTGTTCACCAGCCACAGCAAACGCTGTCTGGTTTCGCGCATCGCTTCGAGTTCGCGATATTTCTTCGCCACTTCGGCCTGCTCGGACAAGTGCGTGAGCTGTTTCTCCAGTTCCACCCGGATGTCGTCCACGCGCAGCAGGTTCTCGCGCGTGTCGCCCAGGCGCAACTCGGTCTCGCGGCGGCGGTCCCGGTATTTGGACACGCCTGCGGCCTCTTCGAGGAACACCCTTAATTCTTCGGGCTTGGCCTCAATAATCCGCGAGATCATGCCCTGCTCGATGATGGCGTAAGCGCGCGCGCCCAGCCCGGTGCCGAGAAAGATGTCGGTGATGTCCTTGCGCCGCACGTGCTGGTTGTTGATGTAATAACTGGAATCGCCGTCGCGCTGCAACACGCGCTTGATGGCGATCTCGGCATAGCTGGTCCACTGCCCGGCGGCCTTGCCCAGCGAATTGTCGAAGATCAGCTCGACGCTGGCACGGCCCACGGGCTTGCGCTTGCCCGAACCGTTGAAGATAACGTCCTGCATGGATTCGCCGCGCAAGGCCGAGGCCTTGGACTCGCCCAGCACCCAGCGCAACGCGTCGATCACGTTGGATTTGCCGCAGCCGTTAGGCCCGACGATGCCCACGAGCTGCCCCGGCAGCGCGATGTGCGTAGGGTCGACGAAGGACTTGAAGCCGGCTAACTTAATATGGGAAAGACGCAATTTCTGGACGATCTTTAAACGTTATAATTGCGCCTATTCTAACCGAAGCGGAACCCGACACAAAATGAGTACGCAACCCTCGAAGAACCTTGAGACTTTCCCCAACCCGCAGCCCGCGCGGGATTACCACATCCACATGGAAATCCCCGAATTCACCTGCCTGTGCCCCAAGACCGGCCAGCCCGATTTCGCCACGCTGATCCTCGACTACATCGCCGACCAGCAATGCGTCGAGCTCAAAAGCCTGAAGATGTATATCTGGTCGTTCCGCAACGAAGGCTGCTTCCATGAGGACGTGACCAACCGCATCCTGGATGACCTGGTTGCCGCGACCGCCCCGAGGTTCATGCGCCTCACGGCCAAGTTCTACGTGCGCGGCGGTATCTTCACCAATGTCGTGGCGGAGCATCGACAAGCCGGGTGGGAAGCGCAGCCGCTCGTAGACCTGAGCCAGTTCAGCACGCAGTCAAATACGCGGGGATAATGCATCTCGGCCTGGATTTCGGCACCTCGGGCGGGCGCGCGCGCTTGCGTGCTGGATGCATCCGGCGCCATTGTTCATGAAGACCGCGCCCTCCCCCTATGCAGGAGAGAGGGTAGAAGCTAATGGATAATCAGAGTTTAAACAAATGACGGACGATCTTTCATTCCGGCGCGCGACACTGGCCGACACGGACGCCATCGTCGCGCTGGTCAACAGCGCTTATCGCGGCGATTCGAGTCGCGCCGGATGGACCACCGAGGCCGATCTGCTGGACGGACAGCGCACCGATGCGCAGGAAATATCGCAACTCATAACCCAGCATGATTCGCTGCTCCTGCTGTGCCTGCATGCGACGGAGATCATCGGCTCGGTACATCTGGAAAAGATGGAAGCCGCGACGGCTTATCTGGGCATGCTGGTCATCCGCCCGACCTTGCAGAGACAAGGCCTGGGCCAATACTGTTCGGTTAGACTAAAAAGCAGGTCGCCGTCGCAGCGATAGCGGTTTAGGGTTAAGCATGCCGGCGGTGCAGTCGATGAACTGTCGTCGCGGATATTGGTGGTCGTGCGAAGCGTAAGGAGAGTTTCTTCGTT
>JACQFX010000038.1 GCA_016199835.1 Nitrosomonadales bacterium | reverse complement strand
ATTGCCCACTTTGCCGCGCCTCCGCTTGCGCAGGTGCTGCGTCATCAACGGTGCCAGCAACGCTTCCCATTCGCGTACAGCTTCATGGGTAAAAGTGGGTTCTGTCGCAATAAGCCGACAGTGGTAGGATAGTTGCCATGAAACCAATGTCAATACAGATCGAAGAATCCGTTCTTCGCCGGGTACTCAAGCGGCTGCATTATCCGCTCGATGTGATGTTGTTATGTGTGCGCTGGTACGCGGCGTATGCGCTGAGCCTTCGCAACCTGGAGGAGATGATGGCCGAACGGGGTGTCGAAGTTGATCACGCCACGGTTCACCGTTGGGCACTGAAGATCTTGCCGGTACTGGCCAAGGTTTTTCGCCGTCGCAAGCGACCGGTCGGCCGGAGTTGGCGGATGGACGAGACTTACATTCGAGTTGGCGGGCAATGGAAGTATCTGTATCGAGCGATTGACCGGCTCGGCCATACCGTGGACTTCCTGCTCACAGCCAAACGCGATCACGCCGCTGCGCGGCGCTTCTTCGAACAGGCGATTGGGTTGCACGACGTGCCGGAGAAAATCACCATTGACAAGAGCGGCGCCAATACCGCAGCAGTACACAGCATGATCGCCGACAGCGGCGTGGAAATCGAATTGCGCCAATCGAAATATTTGAACAACCTCGTGGAGCAAGACCATCGGGCCATCAAGCGTCGAACTCGGCCCATGCTGGGATTCAAGGAATTCCATTGCGCAGCCAAACTCATCGCAGGCATCGAGACCATGCACATGGTCCGCAAGGGGCAACTAAATTGCCCCAAAGGCGAAGTCACGTCCGCTGCCGAACAATTCTATAGCTTAGCTTTCTAAACCTGCGGCGTTGCCACCGCATCTGCTCAACTTCAACCCCTTATTGCGACAGAACCGACGCGGCTACCGTGGCTGCGCGCTATCTTGATTTGCAAAAAGTTGAGCGCAATTTCCGGACAATGAAAACCGGATTCCTGGAAGTTCGGCCTATCTTTCTGCGTGATGCGGATCGCACAAAAGCACACGTATTCGTTGCCATGCTCGCCTTGAAAATTACTCGTGCTTTCGAGGACAAACTGCACAAGGCCTTCGGCACAACCGATGATGATCCCAAGTCAATAACTATCGACGACTCATTGCTGGCATTGTCACGCATTACCTATCTGCATCACCAAGTAAACGGCCAATCAT
>JACQFX010000036.1 GCA_016199835.1 Nitrosomonadales bacterium | reverse complement strand
CTGGTGCGCCGTTTCCACCTATGTGCTGATCGCTATCGTCAAAAAGGAGCTTCAACTGGATGCCTCTCTCCACACTTTGCTACAGATATTATCGGTCTCGATTTTCGAGAAAACCCTTATTTCATGCGCCTTGCAGCCAGACACTACCGGAATCATTACGCCTCAACCCAACAACCAAATGATTCTGTTTGATTTTTAACCGGACACTACTGATATATCGCACTTGGTATCTTCTGCTTCATCTCACACCTCCGTTTCAAGTTTATCAAAACGTTGGTATCTATTATTTTCAGCTTACCTTACTTCAGGCCATGCAGAAAAACAACCGGAAATAACTCCTAGAAACCCCGCTCGCCTGCATCGGCGAAACGGGGATTAATGCCCCCGAATTTGCGCCATGCGGCGCGTACCAGATTGGGATATTCCGGTTTGCCCAGACTGCCGTTGTAGCGTCCGAGCGCGCGATACAGGTCGCCTTTTTCCATATCCAAATAGAAGCGTAATATCGTGCAACCGTAGCGCAGGTTGGTGCGCAGATGGAACAGATTCTGCTCGCCCGAACCGATCTCCTTGAGCCAGAACGGCATCACCTGCATATAGCCGCGCGCGCCCGCTTCAGACACCGCATATTTTCGGAAGCGGCTTTCGACGTTGATCAAACCCAGCACCAGCAAGGGATCCAGCCCGGCGCGATTCGCTTCGTAATACACGGTTCTGAGAAAATCCGTGCGGTATTCGCGGTCCGGCAGATACCTCTCCACCCGGCGCGGCATATCCTGCGTCCACAACCGCTCTTCATCTCGGGAGGCGTAGGTAACCTCAGGCACGGCCTGGTCGGCGATGCTGTTATGCAACACCGAGCGCACACTCGCGGAAAGCGGTTGATACACTTGCGCGCCGCCGTAAGCGGCGGAGGCAAACAACAGGCCAAAAGCAATCAACAAATTATGGCAAAACCGAGACCCGTTCGCCCTAAGCTTGTCGAAGGGCAAATCTGGCGAAATTGCGGCCTGTTTTCTGTTCATGGTTCGACACGCTCACCACGAACGGAATACTTGTTCAGTTGCTTCATAGTTTCGATTGTATGAACTGCACTATGTCCTGCATGGGCACCTGTTGCGCATCCGCATCGCGCCGTCCTTTGTATTCGACCATACCTTCTTTCAGGCCACGCTCGCCGATCACGATACGATGCGGAATGCCGATCAACTCGATATCGGCGAACATCACGCCGGGGCGTTCGTCGCGGTCATCCAGCAACACTTCTATATTCAGTTCGACCAACTCATCGTACAGCCGTTCCGCTGCCTCGCGCACCGCCTCGCTCTTCTTGATGCCTATGGGCGCAATGGCCACGGCGAATGGTGCCATCGCAACAGGAATAGTGATGCCGCGCTCGTCGTAATTCTGTTCGATGGCAGCGGCCACGATGCGCGACACGCCTATGCCGTAACAGCCCATTTCCATCACCTGCGCCTTGCCGTTCTCGTCGAGGTAAGTTGCGCCCAACGACTCGGAATACTTGGTGCGCAACTGGAAGATGTGGCCAACTTCGATACCGCGACACAGCTCCAGATGACCCATGCCGTCAGGACTGGGGTCGCCGCTGACGACGTTGCGCAGATCGTGCACACTAGTCTCATCCAGTTGCACGTCGCGCCCGAAATTCGCACCCGTGTAATGGAAACCATCGTCGTTGGCGCCGCACACGAAGTTGCTCAGCGCGGCAGCGGCGCGGTCGGCGATAATGCGCACCGAAGCATTGATCGGGCCAATATAACCGGCGCGGCAGTTCATATTGCGATGGATTTCGTCATCGCTGGCGAAGCGGAACTCGCCCAGCACTTTGCTGGCCTTGATCTCGTTCAGCGTGTGATCGCCGCGCAGCAGCAACAAGGCAAATCGGTTTTCAGTATCCATCACGGCAATGGCCTTGAGCACTTGCTGCGGCGTGACGTTCAGGAAAGCGGAAACTTCCTCGATAGTTTTCTGCCCCGGAGTGATGATTTTCTCCAGTGGCTTGTTCGCTTCCCCGCGCGGCGCAGCAGGCGCAACGGCCTCGGCCAGTTCCACATTGGCCGCATAATCCGAGGTCGGGCAGAACGCCAGCGCGTCCTCGCCCGAATCGGCCAGCACATGGAACTCATGCGAGCCGCTGCCGCCGATGGCGCCGGTGTCTGCGGCCACCGCGCGGAACTGCAAACCCAGGCGCGTAAATATGCGGCTATAGGTTTCGTACATCACGCGATAAGTCTGTTCCAGGCTGTCGAAGCTGGAGTGGAAAGAGTAAGCATCTTTCATCACGAACTCGCGCGCGCGCATCACGCCGAAACGCGGGCGCACTTCGTCGCGGAACTTGGTCTGAATCTGGTAGAAATTCAGCGGCAACTGGCGGTAGCTCTTCACTTCGCGCCGCGCGATGTCGGTGATGACTTCCTCGTGCGTGGGGCCGAAACAGAATTCGTTGTCGTGGCGATCGCGGATCTTGAGCATCTGCGGGCCGAACACTTCCCAGCGCCCGGTCTCGCGCCATAGCTCGGCAGGCTGCACGGCGGGCATCAGCAATTCTATCGCGCCGCTGCGGTTCATTTCCTCGCGAACAATATTTTCCACCTTGCGCAGCACGCGCAACCCCAATGGCATCCAGGTATACAAACCACTGGAAAGTTTGCGGATGTAGCCCGCGCGCAGCATCAAACGATGGCTGGCAAGTTCGGCTTCGGCGGGAGCTTCTTTTAATGTCGAGATGAAAAACTGTGAGACGCGCATATTAGTCCGGCTGGTATATGAAAAATCAGGACGCCGATTTTACAGGGAACGGACAGATTATGTTGCTCTGATACGCGCTGGTGACTTTCAATATGCCGCGAAATGTGAAAAAATCCGACTCATTAAAATTAACCGAAACAGGTGGCGAAATGGTTGACCGTGACGGATACCGCCCCAACGTCGGCATCATCATCACTAACGCCAGGAACCAGGTGTTCTGGGGCAAGCGCATCCGGCAGGACTCCTGGCAGTTCCCGCAGGGAGGCATCCAGCACGGTGAAACGCCGGAGCAGGCGATGTACCGAGAGCTGCACGAGGAAGTGGGCTTGCAGCCCAACCACGTGCAGATACTGGGCCGCACGCGCGAGTGGATGCGTTACGACGTGCCGCAACAATGGACGAAACGCGAATGGCGCAGCAATTACAAGGGGCAGAAGCAGATCTGGTTCCTGTTGCGGCTGGTCGGGCGCGACTGTGATGTCAGCCTGCGCGCCAGCGGGCATCCCGAATTCGATGCCTGGCGCTGGATCGAATACTGGGTCGAGATGGACAGCGTGATCGAATTCAAGCGCGACGTCTATCGCATGGCGCTGAACGAACTGGCGCGCTTCCTGCCGGCCCCCAGGCACCCGGCGCGCAACGACTTGCATAGACGGGTTGCAAGCGGGCACTGAGTTACACCGTGCCCGCAGCGGGTTGCCGCCTAGTGTTTTCCGGTGCTGCCGAATCCCCCGCTACCGCGCTGACTCATCGGAAATTCCTCGACGAGATTGAACTGCACTTGCAGCACCGGCACGATCACCAGTTGCGCCATGCGCTCCAGCGGCATCAGCGTGAATGGATGGTGGCCGCGATTCCAGATTGAAACAAAGATTTGCCCCTGATAATCCGAATCGATCAAGCCCACCAGATTGCCCAGCACGATGCCGTGCTTGTGGCCCAGGCCAGAGCGCGGCAGGATCATCGCCGCCGTATGCGGATCGCTCAGATGGATGGACATGCCACTCGGGATCAATTCGGTCTGTCCGGGCTGGATGATCATGCTGCCATCAATGCAGGCACGCAAATCTATCCCCGCCGAGCCCGGCGTGGCATAAGCGGGCGGATTGTCATGCAAGCGCGGGTCGAGAATTTTTACGTCTACGGTTTTCTTCATGATGTTGCTCCCTGTGGCCCCAGATATTCGGTAGTTACCGTAGGGCGGGCTATGCCCGCCGTGTCGGGCGAAGCCCGATCTACAATCTATCCTTGTAAAGTTTTGCGACGTGTTGCAGCAGTGCGCGCGCCAGCGTCAATTTATCCGCGCGCGGCAACACATGCTCGCCCGCATCGTCGAACAGGATCAACTCATTCTCATCCGCGCCTATGGCTTGCTGCGCCAGATTGGCGGCCAGCAGCGGGATGTTTTTCGCCTTGCGTTTCGCTGTGGCATATTCGCGCAGGTTCTCGCTCTCCGCCGCGAAACCCACGCAGAACGGCGGCTGCGGCAGGCTGGCAACATAAGCGAGAATATCCGGGTTGGGCAGCAATTCCAGAATCAGATTGCCGTCGCTCTTCTTGATTTTTTGTGCGCTGGCTTGCGCCACGCGATAATCCGCCACCGCCGCCACGCCGATAAAAATATCCGCAGCGGGCACACGCTGCTGCACGGCATCGAACATCTGCGCCGCACTGATGACATCCACGGCTTGCACGCCGTGCGGTTTATGCAATGCCGTCGGGCCGGAGATCAAAGTCACCTCGGCGCCGAGTTCCTGCGCCGCCTGCGCCACCGCATACCCCATCTTGCCCGAGCTGCGATTGGTAATTCCGCGCACCGCATCTATCGCTTCATAAGTCGGCCCGGCGGTGATGATCATCTTTACGCCCGACAGGTTTTGTAGGTCGGGCTTCAGCCCGACGTCGCCTTGTCGGGCTGAAGCCCGACCTACACTTGATCTGCTCTGAAGAAAGACGACCACCTCGCGTGCCAATTCCTCCGTCTCCAGCATGCGTCCCATGCCCTCTTCGCCGCACGCCTGCACGCCGCTGACCGGGCCGAGGATGTCCACACCGTCGCGCGCCAGTTGCGCGACATTGCGCTGTGTCGCCGCATTGCCCCACATCTGCCGGTTCATCGCCGGAGCGACCAGCAGCTGGCAGTCGCGCGCCAGACACATCGTGGACAACAGATCGTCGGCCAGCCCCAGCGCCAGCTTGGCGATAAAGTCCGCTGTGGCCGGAGCGATCACGATGGCATCGGCGGCACGCCCCATGGCGATGTGCGCCATACCATTTTCCGCAGCGTCCCACTGATTGATCAGCACCGGGCGTCCCGTGAGCGCCTGCATGGTCGCTGGCGTGATGAAATGGCACGCCGCCTCGGTCATCGCCACCTGCACCCCGACGCCCTGCTTCATCAGCAGGCGCGCCAGCTCCGCCGCCTTATAGGCCGCGATGCCGCCGGTAATGCCGAGCACGATATGTTTCTGTTGGGCTGGTTCCATGATGCCGCGCATATTAGCAAGAAACCGCCCGGCATGGGCGCGGAGCTGCCTGCCACTCAAACTCCGCATACCCATCTGATTACCCAGTAATGCCGCGCCAGGATTTGCGCCAGAATCAAACCGTCTCGGCAAACCATCACAGGTGATGAAAATGGGAATCAACAACTGGCCGGAAGGCGAACGTCCAAGAGAGAAGCTCCTCCAGCGCGGCAGCACTGCATTGTCCGACGCCGAACTGCTGGCGATATTCCTGCGCATAGGCGTAAAAGGGAAAAGCGCGGTAGACCTTGCGCGTGAACTGCTTACCCGCTTCGGCAGTCTCACGCAATTATTCGCCGCCGACCAGAAAGATTTCTGCGCCATCCACGGCATGGGAAACGCCAAGTATGCGCAACTGAAAGCGGTGCTGGAGATGTCGCGGCGCGCTCTGCACGAAGAGATGCGCTGCGGCGACGCGCTGAATTCGCCGGGTGCTGTGCGCGATTACCTGCAACTGTTGCTGCGCGGACGCGGGCATGAAATATTCATGGCGTTGTTCCTCGATGCGCAGCATCGCGTGATCGCAGCGGAAGAACTGTTCCACGGCACGCTGACGCAAACCAGCGTGTATCCGCGCGAGGTGGTGAAGCGCGTTTTGCATTACAATGCCGCAGCAGTGATCTTCGCGCACAACCATCCATCCGGCGTAGCCGAACCCAGCCAGTCCGACCGCTTGCTGACCGATGCGCTCAAGCAGGCATTGTCACTGGTGGATGTGCGCGTGCTGGATCATTTCATCGTGGCAGGGACAACCTGTGCGTCGTTCGCCGAAAGAGGAGAGATTTAAGCATGGATGTTGCCGCGCTGTTGCAACCCCGCATCCACGACCGCGAGTCGCTGCATGAATTCGCCGACGCGCTGACCGACCAGCTTCCCGGTATCGAACGCAACATCGCGAAACTCAAGAGCTCGCCCAATGACCGGGCGCTGATCGCCGATCTGTTCCGCGCCATCCACAGCATCAAGGGGGACGCCGCACTGTGCAAAGTCCATCTGGGCGAGGTGATCGTGCATCCCATCGAGACACTGCTGGGACGTTTGCGCAACGGCGAAATCGGTTTCTCCGAAGTGCTTGCCGAGACCGTCCTGTTGGCCATGGACAGACTGGAGCTCGCCATCGAAGCTTTGGAAAGCGGCAAGCCGATAGGCCACATGAAACTGGTCGAACTGGTCGGCGGATTCGAGAAACTGGCCGAAACTGCGCCGGATGCGCTCGAAGCGAAAGCCGCGCTGCTGATTGAAGCCGTGACCGGCTTCCGCCCGGCCAGCACCGCAACCATCGCCGCCAGACAAGCCGATCCTGCCGCCGTCCACAGCACGAGCAATGCCGGCGCAGACCTCGATTTTTTCCGCTCGCTGGCATTGCAATATGAAGAGCATTCGCCGCTATTCAAGGGGCGTATCGAGCGCCTGCAACGGCTGGCGCAGGAAACCAACGAGGTCGCGGGCAAACCGGTCGATCCCATGCAACTCGAAGCTGCCGTCTATATGCACGACCTCGGCATGTTGTTCCTGCCCGACTCGCTGTGGCTGAACGCCAGCAAACTCAGCGATGAAGAAAAAGCGCTGCTGCGGACACATCCCGGTTTCGGCAGCGGCCTGCTGCAACGCATGCCGGGTTGGCAGGCTGCGGCGGACATGGTGCTGCAACACCACGAGATGCCGAACGGCAAAGGCTACCCGCAAGGATTGAGCAACGGCCAGATCGTACCCGGCGCCAAGATACTGGCGATCATAGACACATTCGAGGCGGTGACACTAAAACACAGCCAGCGCGGCGACACCCGCTCGCTGGTGCGCGCCATCGCCGAGATCAATGCCTGCGACAAACAATTCGCGCCGGAATGGATCGCGGCGTTCAATACGGTTGTGCGGCGCATGGTTGAAGGGTGAGAATCCCCGGCTTGTTCCATTCGAGGACTCTTCACAAGCGGCTTGGCAAAGAATCCTTGATGCCGCAGCCGATCGCGCGGGCTGGCAATGAGGCGCTGCGTCTGGTGACGGCAGCTTTGCGGAAACAAGAGGATTTATTTCGCCCGAAAAGATTGAATGAGAGCACATGAGGGAGCATGGCGTGTTGAAAAATAAATGGGCGTCCCCGTTTTTGTGTTGCCCATTTTTGCATTTACAGCAAGTAAGATGATTATGAAATCATCGTACTATGCTGTAATTTTGTGCGCATTAAGCTTGGCAAATGCTGGATGTGAATTTCGCCCGGATAACCAATTCATAATAATTTCAGGACCACTCCATTTTGCTGCAAATGCAACGGTTGTTGTTATAAGTCCTGAGCTCATACAAACACCATATTCTGTTAACACGCTCTGCTTCCAGCCAAGTATTTCCAATAGATTTCCCAAAACCAAAAACCAAGAGTTCGGTGCTTTGTCAGAAGATGGCAAAGTGTTCGTCCCTCATGTATCACTTTTGGATTCCAAAGGAGTTGAGGATGTTCTTACGCCTGGTCCGTTGCAAGGTGCGAGTAAATTTTGCTACGAACCCACATGGCGACAATGGAATCAAGAAGTGCATCATGGCCCCTATACTAAAGTGGTAGTCACCAGCCCCAGCGATCTTAATATCGATCAAATTACGTGGTTCAGCGGCGACAAGTAAATGAATCAATGGGGCCAGGCTCTCATGTCACTACCTTAAGCCGGATATGGCAAGTTATCCCTAATTCGTTCCAGTTGAGGGAGAGTGTGCTTGCGTGCCATTGGCTGTGGATGTGGTGAGCTTGCGAACCGCATCAGTCGCGAACGATGCGGTTCCTTCGTCACCACATCCACGCAATTGGTGTTGCGAGGCTTAAGGTAGTGCCATGAGGGCCAGGCTCAATTAAATCAAACACAACAAACGACGAACTGAATAAACGAATGATGCAAGCAACAATAACCAGCACGAACACCGCAGTTATTCTGATGGGTATCGCTGCGCTCAACCCATCCTACGCCCCCTCAACCGTCTTTTTCGGACGACCCGAAAATCCCCATTGAACATTCCCGCCGTTGTGTGTAGAATCGCGCCTCTTTTGATTCTGGTTGGAGTATTTCCATGGCACGCGTCTGTCAAGTAACGGGTAAACGCCCGATGGTGGGTAACAATGTTTCCCACGCCAATAACAAAACCAAGCGCCGGTTCCTGCCGAACCTGCAACGTCGCCGCCTGTGGGTGGAGAGCGAAAACCGCTGGGTTTCCCTGCGCCTGACCAATGCTGCGCTGCGCACCATAGACAAGAACGGCATCGACGCCGTGCTGTTCGAAATGCGCGCCCGTGGCGAAAACGTTTAAGGAGAACCGACATGGCAGCTAAAGGCGCACGCGAAAAGATCAAGCTGGAATCCAGTGCAGGCACTGGTCACTTCTACACCACTAACAAGAACAAGCGCACCACCCCGGAAAAGCTGGAATTCAGCAAATTCGACCCGGTGGCACGCAAGCACGTGCTGTACAAGGAAACCAAGCTGAAATAATTGCGGCTGGTTTTACGACATGAAAAAGCCCGCGCGAGTCGCGGGCTTTTTGTTGGCGTTCCGGTTTCGCGTCGCACCTAAACGCCGGAGACCCAGCCCTTCGCCTCTTCATACTCTACGAACGCGCGGATGTCCGCATCCACGAAGATGCGCGACAGCCATGCCTGCCAGGTGAGCCACTGGTCGTCGGTGACCACGGCGATCCTGCTGAAGTCATGCTGGTGTTCGCGGCTGAAGAATTTGATCTCCTCCCAGGCCACGTCCATCGTATAAGCTATCATGTCGCGCAAGTCGAACAGCAGGTTGACCTCTGCATGCGATTGAAGTTTGTGTAGCGCCTGCTCTTCGAATTGTTTGAAATCTGCCAGAGTGAATTCGCCGAGGACGGCGACGTTGATGAGATTGCCGGTTTGCGCGATGGTGATCATGTTCTTTTCTTCCGATTCGGTAATTGTAGGTCGGGCTCCGCCCGACAACCCATTCTGGCGGCTACAACCCGCCCTGCGGTTTAGTGCTTGGGTGCGAGCTTCAAGCTTAACACACCGCCCGCGATGATGAGCGCGATGCCTGACCATCCCGCCAGCGGCAACGCTTCATGCCACAGGGCTACACCGAACAGGCTGGCGAATACCACCGTGCTGTAGGACAGGCTGCCGACCACCAGCGTCTTGCCCGTGCGATAGGCGCGCGTCATGGCGAGTTGCGCCAGCGTGGCGCTCGCCCCCAGACCGAGCAGGATAAGCAGGCTACTCCAGGTGACCGGATGAATGGTATCCAGCAACATGGCAGCGCCGCTGACGATAGATGAGATCAGGCTGAAATAAAACACCACGCGCGACTCCGGCTCACCCTTGAGGCCGAGCTGGCGCACGTTGAGCATGGCGATACCCGCGAGGAAACCGGAAATGAGACCGAGCAAACCGGGAGTGAATTGCTCGCGCTCCAGCGTGGGATGCAGCAACAGCACTACGCCGACGAAACCACAACTGATGGCAAAGGTAAGCGGGACATGGAAGCGTTCCCTGAATACGGCCATGGTCAGCAGAATAAGGAACAGCGGCGAGGTGTAATTCAGGGTAACGGCTGTGGCCAGCGGCAGCACGGTGATGCAATAGAAGAACAATATCATCGCGACCGTGCCGGAAATGCTGCGCCACAAGTGGCTCCCCAGATGCGCGGTGGCGACCGGATCGCGCTGCTGGCGCATGAAGGCGTAAACCAGCAACAACCCGATGAAGGAACGGTAGAATACCAGTTCCATGCTGGAAAAATACGGCGCGCCGAGTTTGACGCACACGCCCATGCAGCCGAACAGGAATCCAGCGACCAGCATCCAGAGTGCGCCCACTTATTTCAGGTGCGGATCAAGATTGCGCCGCAAATATTCATGGAAGTGCTGCATGCCATCTTCGGTCGGCGATTGATACGGCCCTTGCTCGTCTATGCCGCGCTGGTACAGCGATTTGCGGCCCTGATGCATGCGCAGGCAGATGATGTCGTCTTCCA
Source organism: Nitrosomonadales bacterium (assembly GCA_016199835.1). Classification (GTDB taxonomy): domain Bacteria; phylum Pseudomonadota; class Gammaproteobacteria; order Burkholderiales; family Gallionellaceae; genus JACQFX01. The sequence continues at coordinate 23,434 of JACQFX010000036.1, read as the reverse complement.
CGGCGGTCTCGTTGTACGCCTTCTGTTCCGCCTCGACGTATGCGCGCTCGAACAACACGATGTCTTCGAGATAATAGAACTCGACGATGTTGGTGCAGGCTTCCGGGCCACGCGGAACCAGCGTACTGATCACCAGCGTGCCGGGATACCACTCGACCATGATGTTGGGGTAATAGGTCAGCCAGATTGCGCCGTACTTGGGCAGCTTGTCGCCGTGGTAGCGCAACACCTGCTCCTGCCATTTGCCATACGCCTCGCTGCCGACCTTGCGCAGCCCATTGCGGATGCCGACGGTCTGCACGCTGTACTGCTCGCCGAATTCCCACTTGAGATCGTCGCAATCCACAAACTCGCCCAGCCCCGGATGGAACGGCACGACGTGGTAATCCTCCAGATACACTTCGATGAAGGTCTTCCAGTTAAAGGCATATTCGTCCACCTGCACGCGATCCAGCAGGTAGCCCGAGAAGTCGAGATCCTGCATCACGCCGACTTTTGCCAGGTCTTTGGCGACATCGCGCTTGCCCGCGAACAGCATGCCGTTCCAGTTTTGCAGCGGCGATTTATTCAGGTGCAGACAAGGGTTCTGCGGAAAGTGCGGCGCGCCCATCAGCTTGCCGTCGGTCTGGTAAGTCCAGCGATGCAGCGGACATACGATGTGTTGCGCATTGCCGCGCCCTTGCAGCATGGTGGCCTGGCGATGGCGGCAGATATTGGAAAGCAGTTCCACGCCATTCGGATTGCGCACCAGCATTTGACCCGCGCCATCCAGCACGTGATAGTCGCCGAGGTTGGGCACCAGCAATTCATGCCCGACATAATTCGGGCCTTGCTCGAACAGCACACGCCTTTCCACCTCCAGAACCCTGGGGTCGAAATGCCAATTCAATGGCGGTTGTGCATTGGAACGGACGAGTCGTGCGGCTTGGGCTATTTCTGACATACCCACTTCTTCCCCGGAAAAAAGGTGAATACGGTTTTAAAAACGGACGGCGATTGTCCCTTAAAACCAGGGGTGGGGCAACAAAAAATTGTCCGCGCATGAGTGGGTTGGTAGAATGGCTACCTTTCGCTAATGGATACGGGCATGGCCGGGAAATCCCATAAAACACAAGGCTTCGAGGCGGCACTGTCCGAGCTGGAGCAGGTGGTCGCCGATATGGAGTCGGGCAAGTTATCGCTGGAAGACTCGCTGGCTGCCTACAAGCGCGGCGCCGAACTGCTGCAAGCCTGTCGCGTCCGCCTGGATGATGCACAACAGCAAGTGCGCGTGCTGGAAGAAGGAACCTTGAAAGCTTTTCAGATCGCGGGTGACGCGAGCCAGTCGTGATGTCGCCGGATAATTTTCAGACTTGGAGCAACGACCATCAGCGCCGTTTCGAAGAGGTGCTGCGCCACCTGCTGCCCTCGGCGGACACGTCGCCGCGGCGTCTGCATGCCGCCATGCGCTACAGCGTGCTCGACGGCGGCAAGCGCGTGCGCCCGCTGCTGGCTTTCGCTGCCGGCGAATTGGCCGGAGCGGATGTGGCCCGCGTCAATTTCGCCGCCGCTGCGGTCGAGATGATCCATGCTTATTCGTTGGTACACGATGACATGCCGTGCATGGACGACGACGTGTTGCGCCGTGGCAAGCCGACCTGCCATGTCGAATACGACGAAGCCACAGCGCTGCTGGTGGGCGATGCACTGCAAAGCCTGGCGTTCCAGTTGCTGTCCGAACACACGCTCAACGACGATGCAACGCGCCAGTTGCAGATGGTAAAACTACTGGCTGCGGCCTCAGGTTCGCGCGGCATGGCGGGCGGACAGGCGATAGACACCGACAGTCTGGGCAAGCAACTGACGCTGCCCGAGCTGGAGCACATGCACATCCACAAGACCGGCGCATTAATCCGCGCCGCGATATTGCTGGGCGCGCATTGCGGCACGCTGCACGAAAAACAAATGAAGCAACTCGATCACTACGGCAAGTGCATCGGACTCGCCTTCCAGGTGGTGGACGATGTGCTGGACGCCGAAGCCGATACCGCCACGCTAGGCAAGACCGCAGGCAAGGATGCGGACAACGACAAGCCGACTTACGTCACGCTACTCGGCGTGCCCGCCGCGAAACAGATGTCATCGGACCTGCACCGCGAGGCGCTGGAGGCATTGTCCGGATTCGGCGATGCAGCCCGCCGCTTGCGCGAACTCGCCGACTTCATCGTGTTGCGGAAATACTGATGAGAATTTCCGCGAACCATGACTTTTGTAGGTCGGGCTCTGCCCGACATGTCGGGCAGAGCCCGACCTACCACGGGCGCCCTTGATGTATTCATTACTCAACACCATCAACTTCCCCGACGATCTGCGTGATCTGGAACGCAAACAGTTGCCGCAACTGGCAGCCGAATTGCGCCAGTTCCTGGTCGAATCGGTGAGCAAGACCGGCGGCCATCTGTCTTCCAATCTCGGCACGGTGGAACTGACCATCGCGCTGCACTATGTATTCAACACGCCGCACGACAAGCTGGTGTGGGACGTGGGGCACCAGACCTACGCGCACAAGATCCTCACCGGGCGGCGCGAGGCGATGAAGAACTTGCGCATGGCGGGCGGCATCTCCGGCTTTCCCAAGCGCAGCGAAAGCCTTTACGATGCCTTCGGCACCGGGCATTCCAGCACTTCCATTTCGGCCGCGCTGGGCATGGCAGTAGCCGCCAGCCTGTCCGGCTCGGACAGCCGTTCCGTAGCCATCATCGGCGACGGCGCGATGACCGGCGGCATGGCATTCGAGGCGCTCAACAACGCGGGCGCGATGAACGCCAACCTGCTGGTGATCCTCAACGATAATGACATGTCCATCTCGTCGCCGGTAGGCGCGCTCAACAACTATCTGGCCAAGCTGATGTCGGGACGTTTTTATGCCGCAGCACGGCGCGCCAGCGAGAAAGTGCTCAAGGGCATGCCGCCGGTGCTGGAATTCACCAAGCGCGCCGAAGAACACATCAAGGGCATGGTGGTGCCGGGCACGCTGTTCGAGGAATTCGGCTTCAACTACATCGGCCCGATAGATGGCCACGATCTCGACGTGCTGACCGACACGCTGCGCAACATCCGCCAGCTCGAAGGACCGCAATTCCTGCACGTGGTCACGCAGAAAGGCAAAGGCTATCCCCATGCAGAACAGGACAGCGTGCTGTACCACGGCGTAGGCAAATTCGATCCGCAGAACGGCATCACGCCCAAGGCCGGGGGCGCGCCGACTTACACGCAGGTATTCGGCGCCTGGCTGTGCGACATGGCGGCACAGGACGAACGCCTGATCGGCATCACACCCGCGATGTGCGAAGGCTCGGGCATGGTCGAGTTCGCCGAAAAATTTCCCGGGCGCTACTTCGACGTGGGCATCGCCGAGCAGCATGCGCTGACCTTCGCCGCCGGTCTGGCCTGCGACGGCTACAAACCCGTGGTGGCGATCTATTCGACTTTCCTGCAACGCGCTTACGACCAGCTCATCCACGACATCGCCATCCAGAATCTGCCGGTGACGCTGGCGATAGACCGGGGCGGTTTGGTCGGTGCGGACGGCGCGACGCACGCGGGCTGTTTCGACCTGAGCTTTCTGCGCTGCATCCCCAACATGACGGTCATGGCGCCCGCCGACGAGAACGAATGCCGGCGCATGCTGAGCACCGCGTTCCACCTCGACACACCGACTGCCGTGCGCTATCCGCGCGGTTGCGGGCCGGGCGTGAAAATAGAATCCGCCTTGCTGCCGCTGCCCATAGGTAAAGGCGAAGTGCGGCGCACAGGCGAGAAGATCGCCCTCCTCGCTTTCGGCTCCATGCTCGCTCCGGCAATGCAGGCGGCGCAACAACTCAACGCCAGCGTCGCCAACATGCGCTTCGTCAAACCGCTAGACGAAGAACTGGTGTTGCGTCTCGCGCGCGAGCACACGCTGCTGGTGACGCTGGAGGAGAATACCGTGCAGGGCGGCGCAGGCAGCGCGGTGGCAGAGTGTTTGCAGCAACATGGCATCACCGTACCGCTGCTGCATCTAGGCTTGCCCGATGTGTTCCTGGAACACGGCGAACCGGCGCAGATGCTGGCCGCTTGCGGGCTGGACGCTGCCGGTATCGTCGCATCCATACGGTGCAAAATTCCAGAGTAAAAGCATCGGGTATCAGTTTATAATTATTCACCCTCTCCCGGCCTGTCGGCCCCCCTCTCCCGCTTGCGGGAGAGGGGCTGGGGAGAGGGAAGTTTTCAAGAGAGGGTAATCATGAACTCCCACGCAACAAAACCCATAGCCGACGTGCAGAACCAGGCCGACGCGCGCCATCTGGCGATAGACAAAGTCGGCATCAAAGGCATACGCCACCCCGTCATCGTCAAGGACAAGAGTTCCGGCGTGCAGCACACCATCGCCAGCTTCAACATGTACGTGTATCTGCCGCACGATTTCAAGGGCACGCACATGTCGCGTTTCGTCGAGATACTCAACAACCACGGACGCGACATTTCGGTGGAGTCGTTCGAAAGCATATTGCGCGAAGTGGTGCACAAACTCGAGGCAAAGTCCGGGCACATCGAGATGTCATTCCCCTACTTCGTCACCAAGACTGCGCCGGTGTCCGGCGTGCAAAGCCTGCTCGATTACGACGTGACTTTCGTCGGCGAGATAGACAACGGGCGTTACCGCTTCACCATGAAAGTGCAAGTGCCGGTCACCAGCCTGTGCCCCTGCTCCAAGAAAATCTCCGAACGCGGCGCGCACAACCAGCGTTCGCACGTCACCATTACCGTGCGCACCAACAAGTCGGTGTGGATAGAGGAAGTGGTGCGCTACGCCGAAGAGCAGGCGTCCAGCGAACTATATGGTTTGCTCAAACGCCCCGACGAAAAATTCGTCACCGAACACGCTTACGACAATCCCAAGTTCGTCGAAGACATGGTGCGCGACGTGGCGACGGCACTGAACAAGGATGAGCGTATTGATGCCTATGTGGTGGAGTCCGAGAATTTTGAATCCATACATAATCATTCTGCCTATGCATTGATTGAGAAATAGAGTTATCAAACGTCATAGATGGAACAGCGTTTTTGAATGCCGCAAAATTCAAAGAGGCATTAGCCTTGCACCAGGCAGGGCAGCTTGCTCAAGCGGCGGCCGTATGCGAAGAGATTCTCAAATCGCAGCCCGGACACTTTGATGCTTTGCATCTGCGGGGAGTCGTAGCCGCGCAAACAAAGGATTTTCAGCGTGCCATCGAGTTGATAGGCAAGGCGATAGAGATTAACCCGGGCAATGCCAATGCTTACCACAATCGGGGCAACGCATTGTGCGCACTCAAGCAGTACGACAACGCACTGTTTAACTATGACCAAGCCATCGCGCTCAAGCCGAATCTTGCCGAGGCTCACCTGAGCCGGGGCAATATCCTGAAAGACCTGGCGCAAAGCCAGGCCGCACTTGCGAGTTATGACCAAGCCATCGCACTCCGGCCGGACTATGCAGAGGCCTACCATTATCGCGGCAATATTTTGTACGAGTTACATCAGTGCCAGGCAGCATTGGAGAGTTACGACAAAGCCATCGAGTTGAGTCCAGACTATGCGGAGGCCTGCAACAACCGGGGAGCCGTGCTGCAAGTGTTGAAGCAATACCAGGCAGCGCTGCAAAGTTGTGATCGAGCCATCGCCCTTAAGCCCAATTATACGGCCGCCTATGTCAACCGTGGCTTCGTACTCCACAAGCTAGGCCAATATCAGGCTGCACTGCAAAACTACGATCAAGCCATTGCGCTCCAGCCAGACCACGCAATCGCCCATAACAACCGGGGCAATATACTGCAAGACCTCAAACAATTTGATGCCGCAATACCAAGCTATGCCCGCGCCCTGGCGATCAAGCCAGACTACGAGTTTCTATATGGCAAATGGCTGCATGCGAAGATGCACATTTGCGATTGGCGTGATGTGGGAAACCAGCTTGTCCAGCTCACCCAAAAAATTCAGCGCGGTGAAAAGGTGGTTACTCCTTTTGCGCTGCAAGCCTTGACCGGCTCGCTGCCCTTGCAACGCAAAGTGGCAGAAATTCTGGTTGATGCGGAATATCCGCCCAGCCTTGATCTCCCCACGATAAGCAAGCGCGCCCGACACACCAGGATACGCATCGGGTATTTCTCTGCGGATTTTTACAGTCATCCCGTCTCCATCCTGCTGGCAAGCCTGATCGAATCCCACGACAGGAACCGATTTGAGGCGTATGCATTCTCCTTCGGTCCGAATACCGGGGACGAGATGAGAAAACGGATGGAAAATGCCTTCGATCAATTCCTCGACGTCAGGAATAAATCCGACCGGGACATAGCCGAACTGGCCAGAAAGATGGAGATTGATATCGCCATTGATCTGGGCGGACAAACCAAAGACAGTCGGGCGGGCATATTCGCCAAACGCGCCGCCCCCATACAAGCTGTCTGGCTTGGTTATGGAGGGACGATGGGCGCAAAATATATAGACTACCTGATTGCGGATCCCGTGCTCATACCGGAAGAGAGTCGACAGCACTACTCCGAGAATATCGCTTACCTGCCATGCTTCATGCCCAGCGACGAGAAACGCCCTGTCGCAGACCGCAGGTTCACGCGGGAGGAGTTGGGGCTGCCATCAAAGGGTTTCGTGTTCTGCTGCTTCAACAACAGCTACAAGATTACGCCAGGCACCTTCGATATCTGGATGCGAATTCTGAAGCAGGTTGATGGCAGTGTACTCTGGCTTACCATGATGCCTGATGCGGCCATGCACAACCTGCAACAGGAAGCCATGCATGGCGGGGTGAATTCTGATCGACTCATTTTTGCCAAGCGCATGCCGTTACAGCAAGATCATCTGGCAAGACTTCGTGTGGCCGACCTGCTCCTGGACACCCTGCCCTACAACGCAGGCACCACCGCCAGCGATGCGCTGTGGGTCGGCTTGCCTGTGCTGACCTGCAAGGGAGAAGCCTTCGCCAGCAGAATGGCCTCCAGCCTGCTCAACGCCATACACCTGCCGGAACTCATCACCGCCACACAAGAAGGATACGAAGTGCTGGCTGTCGAGCTTGCCACCAACCCGGAACGCCTCAAGCGCATCCGGCAGAAACTTGAGCAGAACCGGTTCACCACACCGCTATTCGACAGCAAACTGTTTACCCAAAACATCGAAGACGCCTACACGCAGATGTATGAGCGTTATCTCGCCGACTTGCCGCCCGCACATATCACATCCCCCTTGAAATCCGGACAGCCGCCCCAATTTTAACTGCGCTTTGCTTTAACCAACTGAGGAGACCCCCATGACAGAAACCACCGCCAGCCGCGAAACGCTGGGCTTCCAGACCGAAGTCAAACAACTGCTGCAACTGATGATCCACTCGCTGTATTCCAACCGCGAGATCTTTCTGCGCGAGCTGGTTTCCAACGCCTCCGATGCCTGCGACAAACTGCGTTTCGAGGCGCTGCATAATGCCAGCCTGTTCGAGAACGATTCCGAACTCAACATCCGCATCGCCTATGACAAGGACGCGCACACGCTGACCATCGCCGACAACGGCATAGGCATGAACCGCGACGAGGTCATCGCCAATCTCGGCACGATCGCAAAATCCGGCACGCGCGAATTCTTCACGCGCTTGTCCGGCGACCAGCAGAATGACGCCAACCTGATCGGCCAGTTCGGCGTAGGTTTCTATTCCGCCTTCATCGTCGCCGACAAAGTGACGGTGCTGACGCGCCGCGCGGGCGAGCACACCGATCAGGGCGTGCGCTGGGAATCCGACGGCGGCGGCGAATTCTCCATCGAGATGCTGGACAAACAAACGCGCGGAACCGAGATCACGCTGCATCTGCGCGAAGATCAGAGCGACCTGATCGAAGGCCACAAACTGCGCGGCATCATCCGCAAATATTCCAACCACATCGTCCAGCCCATCCTGATGAAGAAGGAAGAGTGGAAGGAAGGCAAGAACGAAATCCTCGACGAAGACGAGACCGTCAATCAGGCCTCCGCCCTGTGGGCGCGCAGCAAGAACGAGATCACCGAAGAGCAGTACAAGGAATTCTACAAACACGTCGGCCACGACTTCGACGACCCGCTGGCGTGGACGCATGCGCGCGTCGAAGGGCGGCAGGAATACACGCAGTTGCTGTACATCCCCGGACGTGCACCGTTCGATATGTGGGATCGCAATGCGCGCCACGGCATCAAGCTCTATGTGCGCCGCGTGTTCATCATGGACGATGCCGAGCAACTGATGCCGCAATACCTGCGCTTCGTGCGCGGCGTGGTGGATTCCGCCGACCTGCCGCTCAACGTGTCGCGCGAGATATTGCAGGAATCGAAAGACATCGAGGCCATACGCAAAGGCTGCACCGGCAAGGTGCTGGGCCTGCTGTCCGACCTGGCCGACAACGAGGCGGAGAAGTACGCCAAATTCTGGGGCGAATTCGGCAACGTGCTGAAGGAAGGCATGGGCGAGGATTTCGCCAACAAGGACAAGATCGCCGGGTTGTTGCGATTTGCCTCGACACTGGCCGACACGACGGATCAGACCGTGTCGCTGAAGGACTACATGGCTCGCATGAAAGAAGGCCAGGAAAAGATCTACTACGTCACCGCCGAAACCTTCAACGCCGCGAAGAACAGCCCGCACCTCGAAGTGTTCCGCAAGAAAGGCATCGAAGTGCTGCTGCTGTCTGATCGCGTGGACGAATGGGTCGTTTCGCACTTCACCGAATTCGAGGGCAAGGAGCTGGTCTCGGTCGCCAAGGGCGGTCTGGATTTAGGCAAACTCGAAGATGAAGCCGAGAAGCAGGAACAGGCCAAGGAAGCCGACGAGTTGAAAGACCTGGCCGACAAGATCAAGGGCAGCCTCACCGGGCGCGTCAAGGACGTGCGCGTCACCCATCGCCTGACCGACTCGCCCGCCTGTCTGGTCGCGGACGAACACGACATCGGGGCCAACCTCGCGCGCATGCTGAAAGCCGCCGGACAGAAAGCGCCGACTTCGCAGCCGATACTCGAGATCAACCCCAAGCATCCGGTGGTGCTGCGTCTGAAATACGAAGAAGCCAGGTTCGACGACTGGGCAGCAGTGCTGTTCGACCAGGCGCTGCTGGCCGAAGGTGGACAGCTCGATGATCCGGCCAGCTTTGTGAAGCGGGTGAATCAGCTCATGCTGGAGATGGGCGGAAAGTAATACGGCTCTCCGGGAAAACGATAAGGGCGGTCACCCGCCCTTATCTGTCTCTGCCTCAATCGAGTGAAAATTCAAACCAGAAGCACAATGGCCCAGGCCAGTGCAGTGCTTGCGCCAAACTCGATATAAAAATCGCGATCCTCTGGCGGCATTTCCGGATTGCCGAATTGGAGTGTCTTGTCCATGATGTCAACCTCCTGTAAGTAAGCTGGGGAAAACGAGTGGCGGAACTGGCTCACTACAATTTGCCGCTTCCGCAAACTGTGGTATTAACATACTATTACCGAGTAAATAAGTCAACAATTATTGCTATTGTCGGGCAGGTATCATTGACTGCGCGCCACGACCATCCCGAGAGCGAATCCACCCATGAAACCCATCGCCATCTTCCGTCACATGCACACCGAAGGCCCCGGCTATTTCGCCGAATTCCTCGACGCGCAAAACATTCCGTGGCAGCTCATTCGCATAGATGCGGGCGAGGCCGTGCCGCATGATGCATCGGCCTGGTCGGGGCTGGTGTTCATGGGCGGGCCGATGAGCGTGAACGACGACCTGCCGTGGATACCGCAGGTGCTGGCGCTGATCCGCGCTGCCGTGGCGCTCGACATCCCCGTGCTGGGCCACTGCCTCGGCGGACAGCTCATGTCCAGGGCACTCGGCGGCGCGGTTACGCGCAATCCGGTGAAGGAGATAGGCTGGGGCCGCGCAACGGTCTCGGACAACGAGGTGGCGCGCACATGGTTCGGCGACACGCAACCGTTCGACGCCTTCCACTGGCACGGCGAGACCTTCAGCCTGCCGCAAGGTGCGATCCACCTATTGTCCAGCGCGCATTGCGCGCATCAGGCCTGGGCCATCGGCAAACATCTCGCGCTGCAATGCCATGTGGAAATGACCGAGGAAATGATCCGCGACTGGTGTGCGGTGGGAACGGACGAGATCGCCGCCAGCACCAGCAGCCCCGCCGTGCAATCCGCATCGGTCATGCAGGCGCAAATGGCAGACAAGCTGCCGCAACTGCACGCCGTCGCGCGGCAGCTTTACCAGCACTGGATCGCAGGGCTGGCATAGTCACTACGATGGCCACCAGCCACCCACGATATAAATTGCAATGCAAGGAACCGTAATGAGCGACATCATCGGCCAATACCGTATCGAGAAAGAGCCCTACTACCGCGCCGTGTCGGATGAGATCGCGGTGTATGAGGCGGCCTATGCCGAGCGCATGCCGATGATGCTCAAAGGCCCGACCGGCTGCGGCAAAACGCGCTTCATCGAATACATGGCGTGGAAACTCGGCAAGCCGCTGATCACCGTCGCCTGCAACGAAGACATGACCACCTCCGATCTGGTGGGCCGCTTCCTGCTCGATGCCAACGGCACGCGCTGGCAGGACGGGCCGCTGGCCATCGCGGCGCGTTATGGCGCGATCTGCTATCTCGACGAGATCGTGGAAGCGCGCCAGGACACCACCGTGGTGATCCATCCGCTCACCGATAGCCGCCGGGTGCTGCCACTGGAAAAGACCAGCGAACTGGTGCATGCCCATCCCGATTTCCAGCTCGTGATTTCATTCAATCCAGGCTACCAGAGCGTGATGAAGGATCTCAAGCAATCCACCAAGCAGCGCTTCGGCGCGCTCGATTTCAATTATCCCGAGCATGCGATCGAACAGGAGATCGTCGCGCATGAGACCGGCGTTACCCAGGAGATCGCGGGCAAGCTGGTGCACATTGCGAAAATGGCGCGCAACCTCAAGGGCCACGGACTGGACGAAGGCATCTCCACACGCATGCTGATCTACGCGGGCAACCTGATCGCCAAACATCTGGCCCCGAAACGGGCTTGCCGCGTCGCGCTGGTGTCGCCGATCACCGACGATGTAGATATGCGCGATGCGCTGGATGCGGCGGTGACTACGTATTTCGGCTAGACGTGAACGGGATGATCTCTATGACCTCAGGCAGGATGAACCGGAATCCAATGTAGGTCGGGCTTTGCCTGACATGGTGGGCAAAGCCCGACCTACAAAAACTGAACGATAATTTTTACATGAAAGCCGTCCTCGACCGTCTCGCAACCGGACTAAAGAACTACCTCAGTTCGGCCTCCCGGCAGGAGTTGCCTGCGGAGGACGACGCGCGCGAACAAACCCGGTTCACCGATGTCCAGCGCCGCCTCCGCATCTATCTGCGCGCCTTGTGGGACTGCGATTTCATCGTGCAACAAAGCCAGGTCGAATCCGGGGAAGATGCAGCCAGCCAACCGTTCATCGAACATTTCCGCATCCATCTGCCCGAGGTTTTTTACGCTCGCACAACGGATGGCGGCCGGCGCGTCACGGGGCTGGAGATATATCGTGCCGCTGCCGCCCATGCCGCTTGCCATCTGATTTATACAGAGGAACGCCTGTCTGCGCGCTCGCTCGATAAATGGCAGATCGCCATGATCTCCGCAATCGAGGACGCGCGCGTGGAAGCGTTGGCTATCCGCAGATTCCCCGGACTGAAACGCCTCTGGGCCATGCAGCACACGGCCACTCCGCAGGATAATCCGACCGCAGGAAATTATCTGGCTCGCCTTGCGCGTGCATTGCTCGATGAGAACTATCCGGATGATGATCCCTGGGTCGTGCAAGCGCGTGCGTTATTCAATGCGGCCAATCCTGATGAGCAGCAGATTTCCTTGAGCGTAGGCTTGAAGCTCGCGGATTCGTTTCGCGCGAAGAGAATCAAGTTCCATGCACACTCGGATGCGCAGGACGTCCCCTACCGCGACGACAACCGCTTCTTGTGGCGGCGGCGCGGCGAGCCGCTCGAAGTGATCAATCCCTATTTCATGTCCCAATCCACCGTGGGCATAGAGGAAGAAGGCAACAAGGATCCACGGAAGCGCCCGATGCAGATACTCGACACAGCGGAAGACGGGAAGGCGGCTTCCGGAACCTTCTTCTATCCGGAATGGAATTACCGCAACCGCACCGAGGATCTGGCCTGGGTGACTTTGCGGGAAAGGGAACCCGAAGCCGGCGACCTGAAAATCATAGATGCCATCGTCGCGCAGAACGGCCCGCTCATCTCGCGCATGAAAGCCCTGCTGCGCGCCATCCGCGACGGGGCGGCCCACCGCGCCCGTAAACTCGAAGTGGGAGACGAGATAGACATCAATGCCGCCGTTCGCGCGCAAACCGATATGCGGATGGGCTTGCAGCCCGATCCACGCATCATGATGCGTTCGATACGCAAGACCCGCGACATCTCGGTGCTGATGCTGCTCGACCTCTCCCGCTCGATGAACGAAAAAGTGCAGGAGCGCGAACACACCGCGCTGCAACTCACCCAGCAATCCAGCGTCCTGTTTGCGGAAGCCATCGCAGCGGTCGGCGACCCGTTCGCCATCCACGGCTTCTATTCCGACAGCCGCCACTTCGTCGAATATTTCCGCATGAAGGATTTCGGCCAGCCCTGGGATGATGGCCCGAAAGCCAGCATCGCCGGCATGACAGGACGGCGCGGCACCCGCATGGGTGCAGCGATACGCCACGCGACCCATCATCTGAACGAACAGAAATCCAGCAAGAAGTTATTGCTCATCCTGACCGACGGCGAGCCCTCGGACGTCGATTCCCCGGATCGGCAATACCTGCACGACGACACCAAAAAATCGGTCGAGGACGCCAAGCGCAATGGCATCCACACCTACTGCATCAGTCTCGATCCCGCTGCCGACCGCTATGTATCCAGAATATTCGGCGCGATGAACTATATGGTGGTCGATCACGTAAAATGCCTGCCTGAAAAAGTGCTGCTCATCTATGCGGGGCTGACCCGCTAAACAGTATCGACAAGGAATATCGCTCATGCTCAAGCTGCCCCAATCCATCATCTTCGCGATAGTGGCATTCAACTTCACCGCTTTCACCCTGGTGCTGCAACTGGACATACTGGTTTTTCAATCGCCCATGGTGAAGATCATTGCATGGGTGCTGACCATAGGCGCGTGGGCATTGACTTATACGAGGAGAAAGAAATATTTCATACTGTTTTGATCTGATCAATATGCCAATTACCTACGGCCCTTAAGTGACGCAAACCACAGCCACCGTTTTTTTCGGGAACATCGCGCGCGCGATCCTCGCACAGCACGCACCGCCCGACCTGCGCCGCGCCATCGTGCTGCTGCCCAACCACCACGTCGTGCAACCGCTGGCGCAGGCGCTGGCCCGTACGGCGAACTTGCCGGCACTGCTGCTGCCGCAGATGCTCACGCTCAACGAGTGGACGCAATCCATTCCCCTGGCTGGCGCTATCGTTCCCGACACCTGCCGCGCCGCCACCCTGTATCAGGCGCTGCGCGCGCGCCGCTGGTTTCAGGACGCCGACTTGTGGGGCATCGCGCGCGAGCTGCTGGCGCTGCTGGATGAACTGACGCAGCACCGTGTTGCCTTGCCGCAAAACGAAGCGGACTTTCTCGCGCAACTGGAAGCCGCCTATCAGGCCAGGCGCAATGTGGCCATGCAGTTTGAAGCGCGCGTGGTGCATGAACTGTGGTACGCGATGAACGCCAGCGGCGAACTTGATGCGGCGCGCGCGCAACAGCAGCGCCTGGCGCAGTTGGCGCAACAGGCGGATGCGCCGCTGTATGTGCTGGTGGCATCCAGTCTTGCCATGCCGGAGGTACGCTTTCTGGAGGCGTATGCCGAACGTGCGCCGGTGACGATATTCGACCTGCGCGAAATGGGCGCACAGCAGCACGCGGTGCCGGATGCGGCATTGCGCGCACCCCACAGGCACTTGCGCGAGCAGGCCACCCACCTGCGCGAACATCATCCGCATGCCGCGTTGACTACCCGCCTGCGCCTGTTCGGCGCGCACGGTCTGGAGCAGGAAGCGCATGCCGCCGAAGTGCAAGTGCGGCGCTGGCTGCTGGCCGGTAAAAAAAACATCGCCATCGTCGCGCAAGACCGTCTCGTGGCGCGGCGCGTGCGCGCCTTGCTGGAACGTGCCGAGGTGCTGGTGAGCGACGAGACCGGCTGGACTCTGTCCACGCTGTCGGTGAGCACGCTATTGATGCGCTGGCTGGATGCGTTACAAAGCGACTTCTACCATCAGGACTTGCTCGACCTGCTCAAGTCGCCGTTCATCTTCGCCGACCAGAATCCGGGCGAGCGCAAGCAGGTGGTTTATCAACTCGAACAACTGGTGCGCAAACACGGCGTGGCTTCACACCTGCAAGCCTTCCTCGATCTGGCGCAAGGCGAGGCCGGGATGCAGACAGCGCTGGTGCGTTTGCGCCAGGCGGCGGAAGTGCTGGGCAAGAGCAGCACGACCTTGAGCGGCTGGCTGCATGCGCTGAATGCAAGCCTGTCCATACTCGGCGTGGTGCAAGGGCTGGCAGCGGATGCGGCGGGCGCGCAATTATTGCAGGCGCTGCAAACCTGGCAGCAGGAACTGGCGGCAGACCCCACGCGGTTCAGCCGCACCGAATGGCGGCACTGGCTGGCACAGCAACTCGACGCAAATACTTTCAGCGATAAATCCATAGACAGCCCGGTGCGGCTCACTTCGCTCGCCGCCACGCGCTGGCGCAGCTTCGACGCCGTGCTGCTGCTGGGCGCGGATGCGACGCATCTGCCGGGCACGGACAACGGCAGCATGTGGTTCAACGATGCGGTGCGCGCAACCCTAGGATTGCCCACGCGCGAAGCGCATCTGGCGCGGCAACGCGACGACCTGCTGGCGCTGCTCGCAATGAACGATACGGTGCTGGCGACCTGGCAAGAAAGCAAATGCGGCGAACCGAATCTGCTGAGTCCCTATCTGGAAATGCTGCGCGCGCTGCATGAGCTGGCCTATGGCGACGACCTGGCGGAACGCGAACTGGGCGCGCTGTTGCAAAGCGCGCATGTGCGCAGCGCCGACTCCGCCTTGCCCGATGCGGCGGCCATGCCCACGCCCAGCGTGCCGCAAAGCCTCATCCCGCAACGCATTTCGGCCAGCGGCTACAACAGCCTCGTCGCCTGCCCCTATCAATATTATGCGCGCCATATGCTGCGCCTGAACGAGCTCGACGAAGTGCGCGAAGGCGTGGAAAAGCGCGATTACGGCGAGTGGGTGCATGCCATCCTGCACCGCTTCCACCAGCGGTTCCCGCTGCTCGATGCACATGCCGGAAAAGTTCTGGACGAGGCGCTGCACAGCATCAGCAACGAAGTATTTGCACCCGCAGTGAAGCACGATTATCTGGCGCGCGCCTGGCTGCTGCGCTGGCAGCAGGCGATCCCCGCCTATCTCGACGCGCAACTCAAAAGCGAGGCGGAAGGCTGGCATTACCAGAACGGTGAAGTGCCGTTCGAATTGCCGCTGACACCAGAGTTGATGCTGCATGGACGCATAGACCGCGTGGATGCGCGGGACCGCGCAAGCAAAGTGCTGGATTACAAAATGATGGATGCGCTGCGCCTGCACAACAAGCTCAAGGAGCCGGGCGAGGACGTGCAACTGGCCTGTTACGCCCACGTGTACGAAGCCGACGAGGCCGCATTCATCAGCATCGAAAAGGACAAGGTAATCCAGATCGCACCGCCGCATGATCTGCCGCAACTGGCACAGGCCAACATCGCGCGCCTGACGGCCGTGTTCGCGCAGATACGCGACGGTGCGGCCATGCCCGCGCATGGCGTGGATGAGGCTTGCGCTTATTGCGAGATGCGCGGTTTGTGCCGGAAGGCGGAATGGGCATGAACAATCACCTCGCCCTCGATCCCCGCCACAGCATCGTGGTCGAAGCCTGCGCGGGCAGCGGCAAGACCTGGCTGCTGGTGTCGCGCATCGTGCGCCTGCTGCTGGCGGAGGTGAAACCCGGCGAAATCCTCGCCATCACTTTCACGCGCAAGGCCGCACAGGAGATGCAGGCGCGCTTGCATGAGTGGCTGCATCTGCTCGCAGTGGGGGATGATGCGACGATCCGAGGATTCCTGCGCGAGCGCGGCCTCGACGCTATCGACGACGCGCTACTGGAAAAAGCGCGCGGCCTGTACCGCGACTTCCTGTTGGCACAACCGGGCATCACCATCAGCACCTTTCACGGCTGGTTCATGCAGATCATCCAGCGCGCGCCGCTGAATGCCGGCGTGCCGGTAGGCATGTCTTTGCTGGAACGCACGACGGCGCTGCGTGAAGAAGCGTGGCAGGCGTTCGCCGATAGCCTGCGCGCCGCGCCGGAAAGCGCAGCCGCACAATCCATGCAATGGCTGTTTGCAAGATACGGCCTGCATAGCACGCGCGCACTGCTGGAAAATTTCGTGCACAAGCGCGCCGAGTGGTGGGCATATACCGCCACCCTCTCCCCTGGCCCCTCTCCCGCAAGCGGGAGAGGGGAGCACGAAAGCGCGGGAGAGGGAGCTGTAGATTGGGCGCTGGAGCAATTGCGCGACGAACTCGATGTCGATGCGAATGCCGATCCGGCTGTCGATTGGGGGCATGACAATAACAAGGAAATGTTGTTCAAGTTCACCACCCAACTTGCGTGCAATGGCACCGGCCCCCAACAAGCCAAAGCGAGCGAGCTGGAACAGGCATGGACAGATTCAAAGCCGGACGAGCGTTTCTCCAGATTGTGGCCGTTGCTGTTTACGCTGAAAGATGAACCTCGAATTGGCAGCCCTTTCAAGCCGACGACCAAGCAGCAGGAAGATGCTTTTATCCTTCCCCGCGATGCGCTGCAAGCCAGTTTGCTGGCTGTGCATGATGCGCTGACCGAACAGGAAGCCCTGCGCATGAATGCGGCCGCACTGCGCTGCGGCGCAGCCTTGCTTGAGCATTATCAGGAGTTGAAGCTGCGCGCGCAGCAGATGGATTTCACCGATCTGGAATGGCAGGTGTGCCGCGTGCTCAACCAGGGCGAATGCGCCGAGTACATGCAGTACAAACTCGACAGCCGCTACCGGCACGTGTTGCTGGACGAGTTCCAGGATACCAACCCATTGCAGTGGCAAATATTGCAATCCTGGTTCGCCGCTGCGGCGGCGGTGGAATCGCGTCCCACGGTGTTCGTGGTAGGCGACCCCAAGCAGTCCATCTACCGCTTCCGCCGCGCCGATGCGCGTTTGTTCGGCGAAGTGCGCGAATTCCTGCAGCACGAATTCAACGCGCACTTCCTCACGCAAAATATCACGCGGCGCAACTCGCCCGCCGTGCTGAATGCGGTGAATGGCGTATTCAGGTCGTTGCCGGACGGCTTCGTGGATTTTGAAGAACATGCCGCGCATCAGAGTGAATTGCCCGGCCATGTCGAAGTGCTGCCACTCGCTGTGATGGAAAAACCGGAGCCGGCAGAAATCGCCGATGCATTCCTGACCTTGCGCAACCCGCTCACCGAGCCGCGTGCCGAAGCAGCAAGCGGTGCGCGCGAGCTCGAAGCCGAACAATTCGCCACGCAGGTAGCCGACCTCGTCGCCAACTGGAGCATTCAGGAGGAAGGCGTTGGTCTGCGCCGCGCCGAATATCGCGACATTATGGTGCTGGTGCGCAAACGCACGCATCTGCGCGTATATGAACACGCCTTGCGCATGCGCCATATCCCATTCCTGACTTCGCGCCGGGGCGGCCTGCTCGACACGCTGGAAGCGGAAGACATCCAGGCGCTGCTGACCTTTCTTATCACCCCGTTCGCCGATCTCGAACTGGCGCAGGCGTTGCGCTCGCCGCTGTTCGCCTGCTCCGATGATGACCTGATGCAACTCGCGCAGGATGCCGAAGGCGGTTGGTGGATGCGACTGCAACGCTGCGCGCTGAACGGCTCTGCCTCAGCCGGGCTCATGCGCGCCCACACTTTGCTGCAAAGCTGGCTGTCACTCGCCGACAAGCTGCCGGTGCACGACCTGCTCGACCGCATCTATTTCGAAGGCGACCTCGCGCATCGCTATGCGGCGGCGCTGCCTGCCGAGCTGCGCGAGACCGTGCATGCCAACCTGCAAGCCTTCATGGAAATCGCACTCAACGTGGATGCCGGACGCTATCCCAGCCTGCCGCGATTCCTCGCAGAATTGCGCGAATTGCGCGCGGCAGAAAATGAAGCTCCGGATGAAGGCAAGGTGGGCAAAATCGACAATGCGCTGCGCATCTACACCGTGCATGAATCCAAGGGACTGGAAGCACCCATCGTGTGGCTGCTCGACGCCAACGACACACAGCGTCAGACCGACAGCTACGGCGTGCTGCTGGACTGGCCATCTAATGCGCCGCAGCCGCTGCACTTCTCGCTGTACACCGACAAACGCGGACGCGGCGCGCGGCGCGCGCATTACTTTAAGGCCGAAGAGGAATATGCCAAACGCGAAGAAATGAATCTACTCTATGTCGCCATGACGCGTGCCAAGCAAGCGCTGCTGGTGAGCGGCAGCGGCGAAGCGGATGATGCCTCGTGGCATGGACGTATCGCGGCTGCGCTGGCGCCGCATGACAATCCGCTACGGGTCGCCGCTTCCGTCATCACTTTTCCGGTTGCAGAAAATCGCGCCATTACTGGATCGGATGCGCTGCAATTCGCCATCCCGACCGGGAAGCGCACAGCACATAGCACCACGGAACAGCGTCGCGGAACATGGCTGCATGCCTTGCTGCAACATCTCGCGCCGCCCAATACCATAAGTGACCGGTCACAGTTGCAGGCACGTTGCGGCATACCTGCGGACGCAATGGATGCCCTCTGGCAACAAGCACAGCACCTGCTCGCGCAAGCCCATCTGCAACGCTATTTCGACCCGCGCCACTATCGCGCCGCCTGCAACGAAATACCCTACATCGATGCACGCGGTGAGTTAAAGCGCATAGACCGGCTGGTGGAATTCGACAACGAGGTGTGGGTGCTGGACTACAAGACTGGCGAAAGCGCGGATCCGGCACAACTGATGGAATATCGCGATGCCATGCGGGCGATATATGCGGGGAAAGAGGTGCGTTGCGCGCTGCTGTTTATGGATGGAACGCTGGATGAAATTCAATGACGCTCAAGCTTTGTAGTGCAGCAGCTTTCCGTGCATGGCCTGTGATGCCTCCATGGACTGCGCGAATGCGACCATCTGCTTGGGCGGGAGCTGGCTTATCGTTTCGTTGGTTTTTTTATCCACGATCTTTACCACACTGATCCCCGTATCCTTGTCCTTCTCGAAGGATGCATACAGGCTCTGCCCTTTCTGGCTGAAAGTTTCATTCACCTGTTTGACTGCCTGTGCAAGCAGGTCCGCAGGCTGGGTATTGGGTGCATCAAGCACTGTTGCAGACACATTTGTTTGGGTGGGAACGTAAGAGGAAGTATCCAGCCTGGGGACAAGTGGAACAGCGCTGCCAGTCGGCACCGGGACAGAAACAGCTACCGCACCAGAACGGTCAGATACGGTAACGGGTAGAGAAGCAATCGAAGCAACGTCCATGTCAGCCGCCTTTCTCAGTTACTACCGATGCACTGCCGCACACATCCCTTAGAAGGAAAGCGTTTGCAAATAAGCAGCGATGCCGCCCGTCGTATTTCCAGAGTTTGCAGCTTGTTGCTGAACCGTATTCAGCGAGGCGGTCGCAAGTTTCTTCTGCTCTGCTGCTTTGGCCTGAAAACTCTGGGCGCGCGCGCTCAAGGAACTGACCGCGCCACCGATATTCCCGGCCTCCGATAACTCTTTCGATACGACCGTCGCCGTCTGCGCTCCTATCTTGCCCAGCGTATTCTTCACGGCCTTCAAGTCAGTCTGTGCCGCGCCTTGCAACACTTTTGCATCAACCGACAGCGAGCCATTCTTATTCACGCTGACGCCGATCTTCTTCAAGTCTGCCGCATTGTTGTTATTGGTCACGAGCCGCTTGAGATCATTGGCAGCGAGTATAGCGCGCGTATCAGCGCCTCCGCTGACCGCAGCAGAAGTGGTTTTGACGGCATTGTTATACGCATCGACGAAAGTCTGCAACGCGGTTCTGGCCTCACCCGCCGAATTGAGCTTTTCCGGGGTAGCCAAACCTTTTGCGGCAGCTTGCAGATCCGCATAAGCGGATTTAGTCTGGCCGAATACGGACAACTGCACATTGGTCGAATCAAGCTGGCGCTGCGCCCGTTTGTCGGCGAGATTGAACGCATCGGTTACCTGCGTCTGTGTCGCATCCGCTGGCGTCGCAACGCCAACGCTCTGGCTCAACGCTGCGATGCTGGTCATACTGCCGAGAGTTATCGCCATGACAGCCTCCGTTAACCGACAGACAATTTAATTGATTGTTTTGTATCACAAAATTACATAACTGTCAATGCATCAGACCGGGCAATCCATGTCGAAAAACTGGTGCTCGATACCACAATGCGCAGCAAGATGCGCTCCCAGCGCCTGCACACCATAACGCTCGGTCGCATGATGACCTGCCGCGATGAAGGCGACACCCGTCTCTTCGGCAACATGCACGTTCTGCTCGGAAATTTCGCCCGTAAGGAAAGCCTCAACGCCCAAAGCGATGGCCTGCTCGAAATAGCCCTGCGCTGCGCCAGTGCACCAGGCGATGCGGCGTATGCTGCGCCCCGCCTCGCCTATCACTTGCGGTGTACGCCGCAAAACCTGTGCGATATGCGCAGACAAGTGATCCAGAGTTTGCGCCTGTGCCAGTTCGCCGCGACAGGCGATATTCTGTTCACCGAAACGGCCCTGCTCGACGAAGCCCAGCCGCTTGGCCAATTGGACATTGTTGCCAAGTTCGGCGTGCGCATCCAGCGGCAGGTGATAGGCCAGCAGGCTGACATCGTGTTGCAGCAGATGCGCGACGCGGCGCTTCTTGATGCCGGTGATGGCGCCATCCTCGCCGCGCCAGAAATAACCGTGATGCACCAGCACCGCGTCCGCGCCCCAGGCCGTAGCCGCTTCCAGCAAGCGCTGCGAGGCCGTGACGCCGCTGGCGATCTTGCGCACTTCCGCCCTGCCCTCGACCTGCACCCCGTTAGGGCTGTAATCACGAAAACGGTCAACCTCCAGCAGGGTTCCGATATAATCGCGCAACTCGTTCAGCAACATGTTTTCCTCATCATATTGATTTAGCGGTTTCATCATACCATGCGCAAATTCTGGCTCCTGTTCGCACAGGCCACCACCATCGGGTTGGCCGTGATGTTCGTCATCCACACGCTCAGACCTGGACTGCTGCCCAATGCGGCGCGCAGCGGTGTAGTGACGCTCTATGAGAACACGCCGGACAGCGGCGGCAAAATACCGGCAGCGGGTTTCAGCGCAGCGGCGAAAAGAGTCATGCCTGCCGTGGTGAACATCTTCACTTCCAGCACAGTAAAGGTGCCGAACAATCCTTTCATGGACGACCCGCGTTTCCGTTTCTTTTTCGGCGACCAGCTTGATGACGGCGCGACACAACAAAGTTCCAGCCTCGGCTCCGGCGTCATAGTCAGCCATGAAGGCTACATACTCACCAATCATCACGTGGTCGAGGCCGCAGACCAGATCGAAGTGGCCCTGCCGGACGGGCGCAATGCCACGGGCCACATCATCGGTTCCGATCCCGACACCGATCTCGCGGTCATCAAGATAGACCTGCCCGGCGGCAACATTCCCGCCATCACTTTCGGCCACGCCGACCAGGCGCAGGTCGGCGACATCGTGCTGGCGGTAGGCAATCCATTCGGCGTAGGCCAGACCGTGACCATGGGCATCGTCAGCGCGCTGAAGCGCAACCATCTCGGCCTCAACACCTTCGAGAATTTCATCCAGACCGATGCCGCGATCAACCCCGGCAATTCGGGCGGCGCGCTGGTGGATGTGGACGGCAACCTGATCGGCATCAACAGCGCGATCTACTCGCCCAACGGCGGCTCGCTCGGCATCGGTTTCGCCATCCCCGTAAGCACGGCGAAGAAGATCATGGAGCAGATCATCCAGAACGGCTCGGTGACGCGCGGCTGGGTCGGGGTGGCGGTGCAGGAACTCACGCCCGAGCTGGCAGAGTCGTTCAAGCTCGGCGACGTACAAGGCGTGCTGATCTCTGAAGTGGTGCGCAACAGCCCGGCGGATCAGGCGGGCATCAAGGCGGGCGACATCCTCACTTCGGTGGACGGCAAGCCGCTGACGGATTCCAACTCCATGCTGGAGACCGTCTCCGCCCTGCCGCCCGGCAAGGTGGCTGTGCTCAAACTGTTGCGCAACCAGCGCGAAGTCGTGGTGCAGGTCAAGGTCGGCAAGCGCCCGAAACCCAAGCCGCAGGAATAGGAAGCGACATGCCCGCCAACGACGGAAAATCAGCCATGCGCACCCGCAATCTGCTGCTCCTGATCGCGCTGTTTTTCAGTGGCTGGTCGACAGCGCTCTGGGCATTCGTTCCCGCGCAACTGTCGCACGCGTCCACTTCAAACTTCATGCTGGTCGCCAGCCCCAGGCTGACCGATCCCCGTTTTCGCGGAAGCGTCATCGTGATGACACAATGGAGCGAGAAAGGCGCGCTAGGCATCATCCTCAACCACCCGCGCAACATTTTTCTCGACAGGATCTACCCTGAATATCCCGCCTCCAAAGAAATCCCGCTATACGCTGGTGGGCCTGTCGATCCGCACCAGATATCCTTCCTCGTGCGCGGTGGCGGAACCGTGGCAGGCACCCTCAATATATCCGGGCATATTTATTTTTCCTACGACATGTCCCTGCTTGAGAAACTGCTAAGTGGCGCGTCCCCGCACACCGGCATGCGTGTCGCTAACGGATTTTCGGCGTGGGGTCCCGGCCAACTGGAAAAAGAAATCGCCCGTGGCGACTGGTTCACCCTGCCGATAGATGAAGCCGTGATATTTGATCACCCGCTGGACGGAATGTGGCAAGAACTTTATCTTCGTGCGGACAGACCCATAGAGCAGAAATAAGCATTTCTACGTACCCGGCCTCAGTGCATCGACGCTTCCTTTTCCTGCCTCATCAGACTCGCCACCCGCTTCGCCGCAATGCTCTTCCGCTCTTCCTGCCGCGCCAACTCGCTGAGCATCCAGGCCTCCCGCGCCCTCCGCAATTCCTGAAGACGCCTGAATAAATTTGCCAACGGAGCCGAGAAGTGGCCCCAGCAATTCGGACGGTCTGTTAAGTGGTAGCCTTGCTCAACCCAAGCCGCACGGAGTGCGGCCAACAGAGGAGCAAGCGCATGAGAAGGACGAGAAGGAATCACGCACCGGGATTCAAAGCCAAAGTGG